>JAADHU010000004.1 GCA_013151645.1 Gammaproteobacteria bacterium | reverse complement strand
CTCGAACCTATTGGATTTCCTTAGCGGTATTTCAACAGGGACGTGTAGGCGATGTTTGGCCTTTGTTGCCCTTACATTTGGAAATATTGAACCTCATGCGCAGCAATGGCAGGCCAATGCCTGACCAGCGTGTGCGATTCGCATCTGCAACGCTGGATCGGAGTATCGCCGGCCGCTGCTTAGATTGCAGGAGAATCCTACGCCTATGAACACAGACCCTATTGTCGTGGAACAAACATTCAACGTGCCAATCGCGGTCGTTTGGAGAGCGATTACCGACAAGCATCAAATGCGCCGGTGGTTCTTCGAGCCAATGATCGACTTCAAACCTGAAGTCGGCTTCGAAACTCAGTTCGATGTACTCTGCGAAGGTCAAAACTACCGGCACCAATGGAAAGTGACCGAGGTGGTTTCAGAGCGAAGAATCGTCTATGACTGGCGATACGAAGGTTACCCCGGCGAGTCATCGGTCATTTGGGAGCTCACGGAAACGCCCGGCGGTACGAAACTGGTGTTCACTCACAAGGGTAGTGAAACGTTTCCGCCGGACAATCCCGTTTTCAGCCGCGAAAACGGCGTAGCCGGATGGACCTGTTTAGTCCGGGAACGTCTGAAGGGTTTTCTGGAGTGACCGGACTCATCAGCGGGCGGTGCGACGAGCTCTACGTCTACTACAATTGCCAGCGGACGAGGCAACTTATTTCGTTCGCCACGCTAACTGAACCAGCGCACCGCTGATCAAGGGTATCAGGTTTACGAAATTATGAATGGATGTTGCGATCAGGATTGCACTCTGGATCAACTGCGAGAAAGGCAACGAGGAACGCTGTTAGTCGTACTCGGGATCAACATCGTTATGTTTTTTGTAATTGGTGCCGCAGCGCTCTATGGCAATACAATCGCCCTGCTAGCCGACAGTCTTGACAATCTTGGCGACGCTTTGACATATGGCCTCAGTCTTTTCGCTGTTTCGAGGGGCCCACACGTCAAGGCGAAAGTAGCCCTGTTTAAGGGTGGCTTAATACTCCTCGCGGCTCTCGTTGTGGCTGGTCAGATTGTTTACAAGCTTTTTGTTCCGAGTATCCCTGTGTTTGAAATCATGGGCATTTTTAGTCTTCTCGGTCTGGCGGCAAACTCTGTTTGTCTTTTCGTTCTATGGCGGCACCGCGATGATGATGTGAATATGAGCTCAGTATGGGAGTGTTCGCGAAACGACATTGCATCGAATATATCGGTTTTCCTGGCAGCTGGTGCAGTTTGGATTACCCATTCCGGTTGGCCCGACGTCGTGGTTGCATTGTGTCTGGTGGTACTGCTAATGAGATCGGCGACTCGCGTTATATCGTCAGCGATGGCAGAACTTCGCAGGGCAACGTAACCTGGCGCCGACAACCTGCTCCAGTATTTCTGCGTACCATGATCCCGACGTACGTGTTTTGAATTCAGTGTGATTCGCAGTAGAAATATTGAGTCCTGAGGAAGGGCAAATTGCCGGTAACCTCCGAATTGGCGGAAATTCGAGCTGGATGGATTTTGGCCGTGTTTGGTTTTTGCTTTCTTCTGAATGTATCATGTTGCTATCCATCCAGTGACTTATGAACTCCGCTGAATACGCTGGTTGTTCTAGCCGCCCGTTGAAAAACACCATTTTTCGACAGGTTGCGTACGGTGCGGGGATGTACACATTTTTGATGGCTGCAAGCCATTGAAATTGTGGTGTCGAAAATACCGTGGATGGTTTTTCAACAGACTGTGAGTACTGTTGGTTGCAGGTTGTGCCGCTGCGCACTTCGTCCAGAGTCATCGCCGAGTCTATGAATCATAGGAAAGTCCTTTTATGCCGCAAATTCCACTCGCCCGGGTTGCCCTTATCGTCGTCGACGTACAAAAAGGCTTTGACGACACCTCATATTGGGGTCCGCGCAACAATCCGGAATGTGAAAACAATATTTCCACTCTTATCGACAGGTGGAGAAGGAGCGGTCAGCCGATCGTTTTTGTGCGACACGATTCAATCGAAGACACTTCACCATTGCGCCCTGATGCGCCTGGAAATGACTTTAAACCATGTATTTCCGGCCGTCCCGATCTTTTGGTCAGGAAAACGGTCAATTCAGCATTCTACGGAGAACCGGATCTTCATGAATGGCTTGATCGGCAAGAAATTAAGGATCTCGCCATTTGCGGAGTTACTACAAATCATTGCTGTGAAACGACAGCACGTATGGCGGGCAATTTGGGTTTTGGCGTGTTCTTCATCATTGATGCGACCTATACTTTTGATAGAAAAGCAGTTGATGGCTCAATGATTCCGGCCGATGAAATAATGCGAGTTACCGCAGCCAATCTTCAATGCGAGTTTGCGAAAGTGATATCCACCCAACAGGGAATATCAATGCTGGAGTAGGCCGGTGAGGATGCGTTTTCAGGATATCCTGTATGAGACGATCGACTCCAGCATCGGCAAGGGACGCTGAACAGGCAGCGCATTCTTAGTCATGGCGGTTACGCAGGTACGGCTTATATGCCATTTTCTGATACAGGCCTCTCAATCTTCGTGCTGGCGAATCGCGAAGATGCCGAGGATACACTGGCTCCGTTCTCGCTTGCTTTGGCTACCGCCCATGCCGCCGGACCGAACATCCTTGCCGGTGGCTGCAGATGCTGGTAATAGAATGGTGAACTACATATCCTGTATGCGATTTGACGGACGCAGATCGACCACCAGCAGATCAGTAACGCTGTATCGTATGTGCGGCTCAATTAACTGGAAACGCGAATATGAACGAGCATGAAAAAATCAACTATCTCGAATTTCCTTCTGGAAATCTGCAACAGACGAAACGTTTCTTTGGCGAAGTATTCAACTGGTCTTTTGCGGACTATGGCCCGGACTATATCGCCTTCTCGGATGAGGGTCTTGATGGCGGCTTCTTCAAGTCCGATCTTAGGGCAACAACGGAAACCGGCAGTGTGCTCGTCGTATTTTACAGCGATGATCTCGAAGCAACTCAATTGAAAATCGAAAATGCAGGCGGCAAAATACTGAAGCCGATATTCTCCTTCCCCGGAGGAAGCCGCTTCCATTTTTCCGACCCCTGCGGTAGTGAGTATGCCGTTTGGTCCGAGTGAGCAACCGTTGTCTGCCAGGATTTGCCCGCTATCGTTCTAACGCACCCTCCTGACAGGGCCGTGTTATCGGATGGTTGTCTCTTCAATTAGCGTCGCTTTTTTCGATACCCACGATAGGAATCAGAACCAGTGCGAGAAAGATCGAATTGAAAAATACGTTGGAGTTGACTCCTGCGGCAAACGATCCGGCACTATCAATGACGTACCATAGACCCATTGCCAGTATCGTCACGTTGGTAGTACGGGTATCCCGAGCTTTTATCGCCGGAACGACAATGCCTCCAAGAAACACCGAAACCGCTGCTAAAAGCCCTGCACCGATGGCGGATAACCACATTGTGTTTCTATCAAGTGGCACATCGAAATTCCCCATAGGCCAGTCTGCAAAGTCAATAATGAGCCGAGCCGGGATATTTATGCCGGAAAACGGCGCGAGCGCCCATAAGAGTGAATAAATAACAAAAACGATGGAAACAACCATCAAGAAATTCGCTCGCGTATTTAGCGACATATCTAACTCCGGAAACAGAAACACGAATCTTAATTTATGATGTAATGCCAGACAATTACCTTGCAGGTAAACAACGGCACGAACTAACGGAGGAAGATCGATATATGGGGAGTTCTATCGGCAACATTCTGAGAGAGTGGCGTAAGCAAAAACGATATAGCCAGCTTCAGCTTTCAGTAGAATCCGGGGTTTCCGCCAAGCACATTAGTTTCCTGGAAACCGGGCGATCCATGCCCAGCAGGGAGATGATTCTCAAAATCGGGGACTTTCTGTTTTTACCTAAACGGGAGGTAAACAGGGCGTTGCATGCGGCAGGTTATGCACCCGTCTATCGGGAACTATCGACCGATCATGATGATTTGAAACCCGTGTTTAGCGCCATCGAATCGATGATTACGAATCACATGCCGTATCCTGCAATCGTTCTTAATCAGGAGTGGGATGTCGTCAACGCGAACGACTCTGCAAAAGAACTGTTGTCCGGACTAGGGTATGCCAAACATCGAAACCTGATCGAAGCACTGATTTCCGATAATCCGGATACATCGAAAATCGTGAATTTTCACGAACAAGTGTCAATCGTCTTAACGCGGTTGCGTTACGACATCAGTATATTGAACGGCTCTGAGCGGCTTGAGGAACTGGAAAACCAGTTATTGACCTGTTTAATCCCTGCCGGCGAAGCGGTCAACATTCACGCCGAGCAGCCTGTATTGCCAGTGAGAATTCGAGTGGGTAGTACAGTCTTATCCTTCTTTTCAATTTTTTCGCAGCTTAGCAATGTGCAGGATGTCGCGATGAGCGAATTGAAAGTCGAGTTGATGTTTCCGACGGATGACGTGACGACCAATTTCTACAGTCAGGCGTAGTTGCCGAGGATTATCTCGTTCGCAACCTCAGGAGTGTCTGCACTCTCCTGTCAAACGATGCGAAAGAACGCAATCCAATCATGCTGGTAACGCCGGAAAACTTCACCCTATTTGTTTTCACTGCGGATCTTCTCAAGAGTCTTTTCGAGCATTTCCTCCTGAGCGTCCAACTGGCGCTTAACCAGCCGCTGTTCTTCTTCGGTTAGTGCTTTGTAACCCCGCGGATATGGCCACCCGTAGCCCCAGCGGTAGGATGTCGGCAGGTAAGGTGTACCACCCAGGCGCACGCCCGCCAGCATCATCCTGGCTGTTTTCGGTTTACCGACGCTCGTAACGCATTGCGCCAATGCCTCGTCTGCTATTCGCCTTTCGATACGGGTACCGCCCTTCCAGTACGCAACGTCATGATGTACGCAACATTCCGACCACAACGAGTGATGTTCAGACGTTCCGTCCGGAAACGAACTGCAGCCATCAGTGGTAAAGGGCCGCAAGTCGCCGGCTGATGCTGCGGCCGCAGGTAACAAAACGAAAACCAGCGGCAAACACGATTTTTTGAAAATACGCGTCATAGCACTTCGGCCGAAAAACAGACTCAGCGCTCCGCAATGAAGCTTGTACCGTAATCCATCGGCGAGAGCTCGAAGAATCGTGCCAGACTCTGGCCGATGTCGGCAAATGACTCACGCAGACCCAGCGAACCCGGTTGAACGCCGCCACCGGACACGAGAACGGGAATGTGCTCGCGCGTATGATCGGTTCCCGGCCAGGTCGGGTCGCAGCCGTGATCCGCGGTCAGAATGAGCAGGTCATCTGTCGCCAATAGATCGGCCAACTCCGGTAATCGCCGATCAAAATACTCCAATGCCGTTGCATATCCTTCGACGTCCCGGCGGTGCCCGTACAACATGTCGAAATCAACGAAATTGGTAAACACGATGGATCGATCGGGCGCAGACCGAATCGCATCCAGGGTTGCGTCAAACAACGCAGCATTGCCGGTCGCCTTGATTTTTTTCGTAATTCCCTGGTGCGCATAAATATCGGCGATCTTGCCGACACTGATCACCTCACCACCACTGGCGACAAGCTTGTCCAGAACGGTCGGAGCTGGCGGCAGAACCGTCAGATCCTTGCGATTTCCGGTTCTCTCGAACTCGGCTGCATGCGCACCAACGAACGGTCTCGCGATAACACGACCGATGTTGTATTCATCCACCAATTCACGAGCGATATCACACAGCTCATACAATCGATCGAGACCGAACGTTTCCTCATGGCAGGCGACCTGAAAAACACTGTCCGCCGAAGCATAAACGATCGGCTTGCCTGTCTGCATATGCTCCTCGCCCAACTCAGCGATAATCGTTGTACCGGATGCATGACAGTTCCCCAGCACGCCCGGTAAATTGCCCCGCTCAATCAGTTTGCTCAGCAAGTCGGCTGGAAACGTATCCGTCTTCTCGGTGAAATATCCCCAGTCGAAAAGCACCGGCACACCAGCAATCTCCCAGTGCCCACTCGGAGTATCTTTGCCGCTGCTCAACTCTTTCGCGAAGCCGTAGGCCCCGGTCACCTCCGCGTCGTCTATTCGTCTGCCGGGAAAATCTGCAGAACTCTCGGCAGCGGCGTGAAAGAGCCCAAGCCTGGACAAATTCGGCAACTCCAGCGGTTTAGTCACAGCCCGCTCACGAACAATGCTACCGAGCGTATTCGCCCCTACATCACCAAAATCATCCGCGTCGGCCGTCGCCCCAATGCCCAGGGAGTCCAACACCAAAATTACTGCTCGCGTCATTTTCCTGCACCTGCCGGTAAGAAATACCCCAACGATGGACATCCAGTCTAATGCAAGCAACCTCGAAACGGTAGAACCGAAGTTGACCAGGAACGTATGAACAGGACAAACGGACAAAAAAAACCCGGCACAATGGCCGGGTTTCTCTGCTTCGTTTAATTGCTTCAGTGGTGCACTGGCTCCACCACAAAATCGCTTTCACCAAAAAACTCAATCCGTGTCAGAAAAGTGTAATCGGCCTCTATCGACATCAAGGCAATAAAAATCAATATGGCAATCGGCGGCAACAGTATCGCCGCCTTCAATGCCATCCGCTCCCAGGTCATATGCATGAAAATTCCAACAATGAAACCGGCTTTCACGAACATGAACACGATAATCAACGTCCAGCGCAGCGCGCCTTGCAATTGCAGATAGTCGACCATGTAGGAAAAGCCGCTAACCACGAACAGCAATCCCCAGATCCAGAAATAGATTGTCAGTGGATGCTGTTGTCCTTCAGAACTCGCCATACCGATTAACTCCTGCCAGCCGTTACCAAAGATAGAAGAATGCGAAAATGAATACCCAGACCAGATCGACGAAATGCCAGTAGAGACCCACAATCTCGACAATTTCGTAGTTACCGCCACGTCTTTCGTAGAAACCGTTTTTGACACGGAAGGCGACAACCAGCAGGTAAATAACGCCGGCGGATACGTGCAAGCCGTGGAATCCAGTGATCATGAAAAAGCTTGAACCGAACTGCGCCGCCCCCATGGGATTACCCCAGGGACGCACGCCTTCGTCTACGATCAGCTTGGTCCACTCAAATGCCTGCATACCCACAAATGAAGCGCCGAGCAGCGCCGTCGCAATCATCAGCCAGAACGTCAGTTTACGATTCTTGCGGTAACCCATATTAACCGCCAGAGCCATCGTGCCACTGGAGGTAATCAGAATGAACGTCATGATCGCGATAAGCACCAGCGGGATCGGGTCACCGCCGAAACTTAGTGCGAAAACCTCACTGGGTATTGGCCAGGGGTCGGTTGCGGATATACGTACGGTCATGTACGAAATCAGGAAGCAACTGAAAATAAAGGTATCGCTCAGGAGGAAGATCCACATCATGGCCTTGCCCCAGGGCACGTGGAAGGCCTGCTTGTCTGCAGAGAAGTCTTCCACGACCCCCTTCAAACCATTCGGCAACACCTCTCCCGTACTCGTCATTGCAGCTTCCGACATAAATTCCGATCCTTAATCAAGTGGCTAAAAGCAAACCAAAGAGCACGACCCAAACAAGCAGCAGGAAGTGCCAGTACACCGTACACAATTCAATGCTGAGTCTGACCGCCTCTGTGTCGACGCCAAACCAGGCTTTAACCGTTGAACGTGCCCACACATACAGGCCACCCAGAAGGTGGATTCCATGCACCGCGGTCAGGAGGTAGAAAAATGCATTCGCCGGATTGCTCGACAGATAGTAGCCCGCTCCGCTGAGCTCGCGCCACGCAATAAGCTGTCCGACCAGGAACAATATTGACAGGATTCCGGAAACCAGCAGGCCAATTTTTACCGCTGAGTTGTGACCCTTGATAGCCCGACCCCGGGTCCATTGGTAAGCCACGCTGGCAAGCACCAGAAATCCTGTATTGATCCACAGAAGATTAGGTTCCGGCAGTGGCCGCCAGTCAACCATTTGCATACGCAAGGTATAAGCGCTGACGAACAACGCAAACAGTGATGTTGCAACCGCAAGAAACGTCGTCAGTCCGATCGTCTTCGTATGCGTTGGTAATGACGCGCCGGAAACGGCGTCAGCCGCCGCATCAGATACCCACGGTTGGACGTTTAACGTCTGCCTCAACAGCCATACAATGACGGTGACCATGATCACCGCGAGGAAGATGAGTGTGACTGTCACTCGTGCGTCACTCCATGATCTCTGCCAACAGGGACTTCGCTGGCAGGTACGGTCTGCGGCGTGAAATCCTGCTCCTGTCCCGGCACGCTGTAGTCGTACGCCCAACGATGAACTTCCGGCAGCGAATGCCCCCAGTTACCGTGTTTCGGCGGCGTATCCGGTGTCTGCCATTCCAGCGTCGTCGCGCCCCACGGATTGCTGCCCGCTTTCTTGCCGCTACGCAGACTGACAATCACGTTATACAGGAAGATGAACTGTGCCAGTGCAACGATGATAGCGGCGACTGTCATGGTCGCATTGAGGGTTTGCGCCGACGCCGGCATGAAGTCAGTGTTGCCCATGGCGTAGTAGCGACGCGGAACGCCGAGGAATCCCAGGTAGTGCATTGGCAGGTATATCGAGTAGGTGCCGAGGAATGTCAGCCAGAAATGCCAGCGCCCCAACGTCTCGTTGAACATTTTGCCGGTGATCTTCGGGAACCAGTGGTAAATGCCCGCAAACACAACCAGTACGGGAGATACGCCCATCACCATATGAAAGTGCGCCACGACAAAATAGGTATCGGACAAAGGAAGATCGACCACTACATTGCCCAGGAAGAGCCCCGTCAAGCCGCCGTGAATAAAGGTAAAGATAAACGCGATGGCAAACAGCATCGGGACGCGCAGGTGAATATTGCCCTGCCACAAGGTCAAAACCCAGTTGTAAACCTTGAGTGCCGTTGGTACAGCGATAACCAGCGTTGTTGTAGCAAAAAAGAAGCCGAAGTAAGGGTTCATGCCACTGACATACATGTGATGCGCCCAGACGATAAAGCTCAAACCACCGATAGCCAGAATCGCCCAGACCATCATGCGATAACCGAAAATGTTTTTTCTCGCGTGCGTCGCCAGGACATCGGATACGATACCAAATGCCGGCAAAGCGACGATATACACTTCGGGGTGACCGAAAAACCAGAACAGATGCTGGAACAGTATGGGCGTACCGCCGCTATAGCTCAGCTGCTCGCCCGCCGAAATGATCGCCGGCATAAAGAAACTGGTAAGGACAAGTTTGTCCAGCAGCATCATCACCGCGCTGACAAGCAACGCCGGAAAAGCCAGCAGACCCAGGATGGTCGCCATGAAAATGCCCCAGACCGACAGCGGCATCCTCATCAGTGTCATGCCTTTGCAACGCGCCTGCAGGACAGTGGTTACATAGTTCAGGCCGCCCATGGTGAAGGCCACGATAAACACGGCCAGAGATCCGAGCATCAACAAAATACCCCAGTCGACACCGGGTGTACCCGCTGCGATTGCTTGTGGTGGGTACAGCGTCCAACCAGCACCGGTCGCACCGCCAGGCACAAAGAAACTGGCCAGCAGGATAATGACGGAGAGCAAATAAAACCAGAAACTCAGCATGTTCAGGAACGGGAAGACCATGTCCCTTGAGCCACACATGAGCGGGATGAGGTAGTTACCGAAACCGCCCAGGAACAGCGCTGTCAGCAAATACACCACCATGATCATTCCGTGCATGGTCACGAACTGATAGTAATTTTCCGGGCGTATCAATTCAAAGCTGTCAGGGAAACCAAGCTGCAAACGCATCATTACCGACAGACCCATCGCTATCAGGCCAACGAATATCGCAACTACCCCATACTGGATGGCAATGACCTTATGGTCCTGGCTCCAGACATACTTCGTAATAAACGTTTGCGGATCGTGGTGTTCCTGCTCGTGATCCCGGTCCGCTATTGCAACGTAGGCCATCAGGCTCCCCTTATTGCTATCTTAATCGTCAATGTCTTGTTTCCTGAGTGCACGGTCATCGCTAAAGCGAATTGATATACGCAATCAGGTCGTTCACTGCCTTCTCGTTGTGCAGTGTTTTGGCCATGTAGCCCATCTGCTTGCCGTCAAAATCACCCGGGTGTGCCCCGCGAACGCCGTTCCGGAAATTTTCCAATTGCGACTTGATGTACCAATCGGTCATCCCGGCCACTCGTGGCGCATTCATGTGCTCGTAACCTTGCCCGTCCGGACCGTGACAATAAGCACATATGGCGTAGTTCTTCGCACCCGCGGCCACATCGCCTTCGATTGTCTTCGCCGCCGGGTTGTCGGGCAACGATTGAATATGTGCAATGACATTGTCGATCGCCGCATCGTTTACCAGCGTCGCAGCCATCGGTGCCATCTGCCGACCAAAGACATCGTCTTCATGAACGCCACGTAAACCGCCCTTGTAGTTCTGCAATTGTCGCTTCAGATACCACGGACTCTGCCCGGCTAATTTTGGCGCGTTCAGCGCAAGCTGTCCTTCGCCCTGTTGGCCGTGACAAGCAGCGCAAACCGCATACTGCCCGGCTCCGACCGCCGCATTGCCGGCCACCGCCGCCTGCGTGTCGGCGAAAGTCGGTTGCCGCGCTACCCAGGCGTCAAAAGCCGCCTGCTCTTCGACAATCACCGCACCGCGCATTGTGTAGTGCGCTACACCACACAACTCTTCACAAAGCACCTCATAGCGTCCGACAACCGTCGGCGTAAACCACATGTGCGTTTCCATGCCGGGAACCATGTCCATCTTGACGCGGAACTGGGCGACGGTGAAATTGTGCAGCACATCTTTGGAACGCAGATTCAGCTTGACCGGTACGTCGAGCGGTAGATGGACTTCCGCGTTGTTGACCAGAATATCGTCCTGGCCCAGCGGGTCGTCCGCGTCCAGGCCGAAGGGGTTTGCGGATGTAATCAGTCTGCCGTCGGCGTTACCGAACTCGCCGTCCGCTCCCGGCAAACGATAACTCCAGTGCCATTGCTGACCGATCGCTTCAACGTCAATGGCATTATCGGGCACGTCGACGAACTTCGCCCAGACAAACAGACCGGGCGCCAGCATGGCGACAACACCAACGGTCGTGAAGATAGTAAGCCATGTTTCGAGCTTGCTGTTTTCCGGCTCGTAGACTGCTTTCGCGCCGTCTTTGGCCCGGTATTTTATCACCGCGTAGGCCAGAAAGAGGTTGACGGCAACGAACACGAATCCGGTGACCCAAAACGTAATATTGATTGTGTCGTCGATTTGACTCCAGTTGGAAGCCAACGGGGTGAATGTCCACGGACTGAGGAAATGGAACACGACGGAACCGATAACCAAAATGATTAACACGACTGCTAAAGTCATACTTGCTGCATCCTTATTTCTGGACTTTCGCGGATTTTGTCAGGCTTGGTTGATATCCCCCACCACGCCTGTTCTCAGCACGCACAGTGCTTTCTTATTGCTGTCTGCGCATTGAGTAATCCCCCACGACGAACAGTTCGCCGCCCCATCGACATGAACGACGGTTTGGTCGTTCTAACGCTATGATTGTGCGTTAATGTCCGACCGGACCCACGATGCCCCCCGCGTATTCCGGTCACATCGCAGGATAGAGGATTCAGGCAGCGATTTCCACCGGCACAGATGCATTTCTTTCTGCGAAACACAGAGAACAAGGCATTGATTACCAATGAAATAAAATTAGCCGGGACCGACGGTCAGCGCGGCTGGAGATGACGCAGGACGCTAACGACGGTTAAAACGTGTATCTCAGGTCACGACGCACATTATTCCTGGCCTTTTCGAGGTCGCCTTTGAGCTTCTCCAATTCGTCCTCGAGCGGCTCGGCAAAATCCGCGTTTTCGACCTTGAGCGTAAAATCCCGGCTCAGCGGCCACACCGATTCGGGAACCACGCTCGCTAGTGGCTGTTCAGAAACCTCGAGCGGCTCTTTCACAGCATTCCGGTTCAATAACGCCAGCACGATCGCAGCGGCCGCCAATCCCGTCAGACTGCTGGCCCACCAGAAGGAGCGACGAAGAGCGCGAACCTCCTCGTCGCCGGTCTCACGCTCGCTCGCACGTATCGATGCTGCAACCCGCATCGCAAGTTCGGGAGATACATCCGCCTGAATACCGGCGGCGTCCTGCTTGAGTCGTTTTGTCAGCTCATCCATATCTTGCTCCCTTCTCGGCTGATCGGTTCGTCGGCAGTACGTCAGCCAGTTTTCTGCGTGCGCGTAGCAGCGTCACTTTCGTCCAGGATACCGACCGGTCCAGGGCCACTGCCACGTCCCTGATAGAAAGATCTTCGACATACCTCAACCACAGGGCAGTATAGGCATCCTCAGTAAGCACCCGCTTTGCGGCAAGCCACAAATTCTCATGCTCCGATGCCACGATACAATCATTTAGAGGGTCAGCCGAGGCGTCAATCGGATCGACTTGCGCTGCACTTTCCGGCGGCTTCTGCCGCATCGCATTGCGAATGCCAATCCGATAAATCCAGGTGCTGAACCGCCATCGCGGATCGAAACTGTGTAAATAGCGATAGGCGTTGATGAACGTATCCTGCAATGCATCTTCTGCGTCCGCGTGGCTGGCACAACGTGTTAGCAAGAACCGCAGCAGCCGCTCCTGGTAACGCTCAACCAATTCGGCAAAAGCGGCGTCCGATCCCGCCTTGGCAGCAGCCGCCAGTTGCACATCGCTGTCCAAGACAACTACGCCGATTTATCAATCGGCGATAACATTGACGATCACTTCAGGATCAACAACTGTGCTGATCGAAAGAACCTTATCCGCGACATCGACTTTGGTATTTTCGAGAACCTGTGCAATTGCGGGGTCCATGTCAGCATTGAATGCCTGCAAGCTAATCAGTCCGTTGATGATGCTCGCGACCGATTTCGCCATGCCCGGATTGCTGGAGACCAGCCTGACCTCAATCGCAATCATTCCATCCTGATCGGCAACGAGTACCGCTGCCTGTTCGATGTTGCGCAGGATATTCGAGTCCCAATCGATATCGCCGAGTCCTTCGGTGCGCATGCCTGCCTGCGCAAAATCCTTGTCCGCTGTCAGGACAAACAGGCTTCCGCTACGTTGCCCACTACCCGCAATCTTGCCGTTTTTGTCCAGCAGGGCTTTGAGTTGACCCTCGCCTGAAGCCACAATCAGTCTGTCTTTCAGTGCGAATGTAAAATAGGCGGAGTCTTGCAGTGAATCGATGCCGTTTTCGCCATCATTCGAGCGACCGTTACCGATATGGTAGTACGTCTTCTTTTCATAAGTGAGCATCTCCAGACTGCCTTCAAGCTCCGCAAGAGCCAACAACTTGTCCCGGGACTCATCGCTGATATTCCCTTCAACGACGATGACAGCACCACGTAACGTGTTCGAGAATGCGGTCAGACGATTAACCTCTGTATTCAGGTCGATGCCAATCTCGTCCTTGAGTTCCGAAAAAACTTCGTCGTCAAACCACGCGTAGAGTTGGCGCCCCGCGTCGGTCGATCGCATCTCCTTAAGATCTGCGCGCATATACCACATGGTGCCGTCCGGAAAATCGCCGGTAGAAACAGCTGCGTTAGCGGCAAACGGCAGAAAGAAAAACAGCGGAAACAGAAATTGACGAAAGCGAGTCATGGGATTCCCTGGAAATTTGGTGGGTTCGATGGCTTGTAGTCGGATTCGAGCAAGAAGGTTACAAATTTGGAGCATTTTTTTCCGTTTCTGGTCGCGTTTCAGGTCACGCTCCTGCAGCAGCGCCGATAGATTATTAGTAGGAGCGTCTCCCGAGGCGCGATCCTTTTAAGCCCGGTCGCGCGTCAGGACACGCTCCTACAGAAGTGCCAGCAGAAACCCTAAGCCGCACGTTTTCCCAGGGTATGCAGGCACCCCGTCAAACTATCAACCATGACTACCGTATCTTCACAACGAATCAGCCAAAACGCCTTATGCACAAGGCCCTGTGCCTCAGGATTGACATTGAAGTTACCGATTGTCCTTAAGCGGCGACCCAGGGTGTGAATGAGAAATCGACGGGCCACGTTCATCGCCGTTCTCGCGTCGATCTTCGACCTCAAAATCGCGTCCCTGGCCACCTCTGATTGCTCGGCAACCACCGGATCCGCCGTTGCACCCGCTTCATTGCATCCATCCACAAGGCAACTTGCCGATATGGGCTTCGTGCCAAACAGTGTTCGCGCCGAACAAACGGCCGAGAAGTGGAAATACGGGTAATAGATTCTGCGCTCAATGCGCGCGACTTCGGCGCCTGCAACTGCATTCACGATGCGTAACGCATCGACCGAACTCAGCGACTCCCGGATCAACGCAATCGATTTGCAGTCACTCATGGTCCGCTTCTCCGCTGAGCATTCTGCCGACCTCGGCTGCCTCCGGCGTCAGGGAAAAATCAGTCGCCGCCAGTAGCCGTTGTGGAATCGGGCCGAGCGCATCAGCTTCCTGCATCGCGTCGAGAATATACGATGGCACAGGCGCGCTCGATTGCGTAAGCAGACTGACAACCACGATTGTCGCGGAAGAACTCAAGACTCCCATCAACATCGGCGCCATCGAAGTCGACTCGGCAAGATCTGCATACTGCCAGGTGAATGAAACCAGGGCACCGACAACCATAGACGCAAGTGCGCCCGGCGCATTGGCTTTGCGCCACCAGACGGCGCAAACGTAGGCGGGCAGGAATGCGCTGCCAAGAACAGACGTCGTAAATATGATGATGGTAAAGATGGAGGGTGGTTCAACCAGCGCAATGAAATAGCCACCGAAAGCTATACTTAAGACCAGACCACGCGACACCCAGACCATTTGCGTTTCGGTTGCATCCGGACGAATGAATCGTTCGTAAAGGTCGCGCGCTCCGATGGATCCCGTTTGCAACAACAGCGAATCGGCCGTCGACATGATGGCGGCCATGATTGCCGCCATCACCAGCCCGGTAACGGCCGCAGGAAGAAGTCGATTTGCCACCTGAAATATTGCCATCTCCGGATCATCGAGTGACGGCAGGATCAAAACAGCCAGGATGCCCACAAGATACGGAGCCGGCACGAAAAACAGGTTCCACAATGTCGCCCAGCCGCCGGCTCGGCGCGCCGTCACCGGACTGCTCATCGCCATGTGCCGGGTCACGACATGCGGCCAACCCATGTACCCAACGGAAAAAATAAGCAATGCGCCGGCAACGATGCCCCACTGCCCCTGAAACCCCAGACCCCTGCCCCACAGGGATAACAAGGTCGGGTCAATTTCGCCGATGGCCTGGTTGGCGGCGGTCAGACCGCCAAGTTCGGCCAGCGCTGCAATCACAATCCACATGACGCCGACCAGCATGATCAGACTTTGAAAAAAGTCGGTATAGACGACGGCGAGATACCCACCCATGAATGTGTAGATCAGGATCACCGCAACGGCGATCGCCAATGCGGCCGGGTACGGTATGCCGGTCACCAGCGCCATCCCCTTACCGCCGGCGATAAACTGTGCCAGCACGTAAAATCCCAGCAGGAATACCGTCAGCGTACCGGCAAACAGTCGCACGGCCGGCAAAGGATAACGTTTCTCAAGGTATTCAATCGACGTCAGCGCGCCCATCATCTGCGACAGTTTGCGCATGCGGCGGCCGATAATCGACAGGTTGAGGACTCCACCGCCAATATCGCCAAGTGCATACCACAGTGCCCAATAGCCCTGGCTAAAACCGAGCGCGCCGGCACCCAGAAACATATAGCCGCTCATTGACGTGCTCTGCAACGTCAATGCTGTTGCCAGGGGCCCCACCTTGCGTCCGCCCAGCAGATAGCCTTCCAGATCGTCGCCGCTGCCTTGTCGCAACGCCCAAAAACCGATACCGAGTACGACAACATAGTAAAGAACGAGAAAAGCGATGACCGTCGCACTCATTGTTCATCGTCCCCGGAATCGTCTACCCAATCCCGCGTTCGAAGCAGGAACACCACTGTGTAGATGATCCAAAATAGCGGAAAACCGAACACGACCACCGCGGTCTCAAATGGTAACCCGAACATGACTCCCCCTGCTTCGTCGACTCAACAGCGGACTTTGACGAAATGGCTATCGAAGTCACTCGCCTGCCGCCTCTTTTTTCCAGCGTCAGCATACAACCTGACCGGCAATACATCATGAGTAATTGTGCGAAGCGGACTCTGCGTTGCAACGGCCGATTCATGCCATTGCCACGTTCGGGAATTCAGTCGACGTATGCGTTATGATTTTCTAACCCGGCAAACCGTGCAGTTCGCCGGCTCCGAATAAGCACAATACGGGAGATTTCCATGAGTAATATGCCCGCGAAAACAACAATACCGCGCTTGTTTTCCGCCATCGTCAGCGTTTTTCTGACGATCGGCGCTTACGCGGCCGACACTGATCCGGCACAGCTATCCGTCGCGGACTATCTCGATCTGGAACAAGTCCGCGATGCTCAGGTTTCTCCCGATGGCCGCCAGATCGTATACACCCGGCGCTGGGTCGATCAGCGGACCGACCGCTGGTCTTCCGCTTTGTGGATTATGGATGCAGACGGATCACGTCATCGATTTATGCGCAAGGGGTCCAATGCACGCTGGTCGCCGAGCGGCGACCGAATCCTGTTCATCGCGCAAGGCGACAATGAAAAACCGCAAGTTTTCGTCCGCTGGATGGATGACGAAGGTGCTACTTCGCAGGTAACCCGCGTCAATGTAACGCCGACTTCACCCAGGTGGTCACCGGACGGACAGCAGATCGCATTCGTCGCCATCGTGCCCGCTGAAGATTCATGGAATATCGACCTGCCACCGGCACCGAAAGGCGCGAGCTGGAGCAAACCGCCGCGTATTCTCGACCGCGTCCACTATCGGCAGGATCGTGTCGGCTTTACCGACCCCGGCTTTTCCCATCTGTTCGTCGTGCCGGCAAATTCAGGCACAGCACGCCAGTTAACGACGGGAGAATGGAACGTGGGCGCTCAGTTTGACGGCCTTTTTAGCGGTGCTGTATTGAGCTGGAGTCCGGACAGCCGGACGATACTTTTTGACGGCTGGATGGACTCGAATGGAGACGATATTTATCGGCGATCGCATATCTATGCCGTCAATGTTGAAAGCGAAGAAATCGAGCAGCTAACGCGCAAAACAGGCTTCTGGACGTCGCCGGCGATGTCCACTGACGGTCGCTACATCGCCTACACGGGCTACCCGGCCTCAGATGCGACCTATGAAATGGAGCGCATCCACCTGATGGACGCAAACGGGGACAATGCCCGACAGCTGTCGGACACGTTCGATCGTCCTCCGGGCATCCTGCGCTGGCCCACAAATGACCGCGGTATTTATTTCAATGCACAAGACGATGGTTACCTGAACGTGTTTTACATGAACCTCAACGGAGACGTGAGAGCGGTTACGACCGGAAAGCATACGATCACCCTCGATTCGCTCTCTGCCAATGGCCGTACCGGCGTCGGCATCGCAACATCCTTCTATGAGCCCGGTGACGTTCATTCCTACCCGTTAAATGGCCGCGGAGAACCCACCAGGCTAACGGCGGTCAATGCCGATCTGCTGAGCGGTAAAAAACTCGGCGAACACGAGGAAATCTGGTACGAGGCCGCAGACGGCAATCGCGCACACGGCTGGATCGTAAAGCCGCCCAATTTCGATGCGGCGAAGAAATATCCGTTGTTAATGGAAATTCACGGTGGTCCCTTTGGCATGTACACCGGCCGCTTTAACTTTCAGTACCAGGTATTCGCGGCCAATGGCTTTGTCGTTGTCTATACCAACCCGAGGGGCAGTACCGGTTATGGCGAGGCCTTTTCCCAGGCAATCGACCATGCCTACCCAAGTGTTGACTATCTCGACCTGATGGGCGGCATCGATGCCGTCATCGAACAGGGGTACATCAACGAGAAACGCATGTACGTCGGTGGCTGCAGTGGCGGCGGTGTGCTTTCAAGCTGGGTTATTGGTCATACGGATCGATTTGCGGCGGCGGCCGTTCGTTGCCCCGTGACCAACTGGATGAGCATGCTGGGCACAACCGATATTCCGAATTTCACATTTTCGTTTTTCCGCAAGCCTTTTTGGGAAGACCCCACCGACTGGTTGAAACACTCCTCCGTTATGTACGTCGGCAATGTAAAAACGCCGACCGTGATCATGACCGGTGAGCAGGATATGCGCACACCCATGTCACAGTCCGAAGAGTATTACGCGGCCCTGAAATTCGCAGGCGTACCGACGAAACTGTTGCGCTTCAACGATCAGTACCACGGCACCGGATCGAAACCTTCGAACTATATGCGCACAATGTTGTACATGATGTCCTGGTATAACCGCTATACACTCGACGGCGAAGTGACGGAAGATTCCGAAGAATAGCGCCGCGTAACGGATCAGATAGCGGCGAGCGCCTCGTCCAGGTGCCCCAGGAAAAAGTCTGCATTGTCTTTGTTGAAGACCATGGGAGGCCTTAACTTGAGAATGTTTCCGTCGGCACCCATTGTGTTCGTCAGGATACCTCGATTGCGCAGGTCATTGACCACGCGCCCGGCCGCCGCTGCAGCCGGCCTCCTGGCTTCACCGGCATCAACCAACTCGATTGCGACGAACAGGCCATTGCCGCGCACATCGCCGATGACATCACGGGTTTTCGCAATCGCGCGAACACCCGCTTGCAAATGCCTGCCGACCGCCAGCGCGTTCTCCTGTAGATTTTCACCCTCAATGACGTCGAGCACCGCCATTCCCGCCGCCGCGGACACCGGATTGCCGCCGAACGTATTGAAATAGCCGGTCTTGCTGGCAAATTTTTCGACGAGTGAACGTTTTGCGATGGTTGCGGCCAGTGGGTGACCGTTGCCCATGGGTTTTCCCATAGTGACAATATCCGGCAACACGCCATCCGCCTCAAACCCCCAGAAGCTCCTCCCGGTGCGGCCGAATCCTGGCTGTACCTCGTCAGCAACGAACAGGCCCCCGGCTGCCCGCACAATATCGGCCGCCAGTTTCAAGTATCCCGGCGGCGGCGCGATAACGCCACTGCTCGAAAAAATCGTATCGACGACAAATGCAGCCAGGACAATGCCTCTTCGATCAAGTGTATCGATCGCCGCATGGAGGTGAGCGGCGTATCGCTCGGCCGCATCGGCGTCACGGTACTGGCCGCGATAGATATCGGGTGGCGGCACCGTAACGATGTAGTCTGATCGATCCGCGGGCGTATTGTCTTCCGTTGATATTTCGGCGATCGCATGAGAATTGCCATGATAGGCATGCTCGGCAACGATCAGTCCCGTGCCACCCGTACTGCTGCGGGCTATACGCAAAGCGAGTTCGTTGGCTTCCGTTCCCGTGCAACTGAACATGGCGACATCGAGCTTCGAGGGAAATCTGTTCAGCAGTCGTTCTGCATAAGCAAGCACGTTTTCGTGCAAATAACGGGTGTGCGTATTGAGCACACCAATCTGTTCGCACACGGCTGCTACGACGTGCGGATGGCAGTGACCGACGTGGGGCACGTTGTTGTACATATCGAGATAGCGCCGACCGTCGGCGTCGATCAGCCAGACACCCTCACCACGCACAATGTGCAGCGGAGTTTCGTAGAACAGCCGGTACGCGGGTCCAAGCAGGCGTTGGCGGCGATCCAGGAGTTGCTGGTTAACGCTGCTTGAAGAAAAAGAATCGGTCACATTTTCGCCTGCGAAACCGGTGCTCGCCCGCGGACGGTCATTCGAGCTTGCTGATCCGTCCCCCGATAATGCCGCTAATCAATAGAAACAAGCCCATGAAAAACAAAAACTCGGGATAACTGCGCGTAATGCCGCAGTAGTAGGATGCAATCACGTTGGCACCCATGAACACGTTGAAATAGATGCTGTCGCGTCTCATGAGCTTGGGGAAGCGAAGCCGCGACACCATGCCAAGGGCCAGCACAAACATCATGACCGGCAAATAAAGTCGCAGCGGCAAACCGCCGGCAATGTCCGGATATTTGACCAGCAGGATAATTGCCGTTGACGTAAGACCACCCCCTGCAACGGTAATGGGCACTCCCAGAAACCAGCCGGTGCGCGGTTCGTCCGAGGTCAGGTTGAAACGTGCCAGACGCATAGCGCCGGCCAGAACGAACACGCCCACCGCAATCGACAGCACCCAGAAACTGGCGGTCTCAAGTCTGACACCACCGATTTCCATGCCGGCGGAAAAAACCAGCACTGCCGGGGCCACACCGAAGGACACCAGGTCCGCCATCGAATCGAATTCGGCGCCAAAAGTTGAAGTTGCTTTCAGGAGTCTCGCCGCGAGGCCATCGAGCACGTCCAGCAAACCACACCAGACAATCATCCAGCCCGCCAGCTCAAGATCGCCCAGCGAGCTCGTGATGACAGAGCCAACGCCCAGCAACAGACTGGTCGCCGTAATGCTATTTGGAATTGTGTAACGAAGACGAGAGTTCAAAGCGACGTCGGCTCCCTAAAAACAGCCTGTGACAATGGCGTCATTTTGCATGGGCTGGCCCACGATAGCCAGTGGCCGTACGACAGGCATTGCTACAGCAACCCTACTCTTCACGGTTTTCGAGCTTTGCAAGCAGCCGGGAAAACTGTATCGGCCGATAACGCTCGTCGTCCTGCAATGAATCGGCCAGTTCCCCGATCTCCGCTTCCAGGGCCGTATCACTCAACTCAAACACCAGCATTTGCACGGCCATGAAAGCCTGTTCGGCACTGGCATAATCGATAAACTGGGCCGCGGCGCCACTGGCAAGAATCTGCTGCAAGATTTCGCGTTCATGACGCTGCACACTCTCTACCGATAGTCGCCGCTGCAGACTGGAGAACCGATCGTCCAGTTCGCCGGCCGCCGCGCGAATTTCCACAATGTTTGTGCTTCCCGCGATGTGCAATGCGGTC
Source organism: Gammaproteobacteria bacterium (assembly GCA_013151645.1). Taxonomy (GTDB): domain Bacteria; phylum Pseudomonadota; class Gammaproteobacteria; order Steroidobacterales; family Woeseiaceae; genus JAADHU01. The sequence goes on along the minus strand of JAADHU010000004.1, from coordinate 45,180 downwards.
AGCGCCGCCTCTATGTTTTCAGCGGCGGTGGCGTCCAGAGACCGAGCCAGTGCCAGGATCATGACGAAAGAACCATCGCTGAGAAACGGTACTCCCGGTCCCGCCCCACCGTGGCGCGACAACGCTTGCCATTGCACTGTCTTCATACTGCGGTGACAGGCGTGGCAATCGTAAAGGCCCAGTTCTGGAAACAGGCCAGTGCCTTCGAATTTCGGCCCCATCACCAGCGCCAGTCGCTGTCTTCCTTCGGCGATCAAACCTGCCGCCCAGGCGTAGCTGTGTGAAGGACTGGTCTTACGCGCCTGATAGTCGGCATCGATGCGATAGTGTGGTTGGCGGCCTGCGGTACGCCAAAGTTCCGTAAACGTATCGAGCTCGAATGACAGTCTCGGATGGCCCGCCGACATGATGCGGTGCGTCGCGAACTTGTCGTCGTTGCCCAGGTGGCAGGACAGGCAAAGCTCGGCACGCTCGGCAATCCGGTCCGTTGGATAGAGCCCGACCGTCACGCTATCGGCATGACTGACCGTGGGCACGTTGTAGTGGCTCGACAACCATCGCTCCGCCCCCCCGTGGCAGCCCTCGCAGCCCACGCCATCGGAAATCTGGAAACGTTCGCCACGCCTGGCCAGCGGCGCATTGTCTGCGTGACAATCGAGGCATATTTTCGCGGTGGTCGCCGACCGCAAACCCAATCGGCTTGCCATGGCTTTCGACTGATCACTTGCCAGTGTTTGATAGGCTTTGGCGTGCGGATCGTTTTGTGTCCATGTGACGTATTCGTTCTGCAAGACATTGGAACCGTCCTGCGGCACCGCGGAACCGTGACATTGAGACGCCGCACAGCTCGCAACACCCATGTGTTTATCGATACCCGATTGTGGCAACGTTGCTGCCGCCACTGTCAATGACACGATCATTGTCGATATAAGCAGCAAAATATTCTTATTCATCTTGCACATACCAGGGGTTTCCTTCCGCGTCGAGATACAATTTCCGCATCTCCTCACGATTCAGCGGTCTCGATCCCTTGCGGCCGAAGACGGCAATTTGGGCGCCCGTTTCGTCGACGCCGCGATCACGATCCAGCCCCTTCGAGAGCGCGATAGCGGCACTGCGTGTCGGATACGTCGCGATCAGTTCAGGTCGCGGCTCCGGGCTAAACCCGTAGAAATTGGGTTGCGAATCGGGCGATGTAAGCTGCACTACTTTAAGCCCGCCGACGCCATCCGCGAGATAGGCATAGAGCGACGCGTTGGTTGAGGCGACCACGACATCCCGCGTATCGCTGAGGCGACCGTCCGCATTGAACAGTTGCAGCAATTTCGGTCGCGCCGCACGGCCGATATCGATGATTGCCAGCCCCTCTTCACCAGCGGCGACATAAGCGTAGGTACGCGCCGCATAAATACGCTGTCCGTTACGCAATGGTACGAAGGCACCCGGAATCATCACGGGTTTGTCAGGATTCGTGACGTCAATTGTCTTGAAGCCGTCAGCGTCCGTAACGAAGAGGTATCGAAATTGCAACGCAGATGCCCGTGCATCGGTTAGCGGCATCGATGCCACCAGCACCGGTGCCAATGGGTCGTCGAGGCTGACGATCACCAGGCCGCTATCGGTCAATACGTAGGCGTAGTGCCCGCCAAGCGTGACGTGCCTTGCGCCATTCAAAATGCCGTTTGGATTCCAGGTCACTGCACGTTGCAGAAAATTATTATGCAGATCGCCATCGGCAAACGTATTGATATCGGTGAGGATGAGGCCCTCTTGCCGATCCGTGATAACCGCATAGTTGTATATCGGGTGAAACGGCTGCTCGAGATTGTCCTCACGCATCAATGTGCCTTCATTGCGCGGCGGATGCACCGGTTGATTGGTCGGCAAGACAATACAACTCGCGTTGGCCGTGCGTAAGGCCGGATCATGGCCCAGCTTGCTGAAGGGTGCATCGACAATGCGTTGGCTAAAACCTTTGTTGGCAATGTTGGCAACGTCATAAACGCGCACACCGTTTTCACCTTCGGCCGCGTACAAATACTCACCTCTCAGCTGTACGCAGTTCGCCGAGCCGCCGCCGTGCCGTTGCGCCTCCTGCAGCACGCGCCCATTCCCCTCGTGCGCCTGGAAATTATCCGGATAGGCGTAGCGATGCAGGTAACTGCCAATGACCGCTTGCGGCTCCTCCCATTCGGTAACCTGCGCGGCGAGCACGCCATCCTCCAGCCCGACCCAGGCGTTGAACCCCACGAAGTTGACGAAGTTAGTGCCAAATAGCAGCAGCTGCGACATGATCGCATTATTGCCGCCGTCTTTCGTCAAGTGACAGTTGCTGCAGGTCCTGGTTTCCGTCTTGCGTGTCGTGTGCGGAAAATGCGGATTCATCGCCTGCGAACTGTAGCCGCTGGCCGCAACCGGCGGTTGCTGTACGTAGATACGCTCACGATTCGAGTTAGTCGACGACAATACCAGTGCAGACGACGACCGCACTGGCGCGATTTTGCCATCGTTAAGCGGTCCGCGCTTGCCGATCATGAACATCTGGTCGCGGGCTACCTGTGGATTGTAGGTCGCGTAGTTGCGTGTCTCGCCCCCTTCGTAGTGGTGTCGTTCCGTCTTCCAGTTCGCCTCAATCGGCAGGTGGCAACCGGCGCAACTGGTAATCCATGAGGTATGGCAGGTGTAACACTCAATTTCCTCGTCTTTGTGCGCCAGTGAAGCCGCCGGGACATCCAGCCCCCATTCCTGGCTCACGACATCCTGACTCATCAATTTCGCACGCGCTGCTTTTTCGTTGTACTCAGCATGCTCAGGATTCACGCTGTCCTTGACGAGACTTAATACCCACTCAACCTCGGGATTCAATATTGAACGTTGAATCAGCTGGTTCCCACGCCATTCGAAACGCCGCCTGCCATCGGAGTTCCTCAACAGGCGCAGATCAAAACCACCGGGCTGAGCCGCGGGTCCCGATGTTTTCAGGGTCGGGTAATTTTGCGCCGTACCGTGGCAATCTTTGCACTCGACCTCGATCGCACTGGCAACCTCCCCGTAAAGGTGGCCGTTGCCGTGGCTGTCCTGGGAGAAGTGGCAGTCAACACAATGCATGCCGCGGTCAAGATGGATTGAGGACAGATGAACGGCCTTCTGGAATTTGTCGGGGTCGTCATTTGCAACGATGTTGCCCTTGGCATCCAGTAAATTGCCACTGAGGTCCCGTTTTTGCACCGCACGAAAATTCCAGCCATGCCCATGGTAGTCCGCAAACTGCGTATCTTTTAGTTGCGGATTAAGGTCGGTTACGTTACGCAGGAAATCGAGGTCCGCCCACTTGCCACGCACCACCGCGCCTTCCGGGTTTCGATCCAGCACCTCGCGCTGTTCTTCGATCGTCAGGTTTTGCTGCTCCTCGGGCCACATGAACGGCGCATCGGATTCGTAATCCCACATGGTGTAGCCAAGGTAGGAATTGACGAACATGTTTGGCTGGTGCATGTGGCAGACCATGCACTGACTGGTCGGAATAGCGCGTGTGAACTGGTGTTTGAGCGGATGACCCGACCGGTTCTTTGGAATGGTCGGGTCGACACTCTGCGATTCACCGTCACGACCAGCGACCGCGTACGGTCCCGAATGACGCGGATCCCGGTCGTTTGCATAGACGACGTGACACGACGCGCAACCGGAAGATCGGTAGTCACCGGGTTGATCGTTGGTGCCCATGAACCACGTGAACGGATCGTTGAGACGTGTTTTGTGAATGTTGATCAGCGGCACGGAAATTCGGCCACCCGTGCCAGGACCGCGATTCGACTGACGAATATCCGGTCGACCCGGTTCTTCCAGGCGCTGTATCTGGCCGAGAACATTGGGCAAGCCGGTTTCCGGAAAAACATTGAGCAGATTGCGCCCGCCTTTCTCGAATACACGGAAAACATCGCCTGGCTTCACCGTTTCCCAGGCGGGCAACGGATACAGCTGTGGCAATATGCCGTACTTTTTGGCGACCTCGGCGGGCAGATCCGAGCCAGTCACCATCGCGGCTTCGCCGTCGGGCGTGTAACCCTCGCCGACGATGTAATTCTTGAACGGCAGAATGCCGTTGTTGTAGGCAGCACCGCCCCAAAGCATTGCACCCGTCGCCATCAAGCTGCGTACCGCGGCATCGATAACCGCCTGATGACAGGCGCCACAGGATTCCCGCGCCACTCGATAATCCGACGGATTAACGAAGCGGACGAACTGCCGGCTCTCCCTGTTTAATAGCGTATAGGTCCGTTTCGGATTGGCGCTGGAAGGGTAGTGCCAGCTCTCGGGATAGCGCGGCATTACGTGCGCCCGATCACGCGCCATCTCATAGGAATCCGTTTGCGGTGCCCCTTTTGGCCTGAAAACAGCGGCTTCGCCGCCGTGGCAATCCGTGCAACCAAGAACGACCGCATCGCTTTGATGCATGCTGGCCGCATCGCTGGCGGTATGGCAGCTAACGCAGCCGGCACTTTTTAGCTCGGCCGCTGCTGGCTCTTGTTTGGCCGGCGCGGGCGAATAATGAGGATAATTTATGTTTCGCGGTTTCTCACCTTCCGATGCCGCTGCAATCGATGAAATAAACATCAGCGCAAGCGCGACCGCAGAGCAGGAAAAACGCATGCCATGTCGCTTGCGTTCGGTAAGCTGCCAGGTTAGTTCTCTTATCTCTTCTTTCACGACTCAATAACTCAAAATCAGATTAGCCAGGATCGAAAATGGTTTTTCCGAACCATACAGGTCCTTGAAACCGTCGCCCGGAAGCAGTGCCGACGCTGCGACGCGAAAGACGACGTTCTGTGAAGTGAACGGACGATAGATTGCCGACAACGAAATGTCCTGGCCAATGGAACGTGCGATTCGACCCTGGTTGCGCGCCGCTTGCAGAACCTCAGTTCGATCAAACCAGAGTTGATTGACGTTGATCGACACACGCATCTTCGGCGTGACATCGAAATCGGCGCCCGCACCCAGTAAGACGATGCCCGGATTGGTGAAATTCGATTGTCCCTGGCCTTTGGATGGCCGCATGGAGTTCAGCAACCCATTTTGCCCCGACAACGCCACTCTTCCGCCACCGATCAGCGGGAACGCCTGGCGAATCCAGAAACTGGTATCGGCGCCGGCGATCAACGGGTTTTCGAATATGGCATCGAAACCGGTCGCCTTGTTGTCGTACGGGTCATCATCACCGCTGCCATACACGGCTGTTCCCCTCAGGCGAATCCAGTCAAAGTCGCGCGACACCTCCAGCGCAGCGAAGACAGCGGAAATATCGGCGTTCGCATCAACGAACACCGACGGCGTTTCGTCACCGAACGCATAATAGCCGGACGTACTGATATTCCAGCGACCGACATGACCGTCACCGTTCAGACCGACATAGGTAACGTCATACTGGCGATTTTTTTGTATACCGAGTGCGGATGGACGTACGAGGAAACCGTTGTCATCGATAAACTTTTTGTCCCCCTCCCGATTCCTGTTATGCGCAACGACGAATTGTGACGTGAAACCCCGCACCGGAAAATCCTGTCGGTACAGGTTGAACAGAAACACATCGTCGTCACGCAAGGCATCAGAGAGGCTGTTTTCCGTGATATCGTTCAAGCCGCTATTGGTATCTTTCTCGATGCGCCGAAACCAGCCGGCGTTGTATTGCCATAAATTATTGTTTCGCGTACCGAAGAGTCGGATGCCAACCGGGCTGTCCTGAAAAAGAAAGCCGCGAAAATCCGCCGTGATCGGCTGGATGCCAATACGCAAGCTGTCAAAATCGAAACGTTCGGATACGTTGCGCAAGTGCTTGTCAATAAACAGTCCCTGTATACCGACAAACCCTTCAGTCCGGGTGAGTCCCGAAGTTGGCACCGCCTTTAACACACCGAATTCATCCACCTCTGTGCGATTGAAGTTAAAAACCGTGATCAGGCGAAACTCGTAGTCGGGCGGACGGAATACGGTATCTCCCTTGTAGAACACTGTTTCGAATATCAGGTTTTCGACAAACACGCTTTGCCCGAAGTCACCCACCGTATCCAGTGAACCAGGAACAGGCGATGTTACGGTGCTAACCGGCGTCGGCACGCGGCGACTTTCGTAGGTCGTATCCGAAACGATACTAACGGCGAAAAACCAGTCGTCGCCGGCAAAAGGCCGATCACCCTTCAACACATTGTTGCCGTTATAGGGGTCCCACCAGCGCTGTGGATAGCCAAGCGCTGAAACAATGCGCCAACGATCCGGAACGGCGGCGAATTCAGGCAAGGTCTTCCACACCGCTGGCGCCAGGCGGTCATCTTCGCATTGCGGCGGCCGTTCGGCGGCAGGTCGCCCGGGTCGGCGACGCAAGGGACCGATATAGTAGTTCGCATCACATTCGCGGCCGCCCGCTGCGTCCTGCGCAACGACCGGTATTGGCAGCAACACCAGCACCACCAGCAATCCAACGGCGTTATTTATTGGCACAGACATTCTGCTCATCGCCATCGATAAAAGGAGCAACGGGACAATTTACGTAACGCAATCGGACCCCCTGTGGTGTCAGTGTGTCGGCCCGCATGGCCACATCGGCATTGCTGATTCCACCGATTTGCAGCCCGGCTTCGTGCAGGCCCAGGAAGGCGATCATATCGTCCTGATCCACACCATCGCCGGATACGCCAATGCCTCCAATCAACTGCGCGCCGCGATAGACGGGAACACTACCGGGGAAAATCTGCATCCCATTCGCCAATGCCGGTAACACGCCGGCCAGCACGAAACCGTTATCGAAACCGTCAACGCCCGTGCAGTTGGCCGGAACATCCGCCACCAGACCAGCAACGAAGCCTACGTGCTGAATGATCGCGTTATAGACGAGATCGAGTTGCAAGCCCGTTGAAAACGGACTCCACTGGCCGGGCGGCTTGCTGAACGGCCCCTGCGGATTGCCCGTGACGCCATCGGGGTAGTACGGCCGTGATAAATTGCCGCCCGCACGATCGGAAAAAGCGATCGCACCGTCGCTCAGCGCAGTGGGCAATGATAGAAAACTGCGTACGTCACCGACGTATTGCGACAATGGCTCCCTGCGCAAGACCGCCAGTCCGCCATCCAGGTAGGTTGCCGCCGGGACGCCACTGAGTGCTGCCGCCGCAGCCGCGGAAGAAAAGAATGCGGCCGTGCGCGCTTTTTGCAGGGACACGTCAATACCAAAGACCGGTGCGTCCCGGCTACGCACGACTCCGAGTATTGCGCCGTTGGTGTCGACGACTGAAATACTTACTCTCGCAATGGCACCGACTGGCTGTCGAATTTGCGCCCGCGAGCGATTGGCGATCAACATCGCCTGCGTCAGGATTTCGCGAACTTCCATGGCGGTCAATGCACCCGGCCCATCCGTCCCGCCAACCGGCCGGAATCGCTCTATGTTACCGCTATCAACCAGCACAAACGCATCGAGGTTCGGGAAGTCGAGCGTATCCGGGCGAACTCCGGACGCCGGTTGGCTGAATGCTGTGCCAGCGACGACAAGCGCATTGCTGTATCCAGGTACGGCAACTAACGTCCCGGCAATATTGTTAATGCTTGGGAAGGCCGGTGCTGATCCGGGAACAGACAACACATCGTCTTGCGTACCGTCACTGAATCGCAATGCCCGACCATCGACCAGGATCCGTTCTGCGCGCCGATCCGCGGGTGCTGCCAGACCGAACATCGCTGCCACCGCGATCAATTCGTCATCGTCAATATCAGTGTCACCGATATCGGCGTCGAAGCTGTAGGTTGCATCACTGATGATGCCGACGCCACCGACTGGCGTGCCCGACTTGTAAAGGGGGAATCCGCCCGGGTCCGCCGACAAACCCAGCGGCGAGCGCTGTGGCCCAATGTCCGGCACACCGGAAAATCGCGACGACAAATCTGAACATGGCAATTGGCTGAACTGCACACCGAAAAGCGGACCGGCGGGTTGCAGGGGATCAGCCGGGTTGAAATGATCCTGGATTATCTGGCTGGCCGTTCGTGTTGAAAAGGCATTGCCCTCCGTCGACAGGTACGCGGCCGTAAGCGCTTTTGCGATTGCGGCCAGGCTGTCAGGAACGATATTGACGCCTTCAAGGCCGCCGCTAATCGCCGCGCCTGGTGAAACAATCGTGACTGTTGTGGCGGCTCCGTTCATTCTAAAAACTGCAAGTACATTGCCAACACGGTCGACGACCGCAATGGTCGCACTGACCCCGCGCGCTTGCGCCTCCGCAACCGCTCGAGCAATGACACCTTCAATATCGGCAGTTGACAGTTGTGTTGCCGAGTCGGCACAGGAGCCGTCGCAACCTGCCGGCGGAGTATTGCCGTCGATACCGGACACTGGGGCACGAGAGCCACTTCCACAGGCGGTCAGGAACAGGGCGAAACACGCGATGGCCAGGCAATACCGATTTACCGGCAAACAGGAAAAAATGTTATTGGCCCCGTTCGCTGTCATCGAATTCAGGGATACGATCCCTTGGTCGCAAAATGGAAGCTGTGACACATGACGCAACCACTCGCAATTTGCGATGCGTCATTGCGGCGAGCGGCACCGCTGCCGTGACAATCACGACAGGTCTCGATATCCGGCATCAGTAAATCGCTGGCAGATTCGGACGACCCGGCGTCGTGACAATTGCTGCAAGCGGTGACCTCGGTATCGTGCGCGGCGTGAGAGAAATTTGCCCGCGGAAAGAAGACCTCGGTCAGCCGCACCGGTTCTACCCGCCACGGCCTATCTCCATCCGACGCAACCCGCGTAACCTCATGACAGTTGACGCAGGCGCGTCGCTCAAACAGGTCTTCGGCGACCTCGAGCGCTTTCACCCGGGCTTCTGCGGCGGCACGATCCCGATCGACCCGGGTGAGCGCCTGGCCAGGTCGGCGCAGGCGTTGATTTACCGCATCCGGATCCGCCCCCAGGAGACGTGCGCTGTAGTATTCGATCAATACCTGCAATACGCCCTCCGTATCGCCATGCGGGACTTCACGCGTCGGATCGTCCGGATCGAACGCCAGGGAGTGGCAACCACTGCAATGCTCATCCATAGAGATCGGTCGCATGCGCCCGCCCCCGGTTTCCGCCTGGTGGCACTCAACGCATTCGACGATGCGCTTGCCGTCTGGCGTCACAATTCCGTCCGCGTCCAGATGCACTTTGTGATTGAACTTGAGATTCGAACGCTCTGCTGTCAGCGCTTCGGAAAGTCGCAGACGCTGTTGCACCCATTCAATCTCGCCCGATGTTTTACGCTCCGGTTGCAAGACGGTGGCACTGAAATCCGGATGCGAATCGAGAAAATCCGCTGCAGCCCTCAGGCTGGATTCCGGCGTCATATTGGCATGACAGTCAGCGCACAAGCCCTGATGCTGTTTGACGAGCGACGGCGGCTCATTATGTTCGAGATGGCAACTGGCACAACGTTCGTTGCCGATAACCGGCGTCGTCATCGATCCGACATGCCTGTTCACCTCGTGGCAGTCAAGACAGGCGACATCCGCAACCCGTTTGAATGGGTCCGTGTGGCACGCCTGGCAATCAGCCGCGAAAGTCCCGTGTACGCTGTGCACCGGCCCGGCAAGCCACAACCCGTCATCCGGCACCAGGGGTGTATCGCGCAGAAATGAGGCAACGCCCGGATGCAACAGTCCGCTTGCCGGAATCAACAGTGCAAGCACGAACACGGTCGCCGCCGCAATCCATGCGAGCCTGCGCTTGTTAAGACCATCTGCAATGTTTGTACCGCTCCAGGACTGCGCGATATCTTCACCGCGCGCATCACGGCCCAATTCAAAACTGATCGCATAGTCGACGGAATCGGGTGCGTCAATGACGCACAATATGTTCGCGCCCACTTCGATGACATCGCCAGGCGCAAGCTTGCACTCACGTTGTGAGCGACCGTTGACAACAACGCCGGCAAGCGCACTGGTCGTAACGCTCGCAACACTTCCGTCAAATTCGATTATTGCGTGCTCCAGGCGGGCACGGCGGTCCTTGATATGCAGGACCTGGTCTGTGGCACGTCCGATCGTTATCGCTGCTGCGTCGACAATCTTGTCATTGTGCTGCACGCCACCGGCTGCGTTTTTTGTGATGAAACGAATCAGATACTTCATGTCATCACCAATACAGGAAGACAGTGACGATGTGAGTAACGAGCGCCACCAGCAACGCCGCGGTCAGTGGCACATGCAAATACAGCCAGGCCTCCAGAGTCGCCTGCAGTCGTATATCTTCTTTCATTTGTCTGAGCAGACGTCGCTTGTTACGCGTAAGGGCCGACAACTCGCCAATAGCCGCTGCAACTTCTGCGTCAGAGCTACGCGACTGCTGGTCTGCCAGCCAGTCGAGTACCGCCTCTTGCCCCGGATTCGGCACAACGCCGGTTTGACCATCCGCCTTGATAACGACCTGCGACTCATCTCTTCCGGAAAGTCGCGACCACAGCGAACCGCCCAATTGAGTACGGCTTGCAGCGCTGGCCGTCAGTTCCTGAAACTCATCGCTTAGTCCCTGCGCCACGCGCTGACTGCGGCTATCGATATCCTCGAGCTGACTGACCAGTTCCGCTCTGGACGTGCCCTTGCGATTCTCGCTCACCCGCTGCGGAATTTTCAGATAAACGTAGACACCGTACAAACCGCTTAGTACCACCAGCATCATCAGCACGAACGCCAGTGTGTGTACGTTGATGCCGAACTGAAAACCGCTGTGTAGCAGCGCGATCAGTACAAGTGCGATGCCAAAATAGACGTGTGCCGACAGCCAGCCCTGCACGCTGCCCAGCGTGGACGAGTAGCGCCGCTTGCGAACACCAAACCAGGCCAGCCAGACGATGAGTAACGTCGCGACGGTTCCGAGCGTGTAACCAAGTGCCGTACCACCATTGGGTGGTTCCTGCGGATCGTGTAGCCAGTAGGCAGCAATGGCGACGAATGACATCGTCAGTGCGACCCACAGGTAGCGCCGCTTGCGAAAGACGAGCATGGATTCGTGCACGTCAGCTCGCCTCTTTTGTCAAGTTAACGAACTCAGCCGGACTCATGCGAATAGCGGCACCGGTCGGGCAGGCGCGCACGCACGCGGGTCCACCGGACAGGTCCTTGCACATGTCGCATTTCACCGCCTTTTTGAGGCTGCCGGCACTTGCCAGGGCCTTGCGTTCACCCGGCTCGGCGCCACGACCGGTCATGATCCAGTTAAAAAGATTCGATGCCTTTTCCTTTTCGCCGGCCATCTGTATCACACCGTAAGGACAATTTCGTCCGCAGTTGCCACAACCGATGCAACTGTCCTCGATATAGACTTCGCCGTTCGGCGCACGGCGAATCGCGTCCGGCGGACAGTCCTTCATACAATGCGGGTCTTCACAGTGCCTGCAGGATGTCGGCACGTGTATCTCCGCATAAGAAGGACCTGCGGCCCGATCAAGACGTGAGGTTCCACCATGTGTTGCCGCGCATGCCTTTTCACAATTATCGCAACCGACACACAGCGCTTCGTCGATAAGCAGGACATCAGTGGCCTCACCAAGCCCCTGTTGCATCAGAAATGAAATCAAATCGCCTGATTCCGGCTGTGCTTCCATGCGAAGATTTTCGCTCAAACGCTCGCGCACCGTTTCCTGCACGCGTTCGCGCAATCCTTCGTTACGTTCCAGCATCTGCAGGAATACGTCGGCACGGAGAAAAATTGACTCGGTCGCCACGGTTGCCTTGACTGTCGCGGAACGCGTCGACTGACCGATCAGCCCCATTTCACCAACGTAGTTTCCGGCCGCGACGTAGGACGTGACGATATCGCGCCCGCCGATACGTCTGGAAACCGATATCGAACCACTGCGAATCAGGTGCAAGCCATCCGCCTCGTCGCCCTCGTTGAACAAGATTTCATCCGCCTTGTAGGCAATGAGTTCAGTCGTGCCGGCTATGGCTTGCAATTCCTTGAACGGTGCATCGGGCACCAAACCTGCCCGCAGCGTTCTGGCGATGAAATGCTCGTCTATGACGAGACGCACCTGCTCATAGGTATTCATCAACTTGATGACTTCTCGACGCGGCGATTCAAGCAATACGCAAGCGCCAGCAGCTCTCACCGTTGCAGATCGTCGCCGTCCCGACAAAAGGCTCATTTCACCGAAAAACTGACCCTGGTTGAGCCGAATGGACTTACCACCCTCAATTTCGACATCGACTTCCCCCTCGACAATCGAAAGAAACGAGTTGGTGTAGTCGTTCTTTTGAAAAATAACATCCCCGGGCTGAGGCGTTTTCAGTTCGCTTGCCAGGACCAGTTCCCGCAGCACCAGCCCGTTGATATCGGCGAACAGCGGAACGCGGTCGCGAAGCAGTGACAGCGTTTGATCAACATCCAGCCCAAACGGCAAGCCCTGGAATTTCTGCTCGAGAATACCGTGATCTGCCGGTACGATATCGTTACCGGCAATGTACTCGATCACCTCGTAGCCCTGATTCATCGCCTGCTTGATGAGCGGGTAACCGGCAAGTGCACCGATAATGTAGAGACCGGCGACGTTCGACTCATAGTGTCCGGACAACTCGGGCAATGTGGTCAGATCATCGCTCGGGAATTCGACACCGCACGCTTCGACGAATCGACGCGGTGGTATTGCACCCAGGCGGGCGATGATTCGCTGGCATTGAAGTCGCGTTTGTCCCGTCTCGGTATTCAATACGATGTTCGATTCAGTCGAATCGACGGATTCGACGTTCGTCTTGTAAAAACAGTTGATCGTTCCATCGTCAATTGCCCGCGATATCAGTGCCAGGTTTGCATCCTTGGCACGCGCAAACTCGTCGCGCCGATTGACAATGACTACCTTATTATTCCTCGCCAGAGCAACCGCATTTTCGATGGCCGCATCACCGGCTCCAACAATGACGATCGTTTCGTCCTGGTATTCATCCGGATCATCCAGCGAATACTGGACGATCGGCGCATCTTCGCCAGACACGCCCAGCTTGCGGGGATTGCCCTGCAAACCGATGGCCAGGACGACCGATCCGGCACGCAACGTTTCCCCGTCCGACAAAGTGACCTCGAAATTCGCTCGCGCACCGCGAATAGCCGTTACCTCCCCCCCGTAGCGAACATCGATACTGTGTTTCTCGATGCCCAGTTGCCACGCACCAAGAACGGCCTCTCGTGTCCCGGCCGTAAACTCAAGTTCGCTGCGCAATGGCACGACGGCGGGTTCAGCCATGACGTGCTTGCCTTTTTGATAGCGCTGAATCGTATTCGCGTGCGCGCCGGTCGCCTCAAGTAACACGTGCGACATGCCAGTTTGTGCCGCGTGCGCCGCGGCACTAAGACCAGCGGGGCCACCGCCGACGATCACAACGTCGTAAATCATTGTCGCGACCGTCTGCTATTTGCTACTGGGGGTTGCCAAAGGCAACAGCTCCGGTGACTTCCGTCGTACCCGGTTCGTCCTGGAGAGTATAGGTCAAGCCAACGCCACCGGGCAGGTCGGGATTCGCTGACGGACCCGGTTCACTGAAGAAACCGCTGAATATGCCGCGACCACCGGCGATACCGTCAACGTCCACACTGGAATAGTTACCGAAAAACAGGTGTGCCGGCAGTACAGAATTGCCGGCGGCACCGATCGTCCCTGTGCCGGATGCGTTCCACACTGATCCGCCGATGTTAATGGTCAGATCACTTCTCACAAACTGTCGTGTAAAGTCGGCGAAAAAGGCGGCGCTGCCGAGCACACCAATGTTGCCCGCATTGTCAGTCGGAGAAGTTGCACCGACCAGGCTGTAGGTCGCTGTGCCGGTGATGGGCATAACCGGCACTCCGTTCTCGGGCCCGCTAATCCAGTGCAGACTTTGATTGCCAAGGTCCTGGCTCACGTCCGCCCCGTTATCCAGAGTTATATTGACAGCGCCCCCCGACCAGCGTCCCCAGCGCAATACCGTCAGCGCATCAAATCCGCTTTCAGCCAACGTATTGGTTCCTACCCCGTATTGGCCAAACTGCGGAACGAACATCACCGCATTGGGTTCCGCCGGATACTCGCTCGCGAAGTCCGTAAGATTATTGGACAAGTCTGTTTGGTATTCGCCGAATGAATTGTCTTGCACGCCGGTAAATCCAATGCCCGATGGACCGAGCGATCCCAGGGAAAAACCAATCGTTCGATTGCCGCGTTGCGGCGAATCTCCTGGCGTAATATCGATGACCTTGCCATCGGGATCGGTACTCAGCACCGGCAACGCCGGACTTTCATCGACTTCCTGATCACTATTTCCGGTGCCATCGTCGTGCAGTGCAGGCTTACCCGGCGTTCGACGAACACCGAGCTTGCCGTCGAAACGCAGTGGTACGCCGCCGCGCGTTGCCGCGTCATCCTCAGCGGGAATTACGTCATAACCATCGAGAAAAATAGCTGGCGGCGTGGACAATTGCCGCAAGGTGCGATCGGCTATTGATACGAACGCGAATTCCCCGGCTTGAATATCGAACTCACCGAATTCGTTGCGGAAAAATATCGTACCCGTCGTGACACCCAGGTAAAGACCGTCTTCCAGCGGCTCGCCCGAACTGATACCGGGTGCTGAATCGCAGTCGGCCAGACAAAGAACCGCCGTATAATCCGTACCTCGAATACCGAGGACGCCGACCGGCGTGCGTACTTCATAAGCGGTCTCGTCAGCTTTACCGATCGCACCGGTAATCGTGCGAAACCCACCTTTGATCAGGCTCGTCACGCTGCGATCGCTGTTGGTTGCAATATTGGCCTGCTTGTTCGCCGCAGCGGAACCGTAGGCGTACTCTTCTATTTTCAGACGACTACCAGGCCGAAGGGCGACTTTCGCGCCGTCCAGCATCAGGAGCTGTGCCCTGGCCGCTACGCCGGTCGAGATCGTGTCTTCGACCAGCACGTTGTCACCTTTCGCCAGTGACACCGGCGGAGTACGTTCGGCCGTCACCGCACCTTTTGCAAAGATTACGGTGCCTGCCGTCGTCGCATAGGACGGTGCGACCAGCACCGATGCCAATAGAACTGCCGTCGGGAGAACACTCCAGTGATATTTTTTCATTCGCCTGTCCATCGGAACATGAGTCCGTATTCTGTGCGGTCGTATTCGTACAACTGGATATCAGAATCATTTCGTACATAGCGAATGCGCGGCGCTATCGAAAGACCCTTGGTTAGAAAATCCTGAAACTCAAGTTGTACAAATGAAGTCAGTTGAGTGTCTTCACGGACAGCACCGAAAAACAATCCGTCGTAGTCGCTTTTCAGCGTTCCAACGGACGCGAACAACAGTGCCGAATTACCAAGCTTCGTATTGACGCTCAATCGGCCACCCACTTTCGAGTTGCCATAAGGGGATCCGCTGTGCACCCTGGATTCGTCGCCACCAATTGCCTGCAGGCTCACCAGCGCGCGATGAAAATGATGCGTGAGTCCCAGTGTGTACAGAAAGCGGTTCACATCGAGCACTTCAATAGCGTCATCATAGCGCTGCGCACCACCGCGCAACCCGAGGGAAATATCCCAGCGTTTGTTCAAACGCCGGCCCAGCAAGACATCCAGGCCACCGTAGGCTTCGTTGGACTTGCCCTCGCGGGCACCCCAGTACCCATCGACCCGCGCACGACCGAAAAAAGCCCCGCGTTGCCAGTTCATCCCGGCCAGGCCGCTGACGATCGTTGCATCGACGAACGACGCGTCCGGATTAACCCGCTGACTGACGCGCCCAGCAACCGTCCAGCTCAGTTGCGTGCTGCGCGGCACGAACCATTCGAAACCGGTACCAAGCTCAATGAACGGCGAACTCGTCTCAACATTATCCGGGTTCAGCGTGAAGCCAAGAAACTGTTGATTGTCTGTCGATCCGTTGGCGTTACTGTCATGACCAACGTTCATATCAGCGAATGCTGTCAGTCGACTCTCCGGTGTCGCCGGCACCGCGTCAATCGCCCGGATATAGTTTTTCAGCACCAGACGAACCGGTGGCGGTGGCTGTTCGTTAAGCAATCTTGCGAACAATGGCCTGGCAAGCGCTTCGTTACCCACTTCATAGTAGGCGCGAGCCAGTTCCATGCGTGCGCCCGAAAAGGCCGGTTCCACGGTGAGGGAGCGTTGCAGGCTGAAAATGGCCTCACTGTAACGACCGGAATCGAGTGCAGCGACCCCGAGCAAGTAGTCGTAGAGCGGGTTGCCGGCCAGACGAGCCTCTTCGGGTATTAACAAATCATACGCGCGTTGAAACAGTCCGTTTCCCAGAAGGTCTTCCGCTCGAAACAGCAATTCCCGGGTTTCGTCATCGGTGATGACGGTAACGGACTGCGTATCCTGCGCAGAAACCGCGGCAACAAACGTACTGCTTAGCAGTACGAGCAGGCAGAACATGCCTGCACCTCTACGGGTCTTGTACGGCATTACTGTTTGTTCTCCAGATGGCGCCGAGCATCCGATCGGTTTGCGGCACTTTCGCTATCTCATCTTCAGTGACACACCAACACCCGTGGCGCCACACATCTATTTGGTCAAATGCCGAAACACACCGTCCCAGTCGTTCGGCGGCGCTTCGATCCTGAATCGAGCAATTCGATCCAGGTAAATATTATATAGAAGCTCGTCGCTCAGGTCTTTCAGACGCCATAATATCTCTTCGGCCTCATCCCATTTCTGGTTGTGGTAAGCCACCAATGCCGTGGCAAAGTCTTTGACCGCAGTCTTTCGCTCAGCCGATACATTTTTCGCAACGCCCATGGGTTCGAAAATAACAATCGGTTCGTTCTTTCCTTTAACCTGCACCCGATCGAGTTCGCGCAAAACGATATCATCAAGTCGATCCGCAGTTCCTTTGCTGACGATCATATCGACACCGTATTCCTTGGTGAGGCCCTCCAGCCGGGAACCTAAATTGACGATATCTCCCATCACGGTATAGGCAATGCGGAATTCCGAACCCATATTGCCCACATTCATTTCTCCGCTCGCCACACCGACACCCACGGCGATTGGAGGCCAGCCCTTGCGGGCGAATGCTGTTTCCAGGTTTGCGACCGCATCGATGATTTGCAGCCCCGCCAGTACCGCATGTTGCGCATGTGACGGGTCATGTAACGGTGCCCCCCAAAATGCCATTACGCAGTCGCCCATGTACTTGTCGATCGTGCCCCGATTTTTGTGGATCACACCCGTAATCGGCGTGAGAAATTCGTTCATCAATCGTGTCAACTCCCGCGCACCCACTTTCTCGGATAACGTGGTGAAACCACGAACGTCGGTAAACAACACCGACATATCGCGCGCTTCTCCCTCGAGTGAGGCCTCCTCACCGCTGTCATCCATTTCTTCGACGAGTGCGGGCGGAATGTACTGACCAAAAACCTTTGATAAATGTCGTTTGTTGCGCGACTCGACGAAGAACCCATAGTTAATTTGTAACAGTGATGCAATCAACGTGTAGCACAGCAGCGAAGCAAGCGGAACAATCAGATTCAATGACGACCAGAACCAAAGATTGGAAGCCATGATGGCGGCCAGCGACAAAACCAGGAACAACAACGCGTTAAGTGGCGATAACCGGGGCAAAATAAACACCGTCATCAGCGCTGCTACCAGCAGCAGCACCAACTCCAGCCCGCCAGCGTAGGACGGCTGTTGCCGAATATCGCCGTCGAGAAGCCCGCCGATGATATTCGCATGCACCTCTACACCGATATAGCGTTGCCCGACCGGAGTCGAACGCAAGTCGAGCAATCCGGCGGCACTGGCGCCCAGCAGTACAATCTTCCCGGCCAGATGTTCCATTGGCACAGACGCTGTAACAACGTCTTTGGCCGATACATAGCGGAAACTGCCCTGCCTGCCGCGATACGGAATGTACACCGCCGCCTGCTCGTTGACGGGAATTGTAGTATCGCCAACCGTCACGGACTCAAGATCGATAGCGCGCATCTCACCACTGGCATTGCCGGCGAACATCAAACCGATCGGTGGCGAACCTTTCGCCAGACGCGCAACCGCCAGCGCAAGTGACGGATAAACGTTGCCATTGTATTCCTGCAACAGCGGCGCACGACGGAACACACCATCAGCATCAATGAGGGGTGAGTCAAAGAACCCGCCCGAAACCGCGTTTTCCTGCAGGTCAGGCAGGTTGCCCGAAAACCCGATCGCTTTCGGAAACGCTACGGTGACGCCTTTCAACTCATCTCGTCGAATGACCGGTGCCGGTAGCACGCCGGTCGTTTCCGGCTCGTTCGCGGCAAGTGAATCCTTGAATACGAAGCCGGTTACGATATCTCGCGCGATCAATGATTCACTGAAACGGATATTGCTGTCCAGATTCTCGCGAAACTCGAGCAGGCGCTCACGCACGGCCGGAATTTGTCCAACTTCCTCTGCTTCAATCCGGTCGAGCATGCGTTCTGCAGAGGATTCCTCCGCTTCCGCGAACAGCACATCGAATCCCAGCACCTGAATGCCGTAGATATCGAACAGATTGTCCACGATGGTCGCCAACGTGTTTCGAGGCCACGGCCATTGCCCCAACTCCGCCTGGCTTGCCTCGTCGATATCGACAATCACGATGCGCTCATCGAGCGTATTCGGCATCGTCAGGCGAATACGCACGTCATACATGTAATTTTCAATCCGATCGATAAATTCGAAGCGCGGACTCGACGCAATATGCATCAGGAAGACGACCAGCGATACTGCACTGATCGTGATGCGAGTCAACAATCGAAGTGTGCGAATGCGTGCGGCCGAAGACATGGCGACAATTTACACGAGTTCGCGGAAAAAGGGGTTGGATGCCGTGAGTCAAGAACCGGCAACTGATTCAAACTGATCATATCCGACCCCGTTTCCTCGCAAACTGTTTGCGGATAGACTGCCTGACATCATCAACCCTTATCTGCCTGGAGCATCCACGTGCGACGTATCGAGTATTTCCTGATCACCAGTGTGTTGCTTCTGGCCAGCAGCATGATGAAAAACTGTTCTACCTGGGCGTCGGGTTGGAAAAAATGCGTGGCACATTCTTCCGCCAAACCATGTTCGCCGGGGTCGAGAACTACAAGAACCTGTTGCGTGCCGGAGGGTCGGACTATCCGTACGCTTTACTAAGCAAAGCCGGTGTGGATCTAACCAAGCCGGGACCTTACCGGGCAGCCGTCGCCAAGATGAATGCCATCATGGATGAGATGGAGCGAAAGTGAGCGAACGTTAACCGGTGAGTAAATCCGCGTCTCAACTTAGGGCCATTGGCCGCCGTTAGTCTGCAATACGTGCCGAAATTACGGTCACCGGGCAAGCGCCGCCTGTTCGATACGGGCCAAAGCCCGTACTAACACTTGATACCTGGCGCGGCACCAGGCGGCCGTTTAACGTTTTCCGAATACTCTGCCTGACGCCCTTCTGGTCCGTGTACTCGATGGATAGTCTTACGTTGTCGACCGTTACCGATGTGGCGTTTTGAATTAGAACCAGCAAATTACCTGACGAATCCGCATCGCAGCGCGTAAGAACGTAGTCGCCTGGATGGTCCGCGAGATCCAGCCTGACCAGCGAGGCCCGGGCTGATTGCGCAACCTCTCCCTTGCCACCGGCCACCATGCGATAGTGCTCAATGGCGACCGTCTTGTCGCCGCGTCTCGCCGCAATATTGCCAAGCGCACTATGTGCTGGTGCTGTCGGCAACAATGTCAGACTTTTTTCCAGGTCCCGCGCCGCGGCGCTATCGTTGCCAAGCATTTCTTGCGCGCGACCCCTTTGCAGGTAGTAGTAGAAAAAACCGTCACGACGGCGTAACGCGCTATTGTAGTTCGTCACCGCCATATCGTATTGCTCATCCAGCAGTCGTGCATCGCCCCGCAGTGCATAAAAGTTCGCTTCATCAGGAAATAAGCCGATCGCCTTTTCCGCTTGCCTGACGGCCTTCGCCGTATCGTGCTCAGCGAGCGCTTTCCGCCCGTCGTCATAGGCTTCGTAGGCCGGCATCGCCGCCGACGTGCCGGCCATCATCGCTTTGAATCTTTCGGCACCAAGCTCACCACCCGGCGGCATACTCGCCGCCGTGCGTTTGTTCGTTGCCACCCGCTCTTGTGTCGGAGGGTGGGTCGCAAACAGGCCGCTCATCCAATCCGTCGGACGCCCCTCACTAAGGCGCATGAACGTTTCCTGTAACGATACCGCTCCTTGCGGATCGTAACCTGCGCGCGACATATATCGCATGCCGTACAGGTCGGATTCAAGCTCCGCCTTTCGACTGTAGGACTGAGTCAACAACTGTGCGCCAATGTTCGCGCCGCCAATCGCGTAGTTGCCGTAATCACTATCACTGGTCGCGACCGCCGTCGCGAGCACCAGCCCCTGAAACAGCATGCCACGTTCGATCTGACGGGCCGAATGCCGTGCGGCCGCATGTACGATTTCATGACCAAGGACTGCTGCGAGTTCTGCTTCGGAGCCGAGCTCTGTCAGCAAGCCACGATTGATCGCTATCTTTCCGCCCGGCAATGCCCATGCATTGGGTACCGAGTTATTGAGTACCACGAACTCATAAGGGAGCTCTCTGTCACTGACCGCGGCAAGGCGATTGCCGATTCCTGCGACATATTCGGTCAGGCGCTCGTCGACATCGTAGTCTCCACCCTGGGACTGTCGCATGGGCAGGTAATTCTTTTCACCCATCTGAATTTCGCTTTGTGTGCCGACCAGCCTGATTTCGCGTTTACCGGTGACAGGATTGACAGAACAGGCTGTGACCACCAGCAGCATCAATGCGGGCAGGAAAAATTTCCTGAAGTCGATCATTTACTTGTCTCCATCACGACGCGGTGGGTGCCAGGCACGTTTAGAGGGAAATCCGGATGTAATCGAAAGAATTTCAGTCCTCTTGCGAACGCTGAATTTTACGCGCAAATCGACTCTTGCGCCATCGGATCGAAGTGTGCTGTTTGCGCCCAGCACCATCTTCGATATGCGAACGATTGCGGATGCTACGCGGCAACTCATTGATTGAGTCCCGAATTCGGCGATGCCGTAGGGGTATTTGCGGATTGCATTGCGACGAAATGAGGTTGAAAATTACGCTTCACTGCGGACTCGACAGGGGGCTATCATGTCCGATGAGATAAAACGAATTCTCGACGAGCTGCGACAAGATCACAAAAACATGACGTTGCTCCTGAACATGATTGAACGGGAAGCCAATCGCATCTATGAAGGTGGAGATTCAGACTTCGAGGTGATACAGGACGTCATGCACTATATGACCGTCTATCCCGACGCTGTGCATCACCCGAAGGAAGATCGTTTGTACGCCGAACTCAAGGCTGCGCGACCGGACCTTGCAGCGGGCTTCGGTCGAATCACTCGCGATCACCGTAACATCTGTGAAAACGGGCTCAGGCTCAGAGACGAACTGGATTCAGCAAGCGCGGGTTCCTTTATCCGGCGAAAAACACTCGTCGGCGATGCACTTCGATACGTCAATGAACTTCGCAGTCATATGCAATGGGAAGAGCTAGACCTGTTTCGGCGCTGCGATGAAATGGCCGCCGAGGGACACGTCATCATCATCGACGCGAATCTCGTCAGCCATGGCGATCCCCTGTTTGGCGAACGAAATCACACCGAGTTCAATCGCCTGCTGAAGAGTATCGAGCAGTCACTGACGGCCAGTCACACATAGAAGACCTGGCCGCTTATTAAAAAGCCCGGTCGCGGTTTCTTGACAGACGGCTAGAAATACCATGCCAGTTGTGCGAACAGGCCACCACTCTGGGAAATATAGCGACCCGGCCGGCCCGCCCCGATACCACCGTATTCAGTGCCTTGCGGTCCAAGCGAGAAGTTCAGCGCCGCAAGAAACGTCAGGTTGTCACCGAGATTGTGTTGCGTGACAAACTGCAGCAGCGCACTTTGATCGGAGAGATTCACGAACAGGTTCGGCGTCAGGCGCCACAAGGGCGACAACTCGATAGTCACACCGGCCGCCACGTAGTTTCGGCCGATGCTAAACGTTTGCCCTCTGCCGAGCCTGGCCAGAAGGTCCGGATTCCGCGATAGCGACGATATATCGTGGCTGGCACCGGTCAACCCAAAGCCGTTGAAATAGTACTCAAGAGCGCCGCTGACGTTTTTACCCGACCAGACCCATGAGTAGCTTACATTGGTAACCAGTTCGACCGTCCAGTCTGTCGCGTTGGTCAAAACGAGATCCGCGCGCCAGACGGCACCGCCGACACTCCGATTTCCGCCGATACCAAGAGTCGTCGATGCGAATCGCCGCGCAAGCAGCAGATCGTATTCGTTGTCGCCGGCAATGCGGTGATATTTCACCGCTGTCGTCGACTCGACGTTGCCTGATATCGGATCGCGTCGAGCAACCCAGGCAAGTTGTAAATCATCTCCGTTTTCTTTCAGATACTGAGCGTAAAGCATGTCGTCGCCGAACTTGTATTCAGAGTCGATCGTCGCCGGATCGAAAGGATTGACGATATCCATTGGTGAAAAAAACAAACCGTTCCCCCAGGTCAGTGCCTGGCGTCCTGCGCGCAAGACGATTTTCTCACCCGAAAAACCGACCCACAACCTGTCGAATCGTTGCAATGAAGCGAGTTTTCCACGGCTACCAAGCTGACCGGTCAAATCGAACAAGCGACGATCGTCACGCGGCGCGCGCTCAACAGGCAGGCCGATACCGGTCGACAAGTCCCTGTTGTGCTCAACACCGTCGCCGTACAGCGCAATGAGTTGATAGTCGGTAGTGAACGACCACCGACCGTTGGTCGCCTGGAAGTTCAGCCTTAAATCGCCCTCGCTATCCAGTACTGTCGCGCCGGCCACATCGCGGAAAATACTGCCTTGCGGAAAGGACTGGCCCAGTAATCGAACTTTGGTATGGCCGTTCAGTTCGTAGTTCGTTTCACCAGCCCGGCCAGCCATCGGCAAGGCCGCAAGGAATAATAAACAACATGAAACGATATCAGTCCGCATGCTGCTCAATATCGTCAACAATACGCCCATCGAGCATTTTGATAACGCGACGCGCATAGCCCATCACACGCTGATCATGAGTCGCAATAACGAAGGTCGTATCGTATTTCCGATTCAGTTCCACGAACACTCTCAGCAGTTCGTCCGACGAGCGCGAATCCAGGTTCGCGGTCGGCTCGTCCGCCAGCACCAGCGCCGGGTGCGAAACAATCGCGCGTGCGACGGCAACGCGTTGTTGCTGACCGCCTGACATTTCGGCGGGCCGCCTGTTCTCGAGACCGGACAGGCCAACCTCGTCCAGAATCGCACTTGAGCGCCGCACTCGCTCGGCCGCAGACAGCCCCTGGACCTGCATGACAAACTCGACGTTTTCGCGAGCCGTGAGTACCGGAATCAGGTTGTAAGCCTGAAAGACAAAACCTATTTGCATCAGTCTGAGTTGTGCCAATTCGGACTTTTTTAGATGATCGATCCGCCGACCGGCAATCCAGACCTCACCACTGTCCGGAGCGTCGAGACCGCCAATGGCATTCAGCAAAGTCGTTTTGCCCCCGCCAGAGGGTGCCGACAGGCAAAGGAAGCTACCCGCATTTATTTCCAGGCTGACGTGATCGAGCGCCTTGATATCCTGATCGCCCTGGCGATAGGTCTTGCATAAATCGATACAACGAACGGCTGTCATGCTTAAACCTTTGTAATCGCTTCAATGGGTTGGTAGCGAGATGCTCTCCATGCCGGAGAAAGGCTCGCGATAAATCCGAGTCCCAGAACGACGACGTTCGCCAGAACCACATCGGCCATCGTCAGTTTCGGATACAGGACACTCGATGAACCGAACATTTCCATCCCGTCGGCGACGGCTGAAACATCGATGCCCGACTGCAATGGCAGGATACTGAGCCATGCGAGTAACGTGCCGAGCGCGAGACCCATCAAGAGCAGCAGGAGCGACTCGATAACAACTTGCGCGAGAATGCCGAATGGGCGCATGCCCAGCGCGAGCATCAGACCGATCTCCCGGACACGTTCAAACACCGCCATCACCAGTGTATTGACCAGCCCGAAAGACAGCGCCAGGAAAATTACGATCGTCCAGACCAGCGCGAATCCGTCCATCACCGTCAACATACTCGCAAGGTATGTGTTGAGTTCAGTCCACGGCAGTACTTCAACATCGGCACCAAGCTTGTCTCTGACCGTTTGCACGGTCTGCTCGACGAAGCGATAGTCATCACTCATGATCGCCACCTCAGTCACTCGATCAGCAACGTGCAACATGCGCTGAACCGTTGATTTTCCCGCAAAAACCATCGTCTCTTCGTAGCTCTCCAGTTTCGCTTCGAAGACACCGACGATACGAAAACCGCGATCGGCGATTTCGTTGTCCGGATCCTGGCTCATTACGACGACTCGCTTGCCCAGGTCTGTTTCCAGCGCATCGAGTAGTCTTCTGCCGATGACGATACCTTTGTCGGACACACCTTCAAGAAACCTTCCCGCCACAATGCTGTTCGGCACGAAAGTGATTTTGCGCTCGCGCTCCGGGTCGATCCCGTACAAAGTCACGCCCCGCGACTCCCGCTCGCTGGTAATTACGGCCGGTACGTTGATGCGACTGCTCCACGCCACCAAACCGGCGGCATCGAGTTTTGCGGCCAGCTCAGCATCGTTCAATGGCAAGAGATTGTTGATGCTCGGGTCATCGCGAAATCCGAGCCGGTGAACCTGCACATGGCCCGGAAGACTTTCGATGCCACTCCTGACCATGTCGTCCACCATTCCGCGCATGAGTGCATTCATGAAGATCATCGCCCAGACGCCAACGCTGACTGCGGCGACCATGATCAGAGTACGCCGGCGATTGCGCCACAGGTTCCGCCAGGCCAGCGTCGCAACAATGCGAAGAAGTCGCACTACGCCGCCCTCATTGCCGCAACCGGATGCAGCCAGTTAAGCCGCAGTGCCGGGTATAACGCCGACAACACCGTGAACAGAAACACCACGAGCGGCCCGAGGAACATCGCCAGAACGGTGACCTGCGGATAAAACCTCGATGGCAAATTGAAATTGGCGGCCATATCTTCCATACCGGGGTACGAAAATCCGTTGTAACTGAACCAGAGCGTGACCAACCCGCCAAGAAACGCGCCCGCAAAGAGGCCAATCGTGCCCATCATTGCCGTTTCGAGCATCACCAGCCGGCCAAGATGACCCGGCGAAATACCCAGTGCCATGACGATACCGAATTCGTGCGTTCTTTCGAGCACAGACATCAGTTGCGTATTGAGTACGCTGAACGCCACCAGGACTACCAGCACCCCGTACATGAAAAATGCGCTGCTGATGTCGGCCTGGATGGCCTGTTTCAAACCGGGCTGCAGAACATTCCAGTCGAGCGTCACGAGGCCTTCGTCTTTGGGAAGAATACTATCCACGGCCGCTACAGTTTTATTCACCAGCGACAGGTCCGGTGTGGTAATAACGATCTGGTGACCTGCACCCCGCATGAAAAACGTGTCCTGAAAAAACGTCAGCGGTATTTCGGCGATGCTTCGGTCGAGATCGGTGACGCCGCTTTCGAATATGCCGGCAACGACCACAACGGCCGCCGCGAGAGAACCATCGCGACCGCTGCCAAGCAGTGTCAGCTCATCACCCACGTTGATCCGCAAGTTGCGCGCAAGTACCCGACCGATAAATACTTCCGCAGTATCCGATGCTTGCAGGTATCGCCCGTCTTCGACGAGACCGGGAATACTGGAGACCAGTGGTTCATGTTCAGGATCAACGCCCAGAACCTGGATGCCATAAGTGCGATCCTTACTGGAGGCCAGTACAAAAGCCATCGCTCGCGGGGATACTGTGTTTAGCGTCAGTTTCTCTCGCAGTCTGGTGGATAACGCCTGGATGTCGGGCACAATTTGCCGCATCTTTTTGTTGTCGTTGTAACCCTCCGCCTGTACCTGCAAATGCCCGGTAAACGTGAGCAATGTATTTTCAATCATGAGCCGGTACATGCCGAATTGTAATGAAATCATGAACACCAGCAGGACGTTCGAAAATACCATTGCCCCCAGCGTCAGCCAGGTCCGGCGTGGATGACGCCAGAGATTTCGCCAGGCTAAAAGGACTGTAACGTTCAATTTCGCGGGTTCCGTAGATTTGAAAGCGAGAATAGACGGTCACTCAGCGCGACGTCGTACTCGATTGCATCCAATTGAATTTCCGTCCATTCCCCCGGGTTTTCAGTGTTTATCATGCGCTGCCGAAGCGCGACGGAACGGCCTCCCATTTCACCTACTTCAAGCGACCGCAGCAACTTGATCAACTCTCCGTCCTGATCGTAGAAACGGTGTTCAAGCACGACATGATCGTCACGAATCAGCAACACCTCCTTGCCCCAGACCACGGCAGCGTCCTCAAGCGGCACCGCTTCGATTTCATTGACAACGTGACCATCGTCTTCGCTGGTTCCTAGCAGAGTGTGTTCGTACAAATCGACAATATCGTCAGCCCGCGAAACGTCCTTATTCGAAAAATCCGAACCCATCCAGGACTGACCCATCATCGATGAGGGTATTTTTATTACGCGGTTTATTTTCGGCGCATAGCTCCACATGTTGTTGTCACGCATCAGTGTGCCCGTACCGCGATCGCGGGCGGGCGAGGTCACCCTGACAAGCGAGCGGTCATCACCCTGTGTCCAGGCCAGCATTGACACGCTCCGCTCCCAGTCCGGGCGATGAATGATCATGGTGAATTCGCTGTACGAGGTATCGCCACGCCAGTGATCGATGGCGGCCCGTACAATTTCGGTTGCGTTGTCTTCAGCGAGGCCGGGAACGCCGCTAATCGCCGCGAGCAGGATGACCCAAAACATCCGCAGAACCATACTGATGACTCCTCCCGGGATGAGCGACCGATATGAACGAGGTGAACGATTTTACCGTGCGGGAGTACAGCGCTCCAATGAGCAGTTCTACTTACCTGAATGTTTGGGCGCGGCCCCAAGCACTCATTGGGCCTCTAACGCTCGTAGACGATATTTCCGTTAACGATCGTTAGCAAGATTCGTCCGTGTAACATGTCCGCCGGAATATCGTCGGCCAGTACAAACGGGTCGACATCCATCACCGTTAAATCGGCCCAACGGCCTGCCTCAATAATACCGCTCACGTCCTCGCGGAAACTCGCGTACGCAGACCAACTGGTGTAGGCACGAACGGCCTCGTCGGCGTTCACTGATTCCTGGGCGTACCAGCCACCCTCCGGTTCCGAGTTTTTATCCTGCCGCGTAATGGCGGCATGCAAGCCGTAGAAAATATTGTGATCCGAGCCAGGATTGTCCGCGTTAAACGTCAGTCGCACATCACTTTTTCGCATTGAACGCCAGGCGTACGCACCGAGCGTTCGCTCGGCGCCCAAACGATCTTCAGCCCAGGTTTTATCCTCGACCGCGTGCGGCGGCTCCATCGACGCGATGATGCCGAGCTCACCAAAGCGTGCAAAATCGTCGGGGTTCACGACTTGCGCATGTTCAATACGATGTCGATTCTTGCGGGTAGCCGGTGCGTCTTCAAATATAGCGGCAAGGATATCCAGCGACTCCCGATTACCCGCATCGCCGATAGCATGAATGGCAACCTGGAAACCCTGCTTCATGGCCGCCGCCATTAAAGCCTGGTTGAAACCATAGCCCTCACCACTGATACCACGGTGGCCTGGCTGATCAGAATAATCGTATAACAGGCGTGCGCCACGCGACCCCAGCGCACCGTCGTAATAAGCTTTGACGGTGCGCGTGACCAGCATGCTGTCGTTGTCGGTGTCCGGCCCTTTGTCGATCCACCGTCGGACGAGATCTTCATCGCGTAACGACAACATTGCGTATACGCGGACAGGCAAACGATTTTCCGCTTCGAGTTGTTCAAGTGCACGCATCATACCGGCATCGTCGCCCGCGTCGTGGACAGCGGTGTAACCATCTTGCGCCATACGTTGTAGTCCCGTAAGCAACTGCTTTGCGCGAACCTCTTGCGATGGTGGGGGCACGGCATTGCGAATCAGCGCTACGGCTCGATTCAGGAACAGACCGTTCGGTTTACCGTCCGATCCCAGGCGCATTTCTCCGCCAACCGGGATTTCGGTGTCTGCAGTAATCGCTGCCTTGTCCAGCGCCAATTGATTGGCCCAGCCGGCAAAGCTGTGCAGACTGGCAAGAAATACAGGGTGATCCGGCACCGCCTCGCTCAACAGGACTTTGTCGGGATAGTGATTGGCCCAGGCCCCTTCATCCCATCCCTGGCCGATCACCCACTCGCCCTTCGGTGTCTCTTTCGCCCGTTCGACAACCCGGCGTATTGCCTCTTCCTCGGTTTCAACATCCACGAGATTGACTCTTTCCAGCAGCGCACCGAGCTCGAAAACGTGCGTATGTGAATCCACCAGGCCTGGCAGAACCGTCGCACCGGCAAGATCGATTACGCGGCTGCCTTCGCCGCGCAACGTCATCGCCTCCGCTGTGCTACCGACGAAAATAATATCACCGCCTTTCGTCGCGATCGCGTCCGCATCGGGATACCAGCCACTTTCGTTTCGCGGTGCCTTGTTATCCAGCGTCCCGTCCGCTTGCGGATCATCCCAACTCATCGTGTAGACACGTGCGTTGACCAAGATCAGATCCGCGCCTTCGGCTCCCGTTTGTTCCCGAGGGTCCCGGGAACACGAAGACGACAAGAGAACGAGTACGAGGGCGACGAGCGGTGAAACTGTTTTCATATCCTGTATCCTTTTAATGGCTTTCCTGCAGGAGCACCACCTGACACGCGACCAGGCTCAGGAGCTCGCGCCACGGCTGATGCCCCTGCAAGTCGCCTGTTCAGACAATGGTGACTACGATGTCATCCACTCCTTCTATCCCGGCCGTAATTCGATCACCTTTGACCACCGCACCGACACCTGCCGGTGTTCCGGTGAACAGGAGATCGCCTGCCGCAAGCGTAAAATAGGCAGACAACTCCGCGATAGCTTCCGGGACGCTCCAGATCATGTCACCGAGATCGCCTTCCTGCCGCCGCTCATCGTTCACCGACAGCCAGATACGACCTCGGGCCAATGGGCCAATATCGGCCGCAGGATGCAAACAGGAGACAGGTGCTGCCTGCTCAAAACTTTTACCGGTATCCCAGGGCCTGCCCGCTTTTCTGGCTTGCATTTGCAGGTCCCTGCGCGTCAGGTCAATACCAACGCCGTAAGCAAAAATATGATCCGGCGCATCTTCGACGCGAATATCCCGTCCGCCTCTGCCAATCGCGACGACCAGTTCGACCTCGTGGTGCAAATCGCTGGTACGCGGCGGATACGTTACATCACCCCCTCCCGCGACCACGGCATCGGCTGGCTTCATGAAATAGAACGGCGGCTCCCGGTCCGGGTCGTTGCCCATTTCCCGCGCATGCGCCGCGTAATTTCGGCCGACACAGTAGATCCTGTGCACCGGAAACGCTTGCTCATTTCCCGCGACCGGAATCCGGGGATGGGGTACATCAAACATAGTCATCGCGCCCGCTCTGCGTAACGACTAAATGTATCATCAATGCGCCGGGACGCGGCAGTGGTATTGTACCGGGGAGAACGAACTGCGAGACGCGCAATACCGCGCGCCAGGCGTTAGCCGGGGAGCACCATGAGTATTCGACGTCGAGATTTTCTGAAAACCGTTGGTGGTGCGTCACTTGCCGGGAGTTTGCTTGGCCACCCAGCCGCCGTGATGGCGGTGAATACCGAGCGACCCGACCGGGCATTCAGTTTCGCGAACGACAAAGTACCGATGAATGCGGCAAATCTGTGCCCGCGGCCCAGCGCAATTACCAAGGCCGTTGCCCATTACGGTGCCGAGCTCGACATCGACATGAGTGGCGCGAATCGTCGGCGGATTATGGACATGAAAAACGAAGCGAGAGACGGCATCGCCGCACAGCTCGGCGTGTCCGCAGACGACATCGCCATTGTCCGCAACACCTCTGAAGCCAATAACATCGTAGTGCAGGGTATGTCACTGGATGCCGGTGATGAAGTATTGCTTTGGGACCAGAATCATCCGTCGAACGGAGTGGCCTGGACCGTCCGGGCAAAGCGTACCGGCTGTGTGGTGCGTTACCTTTCGATTCCCGGTGACACGCAATCCATTGATAAAGTGGTGGATGTGTTCGTAAACGCGATCAGTGCACGTACAAAAGTCGTGTCATTCACGCATATCTCCAACATCACCGGCTTCCGCTTGCCCGCGAGTGAGATATGTGCCGCCATTCACCGGAAAAATAGCGGTATTCATATCCACATGGACGGCGCACAAACCTGGGGCGCACGCGAGGTCGACCTGGCCAAGATAGGCTGCGACTCATTCAGCGGCAGCGCCCACAAGTGGTTCATGGGCCCGCGAGAAGTCGGTATTTTATACGTTTCCGAATCCAGTCAGGCAAGAATCTGGCCGGGTGTTGTCAGTATCCCGTGGGGCCGAGAAGCCGAGCCTGATGTCATGCGCGCTCGCAAGTTTGAAGCACTCGGACAACGAGACGACGCCTCAATCGCAGGATTGGCGGCTACGGTAAGATTTCACCAGTCGATGACACCCGCCGGAGTGCAACGACGCGCCACCGGGATAGCGGACCAGTTGCGCGCCGCATTGACCGATATCGGCGTACCGTTCGTTTCGACAGCCAACCCGAACTTCACCAGCAATGTCATTATTCTGTCAGCCCCACAAGCAACCCGGGGTGAGCTAATCGACAACGTGTTGCGCGACGGCGGAGTAATTCTCGCAGGTGTTAACGGGCTTAGATTGTCACCGCATATTTACAACACGCCGGATCATGTGGAGCGGGTTGTTGCAGCGATTCACAAGTCGAGGAATTTGCTGAGCTGACTTGCATTGAGTGGTGGTCGCGCCTCAGGAGACGTCCTACAGGAAGGCTTTGGTAGGAGTGTCTCCTGAGGCGCGACCACGCCGAACATTCTAATCCCGGCAATGTCAGGCATGACTCCAGTTATCCGGATTCTCCGAATCCCCCGGCGATAAACCGACATCGTCACCCTCAGTATTAACGCCCAGACCCAGCACCGTACGATTCGCATACGAAAAATACGCAGCAACCTGGTTGATCTCCAAAATCTCTCCGTCATCGAATCCAGCGGTACGAAGGCGTTCAATATCTGACTCTGCAAGCTCGGAGGGTGCCTGCGTCAATCGAGCGGTATATTCCAGCCCGGCCACTTCCTTCTCGTTGAAACTCGCGGACAAATTCCCTTCCTCAAATGCCACGCGTATCGCCGCCGCCCGCTTCTCGTCGTCAAGCAAGCGCGCCATGCCCGCCAGATGGTGCTCGAAACAATACGCGCAACGATTTAACTGGCTAACGTAGACCCCGATCGCCTCCAGATACCATTTCGGCAACTCGTTGCGTGGATGATGCAGCACATACTTGTATATCGTCATATGCCCTTCCATAGTATGCGGGCGCAGACTGTGTGCGAGCATGATGTTGTCGACGTTATTGTCCGGCCCTTTGATGCGATCGTACAAACGCTTGAGCGAGCCGGTCGCTTTCTCGAAGGGGATAATGGTAATCCAGGTCATCGTTTTCACCACTGTACTGACTTAGTGGTACATCAAGACATGGAAGCAGATTGCATGCAACATTTTTTGTCAACGGCCGGCAGACGAAGGCTACGGCCATCGGGGAGAGAGTAAATGGCTAGAACCGAATCGCAAATGTTACCTCTGGAATCCGAAGCGCCAGACTTCACGTTACCCGACGCGGACGGCAGACCCTTCTCGCCGGGTGGCGTGACGAAAAGCGACGGCTACCTGATCATGTTCATTTGCAATCACTGTCCGTATGTCAAACACGTACGAGAAGAACTCGCGCGCCTGGCGAACGATTATTCTGACCGAGGCATTGCAATATTCGCGATCAACAGCAACGACGCGGAAAACTACCCAGGAGACAGTCCCGAAAAAATGAAAGAAGAGGCCTCAACCTGGGGCTATACGTTTCCCTACCTGGTCGATGCTGATCAGACAGTAGCGATTGCCTACAAAGCGGCCTGCACGCCCGACTTCTTCCTGTTCGATGGTGAGCGGAAACTGGTCTACCGAGGCCAACTGGATAACAGCCGACCTGGGAACGGAATGCCGGTAGATGGCCGCGATTTACGCGCAGCGCTGGATGCGTTGCTCGCTGGCGAGCCGATAGCGCCGGAGCAGATCCCCAGTGTTGGCTGCAGCATCAAATGGAAACCGGGTAACGCGCCGATATAACTCGACAACGGAATCGAAAATCGGTACGCACCCAATATTCGGTGCCGGTTCCTGTTGATGCGACAAGCTTTACGGGAGGGTTCGCCAGTCCACCACAATGCTGGGCGCATCAAGGAATAACCCGGATTCTTCGTCAAATTCGTACTTGCGCACAAAAAGAACGTTCCACACGGCTTTCAGGAGCCGACCTGCCGCAACGAGCGTAGATAACAGCATCCCAACTCCACAAAACGATAGCGTTCCTCGTTCGAGATAGTAGGGAGAAACGCTCTGGCGCACAGACATTACCATATGACTGGAGACCCAGGACAATCAGCCCATATGCTTCAGCCAGATCCATTCTTGCATCAAAATTTTCATTCGATGCTGATGAATAACGTCCGATGGAAACGTAAGATGCGAGTTCAGAATTGATCAGAGGTTCCCTAACATCGGAAAGAGTGCCGAGATCGCTAGTCGGGCTTCCAACACTCCTCCACTCGCCCCACGATTTCGTATGTCGGCGCTGCGCTCAATGTAAAGACTAACTGCCGAACTCGTACGCAATCGAATTTTTCGAATTTTTCATTCAGGTACGTTCTGGCCTCCACGTGAGTTCCATTGGTCAACCGAACTTCGTATCGCCCTCGACCGATCGCATAGTCTCGATCGGCCTTCGAGGCATCCTGCCAAATAAAAGTTACCGTCGAATTCCAAAAAATGTAGCGCTCTTCTTTTTCCCCTGCAAAGAATAAGAAATAGAAAATAACACCGAGGGCAGCGGACACAAATAACAAAATGGCGATCTTTGAACCTTCACTCAATTGCTGAGGCCCACCCTATTACGTCAGAACAACCGCTAATTTTTCTTCATGATACGTAAAACAAAAAAAGTAAGCAGGAATCCGGTGATAAGTGTTGTTGCCGCGATTGGCATACTCTTGTCGGGCAAATAGGAAAACCGGTAGAACGCATCGGTAATACCCTGAACGCCCCATAGATCGCCACCGCCGTCGCCGACAATCAGTTGCCCGCGCATGCCCTTTTCCATGTGCTGGGCCATGTCGCAATGCACCAGGTAGTTTCGGTCGTCGCCAGGGACGATGAAAGTGCCGGTCTGCGTCTGCCCACCCATCGCCTCGATATGAAACATGCCTGTGGGATAAAGGTATTTTGGCAGACCGTGGACCATCCACTGGTGCCGTACTTCGTCGCGATTGACGAACGTTACCGTGATTCTGCTGCACGGCTCGACCTGCCACTCATGCACGTTCATGCCAAATATGGTGCCGGGAATATCCGCTGCGAATTCGCGGCCGGCCTCAACGGTCAATTGGTGCTCCGTACTGATTGCGTCACAGCCACGCGGCAGCACATCCGTATTCTCGTTCATCACAACGCCGGCACCAGTCATCTGCATGTTGTGATGTTGCGAATGGTCCATTTGCTGCCAAGCGAATGACGTAACCGGAACAATCGTGAGGGCAAGACACAGAACCGACGCGCGCGTCATAACCTAGCTCCGCCTAAGTCTCATAAACAGGCTCGCGGCCGCAACCCCAAGTGACAATGCGAATAGCAGCACGCGCCAGTACAACGCACCGTCCTTGCCCGGTTCTGCAAAAATGCCGGGGGCATAGTTCTCCCAGACCGGTACTTCCCTGCGATAGTATTCTGCCGTGAAATACTGATCGAAAGACACACCGCGTGTTTTTGGCCAGCCTGACTCGTCCATGAAGTCGCTGTAGACGATGGCGCTTAAGTTACCACCCGGCCCGATACCGTCCGTCGTGACCCCACTGACCTGATGGTCATGCAAGGGCCAGATCCCGGGGCCATAGGAATGCAGACCATCGTTTTCAAACCGTAGCTCGAGATCAACTCGTTGCGCCGTCGATAACCAGACCACATCCTGTGGTGACTGTGCGGCCTCGGGCAATGTCACGCCGTCGCGGTCGGTCACGGTAAACTTGTGTCCGTGCGTATGCAGCGAAATCCCCTTACTACCACCGTTGACCACGCGTAGCTTGACCACTTCTCCTTCCTTCGCTGCCAGCAACGATTCGCGGAAGGTATACGGAAACGAGCGCCCGTTTAGTGTGAAATAGTCAACCGTAGAATCAGTGACATCGTAGTCTCGGTGCATGGATTGAGTGATCAGCCGGGGATCATTGTATCGCTGCACGCGTTCACTGAGCTCTTTGTCCAGGTCAAGATAATGCAGATCGTATTCGTGATCGTATGACTCGCGTACCGCTTGTGACGGCGCGCGCACCAGGCCGGCGCCAATGTTCATCGTCTGCACCCAGTTATTAGGCCGATTTTCTTCGATAACAAACAAGCCCTGCAAACCCATCTGTACATGGACATGGGGCTGAACGTGGCAGTGGTAATACATCGTGCCCGCATGTCGCGGGGATAACTCGTAAGTTCGCGCTTCACCGGGTAACACGGGCAATTCGCTGGTCAGCGGCATGCCATCATTACCCTGCCCCGATTCCGTTACGAAACCATGATCCGCACCGTGCAAGTGCAATGTATGCGGCATGTAGTGCGTATTTTCAAGCGTGATAAAGACCCGATCGCCCTGTTCGATACGAATGGCCGGCGATGGCAGGCGCAGCGAATAGCGCGCCTCGTTCGACTCGAAATTTTCGACCGCCATACCGACGAACTTCGGTGCGAACACCCAGAGTCCCGGACTGATGCCGGGCGCGATACTGTATTTGGTTACCGGATCGGCCGATACCGGTGAGCTGCCATTGAGTTCTGCCACCTCAAGACGAATATGGATTTCGTCCGGATCGCCGTCACCATCCAGGTCCCGGCCCTTTACAACGGCATCGCTGGTCAGCCCGCTCGACCTGAGAGTTTCCGGACTCACGTTGTTCGTACCGCGCACGAATGCTGCAACGGCATAGGGATTATCGGCCACACATGGCAACGACTCTTCGATATCGACGCCGTCAATCGTCTGTGCTGCACGCCAGTTCGGCACATCCGCAGGACAGAAGATTTCCGCTTCGCCCATCGTCGGACTTGTCGAAGCTGGCAATGGACGGTAATCCGATGCGCCGAACCATGCCGTCAGCTTGAGCCGTGCGGAATAGGGATACCATTGCGGTGGAAACGCCAGTAACGCGATAGTTAGCGCAAACAACCACAAAGCATTTTTTCGGAAAAATCCTCTCATGCTTTTTTCGTTTTCCCAATACTCGTCATACGAAAAAGAAAGAACCCACCAATCAGAATCGCAACCGCCAAAGATACGACAGGCCATGGAAATTTTCTGACGCCAACCGTAAATGGAAATACCGCAGTGTAGATATTGTCGTTGGTCGGATGCCCCGCGGTGACCATTCCGATGTAGCTACCTTCCTCCTCGAAGACGTACGTGATATTCATTGACGCGTTCGATCGGACGACGGGTGGCTGGTAAAAAACGGTTACCGCATCGAGGTCGCCGATATCTTCGATATCCGCAAACTGTATGAAGTCGCCCTTACCAACGACATCGCGAATGATACGAAAATCGACCGGCACCTCACTCAAGCTCTTGTGCAGGTAATCGAACACCATAATGGTTTCCCCGACCGCGGGGAACTCGCCGCAGAACTCGGTGTTGTCGCTGGTCTGCGGCTGATAACCGGTAAAGTGTGCGGTATAAAAACCGATGGTTACCAGGCAAACGTCTTTGCTCAGGATCATGCCGCCACCCGCGATCGCGCGGCTGGTAGCGCTCAGAATGACGACGACAAGCATCGTTTTAGTCAACATTCGTATCACATCTGTACTTCGGAAACTCAAGGTGTGGCCAGTGCTTCATCCTCGTCAATACGACGGATGGTAAAGCCGGTAAATCCATAGATGATCGAAACCAGCGGGTTAATCAGGTTAAAAAAAGCAAACGGCAAATACGCTAGTGTGCCAACACCCAGTGTCGCCGCCATATAGGCACCGCAGGTGTTCCAGGGCACCAGCGGCGACGTCAGCGTGCCCGAGTCTTCGATGATGCGCGAAAGGTTCTTCGGTGCAAGTTTTCGGCGCTCGAACTCCGCTTTAAACATTTTTCCGGGGAGGACGATGGCAATATACTGGTCGGCGGCGATGACGTTGATACCAATGCAGCTCAGCACAACCGTCGTCACAAGAGAACCTGTTGATTTCGCGACACGCAATGCGCCCTGTACGAGTCGATTCAGCATCCCCGCATGCTCAAGCACGGCGCCAAACGACAATGCCGTCAATATCAACCAAATCGTAACCAGCATGCTGCTCATGCCGCCGCGTGACAACAAGTTGTCAACATCGGCGACCCCTGTCGTCGATACGTAGCCATCTGCGAGGGCCAGCCACACGCCTTTGGTCATCGCCAGCCCGGGCGAAAGTTCGGGCGCATTCGCGAATGCCAGAACGACCTCCGGTTGCAGAACGATCGCCGCGAATCCACCCAGCAAGGCGCCGAATAGAATCGTTGGCAAGGGCGGTACTTTCCGGAAAGCCATGAAAAAAACGACGACAAGCGGAATTAGCGCCAGCGGTGTAATGTTGAATGTGCCATCAAGCGTCGCTGCCAGGGACTGCAGCGCGCCGCTTTCAGTATCGACATCGACGCCCAGACCGATAACCGTAAAAAGCACGAGTGCCGATATGAACGAGGGTGCAGTCGTCCAGACCATGTGCTGGATATGGGTAAAAACGTCCGTGCCAACAACCGCCGGGGCCAGATTGGTTGTGTCCGACAATGGTGACATCTTGTCACCAAAATAAGCTCCGGAGACTATTGCACCGGCAGTGACCTCGGGTGAAAGACCCATACCCAGCGCGACACCGATCAGCGCCACGCCGAGGGTGCCGGCTACTGTCCACGAACTACCTGTCGCCAACGCGCCAATGGCGCAGATAAGACAGGTTGCTATGTAGAAGAATTGCGGGTTCAGAAGCTCCAGACCGTAGTAAATAAGGGCTGGCACGGTACCGGCCATCAGCCACGTCCCGATCAGTGCACCCACGGCCAGCAGGATCAGAAGCGCACCCATTGCGGTGCCAATTCCATGAACGATCGACTCGAGGATGTCTTTCCAGCGGTGTCCATTCTGAATCGCGACGATCGAGGCAATTGCCGCACCCAGCGTCAGGACAATTTGATTCGGTCCGGATGAAGAATCGGAGCCGAACAAATAAACCGAGAGACCAAGCATCATCACCAGCGATACGACCGGTATCAATGCATCCAGCAAGTTTGATTCTTTGGGTTCAGTCATGAAGTTTTTTCTCGCACAACATTATCGTTGTTGTAGATGCCGACGATCTTACTCGCCGAAGGAACCGGTTGCGCCGGGAAAGACCACCGGGGACTCATAGCCGTCGACTGAGACACTTGCTACGCCGAACAAATAATTATCGATAACGACGTTCTCCAGTGTATAGGTGTCAACCTTGCCGACATCGCGACTGAAACTCCATTGCGGCTCTGTGGTCAATCGCCAGTAGACCTTATAGCCGGCCAGGTTCTCTGCTGCGGGCCCTGCCGCCAGATCCCAACTCAAGGTCGTACTCGGCGCAACGGCGCCCGCGATGGTCACATTCGCGGGAAACGGCGGTGCCGATGCCATGCCGGCCAATGTCACGATATTCAACGATGTAAGCTTGCGCGCATAGTCGAAATTGACCCCGTCAATGACATCACCGTAAGCAATGCCGTCTTCCACGCGAATATCCTGATGCTGTCGTTGGTACTGTTCATGGGTTTCCATGATGCGCACACCCGGCATGCCCGCTTCGTTGAAAGGCCGGTGATGTCCGCCGCGACCGAAACGATCAAGACGATAAATCATCATCACATTGAGGTTCGGAATGAATTCATCGGCCATGCGATCGACATAGCGCGCGATGTTACGCGAGGGTGAATCGACTTCACCACCGCTGTATCTGCGCGTGCGTGCTTCCTGCTCAGTCTCGACATACCGGGTTCCTTCGGAAAAAACGCGAGCCGTCGCGTTATCCGTCACACCATCGATCCCGGAAATGTTACCGATCATGTCGTTATTCAGGACTGCCTTGATGCGCCAGCCATGTTCGAGTGCGTACGCCGCGAGAATCTTGCCGCCAAATAGCCCCTGCTCCTCACCCGACAACGCGGCATAAACGATCGTGCCGGCGAAGCGGTGCTTCGACAGGACACGTGCCGCTTCGAGCACACCGGCCAGGCCGCTCGCATTGTCGTTGGCACCCGGCGAATCGGAGACTGCATCCATCGGATCGCTGACACGTGAATCGATGTCGCCCGCCATCATCACCATACGATCCGCATCCAGCTCACCGCGTTGAATGGCGATAACGTTGACGACTTCCGTTGCATCCGGAATACGTCGTTCACCGGAGACAACACCGCTGACGGTCAACACCTCAAGACAGCCACCACAATCGGCCGAAATACTCTGGAACTCGGCTTCAATCCAGCGTCGCGCTGCACCAATGCCGCGGCTTTCGGATTGCGTCTCGGAGAGCGTATGTCGCGTGCCAAAACCGACCAGTTTCCTGATGTCCTGCTCAATGCGGTCGGCAGACGCTGCTGCTGCCAGATCATGCCGAATGTCACCGTCAGCGAATGCCCCTGGAGCAATCCAGAAATACACCGGAGAAAGTACGATTGAAAATAAAACTGCGCCGCGCTTTGTCATAGTTATCCTCTCGCTCGCTGCCAGGCCTTACCAGGGCAGCGTATACCCCTCTGCGTGCCAAAAACCGCCACTGCTGTCGAGATCGAGAGCATCGATACGATCAATCAATCCAGCGGCGGAAGCGACGGGTGTGATGCCGCGACCACCGGTCATTTCCGTGGCCACCAGTCCCGGATGCAACAGCGCCACTGAAATACCGCGCGGTTCAAGATCGTGGCGCAGATTCATCCCCGCCATGTTCACAGCCGCTTTCGACATACGATAGCCGTAGTTATTACCCGAGCTATTGTCGGCGATTGAGCCAACACGGCTTGAGACGATGGCTACCCTGGAACCCTCGCGCAGGTTGTCGACCAAGGCATGTGTGACCCGCAACGGGCCCAGGGCATTGACACGAAACTGTTCCAGCATCGCATCGAAATCCAGGCTCGAGAATTCATCGCCCCGAAGGATACCCGCATTGTTGAGCAGAATATCGATAGACTGATCGCCGAGCATCTG
The DNA here is from genome assembly GCA_013151645.1 of Gammaproteobacteria bacterium. Classification (GTDB taxonomy): domain Bacteria; phylum Pseudomonadota; class Gammaproteobacteria; order Steroidobacterales; family Woeseiaceae; genus JAADHU01. The sequence goes on along the minus strand of JAADHU010000004.1, from coordinate 5,656 downwards.
CTGCAACTTTTCAATATCCCGGCGATCCGAAACATCGATTCCGTCGATCACACGTATATCGAGCGCCTCAAGGTCCGGACTCGTCGTACGGCACACACCAATAACCTGGTCACCCCGGTCTTTGTAAAGACGACACAGCTCAAGACCGATACCGCGATTGCAGCCAGTGATCAATACATCTGCCACCACCAAACTCCTCTTTATCTATCCTGTGATGGGCGTGAGCTTCAACAAGCGTCCGCCCTTTTTGTCTTCCAGAAGCCAAATTGCACCATCCGGCCCTTGCCCAACGGCACGAATCCGCTTGCCCATCGCGAAGCGCTCCACCTCGCGCGCCGAATCGCCATCAAATTCCATACGCACCAGCGACTGCGATGACAATCCTGTGATAAATCCATTGCCGCGCCACTCTGGAAATAAATGGCCCGAGTAAATAATAAAAGACGCCGGCGAAATAACCGGCGTCCACCAGTCTTTCGGCGCCTCGAACTCCGGTCGTGTGTCGTGATTCGGAATATCCCGACCGTCGTAGTGAATGCCGTTCGAGACAATCGGGTAACCGTAATTCCTGCCCCGCAGAACACGGTTCAATTCGTCACCGCCTTTTGGGCCCATTTCGATATTCCACAATTGCCCGTCGGCATCGAACGCGATACCGAGCGGGTTGCGATGCCCCAGCGACCAGATTTGCGCCGTAACGCCACCTTCATCCACGAACGGATTGTCCGCCGGCACCGAGCCGTCGTCGTTGAGGCGCAGGATCTTGCCCAGGTTGGCGCGCATGTTCTGTGCAGGATCGAACTTTTGCCGATCGCCCGATGAGATAAAAAGGTAGCCGTCCGGAGAGAATGCGAGACGATGCCCGAAATGCCCGCGCCCGGTAACCTTTGGCTGCTGTCGCCAGATAACCTTGACGTTATTCAGGGAACCGCCGTCTTCGGTCAGCTTCAGTTCGGCTTTGACGACGGCCGCGCCGCGAGTATCGTCATTACCGGCCTCAACATAGCTCAGATAGATAATGCTGTTTTTCGCATAATTCGGATGCACAATGACATCGCCGAGACCGCCCTGACCACCGTAGTCCACCGTCGGTGTGCCGGCAATTGGCGCCGATTTTCGGCCGTCCTGGGTTACAAGCAACAAACGACCTTTCTTCTCAGTCACAAGCAAGCGGCCGTCCGGCATGAATGTCATCGCCCAGGGCTCGTCAAAACGGGCCACTTCGGCGGCCTCGAATGGCCATTCTTCCTGCGCGGTAGCACACGCCATAACCGACAGGCCTGCAAAAATGACAACGAATCGTTTCATGCCTATCTCCCGTTTTTTAGCTTTACGGTCGCGTCTCGGGAAACGGCGACCAATCCGCTATCAAGTCCTGATTTCAAACAATGATTCCACTTCCACCGCGGCATTGATTGGCAATGAGTTCGTACCCAATGCAGCGCGTGCCGCAAGGCCGGCGTCACCAAACACGTCGCGAAACAGTTCCGAGACGCCATTGATCACGCTGGATTGCCCGGTGAAATCAGACGTGCAATTGACGAAACCGCGAATTTGCAAACACTGTACAACGCGATCCAGATCGCCGTTACAGGCCGCTCTCAACTGAGCGAGAATTCGCAAACCCACGTGCCGGGCTGCGATATACCCGTCCTCAGTGGTCAACTCCTTGCCCACCTTGCCGAAGGTCGGTGTATCGAGGTCCGCCGGCGGAATTTGCCCGGCGATAAATACCTGGTTGCCAGTGATTCGATACGGCACATAGACAGCGACGGGTTTACCGGCTTCCGGCAGCTCAAGACCCATTGATTTCAGTTTCGCCTCAACGCCGTAGGATTCGGTGGAATTCGCGGTTCGAGCGATGCCCAGTGCTACCGATGCTGTGCCCAGCATTTCGAAAAATGATCGTCTGTTCATCGGACTCTCTAATTGTGTGGTTGTAACGAGAACATATTATAGGAGTCCGCAACGATTGCCATACACGGCCGACGGTCTGTTACGGAAACGGGTCCCGCCCCGGATCTCGATCACATCCCGGCCATCAGCGCCGCAGGATTTGTTACGTCGGCCACCGAATGGATAGACGGCGCCCACGTGAAAGCCCAGGGAGAAGGCTATGACGGCCCGCCGACTGAGTTAAGGCTCTCCGAAGGAGGTGGGAGCCCGCCGCAGAACGCCTCGGAGCCCAACCAGCACCCCAACCTGCACCCCAACCACAAGCAACGCAACCCATGCGATTTGCAGATAACCGGCCAACAAGAACCCCCCAAACGCGATCGCACCATTCGTCAGCGCGTAAGGAAGTTGCGTACTGAAGTGTTGCAATGGCGGTATGCCGGCGCCCGTCGAAGACAGGATGGTCGTTTCCGATACCGGCGACGAGTGATCGCCGAATAGCCCGCCGGATAGAACCGAGCCGATGACGACGGGCATGGCCGCGTCGGTGGCCAGTGCGGCGGGAATAGCCAGCGGCATCATAATGATGATGGTGCCCCAGGATGAGCCGGTGGCGAAAGAAATAACTGCGGCAAGCAAAAACATGACGGCGGGCAACGCACCGCCGGCGATGCCAGTTCGGGCCAGTTCGGCGACGTAAACGCCGGTACCGAGCTGTCCGCTGACTTCGCCGAGCGTCCAGGCGAGCACCAGCGTAGCCGCGATGGGCAACATCCCGGTCATGCCCTCGATGTAGGTCGTGAAGGTGTCGGACAACTTCTTGACGCCCATCCAGGTGACGAGGACGACGAGTGTGATGGCCGCGAGGAAGTAGGCGGCGGACAGGCCCGCACGAAAATCCGAGCCCGAAATCTGCTCGAACGGGAAACCGAGTTCGCCCAGTGTCGCGAACAATGTGGCGCCGAGAACGACGAGTGGAAGCCAGACAACGATGGCTTTGACGTCGCCATCGTGCGCATCGGGGTCCACGGCCGGTTCCACCAGGCTGAACGCTTCTTCCGCTTTGCGCATGGCACCGTAATCGAAACGCAGGAGCGCCAGCGCCGGCACCATGCTGATCGCGAGCCAGGCGTATAGCTGGTAGGGAATCGCCGCGACAAAAGCGTCCCACTCGCTGGTCGCAATGCCGTTTGCCGCGAATGCATCGGCGATAACGCTCATGATGAAGACGCCCCAGCCAATGAACGGAATCAAGATAGCGACAGGGGACGACGTTGAGTCCAGGATAAAGGCAAGTTTCTGCCGGGAGACCTGGAGACGGTCGGTCAGCGGCTGAAAAACCGGGCCGACAATAAGTGGCGTGCCCAGGTCGGAAAAGAAAATCATGATGCCGCCCAGCCACGCGCCGATTTGTGCGCGGGCTTTTCCGGCAACCCAGCGAGTGGCAATACGGGCGAAAGCCGCACCACCACCGGACGATTCAATCAGTTTGACGAAGCCACCGATAAACGCCAGCAGGACGAGAACGCTCGCGTTGTAACGGTCGGCGACTTCGGGAACGAGATAGTCTTTTACGATGGATGGAAAAAAGTGCAAAAGCGACGCATCGGTGAGCATGAGCACGCCAACGAATACGCCGCAGAAAAGACCGACCAGGACATTGCGGGACGACAACGCAACGGCCAGTGTTACCAGTACCGGAACGAGCGATGTGACGCCTGGCTCTACCATCCGGGAAATACCCGTTCGTCTGCAAAAGCAGGAACTCTCTGACCCAACTGTTTGCTCATCGTGTGCCGAGTCATCGTTAGTGTTTCGCTACGCGACATGTGCTGTCGCGATCCACCGTACTCGTAATGTAGAATGTTTGACCTTATCGAATCCATCCGCGTCCGGCAACGGAATTCGCCGCGCGGACGTATCAGGGAACCACCGATGCTCAAGACCCGACTTAGAATCATCCTTGTAACCGCGCTTGGTACGTTGCTCGTTTTCGGATCCATCACGGCTTCTGCGGTGGGTCGAGTGGCGGTCCGTGGCAACAACGGCATCGTGGCATCTTCGTCCGCCATCGCGTCTGCGGTGGGTGTGCAGGTTCTCAAGGACGGCGGCAACGCTGTGGACGCGGCGGTTGCCACGGCGCTCGCGATGGCCGTCACCTGGCCAAGTGCCGGCAACATCGGTGGTGGCGGTTTTATGATTTACCACGGAGCCGACGGCGAAACGACAACATTCGATTTTCGCGAGAAAGCGCCGTTGGCCGCAACGAAGGATTTATTCCTCGATGACGAGGGCAATATTCGCGACAACTCGAATCACGAAAGCATTCTGGCCGTGGGTGTGCCCGGTACTGTCGCGGGACTCGAACTCGCCCACCAACGCCTGGGTTCTTTACCCTGGGCCGATCTGGTGGCACCGGCCGTCAAGCTGGCCCGTGAAGGATTTCCGATAAGTTTCAAATTGCACGACGACTTCGAGCGGCGCATGCCACGCTTTGCGTTGTACCCCGGTTCGAAGAAAAAGTTTACGCGAGACGATGGCGGCCTGTATCAGGCCGGCGACCTCTGGATTCAGGCGGATCTCGCAGACACGCTGGAGCGTATTCAGAAAAACGGCAGTGACGGTTTTTACGCTGGCGAGACGGCCAGGCTGATTGCTGACTTCATGGCGAAGAATGATGGCATTATCACGCTTGAAGACTTACAGAAATACGAAGCCATCGAGCGCGAACCGATCCGCGGCACGTATCGTGACCTGGAAATTATCAGCATGCCACCGCCCAGTTCCGGCGGCGTCGTGCTGGTGGAAATGCTCAATATCCTGGAGGGTTTCGATCTCACCGCCATTGGTCATAACTCGGCCCTGTACATGCACATCCTGACCGAGACGATGCGCCGCGCCTATGCTGATCGGGCAAACTACCTCGGCGACCCGGATTTCAACGAAAACATGCCTCTGGATCGCCTGACCTCGAAAGAGCACGCCGCCAGCCTGCGCGGCAGCATCGACCTCACGAAAAAGTCTGAAAGCGACCCTGCCTTGTTTGCGCAACGTTACGAAAGCGAGAACACAACGCACTTCTCGGTGGTGGACCACGAAGGCAACATGGTCTCACTCACCTATACACTGGAATGGGGTTACGGTTCGCATATCGTTGTTGAAGGTGCCGGCTTTCTGCTCAACAACGAGATGGGCGATTTCAATGCCCAGCCCGGCGTCACGGACGTCAACGGTCGAATCGGCACCGAAGCCAACCAGATTCGGCCGCAACAGCGCATGCTTTCCAGCATGACACCGACGATCGTTGCGAAAGACGGCGTGCCGCTGTTCGCAACCGGCAGCCCGGGTGGCAAAACCATTATTAACACCACGATGCAGACCATCCTGAACGTTGTCGATCACGGCATGACCATCGCCGAATCCGTTGAAGCACCGCGCCTGCACCATCAATGGCTGCCGGATCGGACCATCATGGAGCGCCTCGGTATATCACCGGACTCCCGAAGGATGTATGAAGCGCTGGGGCATACCGTTCGGGAAGTGAATGGTATAGGTACGGCGATGGGCGTCTACCGCGACCCGGAGACCGGCATACTGTCGGGAGCAGCGGATTCCCGCGCGGAAGATGGCGGGGTTGCGGCCTATTGAGGGGATTGTGTCTGCCTGACACCCCTCAGTGTGATTTTAATCGGTGCGCCTGTTTTGTTTCGGGGTCGCGCCTCAGGAGACGCTCCTACAATTAATCTACTGGCACTTCTGT
>JAADHU010000018.1 GCA_013151645.1 Gammaproteobacteria bacterium | reverse complement strand
TTACCAGATGCCATTCTCGACAACCTTGCAACCGACGTATGAGTGAAGTTGGAACGCCAGCGCCTGGTACGCTGACTAAATCATTGGTCCCGAAGAGCAATGCACACAAATCCGATGAGAATCGCCAGAACCAGCACGGAGCTACAAATGACAGAAGGTGAGTCTCGCATGGATATTTTGTTGATCCAGAATCAGCAGAGCACGCTGCGCTCAGTTCACTCTGCGCTGGCATCGAATAAAACGCGCTGCACGTTGATGAGTTGCACGATCGGGCAGCAGACACTCAGCTATCTTCGACGTCACGGAAAGTACGCTGAGGCACCGGTTCCGGATTTGATACTGTTCGACCTCACCGATGCCGCCGCCGAATCAATAGCAATCGTAAGATCCATCAAAGCAGACGAGCATTGCCGATCTTTGCCATTGGTACTGCTGACAAGCGAGCATTCAGAAGACGCTCTCGATAACCTCGTTCGCAAGTGCGGTAAAGATGCCGCGTTTTCTCCGATAGACTTGAACAGCTTTGTTAGAGCATTGAATTCCTTCAAACCAGAGCGATTTGCACATGCGGTGACCCTGCTGGAGAAATTCGCCTATGTGCTCGTCAGAATGCCGGATATCCACAACGAAACTCGCCCCCTTAAGCAGAAGCGACTGGCTTCCTAGCCGTTCGTACCGCAGAAATACCCATTCATGTGCGTGCTTTAAGCCACGCGATCAGATCACGTTCGGGCACGGGTCGGCTCAGAAAATAACCCTGAGCCTTGTCACAGCCTAATTGTCTCAACTCCTGAAGTTGCGCTTCCGTTTCAACGCCTTCCGCAATGACCTTCATGCCCAGTTCATGACCCAGCACGATGCAGGTTTTCACTATGCTGCGCGCCTCAGCATCCGTGGTCATGCTGGCGACGAAACAGCGATCGATCTTCAATTCCGAGAACGGTACGCGGTGTAGTTGCAATAGCGAGGAGTAGCCGGTACCGAAATCATCGATTGAAAGCCCGAAGCCTTTCAACCGAAGACGCGTGAGTATGTCCAGAGAAGTGACGAGCTCGCCCATCAACGCACTCTCTGTTACCTCCAGGGTGAGCAAAGTAGGATCAAGCTTGTTATTTTTCAGCAATTGACCGAGTTGTTCGGGCAAAGTCAGGGTCGTTATATCCATCGCCGATATATTGACCGATACCACCAGAGAAAAACCTGCGCTCTGCCAAATTTGAAGCTGAGCCGCAACGTTCCGGATCATCCAGTAGGTTAATTCACCGATCAGCCCGCCCTGCTCCGCCAGCGAGATAAACTGGTCGGGGTAAATAAGCCCGGCTACGGGATGCTGCCAACGCACAAGCGCCTCGACACCAGTGATTTTTCCCGTGGCGATTTCCAACTGCGGTTGGTAGTGCGGTACCAACTGGTTGTTCTGAATAGCCTGGCGAAGTTCGACAAGGACCGGCCTGTATTGAGTCGCTGAAGCGGTATCGTCACGCTTTTCCGTCGCTCTCTGTGAATAGGGTATGAGCAACATCCGCAACTCGTCCAATGGCAGCGGTTTACTCAGCGAGGCAAGGATATTAAGGTTTTGAGCGCGGCCCAGTTTTTCTGCCGCGTGCAATACGCCAATGTCATGACCACTGACCAGGATCAGCGCAGGCGGATTTTTCGTCTTCGCCAATCGTCGCATCACCTCAACTCCATCCATCTCCGGCATGTGCAGGTCCAGCACTACGATCGATACCGATTCGGACTCACCGATTTCCTCGAAGAACTGACTGGCCCGGGTGAAGCCTCGCGCAGTCAGTCCGGCCTGCTCGACAACTTCGCAAAGCAGATCCAGCATAACCGGCTCATTGTCGATCAAACATACATTGGCCCGCTGCATCAGGAACCCTCCGACTTCGATGCTGCACCGACTTGTTGCAGGGCATGATGGACAACGTCCGGGTTATTCTGACAATAAAACCCGAACGATCTGTCAACACCTTGAGAATGTTCTATCCACCAGTCAGTCAGGAATTTCAGAACCTCACGGGTACTGAGAAAATTTTCTTCCCGTTGGCGTAGCTTTTCTTCGACTTCCACGACCAGCAATCGGTGCACTTCACGATGATTGTCGATCGCCGGGTAATTGCAGGCTGCCATTATTGCCTCTTCCTCAGGAAAATGAATCTGCAAACTTTTGCGCAATTCCATTAGATAACCCTCACACTCAGAGTCGCTACCGTTCACTACAGCTTTCTTGCAGTTCTTCAGCAATTCCTCTACCGCCACGTGAATATCGTCGAGAGCGGAGACACCGCTCGGAGAAAAGTCGTTTGCCGACTCGGTAGATGTTGCCGTCGACTGCGCGGGTCCAATTAACAATGCGTGCAGCCGACTTGCCAATTCAGATTGCGAATAGGGTTTGGCGAGCAAGTTAGTGGTGAAGCGCGCCTGGCTCCTGTTGACGGCAGTCTCATCCAGAAAGCCGGACGTCAGCAGCACTTTGAGATTCGGCCTCCGTGCCATCGCATGTTCCGCGAGCTCGTAACCGTTCATTCCGCCGGACATGACGACATCGCTAAACAGTGCTGCAATACCACGTTCTTCACTCAGGATTTCCAGCGCCCGCCTGCCGTTTTTTGCCGTCCGGACCTCGTAACCCAGCGATTCCAGCGACGTACGGGCCAAATCCAGAAGACCCCGCTCATCGTCGACAACTAAGACGGTCGCATCGCCCCCGGGTCTGCTGCCGACCTGATCAACGCAAGATTCTTCTGACGCGGCTTCTTCCGGGGCGCGGGGCAGGAAGACGACAACGTCCGTGCCCCTTTCCGGTGTCGAGAAAACCTGGATAAAGCCACCTGAACGGCGCACGAAACCAAGCACCATGGCGAGCCCCAAACCGGTTCCTTTGCCGTCTGGCTTGGTCGTGTAAAACGGTTCGAATATTCGCTCCTGCTGATCGGGCCGCATGCCTTTTCCAGTGTCGCTCACTGTCAGTTTCACGTAGTCACCGGGTTCGGCATGCGGGTTTTGAGCACAAAACCCGCTATCGATAGTAGTGTTACGAGTCTCCAGCGTCAGACGGCCTCCAGCAGGCATGGCGTCACCGGCGTTCATCGACAAATTTAAAAGCGTGTCTTCGAATTCGCCTGAATTGATGTCAACGGACCAGAGGTCATCCGTAAAATCGTGTTCAACGTCTACCTCCGGCGTTACCAAACGGACAATCAGACTATTCATCCGGCCAATCACGTAATTCAGGTTAGCGACAGCGGACTCCGTCGCCTGTCGACGGGAGAATCCGAGTAACTGCCTGGTAAGATTCGCGGCGCGCTGGGCAGAGACTTTAATCGTCTCCACTCTCTCGAGCGCTTCCCGATTGCCCGTTATTTGATATCGAAGCAACTCCAGATTACCCAGTATGATGCCGAGAACATTGTTGAAATCATGAGCGATACCCCCGGTAAGTTGACCGAGCGCGTCCATTTTCTGAGCCCGTCGCAAAGCCCGCTCGGTTTGCTCGAGCCTGGCGATGTCTTGTGAAATACCCACGAAACCTGTCGGCTTCAAATCGTCCTCGAGCAGTCGACATCTTTGTTCACTCTCTCGCAAAACGACGGCGCGCGCGTCTGCAAGCTTTTCGAGCTTCTCCTGACAGTGCCGCTTTTCTTCCTCCACTCGTCGACGTTCATCGTCGAGGAAGTGAATCCTGGCCGCATCGGACACGACCTTGAGCAGACGTTCCTTGACGATCGGCTTTAGCAGATAATCGAACGCTCCCGCACGCACCGCCTCGATCGCGGTCTCCACCGCAGGCTCGCTGGTGGTCAGGACGACCTGAACGTATTGCGACGATTTCTCGATAGCTTCAAGAAGATCCACGCCGGAGAGCTGTGGGAGAACAATGTTGCTAACCGCAACGTCATAGTGCTGCGCTTGCAGCAACTTCAATGCCTGTCCGGCGTCCCCGGCAACATCAACATCGTAGTCCGCATCCTGGAGGATTTTCTGCAGAGAAATTCGAATGCCTTTTTCATCGTCTATGACGAGGACACGCTGCACTATTCTTCACCTTTCTCCGGCACACTTTCTCAGCACGCCGAATCGTGAGACCAACCGCTGAAAGAGGCCGGCTTCACCGCGTTGTCGGTAGTCTGCGGCAATCGTGTCCGGGACATCGCGTAGCGGACTCCCGGGATCGAGCCGATCGCCGACTGGCTCGTTAGAGTCGGCCCCGATTCGGCGCATGCCTGCGAGCATCACCGAGCCCCAATAAGGTCAAAAGCTGTTCAAAATCGAACGGTTTTTGAATACAGCATTCAGCACCGGCTTTCACCGCACGATCTATATTTACCTCATCGTAAAAGCCTGTCATGGTGATTACGCGCGTCGCTTTCGTCGCCGGATCGCTCTTGATCTGAGCGCAAACATCGAAACCGTTAAGGCCGGTCATTATCAGATCGAGCAAAACAACATGCGGCTTAAAAATCTGCACGAGCTTACCCGCGGCGTAACCGTCATTCGCGATTTCCGTAGAGACCGACGCGTCGACGGTGCTTAGAAAATCGACCAATATTTTCGCCACCTGCACATCGTCATCGACGATCAGTACTCGTAACGTATCATCCGACGGCAGTGAGATCGTAAGGTTTTTCTCACGAGCGAAACGCTCTATTTCGTGACGCATGAACCTTCGATGTCCGCCGGGCGTCGCTACTGACTGCAATTCTCCCTTGCTGGCCCACAGGCGAACCGTCGCCGGAGATACCATCAAAAGTTCCGCAGCCTCCCCGGGGGTCAGGTATGTTTTTCGTGACTTAGAATTCTTGCTCAATGCATTTCACCCGCCGACTCGAGACATTCTGAAAGACCCGGTCGTTTAACTTTTTCGTTAATGTCGTTCGCCCGACATTTAGCATCATTGTGGCGTGGCCCATGGCGCGGCCGCTGTAATCGAGCGCCTGCACAATCGGCGTTGCTTCTGTCGATTTCAGGTGGCCCCTTTCATCAATTCCGGCTTCCGGCAATAATTGATGTCGAATGTCTTTGCCCGAGGTACCGCAAGCAGCGAGGATTCTATCAGCAGCCCATTTGATTGTACTCTTCTTTCGCCTGACACCGGCGTCATATCGCCGGCTGCGTCTTCGATTGCCTTTGCGTCCTTCCTGTTCCGCGACTGGATATTGGTATCGGGATTCTTTACTTTCATGACCGCTTAAGTCCGTCCATTTTCCAGCCGCTATTACCGGCGGATAACGTCCGCGTACCACCTCTTTTATCAAGTTATGGCGATTTTAGCGTTTTTCCGCTTTTTTTGCAATTTTGCGTTTGCTCGTATATGGTCCTGTTTCGGCAGTAAAGCGCCGCTACGCTGCGCCAACGGCCGAAAAATCACTAAAGAATCCGTTTGACCGGCCGACAAAAGCAAGAAGAAGCAAGAATTGCTGATGGGTTCGTGGCACTGATTAGCCATTGAGAGGGGCCAATCATCAACGCCTGCGTTCGCCTGCCAACCATTTTGGCCAGACAATCCAAAAAAATGAGGTGTGTCGATAATGACGGCCACACAACCAACAATATTACTCGTGGAAGAAGAACAGTCCGTTCGTTCGTCCGTTGAAAATTTGCTGAGAGATGAGGGCTTGCACCTCCTCGAAGCGACTAACGGAAAAGAAGCTCTGAAGGTTATCGCGAACAGCGCCGCTGACCTCGTCCTTCTGGATCTGCACATGCCACAAATGGATGGCCTGGTATTTCTGGAGCGCTTTCGCCGATTCCACAACAACTGGATTACACCGGTTTGTGTCATGGCCAATGCTTCGGAAGAAGGAGGAAGGCGGCGCGCAGCCGACCTGGGAGCGGATGACTTTATACAAAAACCCATTGAAGGCGTCGAGCTAAGAACCCGTATCAGGTCTCTTTTGCGAATTGGCCACTATCAGAAGGAACTTCGTACACTAAACACGCAACTTGAGCGGCACGTGCAAGAACGTACTAACGCTTTGTCCGCCAACATGAACAAGCTGGAGGCGGCGCACCAGGAAATTGACCTGGCGCACCGTGAAACGGTCTTGCGATTGACACTGGCGGCAGAAATGCAGGATGAATGCACTTCGGCTCACCTTGAACGAATGAGTCATTATTCCGCGCTGCTCGCGGAGAAGTGCGGCTGGAGCGCCGAAAACGTAGCTCTGTTGACAGAAGCTGCCAAGATGCACGATATCGGCAAGCTGGGGATTCCCCATCAAGTCCTTAACAAAGCCGGCAAACTCGACGAGGAGGAATTTGCCGTCATGCAGCAGCATCCGGAAATTGGTGCCCGAGTGCTCGCCGGGTCCAAATCGAAATTGCTGCAAATGGGCGCAACGGTCGCCCTGACCCATCATGAGCGATTTGACGGAACGGGTTATCCGCAAGGATTGGCCGCTAAAAGTATTCCTCAAGTTGGCAGAATTGTGGCGATCGCCGATGTATTCGATGCACTCATGACCCGTCGCAGCCACAAGAGTGCGTGGTCGCTGAAATCCACGGTCGCTGCGATGAAGCGCGAGGCCGGACGACATTTCGACCCGGACTTGTTGACGCTGTTTCTCGAAGATACCCGGGCACTTGTCGAAATTCATACTCGATTCGCAGAGGATTCGACCTGGGAACACTCAACATCGATACCCATGGGAAAACAAATTGTGCCCGACACAGCCGATGTAAAGGGCGTCGTCGCTCGATTCCGTTAAGCGGGTGCGAGACCTCGGTTTGTGTTTTCGCTTTGCTCAGACTCCTGCAGTCAATTCGACCAACCAGCGACATTACTTGCCGCTATACCGTGCGTGTATCGTCTCCATGCTCGGATGTATCGGCATAGTATTCGTTGATAACCGTGCGAACGGTTTCGCAAATCTCCCCGATGGGTACGGGTTTCATCAAGAAACGACGAATTCCCATTGCGAGTGCCTGTTCCTCGGTTATCGCCTGGCTAAACCCGGTGCATAGAATAATCGCCTGATCGGCCTTGATCGAAAATATGTCCCCGGCCAGCTCGGCGCCGCTCATCCCCTGCATCGTCTGGTCAGTGATTACCAGCACGAAGCCATCGGGATCGGCCCGATATACCGCAAGCGCCGCGTCACCATCATTCCTTGTGACGACTTCATAGCCTCTCTTGGCCAGTGTGTCTGCCAATAGCTTGGTAATCATTTTATCGTCGTCCACGACCAGAATTCTTTCCTTGCCATGGCTCTCGCTTCTCTCTACCTCAACGGCTTGTTTTGCAGCACGCACATCTTCCGCAACATAGGGGAGGTGCACGGTAAAACGGGTCTCACCCGGAATGCTTGCCACCTCGATAAATCCATCGTGTTTTTCCACGATCGAATGCACAACCGCAAGGCCCATACCCGTTCCTGCGCCAGGTTCTTTGGTTGTGAAAAATGGTTCAAAAACCCGATGGACAATTTCATCCGGAATACCGCAGCCGTTGTCAGTAATTGTCATGCGGACATATCGCCGTTCCCGGTTACCACCCGCCGACCGCTCTTTCCTCGTCAAGACTGTCTCCGGAACGTGCTTATCAACGCAATCGAAGATCATCTCTATTCTTCCGGTGTCGTCGCGAAGTGCGCCCCTGGCGTTTAGCAGCAAGTTCATCACCACCTGATGCATCATTGTTTCGTCCGCGAGAATAGTAAACGCGGAACCATGACATTGTGTGGAAAAATCGACGGTCGATGGCATGGACTGTCTCAGGAGCAAGGAGCATTCGTCCGCAACTTTCGAAATATCCACGATGTACTTGCGTTCTGCTTGCTTGCGACTAAACGTCAAGATCTGACTAACGAGTTGAGCCCCTTGATTGGCCACCGATATCACACGATCAAGATAGCCATGCAGGGCACTTCTCTTCGGCGCTTCCTCCAGCGCAAGTTCCGCAAACCCCAGAATCCCGCTCAACATATTGTTAAAATCATGAGCGATGCCGCCTGCAAGAGTGCCTATTGCCTCCATTTTTTGAGATTGACGAAGTTGTTCCTCAAGTTCCTGCGTCTCTTTCTCCGCCTGCACACGATCTGAAATATCACGTATGGTCCACAGGCCGTGTTCGCCATCGGCCAATTCGATTGAGTTGATCGACGCCTCGATCGGAAATCGCTGACCGCCTTTCTTACGCCCCATCATTTGTATGCCAACGCCCGCTTCCTGCGCGAATACCAATTCGCCGGAATTTTCGGCCGCCGTGTTCCGATCTCCCTGTATCACGCGCGATAGCGGACCACGCAGACCGGTGTCGTAGCCGAACATGTTCTCGGCCGCGCGGTTAGCGGCCGACACAATACCCTTGCTGTCTACGGTGATCACGCCTTCCTGTAGGCTATCCAGAATATTCTGCAGGACTTGACGCTGATAAGTCAGTTCCGAATGATATTGAGATGCGGCGTTAAGATACCGGTTTGCAGAGTCAACCAATTCTCCCAACTCATCATTCTTGTGGCCGGCCGGGATGCTCAACCGAGAGTCGGATGCGGGCTCTATCGCCGCCAGATTCGTTGCAAGACGGCTTATAGGAACCGTAATTACGAATACAACGATCAAAAAGACAAGCAGCGACAAAATGAACGCCTGCAGCATTTGTGACGTCGCCGTTAAGATCGCCAAATCGTAAAACTCGGACAAACCAGCCTGCACGTCCAGAGTAGCCGTTAACTTTCCCGACAATTCCGAACCGTTGCGTAAAAACAGTTCATATTCAAAAACGGCCGGTGGAATTTCTATTAGCGAAGCCAAACCGGAGAATTCGCCACGTGCTCTCGATATGCTTGCCAGCTCATGACCAAGTTCATCGTAAATTGCCGCGTCCAGGAACAACGTGTTCTGCATAAGACCGTTCAGCAAATCCGCTGCAATTTTCGCGTCGAGCTGATAGACCACTTCGCCAGCGGCGTCTAGAGTGATTTCAATCAGCTGCTTCGATGCCGCGACAATGTTATTCGTCGAATGCTGATAGATTTGCCGAATCTCGATGGCGGATACGAGCGTCCCGATAGCGAGTGCTATAAGAATCGTGTACATCGCGAGCTTGATCGCCAGACGCTGCTTCATGACTTATATATCTTTTACGAAAAGGTTTGAACGCCATAATACAGACGCCTATAGTATTCGATTGTACGGCAGTTGGACGACGCAGGGGATTTCGGATTGCAATGTGTAACCAGTCGCTTTTTTCCAACTGCCGCCTGTTAACAAACATGGTCGCGATTGCCGGCATGGTTATCGGTGCCAGCGGCTTTTTAGCATTGTCCACAAATGCATACGGATCCGATCGGATCGCCGTTTTCACTGAACAATCCTACCCGCTCAATTACACTGAAAGTGGGCGGGATGATGACCCCATCATTGGGTTCGGCACCCAACTGGTCAAGGCTGTCCTGGAAGAAGCCGGCCTTGAATACGAAATCACCATGGTTCCCTGGGTTAGGGCAATTCAGGCCATAGACAATCGCGAGAACGTCCTCGTCTACTCAATGACGCGAAATCCCGAACGGGAAAACAGGTATCACTGGATCGGCGAAATTCTCTCGCTCGAATACTACCTGTTTGGCCTGAAAGAGCGAGCGAACTCGCTTCCTCGATCCCTGCCGCTAGCAGCCGGCTTTGAAGTCGGCGTCGTTCGTGAAGACGTTGTACACCGATATCTGACCGGGCAAGGATTCGATCATCTGGTTGTGGTTAAACACCCCGCCCGAAATCTCAGTATGCTGGAAAGGGGTCGCATTGACTTGTTTCCGTTTAGTCGGTTTGGCGTAGGACTTTTTAGCCGAAGAAACGGATTTGACCGGGACAGGCTAATCGGCATGGTTAAGCTTGAAGAAATTTCCACCGGGATATATATGGTTTTAAGCAAGAGCACGAACGACGAAACTGTCGGTCGTGTACGAGATGCGTACGCAAGATTAAAGGCATCCGGCGCTCTCCAGGAAATCATGGCACCCATAAGAATCCTGATGGAAGCCGATAGGGTCGATGTTATCCAGTAGTATTCGATACTCCGGTACGGTACGGTCCGCATCGACCTTGAATGCTCAATGCGTTGTGTTTTCCCAGGAAAATCGCAAGTTTGAAGTAATCGACGTAACTCACCCGGCGCCGGATTCACGGCAGTCGAGTCAACCGAATACGCCAGTCCGAACCGGCTGCGATTTCGTACTGAGCCGAGAAGTCGCCGTTATTCATTGCGAGACCAACAGCCTTCAGCGAGTCGGCGTAAAGTAACGGCATGCCGTGTTCCACCTCGCCGAACGTTGATACATAGGGCAGCTTTTTCGAAAAAACGGTCTGGCCTGAATGACTGATTTCAACCATGACGTACTCATGACCGTCCGTTGCAAGGCCCAACTCTGCCAGCAGAGATTTCGGAATGTTTGTCACGATGTTGCCAAACGGTTTCTCGACATGCACGACGTTACCCAGCAGAACATCATCACCGATACGGGAAGGCTGCTGATACGGCAGTTTCTGGACGCGCGGATCAAGCAGCGGCCCTACCTCATCAAAAGTAATCGCTCCGGAAGCCAATCGCGCACCGGTATAGGAATAGACATCGCGCCCGTCAAAGGTGTGAAAGTCTTCTGACCCGCGCAGTCGATTGACCGATTCATCGATCTCCCGCAAGGCAACAACGCCCTGTCGTTCTGCGACGAGTGTCAAACTGCCGTTATCGGGCGTTACTACAAAATGACCGGAGCCTGTCTGCAGTACCACGGATTTGCGATTCGTGCCCACCCCCGGATCGACGACTGACACGAACACCGTGCCTTGTGGCCAGTAGTCGATGGTACCCGCCAGCATATAGGAAGCTTGCCAGACGTTGAACGGCTCAATCTGGTGTGTCAGATCGTATAACTGCAGCGTGGGGTCCACGGACACTGCCACGCCCTTCATGCTCGCAACGAAACGCTCTGTCAAACCGAAATCCGACAGGAAAACCAGTGCGTGTTTGTCCGCCGTCTCACTGGATTGAACAACAACGGAAGAAAATAACATTATGCTCAGGACCGCGACGGGAAAGGCGGTACCGATCAGTGGTTGCCATAAGGCCCCTGGACTCGCTGGATTCAAAATTTGTGCCTCTTCACAGAAAAAACGGCTGGCCATCTGCGTCACAGTGGACGATGCGCCTGTTTTCGGACAAGATCGTTCGGTATCAATGATACGACAACCGGCTAACGTGAGGGGAATCGCGACAATGAACAACAAGATAGGCCGAAGAGAATTCGTGCTGACAGGCGCTGCCGCAGGACTATCAGCGACCGCGATCAGTACCGTCCAGGCCGCGGCACCCGCTGTCCATACCGGTGCCAGCAAGCCGGTCGTCGTGTCATCGGCTAACGGTTTCACGATGAAAAATGGCGGCAAACTCAATTGCGTGGAAACGGCGTTTGATCGAATGGCAAAGGGTGAGGACGTACTCGATGCGCTCATTGCCGGGGTCAATATCGTCGAACTGGATCCCGAAGATGCCAGTGTCGGCTACGGAGGGCGACCGAATGCCGACGGTGTTGTTCAACTGGACTCATGCTGCATGCACGGCCCCAAAAAGCAGGCGGGCGGCGTTGCCGCGATCGAAGGCGTACGCACACCTTCTCTGGTTGCAAAGGCGGTGATGGAATTCACCGACCACCATTTGATCGTCGGTCAGGGTGCCACTGAGTTCGCACGCAGCCTGGGATTCAAGATCGAAGACGATTTGAACACGGAGAATTCTCGTCGTATGTGGCTCGACTGGAAACGCCGTATCGATCCCGACCACTATCTCGATCCGAAACTTCGCGTTGCGGCTGGCCACGAAGCCGGCCTTGAAATGGTGACAGAAGGTCTCATCGGAGAAGATGAATACTACGGCACCATCAACTGCAACGGCGTCAATCATAAAGGCGATGTGTGCGGCGTGACCACGACCAGTGGGCTGTCGTGGAAAATTCCGGGTCGGGCCGGCGACTCGCCAGTTCTGGGCGCTGGCCTGTACGTCGATGGAGACTATGGTGCCGCTGGTTCCACCGGACGCGGTGAAGCGAACTTATTTGGCCTGTGTTCCTTCGTCGTCGTGGAAGAATTGCGGCGCGGCAAAAGCCCCTTGGACGCCGGCATGGAAGCCTTGCGGCGAATCCAGCGAAACACCGTCGAAAAACGTCTTCTGAACAGCAGAGCACTACCCGGTTTCAACGTGAGCTTCTACGTGATAAACAAGGCCGGTGATTATGCAGGCGTCGCAATGTATTCGCATAACGATGAAAGGCGATTCGCGGTTTGCACCGAAAACGGTGCCGAACTGGCGAAAGTCGAGGCCTTGCTGGAGGGATCTGCTGCATCCTGATGTCGACTTCCATAACGTCGCGAGGTCGAGTCAGGCGTGGCTTCGCGAACGGACATCGGCCGGGCAATCCGGCCACCTGAAAAGCGCCGGATAACACTTTGAGCAAGCCCTCGCAGAGAGTAAAGACCACCGACACGACAGGAAATGCAATGACAAAAATGCAACGATGGGTGCTGATAACAGCATTGCTAATGACAAGCGGCGGCCTATTCGCCGCGAATTCGGTCCGCTACGTGCGTTACGCCGTCGACGACACCGTCAACTACGGCATTCAGGACGGTGACACTATCCGGCAATTGTCCGCAGCACCCTACCTTGGAGGCACGACGACCGGCACATCGATCGCATCGTCCGATGTGCGTTTGCTCGCGCCTGCCGAGCCCTCCAATGTCTATGCCGTCGGTTATAACTACGACAGTCATCGTGGGGATCGGGTACTGCCACCACATCCACCGATTTTTCTGAAGCTGCCGACGACCATTATCGGGCCGGATGCCGATATTATTTATCCGGACGGGGCGACCGACGTTCACTATGAAGCCGAACTGGTGGTTGTCATCGGCAAAACGGCGAGCAAGGTTTCCGTTGAAGAGGCCGGCAACTATATTTTTGGCATCACGGCCGGAAACGATGTCACTGAAAGACACTGGCAATCCGATGACCTGCAGTGGTTTCGTGCCAAGGCGACGGATACATTCGGTCCACTCGGACCCGCAATCGTCACCGGACTCAACTATAAGGATCTTCTGGTTCAATCCCGACTCAACGGCAAGGTAATGCAGTCGCAAAGGACGCGCGATCACATTCACAATGTTGATGCCATCGTCAGTTTTATCAGCCAGACATCGACCCTGCATCCGGGCGATGTGATTTATACCGGCACGCCCGGCAGTACAACGGCGATGCAGCCGGGTGACATTATCGAAATCGAAGTCGAAGGTGTGGGCGTTTTAAGAAATCAGATTGCGCGTCAAATCAAATAACTGTTTGTGTAAGCAAAAGTAACAAGGGGAGAGATCGATGTCAGTCCGAAATATAAACCAACCGGCGGTGCTATTGGCCGCTTTGATCGGCACGCTGTTTGCCGCGAACGCCAGCGCGCAAAACCATGCGCCCAATCCTTACGAGACCGTTGACGACTGGGCCAAGATTCCGGCCAATCGGGAATGGGGAGCGACCAGCGCCATCTACCCTGCCAACGACGGCAAGCATATCTGGGTTGCCGAGCGTTGCGGCACCAATCTCTGCGTTGGTAGTGACGTCGATCCGGTGATGCTGTTTGACCTTGACGGTAATGTCGTCAAGAGCTTTGGAGCCGGTTTGATCACCTGGCCGCACGGAATCCACGTCGATGCAGACGACAATGTATGGATTGCCGATGCGGTCGGCTACGTCCCGGTTCCGGCCGGCCTCGGCCACACGGTGATGAAATTCAGTCCGGACGGCGAGTTACTCATGACGCTCGGCAAGAAAGGTATCGCAGGGACCGGCCACGATGTATTCACCAAGCCCGCCGATGTCCTGGTAGCACCGAACGGCGACATTTTTGTTGCCGATGGTCACGACGCGGGTGGCAATAATCGCATCGTCAAATTCTCTGCCGACGGTACCTACATCGGTGAATGGGGCACAACGGGAAACGGCACCGGCCAGTTCCGGGATCCGCATGCACTGGCCATGGACTCCAGAGGGAGGCTGTTTGTCGCTGATCGCAGCAACCGCCGCATCCAGATTTTCGATCAGGGCGGCGAACACCTGGCGACCTGGACCCAGTTTAGCGGGCCGAGCGGCTTATACATTGATGACAACGACATCCTCTACTCCGCCGACTCCGAATCGAATGAGCGCCGTAATCCCGGTTGGAAACGGGGCATTCGCATCGGCAGCGCCGTGGATGGATTTGTGACGATGTTTATCCCCGACCCCGAGATGGATCAGGACAATTCACCCACCAGCGGTGCAGAGGGCATCGCACTGGACATCTACGGGAATATTTACGGCGCCGAAGTGGGCCCCCGCGCAGTCAAGAAATATGTGAAAAAGTGAGTTATTTCAGAGCATTGCATATTTCTTACACCAGAGTGATCGATCGTTTGATCGCGTATTCACGGACTGGATTGTATTTGCTGTGAGGGCCCGCATATCTCGACGGAACCGTGGCACAGTTACAACTGTCTATCGGTTAAAGATGCTAAAATCGTACAATGATTGACATCAGGAGTTTTGCACTATGAGTGACAATGTTAACTATCTCGCCCCGGTCGCGAGTTTAAGCGTCGAGGATCGATCGAATTTCATCTGGAAGTGTTACGCGCATGTGATGGGTGCGATTCTTGCCTTCGCCGCTATCGAGGTCTACTTTTTCCAGTCCGGCATCGCCGAACGGATCGCGCTGCCAATGCTGCAAAACTGGTGGATGGTGTTTGGCGCCTTCATTCTCGCCAGTTGGGGCGCGACGCACGTCGCCCACCGAATTGAGTCCAAAAACGCCCAATACGCCGCCTTTGCTGTATTTATTGTCGTGGAGGCCCTGATCTTTGCACCGATGCTGTACATCGCGAGCTCAATGGCGCCCGGGATGATAGAAAGTGCCGCCGGGGTTACCATTTTGGGCGTTGTCGGACTGGTCGCGACCGCGATGATCACCCGCAAGGATTTTTCGTTCCTTCGCGGTATGCTGGTTTGGGGATTCATGCTCGCCATGGTCGCCATTGTCAGCGCCATGATATTCGGCTTTGATCTCGGCACCTGGTTTTCGGTCGCCATGATCGGATTCGCCGGCGCTGCCGTACTCTACGACACCTCCAACATCATGCATCACTACCCACAGGACAAGTATGTCGCTGCATCAATGCAGTTATTCGCATCGATTGCGATGATGTTCTGGTACATCCTGCGACTTTTCATGAGTCGCAACTAAGACTTTTATTGCACAGTGGAGGTCGGCCTGCCGGCCTCCGCTTCTTGCCGGGCGTCGCGCACTGTATACTCCGGCCGTGCCCATCCCAATGTTGACAGCCTGACCATGACGCCGGTGAAAAAATCTCCACGAGCGCTTTTTTCTCTCGTCACGGCCTTGTTGCTGTCTTGCGCGTTTGCCGTGCAGGCCCAGGAGGAGGCTCATTTCGACCCCATCGCTGCGAGTGCCCAGCTCGACGCCATCAACAAGCAGCTCGATAGCGAAGATTTTGAACCCGATTTTCTGGCCACCGCCAGGGCCACGACCGTACAGATCGGCGCCAGCGCCAGCCAATGCTCAGCGCGTTCGACCGAGGAACGGGTTCGCCTGGAAGCACGATTTGAGCCTTTGCGTGAGGTCGATGCGGACGTCGCACCGGCCGTATTTGACCAAAGAAACGAAGTTCGTGGACTGCTGGATGAGGCGATTGCGCTGCAGGCTTCCTGCACGGGGCTGGAGGATACGGCGGCCACGCTAATCGCGCACATTGCCGAGACGCAGAGCAAGCTGTCGCAGCAATTCCTCTCGAATCGCGCCAACAGTATCTTTGAATCGATCCAGTCTTTTCCAAGCCGCATGCGGGCCTGGCCGGAACAAGTGCGCAATGCCAACGAATTGCAACTCGTTGATGGCGTAACGCCTCTTGATCTCTTGTGGTTATTAATCGGCAGTGGCATATCGGCAGCAGGCCTCGGCCTGTTTATTCGGCATCGCTTCAACCGCTGGTTGAGCGCATCCGGTGCCAATGATGCTCCACCGCAGCTGCGCTACCTGATTCCCAAGCCACTTGCGGGATATTCGCCGTCTCTTTTGATTGGCTTGGCATTCATAACGGTCCTGTATTTTACGATTCGGCAACCTTCTCTCGATCTGGCGATCGTGCGGATAGCGCTCGGTATTTTTCTTTTTGGCATGGGCAGTGTCATCGTCAGCTGGGCAACAGGGCCGCTCTCGCCGTCCGCCAATATCAAGGGGTTGATACCAAACCACGTCAAGCCGCTTCGCTTCCGACTGCGGATTTTGATTTTCACGCTCGTTGCGAGTTTCGTCCTTCTCGGCACCAATTGGCTGACGATTCGCATGGTCGAGCCGGAGGTAACGGGTCGTGCAGCGATGATTTTCTTCGTCGCGATTTCGCTACTGTATGTTTTCCTGTATTTGCACCGCATACCCGGTCTGCGCGACCACTTCCGCCTGATCCGGTTGACGGCAACGCTGGCATTGCTGGTTGGCAGCATCGCGGTTCTGGTCGGCTACCAAAATTTTGCCGGGTACCTGATCCACGGTGTCGCTCGCACCTCAATGGCGTTTTTCATCATCTGGATATTGCTCTGGCTTATCAAGAGCGCCTTCGACTACCTGGTGGACCAGGACACGCCGACGGCTGATCGTTTTCGTGCCAATCTGGGCATCACCAAGCTCGGCTCGCGCAGCGGACTCGGATTTGTGCAGCTCATTGGCGACCTCGTCATTTGGCTAAGCTTGCTGGTCTACCTGATTTACGTTTGGGACCAATCGGGCACAACCCTCGAAAAACTGGTCGATCTCGTCGTGCTGGGGGGCACGGTTGGCAACATCAATCTTATACCCGCGAAAATAATCGGCGGTATGCTGGTGTTTGCCGCGCTTCTCATCCTGATCGGCTGGGTCAAAGGATGGATTGATCGGCGCTGGTTGCAACACATCGTCATCGAACGCGGTGCTCGCGAAGCCCTCATCACATTGTTTGGCTATGTTGCTTTTATTATTGCTCTGCTGGTCGGATTGACGCAGGCCGGTGTGGACTTGAGTGGCCTGGTCTTCGTATCCAGCGCCCTGGCGCTTGGTATCGGTTTTGGCATGCAGGCGATCGCGAACAATTTCGTGTCGGGCCTGATCCTTTTGTTTGAACGCCCTATTCGTGCAGGCGATTTCATTTCGGTGGGCGATATCGAAGGCTTCGTGCGGAAAATCAGCATCCGTGCGACCGAAATTGAAACCATGGACAGCCAGAACGTGCTCGTGCCGAATTCCGAGCTGGTTTCCGGGCGAGTGACCAACTGGGTATTGCATGACACGTTCGGGCGACTCCGAATTCTGGCGGGTGTTGCCTATGGCTCAGACGTTGAACTGGTTCGTGAAATTCTCGAACGTGTCGCCTGTGAGCATGACGATGTGATCACCGACGGGCGCGCTCCCGCGCCACGGGCGCTGTTTATGGGATTTGGCGACTCATCGCTCGATTTCGAACTACGCTGTCGAATCAATCGAATCGACCGACGATTTACCGTAATCAGCGACATCAACTTTGGCGTTGACGCAGCATTCCGCGAAGCAGGCATCACCATTCCGTTCCCGCAACGCGATCTGCACATTGTCTCTTATCCGGAAGCCACCGCGGCGCCAGAGCCTGTCGCCTCCGCGGCACCACGCACGGATGAAACAGCCAGCACGCGCACAATGAGACAAATGGAGAATGTCACCCGCAGCCATAGCCAGGAAATGACGAGTTCGACGGAAATCGGCGATGTTTGGCGTGCTTTAACGGATATTGAGAGCATTAAACAGTGGATTGGTGGGGACGGAACGTTTGCGCCCTACATCGGTGGCTCCTACGACCTTACGTTCAAAGACGGTATACGAAATCGCGGGCGCATCGATATTTTCATGCCACCGCGCCGTATGCGGCTGGTTCAAGCGCCCCCTGAAGGAGAGAAGCCGCTCTCAACGGGGCCCATGACCGTTGAATTTCGACTCTTTGAAGTGGACGGCAAGACCGAACTTACGGTCATCGTGGCCGGGATACCGGCAACCGAGGACTTTGAGGAAGATTACAACCGCTCGCAAACGCAATGGAAGGATGCGCTGGTTGAACTTAAGGACTTGCTGTCGAAGAAATAGGTTTACTCGAGCTCACGACAGTCGCGCCTCGGGAGACGCTCCTACAAGGGGGTAAATCGATAGCCCGTTTGTTAACTTCGGACTGGCTACAGTCGCGCCTCGGGAGACGCTCCTACATGGGGGTAAATCGATAGCCCGTTGTTAACTTCGGGCTGGCTACAGTCGCGCCTCGGGAGACGCTCCTACACTGTTTCTATTGACACTCCTGTAGGAGCGTCTCC
>JAADHU010000053.1 GCA_013151645.1 Gammaproteobacteria bacterium | reverse complement strand
TGAGTGAAGCGCAACAGAAAATTTTGCAGCCTTATGCGGATGACTGGGCCACGATCAGCCCGCAGCGACAGACGAGACTGGCGGCCGGTGCGACACGTTGGTCGGAAATGCAGCCCGACGACCGACGTGCAGCGCAAACACGCTTTCGAACCTGGCGCGACCTGAGCGACGATCAGCGCGATCGTATTCGAAATCGTTACCAGGAGTTTCAAAAACTGCCTGCGAACGAGCGAGCCCGCATTCGCCGCAACTTCGATCGATTCCGCGCACTGCCGGCAGAAAGACGCCAGCAACTCCGGGATCGTTATCGCCGCATGACGCCCGAACAACGCCAGCGAACCCGTGATCGCCTGCGCGATCGAGGCCGTGGCACCCGCCCTCATTCCGGAGCCCGCAACCGCACCCACAGATAAAACAGCGATAATCGAGGGGACGAAAACACCGCCATTGCAGAGTTCTCGTTCCACGATACGCGTGGTGAGGATTGCTCCTGAGACCGTGCCCCGCAGGGATGCGGGGCCCGAGCCTACACGGACGTACTTGCGGCGTGTCTCAGGAGCAATCCTCACCACGCGTGTCCGTAGCACCCACTCACAAACTCACCTACTTGGACTTTCGCTCCACCTCCTGCACACTAGGCCCAAGGAGGAACGACCGATGTTGCTGGGCTCCGCCACAACCATTTCGCAGCAGGTCCTGCGCACCGACGTTGCCGGGATGCCGCTCGAATGGATTGATTATCGAGAAGCGGTCAGGCTCTATCATACGGAGCAGGTTGCTTATGCCTGCGGCACACACCTCTACACCATCTTCGGCGGTTTTAATGCCCACGACGGTCGACGCAGCAGTATCGATGTAAGCTCGATTGTCGCGACGCGCGGAACCAGTCAGGGACTGGCTTTTCTGCGCGACCAGTACGTACCGCCCCTGAACAATCGAACGCTATTCAAGCGTGATGCCAATCTCTGTTTGTATTGTGCCGCGCGGTTCCCGACGCGGGACCTGACGCGCGATCACATTACGCCGTTGTCGCAAGGCGGCGCGGATGTCTGGAACAATGTGGCAACGGCATGTCGCCGGTGCAACAACCATAAGGGTGGACGGACGCCGGAACAGGCGATGATGCAGCTGATCGCAGTGCCGTTTACACCGACGTATGCCGAGTATATTTACCTGAAGGGTCGCCGCGTTCTGGCGGACCAGATGCAATACCTGCTGGCGCATATACCCCGTTCAAGCCCGCTGCATGCGCGCCTGCGAAATCGTTTGTCCGAACGCAAAGTCGTGCGTTAGACCGTGCAGTATCTGATTGACGCGAGTGTTTACGTATTTCGAGCTTACTACTCCATGCCTGACGACATGGTTGATGAGCAGGGAAATCCGGTCAACGCTCTGTACGGGTTCTGCCGTTTCCTGGGTGACTTCATGGAACAGGTGCGGCCGAAGCACATGGCGGTCCTGTTCGACGAAAGTCATAGCACCAATTTTCGCACGGAGATTTATCCGCAATACAAAGCCAATCGAGATCCGGCGCCGCCTGAACTCAAACGGCAATTCGGCCAGTGTCGCGAATTTACCCGTGCGCTGGGGTTGATGAGTTGTTCGCACCCTTATTACGAAGCCGATGACCTGATTGGTACCCTGGTCAGTAGCGGGCGACGCGAAGGCAGACGATCAACGATTGTCAGCCGCGACAAGGACCTGGCCCAACTGGTTGACAAAAACGATGTGTTTTGGGATTTCGCCGGACGGGGCCGAATTACGTACCAGCAAATTCCGGATTTCTTTAATGTATGGCCGGAGCAGATCGCCGATTTTCTCGCCCTGGCGGGTGACAGCGTTGATAATATTCCCGGCGTGCCGGGTGTCGGTCAAAAAACGGCAACGGCCCTGCTGCAACATTTCGGCAGTCTCGAAAAAGTGTACGCGAACCTGGATACGGTTCACGAGGTAACGGTTCGCGGCGCGAAGACGCTGGGTGCAAAGCTGGATCAACACAGGGACGCGGCGATGCTGGCGCGACAGTTGACGGGTATTGCCTGCGATGCTCCGATAGAACACCCGGCCACGGGAATGCGACCGCAACCGCCGGACCTTGGCGCGATCAATGCACTGTTTGATGCAGCCGGAATTGGTACGGCGTTAAGGCGTCAGGCGGAGAGGGTCAGCGACCTGTATTAGTCCGTGTCGGGAAGTTCGTCGGATTCGTCGACGATATAAGCCTCGCCGAGAAAGTCCTCGTCGAAGAGATAGAGTTTCGTGCCCTCGGGCGCAGCGATGACTTTAAACGCACCCTCGAAACCCGGGTGACGCTCGGCCCGCATGCCGTGTCGCTCAAGCCGTGCTTCCAGTCGTTGTTTGTCATGACACTTGAACGAAAGGGCCGGGCCGCTGAGGGCAATACTCTCGCTCAGACCCAGTGCGATGCCGCCTGCGTCGAAGCGCATGTGGGTCGTCGGCTCCTCGCGGAGCTGCAGTAATGTGGGCGCCAATGGTGCCCAGAAAACTCCCGCGTGTGTGGCATCGCGAACGGGCAATGTGAGTTCAAACCAGCTGCCACAGCAGGAGTCTCCCAGGTCATCCGGTGGCCTGGAAAACGTTCTGGCCTCGACCAGGCTGATCGTATGTCCGTCCCGATCGGTGAAGCCGAGCTCGTTAAAAGTATCCTCGTCAATTCTGAGGAAGGAAAAATCGAAGCCATGATCGGACATCGCGCGGGCGTGTCGTGCGATATCCGGTTGTACGAAGGTCAACGTCGGAGCATCGAAGGCCCGATCGTGCAGGCCGATGCAGAGCTCGCCGTCAGAGATTACGGCGTAACGGTGGGACCAGACATCGCCGGTTTCGAGTTCGACAAAGCCGAGTGCCTTGTAGAAGCTGAGCGATTCCAGCACATCGGGTGCGTATACGCTGAATTCAAGATACTTGCCAAGCATGGTTATTTCGTCGCTCCCATTTCGCGCGCCAGTCGGAGGCTTTCCTGCGGCGTTGACGCCGATATGCCTGAGTCATCGTCGGTTGATGCCTCCGGCCAACCGGCGATATTCTTCTCCACTATCTGCACGAGCAGGGAGATGTGATCGTCGCGATCGTTCAGTGCCGGAATGTAACGCAGTTTTCCACCTCCGGACTGCGCGTACACGGCGGCATATCGAATGGCGATTTCCTCAAGCGTTTCCAGGCAGTCTGCAGCGAAGCCCGGGCAAATAACGTCAATGTCGCCGCGACCGTCCTGTCCCCATTGCGTGAGCATTTCATCGGTATACGGCTGTAACCACTTGGCCCGCCCGGCGCGGGACTGGAAGCCGAGTGACCAGTCGTCTCCACTGAGGCCTAGCTCTGCGGCAACCAGCCGCGCCGTTTTTTGACACTGGCAATGATAAGGATCGCCGTCCAGCAGCATCTGATACGGCAGGCCGTGAAAGGAAAAAAGCAGGTGTTCACCGCGGCCCTGCGAATTCCAGTGGTCACGCACGCTGTTGGCTAGCGCGGAAATATAGCCCTTGGCATCGAAATAATGATTGATAAAACGGAATTCCGGAACCCAGCGGCGTGTCGACAAAAGTGCCGTGACAGCATCAAACGCAGAGCCGGTTGTTGAGCCGGAATATTGGGGGTACATCGGTAATACGATGACGCGGCGTACATTTTGAGACCAAAAGACGTCCAGAGCCGATTCGATGGACGGTTTGCCGTAAGACATCGCGACCTCTACATGTACCGTGCCGGACAAACGAGTCGCAAGGCTACTTTGCAGGGCGTCCCCAATGCCGCGCGAATGCCGCAAAAGCGGCGATCCCTGATCCGACCAGATTTTTCGATAGGCCTCTGCGGAGCGTGCCGGCCTGAAGCGCAAAATAAAGCCGTGCAGCGCGAGCCACCAAAAGGCGCGTGGTGCCTCGACGACTCTTGGATCGGACAGAAACTGGCGCAGGTAAGGCCGTACGGCGGCGCTGGTTGGTTCGTCAGGCGTGCCGAGGTTCACCAGCAATACGCCCAGGGAATCGGCAAGGCCGTGCTCGTGCGGTGGCGTTGAATGATAGCGAGGCATGCATTTCCCGGTTATTTCGAGTGGTGCGCAAGTGCTTGAGTAACAATACTAAATCGCTAGCGCCGGTGCCAGAAGATGCCTATCATATTCGTAGCTCACCGCATGGAAATAGACATGAAAACAGAAGCAAATACGGTCGCTGCAGCGCAGTCACCGAGCCGCTGGATGCTGATTCGCGACGTTGCCGTGCTGCAAGTCAAGCTGATATTCGATGGCTTGCGGGACCTGGTGCTGGTACCGGTATCGATCCTGATGGCCATCGTCAGCCTGGCGAAAGGCGGCGATCGACCCGGCCCGCAGTTTTACGATCTGCTGCATCTTGGCAAAGAGAGTGAGCAGTGGATCAATCTCTTTGGTGCTGCAGAGCATGTGCCCAAATCAGGCACCGTTGCCGAGCATTTTGCGGGTCGGGATATCGATGCGATGGTTTCCCGAGTGGAGGCCTTTGTTGTCGACGAATACAACAAAGGTGGCGTCACCGCTCAGGCAAAAGACCATTTCGACAAAATGCTGGATTCTGTGCGACGCAGGGCCAACAGACCGGAAAGCTCCTGATCAGGCTTTGCGCTCGACATCGCGACCGCTCAGCAGATCGTCGAGATTCGGCGCCGGATGATCCGGGCCCATGCGACCGGACTTCAATCGTCGCACATAGTCTTTGTAGGCGCGCATCGCCTGGTAACCGAAAATCCAGCAAATTGGCAGGTTCGCGTAGATAATTACACCGAGGCCGATGCCGCTCAGGTTGTCGAGGTCGGTGCTGGTCTTGATGTGGCCGAGCGTCGCGACGAATATCAGTGCGCAATAGGTGAGCCGAAACGGCAACACGCCTCTGTCACCGGCGATGTATATCGCACCTTGTTCGCCGTAGTACGCCCAGGCGATTATGGTTGAAATGGCGAACAGCCACGATGAAATGGTGATCAGCCATTTGCCCAGGCCCGGTGTGACCGAGTCAAACGCTTTCGCCGTTAACGTTGCGCCGACGTAGTCGCGGTAAAAGCCATTGCCGACAATGCTCGGTTTCGCGTCACCGTTGACATCGTCCCACGAAATCGTAAAGCCGCTACCTGACGCCGAGACCAGGCCCGATACGCGGTGGAGGTGATTGCCGGTTGCCGCGTTTTCGCCGGCCTCGACAACCATCATGACAGGCTCGTCACTGCGCCAGTCGCGACCGACGAGCTTTGTGTCCGAGAAACTCCAGCCGGTCGCAGTCTGTGTAAGCGAAGGTGGTGCATCAAAACTCAAATCCGGTGCCCGGTTCCAGATACCCGTGGCCAGAATTATGAGTGCCGTAAAGGTACACACGACGATCGTGTCGATGAAGGGCTCAAGACCGGCGACGATACCTTCGCGGGCCGGTTCATCGGTCTTGGCCGCCGCGTGTGCCATCGCCGACGATCCCTGGCCGGCCTCGTTGGAAAAAATGGCGCGTTTCATGCCGAACATGAACGCGGAAGCGACCGTGCCACCGATGAAAGCGCCGGTGGCTTCCGAAGGCGAAAAGGCAGACGTGACCATTAACGCCAGTAACGAAGGGATTTTTTCGTAGTGAGCAAAGAGTACGTAAGTGCCGGCAATGATGTAGAAGAAAACCATTACCGGAACGATCGTACCGGCCACCCTGCCGATTCTCTTGATACCGCCGATAATGACGCTGCCGACGAGTATCGTGAGAATCGCGCCGCTGATCCAGCCGGCCACGCCGAAATAAGCGTTGGTGATGTCAGCGACGTTCCATGCCTGGAACATGTTGCCGCCCGTGGCAGAAGACAAAATGATGCAAAGGGAAAACAGGACGGCAAGTGTCTTGCCAAACCAGGCGAATTCAGGTTTTAGCCGCGCCAGGGCTTTGTCCGCCACCCACATCGGGCCGCCGTGCGGATTGTCCGGATCGTCGGTATTGCGGTAGAGCATCGACAAGGTTACTTCGGTCAGCTTGATGGCCATACCGAGAAAACCGACGATCCACATCCAGAAAATCGCACCGGGGCCACCGAGCGTTATCGCCAGCGCGACGCCACCGATGTTGCCAAGCCCGACCGTTCCGGACAGGGCGGCGGAGAGCGCCTGAAAGTGATTGATGGCGCCGGGATCGGCAGGGTCGTCGTAGACGCCACGAATAACGACGGGACCGTGTGTCAGTGCACGGTATTGGCAGAAGCCGCTCCAGACGGTGAACAACACGCCGGTACCGGCGATAATAAATATCCAGGTCTCGTTCCAAAGAACGGCGTTAATGGATGCCAGAATCTGACCTAAGTCGCCCATGTCTCCCCCGAGACGGCCCGTTCAGACCGAAGTGATGCGATGCTTTGTGAACGTTAGTTTGGGTCAGGACCCCGGTGCGGCTTCCATGATGGCGGTAACGCCCATACCGCCGGCGGTGCACACTGAAATAAGGCCACGACCGCTGCCTTTCTGCTGTAATAATTTCGTCATCGTTGCAATAATTCTCGCACCGGTCGCCGCAAAGGGATGACCGATCGCGAGACTGCCGCCCTTGATGTTGAGCCTGGTGAGGTCAATGGGCCCCATCGCCGCGTTGCGGCCGAGCTTGTTGCGGCAGAATTCGTCCGACTGCCAGGCCTTTAACGTTGCGATCGTCTGCGCCGCGAATGCTTCATGGATCTCGTAGAAGTCGAAGTCCTGCAGTGTCAGGTTCGCATCTCGCAGCATGTCGGAAACGGCATACGCCGGCGCCATCAATAGCCCCTCGTCATTGATAAAGTTGACGGCAGCGACCTTGCAGTACGTCAGATAGGCGGTAACGGGAAGGCGCTTTTGTTGTGCCCATTCCTCCGATGCCAGCAGTACGGCGGCGGCGCCGTCGGTGAGGGGTGTGCTGTTCCCCGCCGTCATCGTGCCGCCCTCGCCTTTATCAAAAACCGGCTTCAGCGCGGCCAGTTTTTCGATCGTCGAGTCACGACGAATATTATTATCTTCCTCCACATCCATGTAGGGCACGACCAGGTCTTCGTAAAAACCCTCGTCATAAGCGGCCGCAGCTTTTATGTGGCTGGCAAGGGCGAGCTGATCCTGATGTTCGCGTTCGACCGCAAATAATTTCGCCGTAATCTCGGTACTCTCACCCATAGACAGACCGGTGCGTGGCTCCGTAACGCCGGGCAGCACCGGTTTGAAATGCGAGGGTCGCAGCCTGAACCACGGCAATATTTTCCGCAGCGCCGATCTGCCGCGGTAACTGTCGAGCAGTACGGCCCGATAGGCGTCGGGATAAACGATCGGTGCATCGCTGACAGAGTCTGTGCCGCCGGCGATGCCGGCTTCAATCTGACCGAGCGCTATTTTATTCGCGACATGGATAGCGGCTTCAATGCTGGTGCCGCAAGCGCGTTGCATATCGACACCCGGAGTTCTCAGAGACAATCCGGAATCAATGACGCACTCCCGGGCAAGATTCCAGTCTTTGGAATGCTTAATGACGGCACCAAGCGCCACGTCGCCGAGTGTTTGTCCCTTGAGGTCGTATTTGTCGACGAGCGCTTGCAGTGTTGCCGTCATCATTTTCTGATTGGAAGAGCGAGTATAGATCGAGTGGGAGCGACAAAAGGGAATGCGAATACCGCCTATTACCGCTACTCGTCTCGATCGACCGTCGTGCAACATACCTGTCTCCGATTCTGGGATTCACGCTACCTTTGCCGAGCAACTTTACACCAAAGGGCGGGCCCGGCGTAATTTCATCCCGGTGGACTATCGGTGACATGCTAGAGTTCGCGATCAATCCAACAAGAAAAACCAACGACGTCCGAATTTATGCTTAGCAAATCGCTGGAGGCGCGCTCACTCCTTAAGTTGGCGGCGCCATTAATGATGAACAACCTGGCCATCGCCGGTATGCAGTTTGCTGACGCGATAATGGCCGGGCAACTTGGTGCGAGCGAACTGGCCGCCGTCGCTGTGGGCGGCAGCGTCTGGTTTCTGGGTTTTACCCTGTGTCTTGGGCTGATGATGGCTATATCACCCATCGCGGCACGACTCGCCGGTGCCGGTAAGCCGGAATTGATCGGGCGTTATACGCGGCAGGGGCTCTGGCTCGCAGTCGTCCTCGGTCTTGTTTTCATTGTCGCCGTTCAACTGCTCGCTGGCACGTTGCTCGCTTTTGTGGGCATTGACGTCGCCTTTCTGGAAATGGCGACGGGCTATGTTGAGGCGATCGTCTGGGGTGCACCGGCGGTTTTCGTCTTCCTGGCATTTCGTTTCACGACTGAGGGTCTGGGTCATACCCGGCCGATCATGTATACCTCATTGCTCGCGTTGGCCTGCAATGTCTTTCTCAATTACGTCTTCATGTTCGGTCATTTCGGCGCGCCGGCGCTTGGTGCCGTCGGCTGTGGCGTCGCCAGTGCGGTGACGATGTGGCTTATCATGATCGTCCTGGGCTGCTACATTTTTGTGCACCCGCGCTACCGGCCACTGAAGATATTCGATCACATGGCGCCGTTGCGCATGCCCGTCCTCAAAGAGATCGTTTCTTTGGGTTTACCCATATCGATCACTATCACGGCCGAGGCCGGACTGTTCTCGGCCGTTTCGATCCTCGTCGGTACGCGCGGTCCCGCCATAACCGCCGCGCATCAGATCGCACTGAATTTCGCTTCGACGATGTTCATGATTCCGCTCGCGCTGAGTGCTGCGACGACGGTACGTATTGGCCAGGCGCTGGGCGCCGGACAACCCGAGTCAGCACGACTCTCCGGTGCGATGGGAATTTTTATGTGCGGCGTATTCATGGCGTTGTCCGCGCTGGTGTTGCTGGTTTTTCGGGACACGATCGTTAGCGTTTACACGAAAGATACGTCGGTACAGGCGATTGCCATTAGCATGCTGTTGATGGCGGCCATATTCCAGGTAGCCGATGGCGTACAGATCGGTGCAGCCGGTGCATTGCGCGGCTTCAAAGATACCCGCGTGCCGATGGTGATCAACATGTTCTCGTACTGGCTGCTGGCATTTCCGATTTCCTACCTCGCCGCAGTCACTTATCGCGCATCACCGGCATATATCTGGCTGGGTTTTGTCATCGGCCTTACGGTAGCCGCGGTCTTGTTAACGGTCCGCTTCAAAAAGGTGTCCTACGTGCCGAAACCCGGGACGGTGCGCGCTGTCGAGCAGCCGGCCAGCCCGGACTAGTTCTGCTCGCGACCTTGGACGGGTTACTCGGTGCTCTGGCCGAACGTCGGGTTATCGCCGGCGAGGTACTCGTCTTCATGCGGCGTATTTTCTCGATTCAGTACCTTATTGCGGTGAGGAAAGCGACCAAACAGTTCAATGATGTCGCGGTGAAGTTCGGCGAACTGCGCAATGGTTGCGAATGTTTCCTTGTGCGTGGGTATCACAGCCTCTGCCAGGCGCGCAAAAATATTGACCGCTTTGGTCTGAACCTTGAGTGACTCGCTGTGTTGCAGCGGCATGTAAAAGAACACGCGCTCGATGGGAGACAGCTCCTGATCTCTTTTCGCCATCGCGCCTTCCACGCACAGTTTCAATGCCGCTTTGTCTTTGGAAAAAGCGTCGGCGGTGCCGCGGTGAATATTGCGACGAAATTGATCGAGCAGCAATATCAGGGCCAGCAGCCCACGCGGTTTGTGGGCCCAGTGATCGAGCTTGCCGTCAGAGGCCATCTCAACGTCGTTGGCGAATGTTTTTTCGATTTCATGATCGAAGACCGCGTCTTCACTGAACCAGATTTCCATGCGGCTGTCGATTTGCGGCGCGGAGAGTGTCTGGTCCTGAAACCAAAAAGCGAGAACGGCATCAATCCGCGCCTGATCGACATCGGTAATCGTCGCATCCATGCTCTCACTTAGAAGTTTTACCGCCATACTGTCGTAACCTTGATTCTCGGCATATGCTGTTCGTTGTTGACCGTGCGTTCGTTGCCGCTGGAACTGGGACACCGGTCACGGATTCCGGCCGCTTCGTCCGCACATAGTCTCTCTTGACACCGGACTCTAACAAATGCCATGCGCCAAAACCGAAAACCGCACGCCGCGAGGTCGGAATATGCCTGATTTCCGTCGACCAACTACGTTTTTCATTATCGGTATGGCGTTGATTTGCGCATTGCCGATAGCCTGCAGTGAAACGGCGGAAAGCCCCGAGGAGGCGGTTCGCAATTGGCTGGCAGATGGGGAGCTGGCGGTAGAAAGCAAAGATCGCCGTGCCCTGGTGGACATGGTTTCCGCGAACTACGCGGATGCACGGGGCAACGAGCGTAAAGATATCGGCGATATGATGCGCCTTTATTTCCTGCGGCGACAGAAGGTCGCCGTCTTGACGAAAATCGATCAGATCACCCTGCACGGTGACACTGCCGCAGAAGTGTTGCTAATTATAGGCCTCGCCGGGACAAACGCGGCAACCGTCGGTCTGAGCGCCGACGCCTTTCGGTTCGAGCTGGAACTCGAATACGATGGCGACGACTGGCTCCTGATTGGTGCGCGCTGGGGTGAAATCGGCAAGAAGCTGCGTTAGCCGCCTGACGATGTCATAAACTGCGATGGATATCGCTGCACAGCGCGTGATTTTGCGGTAAGTTCCGAGTCTGAATTGGGGGTGTCCGATGTCAGGTATGAGTAATATCAGAAATATCGCAATACTCGTCGCCGTGTTTAGCCTGTCTGGCTGCGCAGATACCGGGTCGTTTGTACAGACACCCTCAGTGAATCTGACCAGCGTCGAACTCGACAAAGTAAGTTTCAAAGGACAGACGTTCCTGCTGGAATTCGGTGTCGAAAATCCCAACGCCTTTCCACTGCCGGTCAAGATGATCAGCTACAAAGTGACGCTCGAAGGCCGCAAATTTGCTGGCGGCGAAGCGCGGTGCGATATCATGATACCGGCACGCGGTGACGGGACTTTCGTGATGAGCGTCGAACTCGATTTGCTGCAATCCAGGGACGACCTGGTATCGATCGTTAGTGATGGAGCAAGCGGAGATATCGACTACCAGCTCGACGGTAGCCTGACGCTCGACATACCGCTAACCCGGCCGGTCGATTTTTCAAGCAAAGGAACGGTCGCACTGCAATCCCTCCGTTTCTAGCCGGGACTGCAGGGTCGCGTGGCCGATATCCGGCAACTAACCCAATAGGTCTGCCGCGATCCTATTTGTGGGCGATCGGTTTATCGGTGAACAGGTAATCCCGAAGTTCTTTGTCCATCGCCGGATCTTTTCTGCGAATCCATTCCAGCACCATGGCGGCATGTTCTTTCTCTTCGTCGCGATTGTGAGCAAGGATTGCGGCAAGTTCCGTGTCTTTGCAGGCATCTACGCGCTGGTTGTACCAGTCGACAGCCTCAAGTTCTTCCATAAGCGAAGTAATCGCGCGATGCATATCGCGAGTGTCGTCGCTCAGTTCGTCGATGGGTTCGTGATAGCCCTCGTTTGCCATGATTTTTCTCCCAATTAAAGTTATAGGTCGTACAGAAAAGAGATCTTGTCAGCTTTCTTGTGTGACAGGAAGTTGCACACAAAATACCACGCCACCCTCGATATTCCTGGCCTGAATGGTGCCACCGTGGCCTTCTGCGATGAGTTTTGCAATATACAGTCCGAGCCCGAGATGTTCACTGGCGGCGTTGTCCGGACGGACGGATACCATAGAGTCAAACAATTGCAGGCGCATCGATTCGGGAAGCGGGGGGCCGGCATTTTCAATCGAGATCCGGTAATGCTCGTCGTCACCGTCCAGTGAGATGACAATTTCATCTTGCAGCTTGCTGAAGCCGATTGCGTTGTCGATAAGTTTATCGAGTAACTGCATGATCATTTCAGGTGAGCCCGTCAATACCGCCTTATCGATCTGTGCGTCGAATCGGAATCGATGCCCCGAGCCGATATCGGCATACGCGGCGGTTGCCGCTTGCAGTACCTGGCGCAGGTCGAATGTTTCAGGATCTGCGTGCTGCATCAATTCCTCAACCCGGCTGGCTTCACTCATCGCGCTCAATATCTTCTTCAGGCGTGCCGCACCATCGCGCGCACGGGCTGTGTATTGACGAGCTTCATTCGAGAGCGATTCGTGTTCGAGGTTCTCCAGTGACGAACTGACGATCGTGAGTGGCGTGCGCAACTCATGCGATAGTTTTGAGGCGAGCGTACGCAGGTATTCGTTGTAATTCCCCAGTTGGCGTAACACGGTGGAAAAGCTGCGCGAAAGGTCACCTACTTCATCGCCGGCAAGTGCGCTCGGTAGCGCCAGGCGCATCCGGTCGTCGTCGAGCGCATTCTCCGCTGCGGTGCTGAGGCGACGGATACGCATCGATAGCCAGTTGGCGTAACCGATAAGTACAAAGGCGACAGCCAGCGTCGCAATCAACGTAAAATTGATCAAGCGGCCGAGTGACTGGTTGGTAAGACTCAGAATAGCGTCGGTACCTTGCTGCAGAATGAGGGTGCCGGTTTGTACCGTGCCGGACCAAATCGGCTGGGCGACGGTAACGACGGCTCGCCCGGTTTGCGGCGAGCGAAACCAGGCCGTCGCGGCCGTGTCTCGCAGCGCGCTGCGAACGTACTCCTGCTGTTCCCGGCCACTCGGGTCCGGCTCGGCGAGGGCGGCTTCCTTACCGGACTCCAGCAAGGCATTGTAGACCCGGCGTAGCCAGGCGGATTCTTGCCGGTCCGATCCGCCCGCGCCGGGTTCCGTTATAAGCTGGCCAGCCTGCGCCAGCCGCCAGCCAGCGGGGTCTGTCACGATCAGGCGCAGGTCGGGTTGCGCATAGCCAGCCAATGCGCTGCTCAAAACGGTCGATTCCGCTATAAAGCGACCCGGTACCGATCCGTCGAAACTGGCGCTTCTGACACCCGGGCTGTCTGTCGAACGGGTGTTCTGTATCGCCAAACCAATACGCTCGCCGAGAAGCTCAAGCGGGATTCGTGCTTCAAGCCGATAACCATTGGGCGTGTTTCGCCAGTAGGCACGAACGCGACCTTCCTCGCTTGAGCGGTCGGCGACGATACGCCGTGCGACGAACGCGCCGGGCGCTTCGGGGATGAACTTGAATTGCGTGTGCGTGCCCGCCCGGTCTACGCTGGTCAAACTAACATTGTCTGAAAAATACCCGGCCGCATCGAA
This sequence comes from Gammaproteobacteria bacterium, assembly GCA_013151645.1. Taxonomy (GTDB): domain Bacteria; phylum Pseudomonadota; class Gammaproteobacteria; order Steroidobacterales; family Woeseiaceae; genus JAADHU01. Next base: position 6,295 of record JAADHU010000053.1, on the reverse strand, counting down.
TGACGGTGTCGCATAGATAACGGCTGTGTCGCGCGTTTCGACGAACACGTACACATACCGAGAGTAGGTGCCGAGGGCGAATCGGATGGCGCCGTCAATCCCCCGCATTGAGCGTACGGACCCCGGCGGCAAAGACCAGTCATCGATATAGCCATCGATCAGCGGTGCACTACCGAGAGGGTAGCCGTAAATCTGGCTCTCCCGGAACACACCATCCGTACCCGCCGCAAGAAACTCCGCGGGAAACTGAGAGAGGGAATCGGCGATGGCTTGCGCGGTGCCTGATAGCATTCTCTGCTGACCTTCGCGCAAGGCAGATTCCGTTTCCCGAATGAACTGGCATCCAGCCCAGGGAAGCACCAGCGTCAACAGGCTGACAAGGAGTAGCTGGCGTCGCAAATTCATCGTTTTGACTGCGGTTAGCCAGAGAGCCAGCGATAGCCCATGCCATACGCCGTTTCGATCGCTGCAAAATCGGCGTCGATTGCCACGAACTTGCGGCGGATACGTTTGATATGGGAAGTAATGGTGTTGTCATCCAGTACCGCCTGCGCCGCATCCATGAGTTGCTGGCGATTCTTCACGTGGCCGGGATAGCGCGCGAGAGCATGCATCATCCAGAATTCGGTCAGGGTAAGCGCGACCGTTTCGTCTTTCCAGCGAACCGTCATTCGATCGACGTCGATTTCCAGGTTGCCACGCCGTATGCAGTTTTCTTCGGAGCGCGGTTCGCGCATGGCATCCAGCCGACGGAACAGTGCCGCAACGCGTGCCATCAGGTGCGGCAAGCTGATGTCTTTGGTGAGGTAATCGTCTGCACCGAGGCGCAGCCCGGATACCGCATCAAATTCCGAATCCCGCGCGGTCAGAAAAATAATGGGAAGGTCGGCTGACATGGCACGCAATTGGCGGCATAACTCAAAGCCTCCTTCGACATCGTCTTGCAGATTGATGTCTATCACCACCAGGTCGGGCAGGCGCGCTTTGAAAGCATCAACGGCAGGCTGGCGCGCGGCATACAGATCCACGCCATAGCCCTCGCGACGAAATGCTGCGCCGTAGTTTTCGCGGATGGCCGCTTCATCTTCAACGATTGCGATCTTTCTCGACATTATTTCCGGCCAGTGCAGGTGAGTGCCTTGCACGCACAACGCTCGGTCAGGGGTGCGGCGAAGCAGGAGACACCTATCGTGCCGCATGGCGCCGCGTTCAACAAGCGCTGCACCGTACGGGCCACAATTCGCCCTATTTGGCCCGCATATCGGCATATTGCTGCCCTGTCGCGCGCCCGCCGGTTTGCTGCAATACCTGGCAGATCAACGGGAGGATAGAAATGCAACATAAGAACGACCGTCGGGCCAGGCTGGTGCTATTAATGCTTACCGCGATCCTGTCACCGGGGTGGGCCACAGCGGCAACAGACGATCGAGAGTCCGCTACCAACATTCACCCCGCTGATATTCAAAGCGGTAGTTTGCTGCTGCGTTCGGCGGGCGGCTATCGCGCCGCGACCCGCCTCAATTCGGATGTGCAAATATCGGTGAGCGGGCTGGCAATTCGCACTACTTTGAAACAGATGTTTCGCAACGATGGCGCTGAATGGGTGGAGGGAATATACGTCTTTCCTTTGCCCGATGGGGCGGCCGTCGACCGTTTGCGGATGATCGTCGGCGAACGTTTTATCGAGGGCGAGATCAGGGAGAAAGAAGCGGCGAAAAAAGAATACGAACAGGCAAAGCGACAGGGCAAGAAAGCGAGCCTGGTCGAGCAGCAGCGCGCCAATTTATTTACCACGTCCGTGGCCAATATCGGGCCCGGACAGGAGGTCACGATCGAAATCGAATACCTCGATACCGTTCGATACGATGAAGGGACCTTCAGTCTGCGTTTCCCGATGACCTTAACGCCTCGCTATATTCCGGGAACCCCGATCGGTGATCGTAAAGGCTCAGGCTGGTCTTCCAATACCAACCGCGTCCCTGACGCCTCACTCATCACCCCGCCGATGACGGAAAATGCGACGGACCATCGCATGACGTTGCGCGCCGAAATTCACGCGGGCATGGATCTGGAGCTGGTCGCCAGTCGTTATCATCCGGTCAACGTCACGCAGGCAGATAATCGCTTCGAAGTCACCTTTGCTGACGGAGACGTCGCGATGGACCACGACTTCGAACTTCTGTGGCGGCCGACGAAAACCACGACACCCAACGCACTGGTCTTTTCAGAGAATGTCGATGGTCGCCCGTATTTGCTGGTGATGATGTTGCCGCCCACCGACGACACGGTCCCGTCGCCTGCCATGCCCCGCGAACTGATCTTCGTTATCGATACCTCCGGTTCGATGCACGGCACCTCCTTGCGGCAGGCGAAAAAAGCGCTGCAATTAGCGCTTGACGGCCTTAAGCCGAACGATCTCTTCAATATCCTGCAGTTCAACTCGGTGACGAAAGCCCTGTTTGCGGACACCCGGAGCGCGAGCGCAGGCAATATATCGACCGCCAGAAACTATGTTGATGCACTCGTGGCGGATGGCGGCACGGAAATGCGGCCCGCGCTGGAAAGGGCGCTGGGCGGTCGCCGGAGTGAAACTCATTTACGCCAGATTATTTTCGTTACAGATGGCAGCGTCGGCAACGAAGAAGAGTTGTTCAACGTCATCGAGCACGGACTTGGCAATGCTCGCCTGTTCACGATTGGTATCGGCTCGGCGCCGAATGGCTGGTTCATGCGCAAGGCCGCGGAAGCCGGTCGCGGTACGTCTGTATCGATCGGTGCGCTGCACGAAGTGCAGGAGAAGATGGGGCGGTTGTTTCGCAAACTTGAACAGCCACAAGTGACTGACATTCGCATCGAGTGGCCGGATGATGTCGATGAGATGGCCTCGCCATCAACCGTACCGGATCTGTACGCCGGAGAGCCGGTGGTGATCAAAGCGCGATTGAACCGGGCAGCCCGTGCGGGCGATCAACTGAAAATAAGCGGCCGCACTGCAGCGGGAGACTGGGGTGCAGAATTGCCCCTGGCGATCGGTGAGCAAAGTGCCGGCATTGCAGCGATGTGGGCACGCGCCCACATCGCCGATCTGCTGGATGCCGGGCGTCGAGGAGCCGATGCGATTACCACTCGACAGGCGGTCATCGATACGGCCATGCGGCATCATCTGGTCAGCAAATACACCAGTCTCGTCGCGGTCGACAAGACGCCATCGCGTCCCGCCGAGGCGAATCTCAACAGGGACCCGGTCGCAAATCTCTTACCGTACGGGCAAAGCCATCGGGCAATTTTCGGCTTTCCGGCGACGGCGACCAATGCGGGTTTGCATCGCTTCATTGGTGTCATGTGTATTTTGCTGGCGACGCTGCTGCTGATGTATCGAGTCTGGACACTGAACGGATTTTCTCGTGACACTGTCGCCGCGCGGTAGCCGCGTTCTCATGGCTTGTCTTTTTTGCCTCGGTTTCTGGCAGCTTGGGCACAGTGCCTATATTCCCGCTAAAGCCTGGCTGGCGCAGGAGCTGATGCAACGCGCCTGGAAAAAGACGGAAGCCACAGACGAAAGCCATTCGCCCTGGCCATGGGCCGACACCTGGCCGGTCGCAAAACTGTCCGCGAAGGGTGGTGACGTCGAACTCATCGTGTTGGCAGGCAGCTCCGGCAGGACGCTGGCGTTTGGACCGGGCCACATGAGCACCAGCGTTCTTCCCGGCGAGGTAGGCAACAGTGTGATCGCGGGGCATCGCGACACGCATTTTCGGTTTCTGCAAGATTTAAAAGAAGGTGAGTCACTGAACCTCGAAATGTCGGACGGGCAGCGACACCTGTTTCGGGTGACGAGTATTGACGTGGTGGACTCGCGGCGCGGCCGTATCGTTCTTGATACGGAGTCGGCCATGTTAAGTCTCGTTACCTGTTATCCGTTTTCTTCGGAGCTGGTGGGTGGGCCGATGCGTTATGTGGTATCGGCCGAGATGGTTTTTTGATGACTGGGTGCGGCGAACCCGTGCGGCAAGATCACGCTCCGAGACCCGCTGCAAGTACGTCCCTGTAAGCTCGGGCCCCGCATCCCTGCGGGGCACGGTCTCGGAGCGTGATCTTGCCGCACGGGCTCTTGATCGTGGTATGCAAACCCTCTGGTAGCGACGTTATCGGGTACCAATTGTTGGTTGGTTGAACATGTAGATTCGCATCAGGGCGACGCAGCTGATTGCGTCGGTGATTTCACCGTTGAGTACCATTTCCAGTGCATCCGCGAGTGGGAGTTTGCGTATTTCGATATTCTCGGTTTCTTCAAAATCGGCTTCGCCAATCGTCAGGTCCTGTGCAATGAAAACGAGTGCTTCTTCGTCGGTGATCGAGTTGCTGGTATGGAGGTTCATGAGGTGGGACCAGCGGTTCGCGCTCAGACCGGTTTCTTCCCGCAGTTCCCGGCGGGCGGCATCCAGGGGTTCTTCGCTCAGCGGTGCGCCGCCCATCGGGACCTCCCACGAGAACGTGCCGGTGGTATACCGGTCCTGACCGACCAGCCAGGTGTTTCTTTCCTCGTCCAGCGCGACGATGGCAACGGCCTTGTTTTTAAAATGCACGCGTCCGTATTGGTTTTCGCCGCCGCCGGGATTGAGGACTCTGTCGTCGCGTACCGTGATCCACGGGTTGTCATAGACAATCCTGGAGTTGAGTGTTTTCCAGCCCATGTTGGTCTGCTCCCATGGTCTTCGAGTCGACAATGGTAACGCAGCACGCAAAAATCGTTCTATTCGATTGCGCCAAGTACCGGCCTGCGCCATAGTGAGCGCGCTTCTCTTACTCACTGAGTCTGCTCGTTGCGAGGCTCAATCCCGGATTGCTCATGGCATCGAAAAAGGCGCGGCTCACCACCGGACCGGTGGGCCGTCAAATGGTCAGTATGACCGCACCGGTACTCTTCGGCATTTTTACAATGATGCTGCAGGGTTTCGTGGATGCCTATTTTATCGGCCGCGTCGGCGACGATGCGCTGGCCGCACTTGGCTTCGCCTTTCCCGTGTTAATGATCGTCAGCAGTGTCGCGATTGGTCTCGGCGCGGGAACGTCATCAGTGGTGGCGCGTGCGATCGGCGCCGACGATCATAACCGGGCTCGACGGCTATCGACGGACAGTCTGATCCTGTCATTCCTGATCACGGTCGTTGTTTGTGTCATCGGTTTCCTGACTATTGGTCCTTTGTTTCGTTTGCTGGGCGCACCAGAATCCATGCTGCCCCTGATCGCCGGCTATATGCGAATTCTGTATGTCGGTGTTCCGTTTGTTGTCGTCGGCATGGTCGGCATGAGCAGCATGCGAGCGACCGGCGATACGCGACTGCCAAGTATGCTGATGGTGATCGCCGCAATTTTTAATGTCATCCTGGATCCTATCCTGATTTTTGGACTCGGGCCGGCACCGGAAATGGGTCTTAACGGCGCGGCCATGGCCGCGTTGATATCGAGAGCCGGTATTTTCATCGGCATGCTGTATTTCCTGCGCGTCAGACTCGATATGCTGAGCTTTTATCGGGCGAAGCTTGCGGACGTGCGCAGCTCGTGGGCCGATATTTTGCACGTTGGCATCCCGGCGGCGGGGACCAATGCAATCATTCCGATTGCCACCGCGGTCATTACCGCAATGCTGGCGCGCTACGGACCCGATGCTGTCGCCGGTTTCGGTGTGGCAAGCCGGGTCGAGGCGCTGATGCTCGTCATGTTCTATGCTTTGTCGGCGACCATCGGTCCCTTCGTTGGCCAAAACCTCTCAGCGGGCAGAGCGGACAGAATTTTTCGTGCGCTGCGTATGTCGACAATTTTTTGCCTGAGTGCAGGGTTGGTTATCGCCATTTTTCTTGCTGCGATGAGCAGTATCCTGCCGGCATTGTTCAGCGATAATCCGGCCGTGACGGATGTCGCAACGTTATTCCTGTTGATCGCGCCGATCAGCTACGGGACGTACGGCATGGTGATGGTGATGAACGCGTCTTTCAATGGCATGGGCAAACCGATGCCGGCGGTCTTTATTAGTGTCGCCCGCATGGTCGTCATTTACGTTCCGCTGGCCTTCCTGCTAAACCGGCAGTTCGGCATCGCAGGTATTTTCGCCGCCTATGCGCTCACCAATGTGGTGTCAGGCATCCTGGCGTACGGCTGGGCACACGCCTCGGTCAGAGAGCAGACAGAGAAGCACGCCGTGCCCGCGACCGACTCGATCTAGGGAGTCTTTGATTCGTTCCTGCAAGGATTAGTTTTTGGTGGTCGCGCCTCAGGAGACGCTCCTACCGAGTTT
>JAADHU010000078.1 GCA_013151645.1 Gammaproteobacteria bacterium | reverse complement strand
TGCCGTCAAGGTCGTCTTGCCGTGGTCCACGTGACCAATCGTGCCGACATTTACGTGGGGCTTTGTACGTTCAAATTTTTCTTTAGACATGAGTCGATCCTACTTATCTATATTGTATTGTCAGTTGGTTTTCAGTAAATCGTCGCAGCATTGTCAATCAATACTGCGACGGCTCAATACGGTTCTTTAACTGGCCTTCTTCATCACAACGTCGGCCACGTTATTAGGTACTTCTTTGTACTTTAAAAACTCCATGGAATACACCGCGCGACCCTGGCTCATCGAGCGCAGATCCGTGGCGTAGCCAAACATTTCAGCCAGCGGAATTTCAGCCCGAATAACTTTGCCGGACGGCGAATCGTCCATTCCCTGCGGCAACCCGCGACGGCGATTCAAGTCGCCCATCACGTCACCCATATAATCTTCGGGCGTAACCACTTCGACCTTCATGATCGGTTCCAGCAGCACAGGATCCGCCTTGAGTGCGCCTTCCCGGAAACCCATCGAGCCCGCGATTTTGAAAGCCATTTCACTGGAATCAACATCGTGGTAGGAACCATCATAAAGCGTTACCTTCACATCCACTACCGGAAAACCGGCGATTACGCCATTTTCGAGCTGTTCCTGAATGCCCTTGTCCACGGGACCGATATATTCTTTCGGTACAACACCACCGACGATCGCATTGACGAATTCGTATCCGCTGCCAGGATCTTGCGGCTCAATCTTGAGATAAACGTGCCCGTACTGGCCACGCCCACCGGACTGGCGCACAAATTTACCTTCCTGCTCCACTGTCTTGCGAATCGTTTCACGGTACGCTACCTGTGGCTTGCCAACATTTGCTTCAACACCAAATTCGCGCTTCATCCGGTCGACAATGATATCGAGGTGCAGCTCTCCCATCCCGGAAATGATTGTCTGGCCGGAATCCTCGTCAGTATGAATGCGGAACGATGGATCTTCCTTCGCCAGCTTCTGCATCGCGATACCCATTTTTTCCTGATCCGCATGGGTTCTCGGCTCCACGGCAACCGAAATAACGGGCTCTGGAAAACTCATGCGCTCCAGAGTAATCACGTGCTTCGGATCGGTCAGCGTGTCGCCGGTTGTTACATCTTTGAGACCCACGGCCGCCGCTATGTCGCCGGCGCGGACCTCTTTTATCTCCTGGCGGTCATTGGAATGCATCTGCAGAATACGGCCGATGCGTTCTTTCCGGCTTTTAACCGGGTTGTAAATCGTATCGCCTGACTTCAATACGCCGGAGTAAACGCGGAAAAACGTCAGGTTGCCGACGAACGGATCGGTGGCAATCTTGAACGCCAGTGCTGCAAAGGGTTCTTCGTCATCCGCATGCCGTTCACTGCTAGATCCGTCATCAAGCACGCCGGTGATGGCCGGCACGTCGACCGGCGAGGGCATGTATTCGATGACCGCGTCCAGCATCGCCTGCACACCTTTGTTCTTGAATGCGGAGCCACATAGCGCGACCACGATGTCGCCGGACAATGTGCGCAAGCGCAAGCCAGTGCGAATCTCGTCTTCTGCCAGGTCGCCGCTTTCAATAAATTTCTCGAGAAGTTCCTCGTTAGCCTCGGCGGCCGCCTCGACCATTTTTTCACGCCAGCTTTGTGCTTCCTCAAGCAGTTCGGCAGGAATCTCGCGTGACTCATGGGCCGAACCCATGTTCGCTTCTTCCCAATAGATGCCACGCATGCCGATCAGATCGATAACACCGGCAAATTCATCCTCGCATCCTATTGGCAGTTGTATCGGCACCGGAGTCGCCCCAAGCCGGTCTGAAACCTGTTCAACGACGCGCAAAAAATCCGCGCCGATCCGATCCATCTTGTTGACGAAAATCATGCGCGGTACGTTGTACTTGTTACCCTGTCGCCACACCGTTTCTGTTTGCGGCTCGACACCGCCCACCGCGCAAAGCACGGTCACCGCGCCGTCCAGCACCCGCAGGCTTCGCTCGACCTCGATCGTGAAGTCCACATGTCCCGGAGTATCAATAATATTGATGCGGTATTGCTCGAACTGTTTGTCCATGCCTTCCCAGAAACAGGTGGTTGCGGCCGATGTAATCGTAATGCCGCGTTCCTGCTCCTGTTCCATCCAGTCCATGACAGCGGCGCCATCATGAACCTCACCGATCTTGTGTGACACGCCGGTGTAGAAAAGCACTCGCTCCGTTGTGGTGGTTTTTCCCGCGTCAATATGGGCCATGATGCCGATATTTCGATAGCGCTCGATAGGTGTAGTGCGGGCCACGGAACTTGTCCAAATACGTACGCCGTACCTACCAACGGTAGTGCGAGAACGCCTTGTTAGCTTCCGCCATGCGATGGGTATCTTCTTTCTTCTTGACTGCGGTGCCGCGGTTATCGGCAGCATCCAGCAGTTCATGCGCAAGACGGTGTGCCATGGACTTTTCGCTGCGCTTACGCGCTGCGTCGATCAGCCAGCGCATCGCAAGCGTTTGCCGACGTGATACACGAACCTCAATGGGCACCTGATAGGTCGCACCACCCACACGGCGGGATTTGACCTCGACGACAGGCTTGACGTTGTCGAGTGCCTGCTCCAGCACTTCGATCGGCTGCGCCTCCGCATTGGTGTTCTTTTCGGATATGCGATCCAACGCACCGTAAATAATACGTTCCGCAACGGACTTCTTGCCATCGTTCATGATCATATTCATAAACTTGGCCAACAGCTCGCTACCGTATTTCGGATCCGGCAAAATGGTGCGCTTAGGCGCCTGTGTTCTTCTGGACATTGAATTATCTCTTTGATTTAGGCCGGATTATTTCGGACGTTTAGTGCCGTATTTGGAACGGCCTTTCTTGCGATCACCGACACCGGAGCAATCCAGCGTGCCGCGAATCGTATGGTAGCGCACACCTGGCAAGTCTTTTACACGACCACCACGAATCAGGACCACGGAATGCTCCTGCAGGTTGTGGCCCTCGCCACCAATATAGCTCGTCACTTCAAAACCGTTGGTCAAACGTACACGAGCGACTTTTCTCATCGCGGAGTTCGGCTTTTTCGGTGTCGTTGTATAGACGCGAGTACAAACGCCCCGCTTTTGCGGGCTGGCCTGCAGAGCCGGAACCGTGCTTTTAACCGCCTTCGACGTCCGCGCCTTGCGTACTAATTGATTTGTTGTGGCCATAGGCCTGTTCTCTTTTTAAGTCACGTACAAAAAAGCACTCACGAGAAGTGCACGAATTGCGCGCTGTTATACGCGCACACTCGCAAGCCGAATCTTTTCGATCCGTTCCGCGAGTTTGAAAAAATTCTCAAAAAACCTCGTTAGATCAAGGTCTTGTGATTGTCTCTCCACAAATTGTAAAGGGCTCGCCAATAGCGGGCCCTTTAGGTTAAGGGCGGGCATTGTATTGACGGCCGGGAGTCAGTGTCAAGCCGCCGTTTACCCTCATAATTCCCCCTGGCCCGGACTGTTCATGAATGTCCGGGCCAGGTCACGCCGACTAAGGCGTGGCCGTACCATCTTCAGCCGCTGCGGCGAGTTCTTCCGCAACAGCCGCTACCTCAGCCGCTTCATCGATCTCGACCACCTCGTCGTTCTTGCTCATTGAGGCTTCCAGTTCCGCCGCCACCTGCTCCTCGATACTGGCGGTATCCTCCAGTTCCTGCAGTTGTGCGGCCAGTTCCTGCTCGCGCGTACGTCGCCGTTCGGCGTGATGTGCGAAGCCGGTTCCAGCCGGGATCAGACGACCAACAATGACGTTTTCCTTCAGTCCGCGCAGATCGTCCTTGAGGCCCCGAACGGCCGCTTCCGTCAGTACCCGCGTGGTTTCCTGGAATGAAGCCGCCGAAATAAACGACTCAGTCGCCAGTGACGCTTTGGTAATGCCCAGCAGAATCGGCTCAATCGTCAGCGGCTCTTTGCCCTGGGCGACGAGTTGCTCTCTCACCTCCAGCGAACGCGCCCGGTCGACTTGCTCACCGCGCAGGAAGTTACTGTCACCCGGTGTGACGACCAGAACTTTCCGCAACATCTGGCGAATAATCACCTCAATGTGCTTGTCGTTGATCTTCACACCCTGCAGACGATACACATCCTGAATTTCACGGATGAGGTAGCCCGACAGCGCCTCAACACCCTGCAATGCCAGAATGTCGTGCGGCGTCGGTTCGCCGTCGGCGATCACTTCGCCACGCACAACCTGCTCACCTTCGAATACATTCAGGTGCCGCCATTTCGGTATCAGTTTCTCAAAGCTCTCACCCGATTCATCCGTAAGAACGAGTCGGCGTTTGCCTTTGGTCTCCTTACCGAAACTGACCGTACCGGTGTGCTCGGCCATGATAGCCGGTTCTTTAGGCTTTCTGGCCTCGAACAAATCGGCCACTCGCGGCAGACCACCCGTAATATCGCGTGTTTTCGATGATGCCTGCGGAATACGGGCAATCACGTCACCCACCGCAACCTTGGCTCCGTCGCTCATGTTAATGATTGCACCCGCCGGCAAAGCGTACACCGCCGGAATCTCGGTATTGGCGAAACACAGTTCGTTGCCATCGGCACCGATCAGTTTGGCCACCGGACGCAGTTCCTTTGCCGAACCCACACGTTGCTTCGGATCGAGTACAACAATACTCGTCAGCCCGGTAAATTCGTCGAGCTGCTCAGTAACGGTTATGCCGTCAACAAAATCCTCGAAGCGTAACTTGCCGGCTACTTCTGTGACCACGGGATGAGTATGCGGGTCCCAGGTAGCAACAACTTGACCCGGCTTCACGGCGTCGCCGTCCTTGACCGTAATGGTTGCACCGTAAGGCACTTTGTAGCGCTCACGCTCGCGACCGTGCTCGTTAAAGACAAGGATTTCACCGGAACGGGATACCGCAACGAGATAGCCCTTTTCGTGCATCACAGTCTTGATGTTATTGAGCTTGACGGACCCCAGGTTCTTTATCTCGATATTGTTCGCGGCCGCAGAACGTGACGCAGCACCACCAATGTGGAAGGTACGCATCGTCAGCTGTGTGCCGGGCTCGCCGATTGACTGGGCAGCGATAACGCCAACCGCTTCACCAATGTTGATGCGATTACCGCGAGCAAGATCGCGCCCGTAACACTGCGAACACACCCCATAGCGAACTTCACAAGTTATGGGTGAGCGAACCAGAAGGTGATCGATCGACAGCTCTTCGAGTCGCGCAACGTTTGCCTCATCGAGCATGGTACCGGCATCGAACGCCACTTTATCCGTACCTGGAATGAGCACCGGTTCGGCCAGGACGCGACCCAGTACACGTTCTCTGAGAGGTTCGACGACATCGCCACCCTCAACGAGCGGCGACATTGCAACGCCATTGCGAGTCTCGCAATCGATTTCCGTCACCACCAGGTCCTGCGCGACGTCGACGAGTCGGCGTGTCAGGTAGCCTGAGTTAGCCGTCTTCAATGCCGTATCCGCCAGGCCTTTGCGCGCTCCGTGAGTGGAGATAAAGTACTGCAGGACATCGAGTCCTTCGCGGAAGTTAGCGGTAATCGGTGTTTCGATGATGGAACCATCCGGTTTCGCCATCAAACCACGCATGCCGGCAAGCTGCCGGATCTGCGCGGCGGAACCACGAGCGCCCGAATCGGCCATCATGTAAATGGAATTAAACGATTCCTGCTCGAACATCTTGCCCCTGGGACCCTTGACGGTTTCCGTGCCGAGCTTGTCCATCATGGCCTTGGCAATCTGGTCGTTTGTGCGTGACCAGATATCGACGACCTTGTTATAGCGTTCGCCTTCGGTGACCAGACCGGAAGAATACTGGTCCTGAATTTCCTTCACTTCGGCTTCCGCTTCCGCAAGGATTTGCCCCTTGGATTCGGGGATAACCAGGTCGTTGATGCCAATCGATACGCCGGAAATCGTCGCAAAGCGGAATCCCGTATACATCAGGCGATCTGCGAACACGACGGTTTTCTTCAAGCCGAGAAACCGGTAACAGGCATTGATGACATTCGAAATCGCTTTCTTCGTCATCGCGCGATTGATCAGGTCGAAACTCAATCCTGCCGGCAATATTGCTGACAGCAGCGCACGTCCCACGGTCGTCTCAACCAGCCGGATAACCGTCTGTGTATTGCCTTCTTCGTCGGTCTCATGCAGCGGCACTCGCACTTTGACTTCTGCCTGCAATTCAACGACTTTGCACTCATAAGCACGGCGAACTTCATCGACGTCAGCAAAGACCATGCCCGCGCCCTTGCCGAACAGTTTTGATCGGGTCATAAAGTAAAGACCCAGTACAACATCCTGTGAAGGCACAATGATTGGATCGCCATTCGCGGGCGACAGAATATTGTTCGATGCCATCATCAACGCGCGTGCTTCGAGCTGCGCCTCAATCGATAATGGAACGTGCACGGCCATCTGATCGCCATCAAAGTCGGCGTTGAACGCCGTACAAACGAGCGGATGGAGCTGGATCGCCTTGCCCTCGATCAGTACCGGCTCAAACGCCTGGATACCCAGTCGATGCAGTGTCGGCGCCCGGTTCAGCATGATCGGATGCTCGCGAATCACTTCCTCGAGAATATCCCAAACCTCGCTGCCTTCACGTTCAACCAGTCGCTTCGCAGCCTTGATGGTCGTAGCTTCGCCGCGCAACTGCAGCTTCGAGAAAATAAATGGCTTGAACAGTTCCAGTGCCATCTTTTTCGGCAGGCCGCACTGGTGCAGTTTAAGCGTCGGACCAACCACGATCACGGAACGTCCGGAGTAGTCGACACGCTTGCCGAGCAGGTTCTGCCGGAAGCGCCCTTGCTTGCCTTTAATCATATCCGCGAGTGACTTCAGCGGGCGACGGTTGGTACCGGTGATCGCGCGACCGCGTCGGCCGTTATCCAGCAGCGCATCGACGGACTCCTGCAACATCCGCTTTTCATTGCGAACGATGATGTCGGGCGCATTGAGTTCCAGCAGTCGACGTAATCGATTGTTGCGGTTAATGACGCGGCGATACAGATCATTCAGATCGGAAGTCGCGAACCGACCGCCATCGAGAGGTACCAGCGGACGCAGATCCGGCGGCAACACCGGCAAGACGGTCAGCACCATCCATTCCGGTTTGTTGCCCGACTCGATGAACGATTCCACCAGCTTCAGGCGCTTGGACAAGCGCTTGATCTTGGTTTCGGATCGCGTCGCACCAATATCTTCTCTGACCTGCAACATTTCACGCTGCAAGTCGATCGTGCTCAGCATCTCGCGTACCGCCTCGGCACCCATGCGAGCGTCGAATTCGTCGCCGTATTGCTCAATGGCCTCGAGATACATCTCATCGGTCATCAACTGGCCGCGCTCCAGCGGAGTCATACCGGGCTCAACGACCACGAAAGCCTCGAAATACAAAACACGCTCGATCTCGCGCAGCGTCATGTCCAGCATGAGGCCAATGCGCGACGGCAGCGACTTGAGGAACCAGATATGCGCGACCGGGCTTGCCAGGTCAATGTGCGCCATGCGTTCGCGGCGCACCTTGGTCTGGGTCACTTCCACGCCACATTTTTCGCAAACCACTCCGCGATGCTTCAGGCGTTTATACTTCCCGCAAAGACATTCGTAGTCCTTGATCGGACCGAATATCTTCGCGCAGAACAACCCGTCACGTTCCGGCTTGAACGTCCGATAGTTGATGGTCTCCGGTTTCTTTACCTCACCGAAAGACCACGACCGGACCATGTCCGGCGATGCAAGACCAATACGAATTGCATCAAAATCCTCAACGGGGTTCTGGTATTTAAATAGCTTCAGAAGATCTTTCATCAGTCTGTTTCCAGTTCAATGTTGATTCCCAGCGAACGAATTTCTTTAACCAGTACATTAAAGGATTCGGGCATACCGGCGTCCATTTCATGCTCGCCGTCCACGATGTTTTTGTACATCTTGGTCCGGCCCTGCACGTCATCCGACTTCACGGTCAGCATTTCCTGCAGCGTGTAGGCGGCGCCGTAGGCTTCGAGTGCCCAGACTTCCATTTCGCCGAAACGCTGTCCGCCAAACTGGGCCTTGCCACCCAGTGGCTGTTGTGTCACAAGGCTGTAGGGCCCGGTGGAGCGCGCATGCATCTTGTCATCGACCAAATGGTTTAGCTTGAGCATGTACATATAGCCCACGGTGACTTCTCGATCGAATTTTTCGCCGGTGCGCCCGTCCGACAATTGGTACTGTCCGGTAGCAGACAGATCTGCCAGCTCCAGAAGACCCTTGATTTCCGACTCGGCCGCACCGTCAAAAGCGGGCGTCGCAGTCGGCAGGCCATTGGTCAGGTTCCCGGCAAGCACCAGAATCTCTTCGTCGTTCAGAGATTTGAGATCCTCCACCCGGCCGCCCGTCTTGTTATAGACCGCATCGAGGAACTGTCGAATCTTGGTCGTCGATTCCTGCGCCTTGAGCATGGAATCGATTTTGTTACCAATGCCCTTGGCCGCCATACCCAGATGCGTTTCCAGTACCTGTCCAACGTTCATACGCGATGGAACACCGAGCGGATTGAGTACGATATCAACCGGTGTGCCATCCTCCATGTACGGCATATCTTCCACCGGTACGATGGTTGATATAACACCCTTGTTGCCATGACGACCCGCCATCTTGTCGCCCGGCTGCACGCGGCGTTTGACCGCGAGATACACTTTGGCCATCTTGAGAACGCCGGGAGCAAGATCGTCGCCCGCGGTAATTTTCATTCTCTTTTCTTCGAAAAGCTCGTCGAACTCGCCGCGCTGCGCTTTCAGGCGTTCTGCCGCTTTTTCGAGTTGCTCATTGGCCTCGTCATTCTTCAGGCGAATTTCGAACCATTGCTCACGTGGAATTTCCGCGAGATAGCCAGCGGTAATTTTGCTGCCCGCTTTCAGTTTGTTCGGCCCACCTTGCGCCATCTTCCCGGTCAACAGACGTTCAACACGCTCGTAGATATCTTCCTCGAGGATTCGGAGTGTGTCATCGAGATCCTTGCGAACACTTTCGAGTTCAGCGCGTTCGATTGACAGTGCGCGGTTGTCTTTCTCAACGCCATCGCGTGTGAATACGCGTACATCGATAACCGTACCATCCATACCCGGCGGAACACGCAAAGACGTGTCTTTAACGTCCGACGCCTTCTCACCAAAAATAGCCCGCAGGAGTTTTTCCTCCGGCGTTAGTTGTGTTTCACCCTTTGGCGTCACCTTGCCGACCAGGATATCGCCCGCCTTGACTTCAGCACCGATAAACGCGATGCCGGATTCATCGAGCTTCGCAAGCGCCGCATCACCAACGTTCGGAATATCTGACGTGATGTCTTCCGAACCGAGCTTGGTGTCACGCGCGACACAAGACAATTCTTCGATATGAATCGTCGTGAAGCGATCTTCCTTGACGACACGCTCCGAGATCAGAATCGAATCCTCAAAGTTGTAACCATTCCACGGCATGAACGCGATCATCAGATTCTGACCCAGCGCCAACTCGCCCATGTCCGTAGACGGACCGTCGGCCAGCACGTCGTTCTTCGCAATCAGATCGCCTTCTTTCACCAGCGGTCGTTGATTGATACAGGTGTTTTGATTGGACCGCGTGTACTTGGTCAGATTGTAAATATCGACACCCGCTTCCGACGCGTCTGTCTCGTCGTCGTTAACGCGGACCACGATGCGAGATGCATCGACCGAATCGACCTTGCCGCCACGTCTCGCAACGACCGTCACCCCGGAGTCGACCGCGACAACGCGCTCCATACCGGTACCGACCAGCGGCGCCTCCGTGCGCAGAGTCGGCACAGCCTGGCGCTGCATATTCGAGCCCATCAGGGCGCGGTTAGCATCGTCGTGTTCAAGGAACGGAATGAGCGAGGCTGCAACGGATACGATTTGCCGTGGCGACACGTCCATGTAGTCAATCGCTGACGGCTCGGACAGCGTGAACTCGTTCTTGTGGCGAACCGCAACCAGCTCATCCACAAATTTATTGTTTTTGTCGAGATTCGCATTCGCCTGAGCGATGATGAAACCGCTTTCCTCGATGGCCGACAGGTAATCGATTTCTGCCGTTGCCTTGCTCTTCACGACCTTGCGGTACGGGGTTTCAAGAAAGCCGTAAGCGTTGGTGCGCGCGTAGCAAGCCAGCGAATTGATCAAGCCGATGTTCGGCCCTTCCGGCGTCTCAATCGGACATACACGACCGTAATGGGTCGGGTGTACGTCACGAACCTCGAAACCAGCTCGCTCGCGGGTCAGTCCGCCGGGCCCAAGCGCCGAAACGCGACGCTTATGCGTTACTTCAGATAACGGATTGTTTTGATCCATGAACTGCGACAACTGGCTTGAGCCAAAGAATTCTTTGACCGCTGCGGCAACCGGCTTCGCGTTAATCATGTCCTGCGGCATAAGACCTTCCGTCTCTGCCTGATTAAGCCGTTCTTTTACCGCTCGCTCGACGCGCACGAGACCGACACGAAACGCATTCTCGGCCATTTCGCCAACGCTTCTGACGCGCCGGTTACCGAGGTGATCGATATCATCCACAGTACCGTTGCCATTGCGAATGTCGACCAGGGTTCTCAGCGTATCGAGGATATCATCGTTGTCGAGAATACCGCTGCCTTCGGACTCATCCCGACCGACGCGGCGATTGAATTTCATTCGACCGACAGCCGACAGGTCATATCGATCCGCGTTGAAGAACAGATTCTGGAACAGGTTCTCCGCGGCATCCTTGGTCGGTGGTTCACCCGGGCGCATCATCCGATAAATTTCCACCAGCGCTTCAAGGCGCGTGGTCGACGGATCGATGCGGATCGTGTTGGAGATAAACGGACCGTGATCGAGTTCGTTCACGTACAAGGTACGAATGTGCTCGACACCTTTCTCAATCAGGCTCTCGATCAGTTCCGCCGTCAGCTCGTCATTCGCAGCGGCCAGCAATTCACCGGTCTCCGTATCGATAACGTCGTGTGCGAGAACCTTCGTCTCCAGGTATTCCTGCGGCACGATCAGACGATCGACTTTCGACTGCTGCATGTCGCGAACGTGTTTCGCCGTTATGCGGCGACCTTCCTCGACGATCTGCTTGCGACCAAGCTTGATATCAAAGGTCGCGGTTTCACCGCGCATGCGCTCGGGCACGAGGCCCATGCGAATTTCTTTTTCGGACAGGTAGATATCGTCCGTTTCAAAGAAGATATCCAGCATCTCCTCGTTGTTCAGGCCCAACGCACGCATGATGATGGTGACCGGCAGTTTCCTGCGACGATCGATGCGCGCGAACACACAGTCCTTGGGATCGAATTCGAAATCGAGCCACGAACCCCGGTAAGGAATGATGCGGGCAGAAAAAAGTAATTTTCCGGACGAGTGGGTCTTGCCCTTGTCGTGATCGAAAAACACGCCCGGTGAGCGATGTAACTGCGACACAATCACGCGCTCGGTACCGTTAATCACGAACGTACCGTTGTCAGTCATCAGCGGCATTTCGCCGAGATAGACTTCCTGCTCGCGAATATCCTTGACCGGCTTGGGCGTACCACTGGCCTCTTTATCGTAAATAATCAAACGAACATTGACGCGAATGGGTGCCGCAAACGTCAAGCCACGCATTTGACATTCTTTCACGTCAAAAACGGGTCGACCAAGGCGATAGCTTACGTACTCCAGCGCTGCGTTCCCGGAGTAACTTACGATCGGGAAAACGGTCTGGAATGCAGCGTGCAAACCGATGTCGGTTCGCTCCGCAACGCTGACGCCCTGCTGCAGAAACTTATTGTAAGAATCCACCTGAATGGAGAGCAGATACGGTACGTCGAGAATGGTCGGCCGTTTGCCAAAATTCTTTCGTATCCGCTTTTTCTCAGTGAATGTATATGCCATTCGAATTTACCTTCGCTTGAGGTGATGATTAATCAGCGCGTCATGCCGTCGAGCTGAAATGCCACTACCACTTTTCAAATCTAAAAATATACGGGCGCAAAGAAGCAGCCGGACAGGAATCCCTGCCAGCTGCCCTTTGCCTTGCGGATTGAACCCACAAGTGTCGACTATTTCAGTTCGACGGTTGCGCCAGCTTCTTCAAGCTGTTTCTTGATCTCTTCCGCATCGCCTTTGGAAACGCCTTCCTTGATCGTTGAAGGTGCACCTTCGACCGTATCTTTCGCTTCCTTCAGGCCAAGTCCTGTGATCGTGCGAACAGCCTTGATCACTGAAACCTTGTTACCGCCGAAGCTCGTCATGACGACATCGAACTCGTCCTTCTCTACAGCGGCTTCACCTGCATCACCACCAGCCGCGGCCGCAACCGCAACAGGTGCTGCGGCAGACACGCCCCACTCTTCTTCGAGCATTTTGACGAGCTCAACAACTTCCATAATCGGTTTTGCGCTCAATTCTTTTATCAGATCTTCATTTGACAATGCCATGTCAGTTTTCCTTTAAGTCAATATCCTGAATCAGGTTGTGTAAATATTCCGGTAATGCGTTACGCCGCTTCCTGCTCACCGCGCGCGGACAAGGTCCGTGCAAGCATTGCAGGTGGTTCGGCAAATGTGCGTACCAATTGGTTCATCGGAGCCATCATCAGGCCAAGCAACATTCCGCGTGCCTGGTCGAGCGTTGGCAAATCAGCCAATTTCGCAAGATCAGAGCCCGGCAATAATTGCCCACTGACAGATAGCGACACTGCCTTCAGAGCATCATGCTCTTTGGCAAAGTTTTTGATGACCCTGGCTGCAGCACCCGGATCTTCTTTTGCAAACGCGAGCAGAATCGGTCCCTTGAGTGTGTCTTGCATGCACTCAAAATCGGTACCTTTGAAGGCCAGGCGCGCCAGCGTGTTTTTGACCACACGCAGGTAGACGCCCGAATCTCGCGCACTTCTGCGCAATTCCGTCATTTCCGCAACAGACAACCCTCTGTATTCCGCCGCAACGGCTGTAATAGAGTCGCCCGCAACCGCGTTAATCTCTTTGACAAAGACTTTCTTGTCTTCGAGTCTCAATGCCATGAATTTCTCCTGGCTTACGGTCACACCATGAGCAGAAGCGTTCTCTGCCCTCCCACTTTCATCCTTCCGCACACACCGGATCTCTCCGGCAGGATGCTTCAGGATCGCATCGAGATAGCGACCGTCGGCAGATTCCTCTGATTCAGGTAACACCATCTGCGTAGGCAGAACGTCAATTAAGACCGGCTATCACACCGATCACCTACGGTCTTCGACATTGACCGGTTTCCGCTTGCCTGGCGGTTCGCTTAGTCGCGAATCGCCAATCCAGCATCGCCGGTCGTTTCACAGCTCGGGCGTTGTTGCTACCCGAACCACAAATTTATTCAGGCATCCACAGTTGCCCGATCAACAGCCACACCCGGTCCCATCGTTGAGGACACCGTCAGCTTTTTCACATACTGTCCCTTGGCGGACGCCGGCTTGGCCTTCTTCAGGTCCACGATCAGCGCCGCAAGGTTTTCCTTCAATGCAGAGACTTCAAAATCGGCACGGCCGATCGGGCAATGAATGATGCCCGCCTTGTCCGTGCGGTAACGCACCTGGCCCGCCTTGGCATTTTTCACAGCCGTTTCAACGTCCGCCGTCACCGTGCCAACCTTTGGGTTCGGCATCAGGCCGCGCGGTCCAAGAATCTGTCCAAGCTGACCAACGACTCGCATGGCGTCCGGGGTCGCGATAACAACATCGAAATTCATCTCGCCGCCTTTCACCGTTGCAGCAAGATCTTCAAAGCCGACGATATCCGCACCAGCCGCTTTTGCCTTATCCGCGTTCTCGCCCTGGGCGAACACCGCGACGCGAACCGTCTTGCCCGTGCCGTTCGGCAATACGGTAGAACTGCGCACAACCTGATCTGATTTTCGCGGGTCGACACCCAGATTGATGGAAACGTCCACGCTTTCACGAAATTTCGTGCTCGCCAGTTCCTTCACCAGATCCAGCGCCTCATCGATCGAGTATGCATTGGTCGGGTCCACTTTCTCACGCGCGATCTTTCCGCGTTTGCTTAGACGAGTCATTTGTTAACACCCTCCACGTCAATTCCCATGCTTCGGGCGGTTCCTGCGATTGTGCGTACGGCAGCATCCATATCAGCAGCCGTCAAATCCGGCATCTTGGTGGTCGCTATCTCTTCGAGCTGCGCACGATTTACCTTGCCAACTTTTTCCGTATTCGGCGTACCGGAACCCTTCTTCAGACTTGCTGCCTTGAGCAGGAGTACCGCCGCAGGAGGTGTCTTGGTAATGAACGTAAAACTACGATCACTATAGACTGTGATGACAACCGGAATAGGCAGGCCCGCTTCGACGCTTTGCGTCTCTGCGTTAAACGCCTTGCAGAATTCCATGATATTCACGCCGTGCTGGCCCAGTGCCGGACCGACGGGCGGACTTGGATTTGCCTGGCCTGCAGGAACCTGCAGCTTTATATAGCCAGTTACTTTCTTAGCCATTGTGTTTTCCTTTCGAGTTCAAGCGCCGTATCAGGGCTCCTCGTCTATATGTACTTGCATCACTCACAGCCAAAGCTGCTCCCGAGATGCGTCGTTTTCCTATGCGCGCAATAATCTGCGTGCCATTTATTACCTAGCCTTTCTCAACCTGACCGAAATCAAGCTCAACCGGCGTAGACCGGCCCAAAATCTGTACCGCCACCTGCAGGCGACTCTTTTCGTAATTCACTTTTTCGACGACGCCGGAGAAGTCATTGAACGGCCCATCAGTAACGCGTACCACTTCGCCCGGCTCAAACAGCACTTTCGGCCGTGGTTTGTCGACGCCTTCCTGGACTCGTGCCAGAATGTGATCGGCTTCCGCCTCGGTGATTGGCGCCGGCCGGTCACTGGACCCACCGATAAATCCAAGCACCTTTGGCACTTCCTTGACCAGATGCCAGGTCTCGTCATCCATGTCCATCTGCACAAGAACATAGCCCGGGAAAAACTTGCGCTCACTGCGACGCTTGCTGCCATCCCGCATCTCGACAACTTCTTCCGTCGGCACCAGAATGTCACCGAATTTATCCTCAAGGCTCGCCAACTTGATGCGCTCCTCCAGGGAACGCTTGACCTTGTGCTCGAAATTCGAATAAGCGTGGACGATGTACCAGCGTAACGCCACCAGCTATACCTCTATAAAGTCAGTAAACATCAGCCGGCAGAGCCAACCAATGTTCTTGTGAGCCACAACAGAAAAGAATCGAGGCCCCAGAAAAATAATGCCATGATAATCGTAAAAACGAACACGGCGATGGCGGTTTGCGTCGTCTCTTGCTTCGTCGGCCAGACCACCTTGCGAATTTCGATACGCGAACCCTGAATAAAGGCCCACAGCCGTCGACCCTGAGTGCTGGTCATCGCGAGTCCAATACCGGCAGCCAGACCGCCAAGCACCATCAACACCCGCAGCGGCAAGGACATTTCGATGAAGTAGTAATAGCCGTATAAACCACCTACCAAAACACCGGCCGCAGCCAGAAGCTTCAGAATGTCGAGGACACCTGACTCACTGGTTTGTTCTGTTGCTGTCGTCACGCTAAATCCTGTCTAAAAGTGCCCACTCACCGGGTCACTGTCCTGATTGCTGGCCTCGCAGCTCCGGTTTCAACCGTATCCACGATGCCCGACCTGGCAGTTGGCAGGCCAGGAGGGAATCGAACCCCCAACCTGCGGTTTTGGAGACCGCCGCTCTGCCAATTGAGCTACTGGCCTAGTACTTACGAACCTCAAACCAAACTTCAAAAATGAAGCAAAAAAATTGTCGCTACGGCGCATCGATTGACAAGAGCGCGACAAGTGAGTCGAGACCCGAAGTCATTTCCCACTAATCGCGTTCCACCATTCTCGATCGAAGCGCCGATCAATTCCCACCAATCTCAATCAAAAGGCCCGACCACACTCGGCCGCGCCCCTCAATTTCACTCAATAATCTTCGCCACCACTCCGGCACCCACCGTTCGTCCACCCTCACGGATAGCAAATCGCAGGCCTTCTTCCATCGCGATCGGTGCAATCAACTCAACCGTCATCTGCACATTATCGCCCGGCATCACCATCTCGGTGCCCTCTGGCAACTCGCACGCTCCCGTTACATCCGTCGTACGGAAGTAAAACTGCGGACGGTAACCCTTGAAAAACGGCGTATGTCGACCGCCCTCATCCTTGGTCAGAATGTAGATCTCAGCCTCAAACTTCGTGTGCGGCGTGATCGTGCCCGGCTTTGACAATACCTGGCCACGCTCAACGTCTTCGCGCTTCGTACCGCGCAACAATACGCCCACGTTGTCGCCCGCCAGACCTTCGTCGAGCAGCTTGCGGAACATCTCTACACCCGTACAGGTGCTCTTGGTCGTGTCCTTGATACCCACAATCTCGATCTCATCGCCCACTTTCACGATGCCACGATCGATTCGACCCGTAACTACCGTGCCGCGGCCTGAAATCGAGAACACATCCTCCACCGGCATCAGGAAATCACCGTCTATCGCGCGCTCGGGGACCGGAATGTAGCTGTCCATCTCTTCAACCAGCTTCAGAACCGAGGGAACTCCAATCTCCGACTCGTCGCCCTCAAACGCTTTCAGCGCCGAACCCGTCACAATCGGTGTGTCGTCGCCCGGGAACTCGTAGGTCGAGAGAAGATCACGTACTTCCATCTCTACCAGCTCCAGCAACTCATCGTCGTCCACCTGGTCCGCTTTGTTCAGGTACACCACAATGTAGGGCACGCCTACCTGGCGAGCCAGAAGGATGTGCTCGCGCGTCTGCGGCATCGGGCCATCGGCCGCGCTTACCACCAGGATCGCACCGTCCATCTGCGCCGCTCCCGTGATCATGTTCTTCACGTAGTCAGCATGTCCCGGACAATCAACGTGCGCGTAGTGACGGTTCTCGCTCTCGTACTCAACGTGCGCCGTCGCAATCGTGATGCCACGCTCGCGCTCTTCCGGAGCATTGTCGATCTGATCGTAACCACGGACTTCGCCGCCGTGCTTCTCCGCCATTACCTTCGTCAGCGCCGCCGTCAAGGTCGTCTTGCCGTGATCGACGTGGCCAATGGTCCCCACGTTTACGTGCGGCTTGGTGCGTTCAAATTTCTCTTTAGACATGAATCGATCCTACTTTTCTAATTGTATTGGTTATTGATTACCGATCAATCAAGATCACCGCGGCAGCAACGAACAACGCCCCGCGCCTGGTACGTGCTAACTGGCCTTTTTCATTACAACATCCGCGACGTTACCGGGTACTTCTTTGTACTTCAAAAACTCCATCGAATAGACGGCTCGACCCTGGCTCATCGAACGCAGGTCGGTGGCATAACCGAACATTTCGGCGAGCGGTATCTCGGCGCGGATAACTTTCCCCGAAGGAGAGTCGTCCATGCCCTGCGGCAGTCCGCGACGGCGATTCAAATCGCCCATCACGTCGCCCATATAATCTTCTGGCGTTACCACTTCAACTTTCATGATCGGTTCGAGCAATACCGGATCCGCCTTCAATGCTCCTTGCCTGAACCCCATTGAGCCGGCAATTTTGAAAGCCATCTCGCTGGAATCAACATCGTGATAAGAGCCGTCATACAGGGTGACTTTCACATCGACGACCGGAAAGCCTGCGACGACGCCGCTTTCCAGTTGTTCCTGCACCCCTTTATCGACGGCGCCAATGTACTCTTTTGGCACGACACCACCAACAATTGAATTGACGAACTCATACCCTTCGCCTGGCTCCCGGGGTTCAAGCTTCAGATAGACATGCCCATACTGGCCACGACCACCGGACTGGCGTACGAATTTTCCTTCTTGCTCGACCGTCTTGCGCAGGGTCTCTCTGTACGCGACTTGCGGTTTACCCACATTGGCCTCGACCGTAAATTCGCGCTTCATGCGATCGACAATAATATCGAGGTGCAATTCGCCCATACCGGAGATGATCGTCTGGCCGGAGTCCTCGTCAGTGTGGATGCGGAAAGACGGGTCTTCTTTCGCCAGCTTTTGCAAGGCAATGCCCATTTTTTCCTGGTCAGCGTGTGTCCGGGGCTCTACCGCGACCGAAATAACCGGTTCCGGGAATTCCATCCGTTCCAGCGTGATCAGATGCTTCGGATTCACTAACGTGTCTCCGGTCGTTACATCTTTGAGCCCGACGGCCGCCGCGATATCACCGGCACGCACTTCCTTAATCTCTTGTCGATCGTTCGAGTGCATTTGCAAGATTCGACCGATTCTTTCTTTCTTGCTTTTGACCGGGTTGTAAATGGTGTCACCGGAGTTCAGCACACCCGAGTACACGCGAAAAAAGGTCAGATTACCGACGAATGGGTCTGTGGCGATCTTGAATGCCAGCGCGGCAAAAGGTGCCTTGTCATCGGCAGGCCGCTCTCCGGTGGAGCCGTCGTCAAGCACACCGGTAATAGCTGGTACATCGAGCGGCGATGGCATGTAATCGATGACACCGTCCAACATGGCCTGAACACCTTTGTTCTTGAACGCCGACCCACAGGTCGCGATCACGACTTCACCTGCCAGGGTACGCGCGCGCAGGCCTTCACGAATCTCGTCGGCCGTCAATGTACCGCTCTCGATAAAGTTCTCGAGCAAGTTTTCGTTTGCTTCCGCTGCCGCCTCGATCATCTTTTCGCGCCAGATTTCGGCTTCCGCCAGAAGCTCATCGGGAATGTCACGGATTTCATGGTTTGTACCCATGTTCTCCTCTTCCCAGTAAATCGCCTTCATATTGACCAGATCAATGACGCCGGCAAACTCATCTTCGGCGCCAATCGGCAATTGTATCGGCACGGCATTTGCGCCAAGGCGTTCCCTGGCCTGCTCTACAACACGCAGGAAACCGGCGCCGATTCGATCCATCTTGTTGACGAAGATCATGCGCGGCACGTTGTACTTGTTGCCCTGTCGCCACACCGTCTCGGTCTGCGGTTCCACACCACCCACGGCACAAAGCACCGTCACCGCGCCGTCAAGCACTCGCAGACTCCGTTCGACTTCGATCGTGAAATCCACGTGC
>JAADHU010000023.1 GCA_013151645.1 Gammaproteobacteria bacterium | reverse complement strand
CGCGCGTCAGGACACGCTCCTACAGGAGTGCCAATAGAATAGTTGTAGGAGCGTCTCCCGAGGCGCGACCTCCTGAGCCTGGTCGCGTGTCAGGTCACGCTCCTACAGGAGTGCCAATAGAATAATTGTAGGAGCGTCTCCCGAGGCGCGACCCTCTTAAGCCCGGTCGCGCGTCAGGACACGCTCCTACAGGAGTGCCAATAGAATAGTTGTAGGAGCGTCTCCCGAGGCGCGACCCTCTTAGCCCCGGTCGCGCGTCAGGTCACGCTCCTACAGCGGTGCCAATAGGATAATTGTAGGAGCGTCACCTGAGGCGCGACCCTCTTAAGTCCGGTCGCGTGTCAGGTCACGCTCCTGACATCAATGCTTTCCGGAGTGCCGAAGCCAGAGAACCTCGTCGCATAACCTTGATGGCCTCCAAATCGAGCCACCGCGCCAATTCACGCAGTTCCCTCGCCAAAGCAGCGGCGACTTTCAAAGCATTTGCGCCCTCCTCCAAATGGGCGGCCTGCACCAGCAATGTGGACGTGCCGCGCTCGGCCTTGAGATCAATGCGAGCGACAATACGGTCGCCCAACAAGAAAGGAAGCACGTAGTAGCCCCATTTTCGCTTATGCGCGGGTACGTAGATTTCGATGCGGTAGTGAAATCCGAATATTCGTTCTGCTCGTGGCCGGAACCAGACCAGGGGGTCGAACGGCGATAGTATGGCCGCGGCATCGATACGTCGCGGGATCGCCGCGTTCGCCGCGAGATACGCCGTCTCGGACCAGCCCTCCACCGACACCTCGGAGATGGCTCCCTCGTCGAGCAGTTCCCTGAGTCGCGGCTCGGCATCCCGCAGCGGCATTCGATAGTAGTCAGCCAGGTCTTTTCCGGAGGCAACGCCGCAGGCCATCGCTGCCCGCCGCAACAGCTCACGCCGCGCCGCATCGTGATCGATCGGGCGCCTGCGGTGTTCGTCATCGATCAGTCGTTCGGGCAAGTCGTAAACGCGTTGAAAATTCGGCAAGCGGTCGCCGACGGCAATTCGGCCGGTACCGAAATGACATTCCAGTGCCCAGCGAGGAATGGATCGGTGCCACTCGCCCGGCTTGCGTTGCGGCTGGTCGAAGGGAGGCAGGTCGCGTGAGGTTATCGCGCCCTTTTCGCGAATGATGTCGATAACCTGGTCGAGATAGCCGGAATCGGCCGCCCGTTTTCTGAGCGGACTGTTGCCCCATGGCTTGAACGTCTTGCGGCGATATTCGAGTAGTGGCCAGGTATCCATCGGTACGATTGACGCTTCATGCGCCCACTGCTCGGTAAATTCGCGGCTGCGATAGATGAGTTGATTGAAACGCGTACGCTGGTACGGACCCAGCCGCGAAAATACCACGAGGTAGTGCGCGGGAACGAGAACATTGACGAAGTCGAGTTGCAACAGTCCGAGCGTCCGCACCACGCGGCGGATATGACGTCGGTCAACACCGCTTCCGGGCCGGGATTTGTGGAGGCCCTGGGCTGCGATCGCGATACGGCGTGCTTGCGCCGTGGAGAGTTTCGCTCGGGCCATCAGTCGGCGTACAGATAACGGTAAGATACGGCCACAATCAGTTGTTCTGCAAACAATCAGTCAGGAAGGCATTCATGGGCAAAGAGTACACGGAAATTGACCCCAAAATTCAGTCGTGGATAGACCGGCAGCACATGTTCTTTGTGTCAACCGCACCATTGTCGAGCGATGGCCTGCTCAATTGCTCGCCGAAGGGTCTCGATAGCCTGCGTGTACTGGGTGCGCGAAAAATGGCGTATCTGGACGTTGGTGGCAGCGGTATTGAAACGGTCGCTCATTTGAAGGAGAACGGCCGCATTGTCATTATGATGTGTGCCTTTTCCGGGCCACCGAAGATTTTTCGATTTTACGGGCGAGGATCCGTCATCGAACCACAGCAAGCCGGCTTTGATGAATTGCTGCAGGAGTTCCCGGCCCTGCCCGCGGCACGAAATATCATTGTCATCGACGTCGAGCGGATCATCGATTCCTGCGGTTACGGCGTGCCACTCTATGAATTCCAGGCGGATCGTGACTCGATGCGAAATCACTATGACTCGAAAACGGTGGCGGAGGTCCTGAGCTATCGTGCCGAGCGCAACAGCCGCAGCCTGGACGGACTGCCGGGATTGCTGTCATCGGACCAGTGAATCAAGTTATTATCAACATTAAATTAATGCGATAACACATTGTTATTACACACAACCTTCCTAACGTATATTGTACGTTAGCCCCACAATCGCGCCGACCGCAATCGTTAACCCCGGCAGGACAGAACCAAAGAAAAAGAAAACGAGGCCGGACTTTGCCGCTGCGGTGGGCCGATGCAGCTGATTGCTAATCGCGCCACGAAAGCCGAGCGCAATATAGCGACTCAGCGAGGCGATCATTGTCCCGCCCATGATCGCGATCAGTGGCCATGCCGGGAATAATTCGCCGTAGGGCCAGAATGTCGCGAGTACGCCGGCGAGAACAATGAACGGACCGTAGTGAAGTGCGGCGTGGTGGGCAATGTCGATGTAAGTGTGCGCCTGTCCGTTATCGGCCCGTAGCATGGACCGCCACTTCCAAACGCCCGTCAGCAAGGCGGCGATGAAATAAAGTGTCGAGAAAAAGAGCGCCATGCGCAGCGCATCGGACAGGGAATCGACCGTCATGGTTTTGCCTCCGCAAAGTATTCGTTGTGCCAGGCAAGCAGGTCTCGCCAGAAATCGTTCGGCCGTTCGTTCATGACCATATGGCCGACGTCGGCATAGAGCAGCAGCCGCCCGTTTTGCAGCGTTGCGGCGAGACGGGTCGTTTGCGCTCGCGGAATAACCGGATCGTGCTGACCGCCCAGAACCAGAACGGGTTGGTGAATCCGCTCAATTTGATCCCAGATATCGACGTCTCGAATGCCGGCGAAAAAGGCCAGTAGTTGCGCCTTGTTTTGCAACCGCGCGTCGGTTCGTACTGCCTGCAACGCATTCGCAGTTGGCCGATCCGCGAGGAATGCGCGCTTGTCATGCGAAAACATCGACGCTGCTCTCGCATGTAGCCAGGGCCAACGGGTCGTTATCCAGGAACTTGCTCGCAGTACGGCTGGCCCGAAAGCGCCGAGTTTTTCTTTCCGCGCCATCTTTTGCATATCGCCTTCAAGTCCGGTCCAGTGCCCGTCCGCGAATCCACCGACGGTTACCACGCCGAGCACTCGATTCGGCAGCGCAAGCGCGAGGCACAAGCCCGCGAAGCCGCCGGTAGAGTGCCCGACCACAATGACCTTCTTGTCCGGCACGATTTGTTTCAGGACCTCTTCATTCAGGCGGTTAAAGAGATCCACTGTAACGTCCTCTCGGCCGAAGCCGTCCGGGCCGAATGACGGCGCGTGGACCGGTAGAGAGACTGATAACCAGGCGGCCCGGTTGCGAAACCCGCTAGGCATCAGCGGCTCCCAGAAGGCGGACGACAGGGCGACGCCGTGAATAAACATCCACACCGGGCCAGTTCGCTCGGCCAATGAGTCCGGGTGATCGACGAAAAGCGTATGCCCCCGACTCCGGATACTTGAGCGGACAATGCCATTTTGTGAGTGATTACTCATATTGCTAGTATAGCGTCACAGAGAACGCCCCCCTACTCGCATTGGAGAGTCCGTTAATGGTGAGCCGGAAAGAACCGAATCCATCAGCGCTGAAGCCGCGTAAAGCCCCAAAACAGCAACGTGCAACCAAGACTGTCGAGGCCATTCTGGAAGCAGGCGCTCACATTCTGGAGCAAGGCGTGCACCCCTTTACGACCAATCACATTGCTGAACGCGCCGGTGTCAGCATTGGCTCGCTGTATCAATATTTTCCCGGCGCAAACTCCATCATGGCCGCTTTGATCGAAAAGCACGTGGCTGACGAGCGCGACGCGGCCGAGGCCGTTCTGTCGCACGCGGACAATGCGAAAACCGACCTCCTGCGCGAGTTGCTGCTTGCGTTCGTCAAGGCGCACGCCGATGCCCCACGGCTGACGGCCCGTTTGCATGCATTGGCGGCCGGCTTCGATTTACAACAACACCTGGCCGCGGCCCGCGACGCGCAGGCTGCCAGCATTGCCGCAGTGACGGGCTGGCCGGAAGCGGACGTGCTGATGTCCGTCATGGCCGTCGAAGGTGTCGTGTTGGCGACCCTCGCCAGTCGACCGGAACAACTCAAGTCGAGTGTCTTTATGGACCGGCTCTATGCGATAGCACGCGCACCGTTCAAGACGGCAATCCGTCCTGAGTAGCAGCGTATTTCGTTTTTGTAGAATCCGGCTGCAGCCATTCTTCCCTGACAGTAGGGTCGATCAGGCGCGAGATGATCGATGGAATGACCGAGAAGACAGCAATAATTCCGATCAACAGGTTTAGTATAAAAACATCAAAAATGGATACTGCGCCCGCGAATATCGCCAGCACGATCATCGACGGCGCGGCGGACCGCAGCCGGCTATGTTCTGTTCTCTCGTATTCAAGCGTATCGGCAAGCCGCACCTTTATTCGCTCAAGTGCATGTGCTTTGACCGTCTGCGTGAGAAATTCAACGGAGTGGACATCGTCGCCGTGTTCGATACTTAACGTATCTGAATTGTGATCGCTCGTGAGCTTCGCAATTTCACTCAATGGAATCCGTTTGAATTTGGACGACTTACTAATCGCAATCAGTTCCTCCAGCGTGCCGTTATTCTGGAACGTGTTCTGAACGTCGCCGGTCTGTCCGGCCTCTATGTCGAAAAACACCAGGTCGGTTCCGTCGAGCGCTACGACGTAGTTGTCATCGATATCCAGCCAGGACGTTTCCGTGTAGAAACCTTCCGGCAACGCTGTCTTTGATTCCCGCACAAAAACGAGCATCAAAAGCCAGTAAAGTACCAGGACCGCAGGCACCGAATAGGTAGCGACTCCGAGCATATTGCCGACCAGGTTGTTGCCCGACAGATCAGATACGATGTTGCTTTCGGTATCGCTCAAATACGGATCGTCGGGGGAATAAAACACATTGATGCTGCCGTTTTCTTCATGGCCTGCAAACGCTGACTCGCTGACTTCCACCGTATTGTCATATTCATTCTCGTCGGCGGTAAAGCGGTAAGAGACAAAGTAAATGTCGCGGTACCGTTTGCGCCCTTTACGGCCGCGATATTCTTCCTCTTCGGCGAACAATTCCGTAATGGTCGCCGAAACCTCGCGGTGATCGTTTACCCACTCAAGGCTGTTGGATCTGATGCCTTCAAATACCAGCGCACCCCCGTAGGTCGCCAGCGCAAAAAGAACGAAAGTAGCAATGCGCACGATGCGCTTGCGCTTTTGTCCGGGAGATCTGTGTTTGGGCATGAACCACTCCAGCCGGTTGCATCGTTTGCCGAGACGCGACAAACGAAAATATAAAACGATCCAACCCGTCCGGTTCCTTATTGGAACGGCGGAGCTGGAGGGTGAATTATAAAACAAGGTAATATGGCCATGAATATCGACCAGTACCCAAATTCAACGGTGACCTCGGCAATTTATGACAACGCGTCATATCGACTCAACCTCGAACGGCTCGATGCGACTTGCGGCGCCAAACCTCACGTCTCAAACAGATGGCGGGATTGATGATCACACCATCGATCGGAATGCCCTCAATCTTATTTCGATCACGCTGTGACGCCGGGTTTGGCAGTGCTTAGGAAGAATGAAAAACTCTTGCGGGAAGACATGGCTGTTCAAATAGCCAGACACCCAGAGTTGCTTGAGGTGTTCACCGAAATGGCCATGGCGAAGCGAGACTATGACTCCTGCCGCGAGAATCGGCGTTAAGAATCTGAATCTACGAAATCGCCCGCGGGGCCAGCTCGCGGCTCCTGGCCGCCAACCACAAGCCGGTGCTCGACCCGAGCACATACAAAGCGGTGTAAGCGGTCAGACTTTCGACCGGTACATCGATGAGCTGCCGGACCGACATCGCTGTCGTGAGCGCTGGCACGATCAGCAACAGTCGCAAAGCTTCAAAGCGAATTGCGTTCGGTCGACAATCGTTCATTAGGCCAAACGAATACAGCGTGATCCACAACAACACGCACGGCAACACCACAGCAGCCGCACCCTGCTCCGCAAACAGTACGCCGATCCACACAATGGCGAATATCGTGAGAACAAACTGTGCGAGAACGTAACGCCGGAGCGCCGTTGTCGATTGCGGGTCGTACTTCTGAAAATGTTCGGGGTCGGCCTTCTTTGCCGGAAAGCGAGCTTGAACGTCGGCCGGCCGCCAACCCGTTCTGCGAAACCAGATACCCAGCTTGTCGCTCCACTTACGGGTATTAACCGCATCGGACCAGAGATAGCCGTACACCTGCAGGTTGGCCCAGAACGGGTTCCAGCTTTGCAGCGGTTTGCGAACGCCGAACAGCACCGGTTCCTCGTCCAGTTCTTCCTGGAAAGTCCCGAACAGCCGGTCCCAGAGAATCAGGATACCGCCATAGTTTCGATCGATGTAAATTTCGTTTTGCGCATGATGCACACGATGGTTTGACGGTGTCACGAATACCCGGTCGATCCACCCCAGCTTGCGCACGTGCTGCGTATGCACCCAGAACTGATAGATGAGATCAATTGCATAAACCGTGGCGACGACCTGAAGCGGCAGGCCGATGAGGAACAGCGGTAAGTAGAATATCCAGCTGAACAGAAAACCGCTGCTCGTCTGCCGCAGCGCCGTCGAGAGATTGTAGTCTTCACTCTGATGATGCACGGCGTGTGACGCCCAGAGAATGGATATTTCGTGCCCAAAGCGGTGTTGCCAGTAGTAACAAAAATCCCAGGCCAGCAAGGCCGCAAGCCAAAAGGCCAGACCTCGTGGCGAGGTATCGAAGTCGGTCATATCAATATCGAACAGACCGAAATTCTGCAATACGAAAGCGTAAAAAAATAACGGTATGAATCCGGTGAAATAGCCGAACGTCGACATCAGTGTGCCGGCGCTGATGCTGTTGACCGCATCGTTCAAGCGATAGTGTCCCGTGCCGCGCCAGCGATCCACGGCTATTTCAAGCAGCAATGCGAGGACGAAAAACGGTACAGCCAGTGCGAGGAGATCCATAGTCCGAAATCAGTTTTGGTCGGAGCCTGTTTTCGCCCGACAGTCAGGTTGCGAGCGTTTTAGGGTAAGCTCACGAGCCGTAGCGGTCAATGGAAAGCAATGAGACGCATGATTAACCCGGCTGAACTGACAATCCTGAAAGATGCACTCGATACCCTGGCAAACGGTTTCAGCGAACTGCCCGACTTCGAGGCCGATATAGATACAGACGCGATTGATGCAGTGCTGCAGGAGGTCGCGGTGCGTATGCAGGACAACTACCCCTACCATCACCCTCGCTATGCCGGTCAGATGTTGAAGCCACCGCACGCGGTGGCTCGCATCGCCTACATGCTGGCCCTGTGGACCAATCCAAACAACCATGCACTGGACGGCGGCCGTGCCAGCTCGGCACTTGAAAAAGAGTGCGTTCAGGCGA
Source organism: Gammaproteobacteria bacterium (assembly GCA_013151645.1). Taxonomy (GTDB): domain Bacteria; phylum Pseudomonadota; class Gammaproteobacteria; order Steroidobacterales; family Woeseiaceae; genus JAADHU01. Next base: position 50,191 of record JAADHU010000023.1, on the reverse strand, counting down.
TCGGCACGATGTTCGGCTTGGACGATCCGCTGGGTCACCTTTGCGGCGGCGGAACCATGGCCAATCTCGAGGCATTGTGGGTTGCCGGTCGTTTGCATCCGGGTAAGAAGATCATCGCTTCGGCACAGGCGCACTATACGCACGCCCGGATCAGCGAGGTTCTCGCGCTGGAATTCGCAGCGGTGTCGGTCACCGATGCGGGAACGATGGACCTGGAGGCGCTCGAATCGGTTCTCGCGGCTGGCGACGTGGGTACCGTCGTGGCAACGCTGGGCACGACCGGCATTGGTGCCGTGGACCCGCTGCCGGATATTCTCAAACTGGCGCGAAAATACGAGGTTCGCGTCCATGTGGATACTGCGTACGGCGGTTATTTTACACTCAGCAGTGAACTGGCCTCGGCGGCACGCGACGCGTTCGATGTGATAGCGCAAGCCGATTCGGTCGTTATCGATCCGCACAAGCACGGGCTGCAACCTTATGGGTGCGGCTGTATCCTGTTTAGAGATTCATCCGTCGGTGCGTTGTACAAGCACGACTCGCCGTATACCTATTTCAGCTCGGCCGAACTTCACCTTGGTGAGATCAGTCTCGAGTGTTCGCGGCCCGGTGCTGCCGCCGTCGCGCTCTGGGCAACACAACAACTGTTCCCAATGGACGTGGGTGGCGAGTTCGCACAAGACCTTGACCGGTCATTGCTGGCCGCCAGAGCGTTGTGGAACCGCGTCGAGCAGAGCAACCTTTTCAAGGCACTGATGCCACCGGAGCTGGACATCGTCGTTTATGCGGTGAACGGCGCTGATGCCGCTTCAATCAGTGAGCATGCGAGTGAGGTATTTCATCGCGCGGCGAGCAAGGACCTGCACCTGGCCCTGATCGAACTGCCTGTCGATATGGTGCGTCATTACTGGCCGGATCTCATCGCGAATCGAGATACCGTGCGGGTGCTGCGCTCATGCCTGATGAAACCGGAACATCTGGACTGGCTTGACGATATGTGGCCGCTTCTTGAAGCCGCGGTCAAGCCAAGTGACGACGACTAGAGCACGCTCCCCTCAGGTCGCACGACGGCGCAACAGTTTCAATGCATTGGTCTCAAGGATTTGTTTACGCTGCGCCTCTGAAATTTCCGCATCACGAATGGCAGCAAGCGACCACTCGGTGACAAATGTCGGCGTATCGGAACCCAGGAGAACATGGTCGGCGCCAAACACATCGACGGCCATTTCGACGGCTCGCGGTCCCAGGGACCCGCAATCGACGTATATTTCTCGCGCCTGTTCCGTGACGGGTGGCTTGTCCGGCGAGCGTACCCGGGAGAGATGATCGATACGTTCGACAACCATCGGGTAGGTTCCGCCAAGATTCGACATGTGCAAGGTGACGTCGGGATAGTCGTCCAGAAACTTTGAATAGAGCAGTGTCACGGCGGCACGCGCTATGTCGGTTTGCACTTTCAACGACCGCGTCGGCACGGAACCGGCCCAGGGAACCACCGTTTTGGCCTCGCGCAACCCGGGCATAACCTCGTCGGGTCGCCGGCCGGGATGCAGGAAAAAGTGCAGCTTCAACTCCTGACCAATCTGAAACAACGGCGCCAGTTTTTCGGCTTCGGCCCGGTTCACGAAACAATTGATGGGCAGGATGGCGCCAATCAGTCCGAGCTCTTCGACACCGCGACGAAGTTCCTCGCCTGCTTTGTCGATATCAATCATCGGCAGGCCCGCCAGGCCGACGAACAGATCCGGGTAACGCTTGCACAAGCCCGACACCGAATCGTTAAATATCCTCACCATGGGCAGCGAATCGGCCAGCGGCAGGCTGTCGATGCCGATCAGGCCTGGTAGTGACAATAACTGGGTCGTTATGCCCAGCCGTTTTAATTCGTCGATGCGCGGTTCGATATCGACATACGAAGGATCGAAGGGGGTCGTGCCAAACGGTCGGTAAAAAACTTCCTGCCCGTCCTGTCCTGACTCAATGCGTGGCAGAAATTCCCGTGTGCGCAGATTATCCGCCAATGCAGGTGGCAGGAAATGCGCATGCATGTCTATCGCCATAATATGAAATCCTGTCTCACTCGTGTCATTTTCATCATTTGTCTTCCCTCAGCTACCGCGAGATCGACTAACCACCTTGCGCCTGGGAAACCAATCGTAGCAGCACCGCACCGGCATGGAACGCCGCAAAACTCCCGATCAGGGTAATCACCAGGTAAGCAAATGCAAGCGAGACGTCGTTGCGCTGCATCATCGTACTCATTTCAAGGACCAGCGCGGACAAGGTCGTAAAAGCACCGCAAAATCCGACCGCGAACAGAAGTCGATTGTGGTCGGTGACGATGCCGCCTTCGGCGAACCAGGTGACTCGTGCCAACATTTGCACGACGACACCCATGATGAAACAACCCAGTACGTTTGAAACCAGGGTGCCAACGGGTATGACGGCGCTGTAACGCAGCGTCGCCATCGTGATACCGAATCTTGCCATTGCGCCGGTCGCACCGCCGAATCCGACGATCAGGAAAGAGAGAATCATTGCCTGCATTGTTTATACTGCGCCCGTTTCAGTTTGCACAAAAACGCCTTTTGGCCTCTTCGTATTCCTGTGCCATACGTTCCACCAGCTCCGCCACCGCCGGCACATCATCAATGCTGCCCACGCCCTGCCCGGCGCCCCAGATGTCACGCCATGCTTTTGCCTTACTGGAGCTTCCACTACCGAAGTTCATGGTGTTCTTGTCGGCTTCGGGCAGATGGTCGGGATCGAGGCCCGCGTTTGAAATACTTCCTCGCAGATAGCTGCCGTGTACGCCGGTAAACAAGGACGTCAGCACGATATCATTCGCCGCACTGCTAACGATCATGTCCTTGTATTCGGCTTGTGCATTGGCTTCCTCGGTGGCAACGAATCGCGTGCCGATATAGGCCAGATCGGCACCCATCGCCTGCGCGGCCAACACATCACCGCCGCGACTCATGCTGCCTGAAAGAATAACCGTGCCGTCGAATATCTGGCGGATTTCCTTGACCAACGCAAACGGGCTCAGGGAACCGGCATGACCGCCGGCACCCGCGCAAACCGCGATGATGCCGTCGACACCCTGTTCTATCGCCTTGCGTGCGTGCCTTATGTTGATCACGTCATGAAAAACCAGCCCGCCATAACCGTGAACGGCTTCCACAACCGCAGCCGGCGGTCGCAGACTGGTGATGACAATCGGTACTTTGTGTTTCACGCACTGCTCAACATCGTGCTGCAAGCGCGTATTGCTTTGGTGGACAATCTGGTTAACGGCGAATGGCGCGACCGGTCGATCCGGGTTGGCTGTTTTGAATTCGGCAAGTTCCTGCTTGATTCGGGTGAGCCACTCGTCGAGCACCGGTTCCGGTCTCGCATTGAGCGCGGGAAACGAGCCGACAATGCCGGCTTTGCATTGCGCGATGACAAGATCAGGGCCCGAAACGATGAATAGTGGCGCGCCGATCAGGGGTAATCGCAGCGAATTATCGAACAAAGAGGATAGCGACAAAATTAGCTCCCAAAATTACATGGTCATAAAGCTGGCTTCGCAATCGGCGATCAGCGTCTGGTCCGTCGCTAATCGAGCCTCGCTCTTCAACACAACCAATCGCCGTCGCTCCGTAGCGATCCATCCCGATAACTGAATCGTCTGACCGATTTCGAGTGCCTGCCGGTAGCGTATCTCGCAGCGTGCGGTATGCGCCTTGCGGTCCTGCAAATACAGTACATTGGCCATGACATCGTCGAGCGCGGAATAGATGATGCCGCCGTGCACGGTATTGCGGTAACCAACGTGGTTTTCGCCCGGCGTGAACGTGCCATTGCAGCGTCCCTCTGCATCGATCGAAAATCTTATCCGCAGGCCAATCGGATTATCCGGCCCGCAGGCAAAACACCGAGTCGCCGCTTCAACCAAATTCTGCTCACTCATCCTGATTCCCCCCGCTCGCGCCTTGCAATATCGTCGGATACTCCGGTCGCCACCGGTAGTCCGTCATGGCTTGTTGTAGTTCGTCCATGCTGCGCTTTTCGGCTACGCCGTCGCTGACCGCTTGTGCCGCCACGGCGAGCGCCACATCGCCGCAAATCTCCCATAAACGCTCCACCTCGGGCATCAGGCAGCCGCTCGCGAGTTCCGCATCGCTAAGACTATCGGCTAACGCGATCGCGCTGGCGCTGATCATCGAATCCGTGACTTCCCTGGCATTGCTCACGATGGTCCCCAGTCCAAGGCCGGGAAAAACGAACACGTTATTGGCCTGGCCAATGCGCTGCAGACCGCCGCGCATTTTTACATCATCAAACGGGCTACCCGTTGCAACAAGAGCCCGACCCTCGGTCCAGCGCAAGATGTTTTCCGGCGTCGCTTCGCTGATCGAGGTCGGATTCGACATCGGCAATATCACGGGCCTTTCGACATTCTCTGCCATCGTACGGATGCAGGATTCCGAAAATGATCCTGCTTGCCCGGATGCACCAATCAGTGCGGTCGGCTTGTACGCCGCGATCACTTTTTGCAGATTCGCTCTGTCGTTATCTTCAATCTGCAAAGCGCTGGCCAGGTCAGAGGGCCACGCCAGTTCCTTTTTGTAGTCGTCGAGATGCTCGCGATCTTCACTGATGACACCCCGGCTATCCATTACGAGGATTGACTGTCGCAGCGCAATCCCGTTCAAACCCGAATCCTTGAATTGCGAGCGAAGTTGTCTTGCAATGCCCAGACCTGCCGCACCCGCGCCGTAAATCAGTATGCGGTTATCGCTGTAGGTGGTTTTTGTAATACGCACTGCGGCAAGCATGCACGCGAGAGCCACGGCACCGGTGCCCTGAATGTCATCGTTGAACGACGGCAGCTTGCGACGGTACCGGTCCATGATCGCGAGTGCATTTTCCTTGCGAAAGTCTTCCCACTGGATGACGACCGTGGGGAAAACCGCACGAGCGGCGTGAACGAATTCATCGACTAAATCATCGTAGGCTTGTCCACGCAGGCGTTCATGCGGCCAGCCGAGGTACAGGGGATCGTCGAGCAATGACTGGTTGTTCGTACCGACATCGAGACTGATGGGCAGCGTTTGCGCCGGATGAATTCCCGATCCGGCGCAATACAACGACAACTTGCCAATACTGATGGCCATGCCGCCCGCACCCTGGTCGCCAATGCCGAGAATGGATTCGTTGTCCGTCACGACCATCAAGCGAACACCGGTGAAAGGCGCGGCAGTGCGCAGAATTTCTTCGATGCGACCGGCATGCTCCGGTGTTATCCAGATGCCGCGCGCCCGGCGAAATACACGACTGAAATATTGCGATGCCTTGCCAACCGTCGGCGTGTAAACGATGGGCATTAGCGACTCAAGGTTGTCGCTCAACACCTTGTAAAAAAGGTGTTCGTTACGGTCTTGCAATGCCGCCAGACCGATATGGCGACCCACCGGATCGGGATTAAAACAAATTGACCGGTAGACGCGTTCGGCCTGCGTTGCGATATCGTTGTGTTGTGCGGGCAGGAGACCTTCAAGGCCGAAGCGTCGGCGCTCGTCCGGCGTAAAACCCGTGCCCTTGTTAAACAATGGAAACCGCAACAACGAAGTACCGCGTGTTGGCACACTAAGCGTATACCCCGATTTCGTTTTCTTCAGGTCAAATTTGTCCATGCAGCCCGCATCGTAACCGTTGCATTCTGCTTATGGAACCTGGTGTTCGATCACAATATCGAGATCGCGGGTCGTACCGGCATCGATGACCTGGCTACCGAACCAGTCACCCGACTGTGCGATGGGCTGCCCGGAAGCCGATACCCTCACGATAATCTCAAGCGTAGCGAAATTGCTTAACGCACGACCCGGGATCATTGAATCGGCGTCACTCAACGACACCGTAAACGGTAATTCAGACGCAAGCCGGCGTGCCACTGCAATGGGCGGTGCGGGCTGTGCGGGATCTCTTGCGATGATGAATACGGTGGCTCCGGGTTCTACAATCTGCGCAGCCTCGTCAGCGAGTGCGATGTTTACGGCAATCGCCACGGCATCGACGAGGTCACTCGCAGGCGGAGTCGCGGGTACGTCCAGGCCGCGCCACTCGGCGATTCTCTGCCGCAATATGCCCTCAATTTCGGCCGGCGGCGAGGATTCCAGCAGAGCCTCCCACCGATCGGCTGCCACCAGCGGCTCGCCACGCTCGATGGCGGCGATGCCACCATAGAACATGGCCTTGGGATTGCGCGGTGCGATCGCCAGTGCATTTTCGAACAGTTGCAAAGCTCTGCCATGCAGCGCGTTGTTGTCGTTCAGCATGATCGCTTCGCCGAGATCGACGAGTGTCTGACCGTCCCTGTACTGCTCCAGTTCAACCGCTCGCTCAAAAGCGGCGATGGCTTGCGGGTATTGTTTGAGCTGAATGTAAGACCGAGCCAGCATTTTCCAGCCTTTCAAATCTTCCGGATCCGTTTCCAGCCGACTTGCAAGTGCCGTCACCATTTCCTCAACGCTGTTGCTTTCAGCGATAGCGCCTCGAGCGTCCGGTTGTCCCGTCTGGGAGTACATCGCTGCCGAAACGGCGATGATAAAGACGATGGCCAGTGCCGAGCGGATGCTCAGTCGACGTTCCTGCCGAATCAACGGCCATGCGACTACGAGCGCTGCCACCAACAGCATGAGACCAAATATTAGCCAGAGCATCGACTAAGTACTCGCCGGTTCGTTGTCATCGTCGATTGACATCGACATACGACCGCGCAGCACTCGTATGACAACGACAATTCCGAATCCGATCAGGAGGAACGGAGCTAACCACAGGATAAGCGTCTTGCCTCTCATGGGTGGACGATAGAGCACAAAATCTCCGTAACGTGACACCAGGAATTCGGAAATATCCGCATTCGATTTGCCTTCGCTGAGCAACCTGCGAATTTCACGACGCAAATCGGCAGCCAGAAAAACGTTGGAGTCCTTAATCGTCTGGTTCTGGCAGACGAGGCAACGGACTTCTGAAATGATGCCTTCATAGCGCGCCTGCATCTCCGGGTCGGCGAATGCCTGACCCTCGTCAATCGCGTGTCCTGGCACCGCCAGACCGATTAAGAACATCGCCAGAATAATACGTTTCATCAATTAACGCCCTCGGCGGCCTGGATTCTTGGTAGGAACTCTTGCTGCCATACCCGCTCGTTCATTGGACTGATGTACTTAAAAAGTACCGTTCCGTCAGTCCCGATCAGAAAGGTTTCGGGCGCGCCATAGACGCCCCAATCGATCCCGACCCGGCCGTCTTCGTCGTAAGCGATTTCGAAATACGGGTCACCGAGTTGCGCCAGCCAGTCCAGCGCCGGTTCACGTTGATCGCGCCAGTTAAGACCAAAAATGGGCACGTCGCCGCGCCGAGCCAGTTCCATCAGATAGGGGTGTTCTGTGCGACAGGCGGCGCACCAGGTCGCCCAGACATTGACCAGTGCGACTTTACCTTTGTAACTTTCGCTTCCAACAAACACGTTTTCGTCCCGCAGGGACGGTAATGTGAACGTCGGTGCCTGGGCGCTGATCAACGGTGACGGCAACTCCGATTTGTTGCGGCCCAGCCCGATGATAAAAATCGGAATCATGATCGCGAACACAACGATTGGCACGAGGAACCGGGACATCAGGCCGGCTCTCCTTCGCCGCGAAGCGCCGCGGCGGATTTTTTCTCGGCGGCGGTCATGCGGTAGCGCCGATCACTGGCGGCGATGATTCCACCGAGTGCCATAACCAGGCAACCCAGCCAGATGAAGCGAATCATCGGCTTGTATTGCAGTCGCACACTCCAGGCATCACTGCCAAGCGATTCTCCCAGCGCGACGAACAGGTCGCGATTCAGGCTGGCAAGGATGCCGGCCTCCGTCATCGGGCTTTGCTGCACCCGGTAGGTTCGTTCCTGCGGCCTGAGTTGACCAATGAATTGACCGTTCTTGCTGACATCGATCTCACCTTCGACAGCGCGGAAATTCGGGCCATTGGTGTTCTTCAGGTTTCGCAGTTCAAATTGATAGCCAGCGACTTCGACGGGCTCGCCGGGAACCATGCGATGATCCGTTTCGATGCTGAACGCAGAGACGATCGTGACGCCAAAGATGAAAAATCCAACACCCAGGTGAGCCACGGACATGCCGAACATGGCCCGCGTCAGCGGTGGCGCACCGGGCTTGCGACGCCACGACCGAATAACGGGCAAAACGGCCGTTATCACAACCCAAATGGCGGCAATTGTGCCGACCGTAACCAGCACGCCGAAACGTCCGTACACGAATACCGGAATAGCGCCACCCACAAGCAGCGCGATGATGGCGGGAATTCGTAGCTGTTTCAGCAAAGGCGTTAACGCCTGGCTGCGCCAGGCGGTGTGCATGCCGACACCCATGAGCAGCACCAGTGGCACCATCGGTATGGCAAACGCAATGCCAAACCACGGTGGGCCAATGGATATTTTGCCCATGTTGAGGACTTCCATCACCAGCGGTGACAACGTGCCGAGCAGAATCAGCGTGGCGGCAATCACGAGCAAGACGTTATTCAGGAGCAGGAATGTTTCCCTGGATACCGGGCGAAAGCCCGCGGTGGAATCGAGGCCCGGTGCACGCCAGGCATACAGCGCCAATGCGCCGCCAATAACGACACCCAGAAACGACAAAATAAACACGCCACGCGCCGGGTCCGTTGCGAACGCGTGCACCGATACCAGAATGCCCGAACGTACGAGGAACGTGCCGAGCAAGCTGAGCGAGAATGCCGAGATGGCCAGCAGTAACGTCCAGCTCTTGAATAAACCGCGTTTTTCAGTGACCGCCAGAGAATGAATCAGCGCCGTACCCACCAGCCAGGGCATGAAGGAAGCATTTTCGACCGGGTCCCAGAACCACCAGCCGCCCCAGCCGAGTTCGTAATAGGCCCACCAGCTTCCGAGACCGATACCCACGGTCAAAAAGGCCCACGCCCAGGTCGTCCAGGGACGCGTCCAGCGTGCCCAGCTTTGATCGAGGTTGCCGGTCAGCATGGCCGCAATAGCGAACGCAAATGCAACGGAAAAGCCGACGTATCCGGTGTAGAGAATGGGTGGGTGTATGGCCAGGCCAAAATCCTGTAGCAACGGATTCAGGTCGACGCCGTCGGCCGGTGCGGGAATCAAGCGCTCAAAAGGATTCGACGTCAGCAGCGTAAACAACAGAATGCCGACGCTCAGCAGTCCCAGCACGCCAATCACGCGCGCCGCAAATTCGGCCGGAAGATGATGGCTGTAGCGCCCGACCGAGACGGTCCAGATGCCCGCCAGCAAGACCCACAACAGCAGGGACCCTTCGTGCGCACCCCATACGGCTGAAAACTTATAAATGTCGGGTAAGGCCAGTTGTGAATGGTTGGCCACATAAAGGACGGAAAAGTCACTGTACAAAAACGACCAGGCGAGGCAGCCGAATGACACGGCCACGAAAAATAACTGGCCGAGCGCTGCCGGTCGTGCGACGTCCATCAGCGCCTGGTCGCCGCGATAAGCCCCGACCAGTGGCAGGATGCCCTGACAAAGCGCCAGAGACAGCGCCAGGATTAACGCGAAATGTCCGATTTCCGGGATCATTATTCGTCGACCACGGTCGCTGCTTCTTTCTCTGCAGCGTGCTTCGCCAATGAATCGGCGACTTCGGGTGGCATGTATTTCTCGTCATGTTTAGCCAGCACCGTATCCGCCTGAAATTGGCCATTTTCATCCAGACTGCCGTGCGCGATGATGCCCTGACCTTCCCGAAAAAGATCCGGGAGAATGCCGTCATAGTGGACATCCAGGGAGTTTTTCGTATCCGTGACGGTGAATTTCACCGCCAGTTCACCCGATTCCCGGACAATGCTGTTGGGCACAACAAGCCCGCCGACACGAAACTTGCGCTCATCGGGAACATTGCCCTGCACAACATCGGAGATCTCGACGTAAAACATCATATTGTCCTGGAAAGCGCGCAACGTGAATGCGGCCGCGATTACGACGCCCAGTGCGGCCAGCCCGACGGCCAGCATACGTTGTTGCCTGGGTTTCATGCCAACACCTCCAGAGTCCGAATTTCAATTCTCACTGCGATGACCATTTTTCTCCGATAAAGCCTGTGATTTGAGGCGAGATTCGATTTGCCGAAACATTTTGCGGTGTCGCGAGCGCGCTTGTACGACACAGGCAATCATGACCATAAACATCAAAGCAAAAGAGCTCCATACGTAGGCACCGTACTTGCCCATGGCGAATATTTCCATCATGCCGATTCCGTCAGTACAAGGTTGCGAACCCACCGGGATCGTCGCTCACGATGCAATACCTCAGTGCGCACGCGCGCCAGAAGCAAGGCGCCAAAAAACAACGAAAATCCGAGAATCATCGCGAGCAGCGGATAGAGCATCGCTGTTTCAATTGCGGGCCCGCCCTCCTTGATCAGCGTCGGTCCCTGGTGCAGTGAACTCCACCATTCTACGGAAAAATGGATAATCGGTACATTGACGGCACCGACCAGGATCAGCACGGCGCTGGCCTTGTCAGCTTTACTGGTTTCGTCGATGGCGGCACGCAAAGACATATAACCGAAGTAAAGAAACAGCATAATGAGTTCGGACGTGAGTCGTGGATCGCCCCATTCCCACCAAGTCCCCCACATCGGGCGTCCCCAAATGGATCCGGTCGCCAACGCAAGGAAAGTGAACCACGCACCCAGCGGTGCCGCCGCCGCCGCAACCGCGTGCGCCAGCTTCATGCGCCAGATCAAGCCGATGCCCGCCGAGATCGCCATAATGCTGTAAGCCATCATCGACAAATAAGCCGCCGGAACGTGTGCATAGATAATGCGGAAGGCATCACCCTGCTGATAGTCTGCCGGCGCGAAAAAAAGCCCGGCTACGGTTCCGTAGGCAATCAGCAGCAATCCGCTGATGTTAAACCAGGGAATCATTTTTGCAGCCAACGCATAGAAATGCGGTGGCGATGCCAGTTTGTGCAGGAATTTCCACATGTTTTAAAAATTACTCGTTACTGATTTTCAACGCTGCTGCCGCCGCGAACGGGGCGAAACTCAATGCCAACATGCAGTAGGCGGCGAGAAAGTATACGCCCGCTGAAACGGCGTCATCCGCTGCAGCCAATGCGACGGTTCGAGCCCCGAAGATCAGAACCGGCATGGCAAGCGGCAGCACCAGAAGACTTAACAGCGCGCTGCCCCGGTTAAGTCCGACGGTTAACGCGGCGCCAACCGATCCCAGCAAACTCAAACTGATGGTGCCAAGCGTCAGCGTTACCACCATAACGCCCATCGTCTCTGCCGGCATTTGGTATGTGATCGCGATCAGTGGCGAGACTAGCACAAGGGGCAAGCCACTGACTAACCAGTGTGCCACGGTCTTGCCAAGCGATATCAGTGGCAGGGGTTGCGGACTGAGTATGAGCTGATCCAGACTGCCATCCTCAAGGTCACTGAGATACAAACTGTTTAATGACAGCAGCGCAGACAGGAGCGCTGCAACCCAGACCACTCCTGGCCCAAGGACTTGCAACTGGTCCCCGGCCGGGCCGATGGCCAACGGGAAAAGCGTGCTGACCATGGCAAAGAAAAATAGCGGGTTAAGCATATCACCCGGTCGCTTGAACGCGAGCAGCAGGTCGCGTTTGACAACGGCAGTAAATCCTTGCCACAGGGTCGGGTTGCCAGCGTCTGTCACTGCAGCACGATCCGTTGCATGTTCGCAGAGAGTTCAACCGGTTGGTGCGATGCCAGCATACAGGCCCCGCCGCCTTCCAGGTGTTGCAGAATAAGTTTGACGACCAGTTCCTGCCCGTTCGCATCAAGATTCGTCAGGGGCTCATCCAATAACCACAGGCGTGCGTTTGTGAGTAACAGGCGAGCCAGCCCCACGCGTCGTTGCTGACCGGCCGACAGCGCGCGAAACGGTAGCGGTGTCAACGGACCCAGCCCCAGCTTCTCCAGCACCGCATCGAGCGATGTCATCGACGTGCTGCGCAGCCCCGATTCAAAACGCAGATTCTCAAGCAACGTGAGATCGCCCTTGAACCCGACCCGATGTGCGAACCACGCCAATTCACGATGAAAATCCTGTCGGTGGTCGATGATTGACCGCCCGCGCCACCGAACGGCACCCTCCTCAAGGTCCAGCAGGCCGGCGACCGCCCGCAGCAAGGTGGTCTTGCCGCAACCATTGGGGCCCTGGACTAACAGGGATTCACCCTCATTTAGCGCAAAATTCAGGCCCTGAAACAGGCAGCGCTCGCCACGATAGACGGTGAGGTCCTGTCCGGACAGTAATTCAGTCAAGGATTTAGCCCCCATTCGTCCGCGCTGGGCGCCAAAACACAGTGACTGGAATGACTTCTTTCTCTTTTTTATTCAACCGATTATCGTTTATGTTAAAGGTGGATTATGATAAATTGTCCGTGTTCGATTGATCGTAAAGGGATCATCAAACATTCGTTTGCAAGATAAACACGCCAATCGTAAACTGATCGGCCAGTTACGCAAAACGACAACAACACATAAATAGTAACTGAAACACGACCGCGGTTTTCAACTAACACCGGGTGGGGGCACATGGATTTAGACGCTGCCGGCTTACAGGAGCAACCTTTCCGTACTCACGGGAAGCCGCTGCTGTTCGTGCATTATTCGGGGCAGCATGCCGCGCTCGACTTTCTAAACTCCACCTACGAAAACCAGCAGGGTCTTGGACTTTTTCTGGGACCGACGTTATCCGGTAAAACGACCATACTGCGGGAATTCGTCGCTTCCCTGGACACCGAAATTGCCGTCGCCATTGTCGATGGAGCGGGCTTGAACACGACCTCGCTACTTGAGGCGGTGCTCGGTCAGTTTGGCTATCGCCTTGACTACAATTCTGTCAACGAACTGATCAATATGCTGAAGGTGTTCACGATGCAACAAGCGGCTTCCGGTCGGCCGCCGTTACTGATCATCGAACACACGCACGCCATGAATCCCAGCGCCTTACGGGTACTGTGCGAACTGGCGAGCGTCAAGGTCAGGCACGCAAGTGCCCTGCGAATGGTTTTTTCCAGTGATCGTTCGATTCAGTCGATTATTCAAGCGCCCGCCATGCAATGCATCGCCAGCCGCATGACCGGCGAGTTTTACCTGCAGCCCCTGGCACGTTCGGAAACAACGGACTATCTTTACGCGAAACTGGATGCCGGTGGCGCCGCCAAGCCGTCACGCATCATGCCCGGAGCCGTATGCGACGAATTGCACCGGGCTTCAGGCGGGTGGCCTGGAATCGTTGATCGCCTGGCCTTGCTCGCCCTGGCCAAAGCGGCAAACTGTCCTGTGCGGAAAAAACATATCGAACATCCGGATATAACGGACGAAACCGGTGCGATCCAGGTGCAGGTACCGGTGCCGGACGCCGAGGTTGCGGACGAGGCGCCGCAACTTTATCTCAGTCTCAACGGCAAGACGATCAAAGAATTGACACTCGACAAACCGCGCACACTGGTCGGGCGTTCGGAGCACAACGATTTATCGGTTGAGAGCCGGTTTATCAGCCGCCACCACGCAATGTTCATTCGGCATGGTTCCGCAACCTTCCTGATGGATCTAAACAGCACCAATGGGACTTACGTTAACTCACGCAAGATTTCGAATCACGTGATGATGCATGACGACGTGGTCTCGATCGGTAATCACAGCATCAAATTCCTGCACCGCGCCGCGACTCACGGCGTCCAGGCGGATGAAGCCGGCCTCGCGGACACCATTATCATGAAAAACCTGGCGGATATGCGACGGATGCTCGCGCAGGAGAATACGGACACGCTGCCGCTGGATATGGACAAACTACTGGCCTCAGGCGATAGCGACGGCTAACTTGCCCGAACAGCGCTTAAGCGGTGCCGGCGCTGTCTGTCTCGGGCTGACCCACTTCCGTTTCGCCGTAGAAATTATCCTTGAAGTGTTTGCGACACATCGAGAGGTAACGATCGTTGCCGCCGATCTCAACTTGTGACCCCTGAGTGACCGCATTGCCATTCTCGTCAAGCCGAATAATCATCGTGGCCTTTGAGCCGCAGTGGCAAATCGCCTTCAGCTCTTTGAGGTTGTCCGACCAGGCAAGCAGATACTTGCTGCCCTCGAACGGCTCACCCTGGAAATCCGTGCGAATTCCGTAAGCGAGTACCGGAATATTCAGTTTGTCGCTGACCTGTCCGAGCTGGAAAACCTGTTCTTTGGTCAGGAACTGAGCTTCGTCGATCAACACACAATGCAGCGGATCTTCCGCGCAGCACGTGGTGACGATCTCAAACAGGTCATCCGCATTCGAGAACGTCGTTGCCGCCGCCTCAAGACCGATTCGCGACGTCACGCGCCCTACTCCATAACGATCGTCGAACTGCGGTGCCATGATCAGCGTATTCATGCCGCGTTCTCGATAGTTGTAACTCGATTGCAGCAAGGCCGTCGATTTGCCGGCATTCATAGAGGAGTAATAAAAATAGAGTTTGGCCATGGATGCCCGGAATGGTTAAAGTGTTTTTTGTGATCCGGCAGTCTCGCAAAATATGACACAGAAAACAAAACTCACTATCGGTATTGTGGCCGCGGCTACGGTCACGATGATCGCGGCTCGACTCCTGGACGTAGGGTGGCTCCAGATTGCCGCCAAAATGACGGCGTCCACCGCATTCGTTACTTTAGCGCTAATACTGGGGGCCACTCAATCGCGTTATGGACGGCTTGTGCTTACGGGTCTCGCACTCTCATGGTGTGGGGACTTGTTTCTGGCCGGTTCCAGCGAACGTTGCTTCCAGTTCGGGCTCGGCAGCTTTCTACTGGCTCACATCGCTTACACCTCGGCATTTGTGATTCGTGGTATCAAGATTAATTGGGCGCTGGGCGCGTTGCTGCCGGTCGCGGTGCTCTCCGTCGGTTCTGCCCTGTGGCTGGCACCGTTTGTGCCGGCCGGGTTGGCAATCCCGGTGAACGTCTACACAGCGGTCATCAGCCTGATGGTGGTGGCGGCCTGCGGTACCCGCGGGTTGGGCGCTCCGTTTCTTATTCCGATCGGCGCTGTGCTTTTCTATTTTTCCGATCTCTCTGTCGCCGCCGGTCAATTCGCACAAACGGACTTCCCGAATTATGTGTGGGGTTTACCGTTCTACTTCAGCGCGCAGGTATTACTCGCTTTGAGCGTGCACAAAACGTTTGCATCGTCCGATGACTAGTCGGACGTCAGAATCGCTCTGCTTCACGTAACGGGTTTGCTAAACCGGGCGGTTCGGCAGGACGTAAAAAAGAACGGCCACTACGTGGCAAGCACTGCCAGCGAGCACGCAGACGTGAAATATCGCGTGATTCATCTTGACGCTTTTCAAGGCGTACGTTCCGGCACCAATGGTATAGGCAAGTCCGCCCGCCAACAGCCACAGCAAACCGTCTCGTGACAGGCTGTCGGCCAGCGGCTTGATGGCGAAAACAATGATCCAGCCCATCAGTACGTACATCAGCGTCGAAAGCAGGTTGTATCGACCGGTGAAGAAAAGTTTCAGAATGATTCCTGCAAGCGCCATTCCCCAGGCGACCGAGAAAAGGACCCAGCCGGTCGTCCCGGCCAACGTTATCAGCGTGAAAGGTGTATAGGTTCCCGCGATAAGCACATAGATTGCCGCGTGGTCCAGAACTCGTAACCGGCCGCGGAGAGCCGGTGATTTCGCGCTGTGGTAAGCGACCGAGGCTGCGTACAGCATGATCAGGCTGGCACCGAATATACCGAAGCTGACGACGTGCTGGGTGCTGCCGTACTCGACGGCGCGCTTTATCAGGAACACCAGGGCGACGACACTCAGTACAAGACCGATGGCGTGAGACGAGACGTTTATTCTCTCCTCAAGCGGCGAATAGTAGTTTGGGGTTTGCATGTTTCGCACTTCCGTAGGTGTTCTTGGGGATGCCGCTTAACTCGTGGTACGCGGGACAGCAGAACAACAGTAGGGACTTAGTATAAATCCGCCTCAAATGGAGGTGACTTTAGTTTTGAAAAAGTCAAAGCCAGCTATCCTTGTCCATTCGCGCGTGTAGGACGCGAATTATTTCTACGCCATTATCAATGGGCTTATAAAAGACAAGATAACGCGAAAATCCCTTGATGGGTACATAACGTATTCCCATAAGCTCGGCTTTGTTGGTGTTGTAAATGCCGCCCATGTAAGGCATCCCAGCCAGCATCTGATAGGTTTCTTCAGCGAGATCATACAATCGCAAGCCCGCCTCGAGATTATCGCTTGCGATATTATGAGCGTGTCCATCGAGATCGGCTTCCGCCAGGGGCCGGATTTGATACCGGTTTCTTTTCACGTGGTTGATCGTGCTGTCAGAGCCTCCTTTTTATCAGACCAATAGGTTTTGCCCGGCTTGCTTGATTGGCCCCTCTCGAGCCCCTCTCTAAGCAAATGGTCCAACTGTTCACCGCGTCGATGGTTGCGCACCAGGGTTGCAACAAAATCGCTCGCACTTGAATACCCGCCCGACTCGATGGCCGTGTCTATCCAGTGCCGTAATTCCGGGGCAAGAGAAACGGTAAGTCGTTCGGTAGCCATATAGTGATCTCCTAGCAATACATATTGCATAATAGTTCATAATAATTATGCGATCCAGTTGAACCTCATAGATCTGCCTTGTAATAGTCGCGCCAATATCTGTGAAGATCTAGCACATGAATGGTCAGATCGTTGTCCAGGGCGCCATTTCGGCAACAGCGATGCTTGAATGGAGGAGAGCCGCCGACGCTCAGGACGATGCTGCGACCTTATTCTTTAGGAGCCTCGCCCGCCGCCCTGTTCCGCCTGGCCAAATCGGACTTATCTACTTCAGCTGCCCGAGCCGCGCTAAGTGCACGAAATATCTCGAGTCTAGGGTCCGGACCCAATGATTCACGAAACTCCCTCGCCGCCCTGCTCCGCCTGGCCAAAACGGAGTTATCTGATGCAGCGTATTCTCGAGCGGGCACAAGTTTCTTAGGATCAACTTCAATCAATAAATGTGAGTCTCCGCCGAAAGGCAGGGCAATCAGTTTGTACGATTTTTTTCTATTGGCACCTCGAAAATAAGCGCCAGCCCCGTAAAACGTCGGTAATTCTCTAGGAAGCGATACTTGTCGAAGTAATGCCTTTGGGGCGGTATTTGGAGAAGGGACTCGAATGCTAATTCCAGTTTCGGGATCTTGCTGATATAAGAGGGCCGATATCACGATTCCAAACATTGAATCGTGAATCAGGGAGGCTGTTTTCACTGATCCCACCTGACTTTGCAGTTCGCCAACAGACAGGTAAGGATCGGCTACAGTCCCCTGCCAATTGACAATATTCCCGTCTCCATGAACGTCGACCTTTAGCGCCACAAGCGATAACGATTCATTGTTGAATAGAGGTATTTCAAACGGCTCCTCGGACAATAAGACGCCTGTGTTGACTTTTACAATCCGAGAGTATTTGGCCGAATATAAATGCTTCTTCAGAAAGTAGCTGTTGTGAGAACGAATTGCGGCGAGTTCTTCTTGCCCGGTTACGGGCGTGAGTAGCTGTTCTACTTGAGCGATCGCTATTTTGGGTATTGGTAGAAAAGCCGCCAGTAACAATATTCCTAGTCGCCTTTTCAGGGAAAAGGGGATCGAACCGATTAAACGGCTCACGGCCAATTCTGTTTCAACAGGAGTACCAGGGCTTTGACGCTTAGAACGAGACCGACTGCGTGAAGCGACACGTTGCTCCTCTCTTCAAGCGGCGAATCGTATTTTGGAGTTGCCATGTCTCGCGCTTCCTTTGGTGTTCTTGGGGATGCCGTTTAACTCGTGGTACGTGGGTCAGCAGAACAACAGTAGGGACTTAAGATAAATCCGCCTCCAGGGGAGGTGACTTTTTTGACAGTATTGGGCGGATTTGGTGCCCGGAGCCGGAATCGAACCGGCACGCCCTTTCGGGCAACGGATTTTAAGTCCGTAGCGTCTACCAATTCCGCCACCCGGGCCGCGCATTGTTCGTAGAAGTCCCGCATGGTACGAAACCTTACGCCGGTTTGCATGACTTTTCGGCTGTTTACTCGGTCGTGCCCGGCAACCTGCCCGGGGATGTCAGCGGCCGCTGGCGGAAGAATCATCCGGCAGGACCGGCGCGCGGTAGGCCAGCAGACGCAATGCGTTGATAACAACGAGCACCGTTGAGCCTTCGTGCATCAGGACCGCCGCGCCGATGCTCAGGCCGAACAGCGTAGACGGTACCAGAATGGCCACCATGCCGAGACTGAACCACAGGTTTTGCCGAATGATGCGGCTGCTTGCACGACTGAGTCCGACGGCGAATGGCAGGTGACGTAACTCGTCCGACATCAGCGCCACGTCGGCCGTCTCCAGTGCTACATCCGAGCCGGCCGCTCCCATCGCGATACCCACTGTCGCGTTGGCCATCGCCGGGGCATCGTTGACGCCGTCGCCGACCATCGCCACCGGGGCTTCCTGTCGCAGCTGTCGAATAGTCTCGACCTTGTCTTCCGGCATCAGGTCGCCGCGTGCCTCATCGAGTCCGATTTCTTTCGCGACGGCATCGGCGACCATCTGGTTGTCACCGGAAATCATGAGCATGCGACGGATACCGAGCTTGTGAAGCTGTGCGATCACCGCGGCCGCTGCAGGTCGCGGCGTGTCCATCAGGCCGATCACACCGAGATAACGCGTTCCCTGTCGAACCAGCATTGTCGTGCGTCCAGTGGCTTCGAGTTGTTTGCTAAGCGCGTGCAGATCATCGGGCAGCGGCGGCCCTTCTATTTCATTGAACAGATCGTCCTTGCCGATGTAGGTCTGCAATCCTTCAACTGTCGCCTGTACACCTCGACCGATAATGCTGCGAAGCTCCGAAGCCTCAAGTCGCTCAAGGTCGGGTACGCGTTTTGTCGCGCCTTTGACGACGGCTGCCGCCAGCGGATGGTCGCTCAACGACTCCACCGCAACCGCCACGCGGAGCAACTCGTTATCTTCCGCATCGCCATAAGCAATAACATCGGTGAGGCGCGGCTTGCCTTCGGTCAGGGTACCGGTCTTGTCGAAGGCAATTGCACGCAACCGACCCAGGTTTTCCAGCGGTCCGCCGCCTTTGATCAGTACACCGCCGCGCGCCGCGCGCGCGACGCCGCTGAGAACCGCGCTGGGCGTCGCAATGGCCAGAGCACAGGGACTCGCCGCGACCAACAGCGCGAGCGTACGATAGACGCTGGTGCTAATCTCCGCATCGATGACCAGGCCGACCAACAGGACCAATATCGCCCCCAGGAAGACTGAGGGTGTAAAGATGCGTTCAAACCGGTCGGTAAACTGCTGTGTTGGCGATTGGTTGGTTTGCGCTTCACGCACCATGCTGACCACACGCGACAACGTTGAATCGGCGCTCGCACGAGCGACATAAATCTCCAGTGCGCCGCTGCCATTGACCGAACCCGCGTAGACGCGATTTGACGCATCGACGGCATCCAGACTGCTTGCGGCGCCGGCAATGTCCGCGACCGGTTGCTTGTCCACCGGCACACTTTCTCCGGTGATTGGCGCCTGGTTGATGCTGCTTTGACCTTTGACGACGAATCCATCGGCCGGCAGCCGCTGATTGGGCCGAACAATGACAATATCGCCGACGACGAGCGCCTCGACCGGGACTTCACTGATTTCGCCGTCACGAATGACGCTGGCAGTTTTGGGGGCAAGTTCGGCCAATGCCTCGATGGCACGTTTGGCCCTGCCCATGGCGTAGGCCTCCAGCGCATGGCCCAGTCCGAAGAGAAACAGGAGCAACGTACCTTCCGCCCACTCGCCAAGAATCGCGGCACCAACCGCCGCGACCAGCATCAGTGTATCGATTTCAAAACGGCGAGCGCGCAGGTTTTCAATGGCTTCACGGAAAGTGAACCAGCCACCCAGGCCGAATGCGATGACCAGCAGCGACTGCGTCAGCCACCCGGGGGCATCAGAAAATGCCTCCAGCAGCCAGGCAGGCAGAAGGATGAGACCGCACAGGCCGATGAAAATGATCTCCGTCTTTTCACCGAAAACCCCACCGTGCGCGTGCTCGGTTTCTGTGTGGTCCGCGGCGCCACCTGCCAGCTCAGCCAGTTTTTCACGTAACCGGGGTGCCTCAATCGCGTCGCGATCGAACTCAAGCCGCGCCAGACCATCCGCTGATACGCTGGCCTCCAGGACGCCGGGAATGACGCCCAGCTGAGCCTGGATGCGCTGCGCCCGCGCGGCCGGCATCGGCGCGAGATCGATCACGAGGTGACCGTAGTTCGCCTGCAATTTGGCACCTGCCCGACGGGCAAACTGCCGTAACTCCTGCACACTACAAACCGCCGGATCCACGTGAACGCATAACTGCGAAGGCGTGTCGGCGGAACGTTCAAGTAAATGTGCCGCCGACACCCCGGCTTTTGCCTCGATCAGATCACGAAGCCTTTGATAGCACGCATCGCTCTCTTGCTCGACGTCAGGCAAAAGCACCTGCAAATCAAGTTGTGTTTTCTCGATCATTTCCCGCCCACCGTGTTTTACGCGAATGGCTATTTAATCGTCATCACCCTGCCGCCCGCCAAGCTCGCCGCAAGCGTGATCGCGCACTCACTGTGCATCACTCAGCGTTGCCCGCGAGAACGCGCCGTACAACACCGGCACGACGAAGAGCGTCAGCAGCGTCGAGGAGAATAGCCCCCCAACCACCACCGTCGCCAGTGGCCGCTGAACTTCCGAACCTACACCGCTTGCCAGCAGCATGGGAATAAGGCCGAGCGCCGCAATCGATGCCGTCATCAGAACCGGGCGCAATCGCGACAAGGCACCGTCGAAAACGGCCGTCCTGCTTTCCACGCCATCCTCCATGCGCCGATTGATCGCGTTGACCATGACCACGCCGTTAAGCACCGCCACGCCGAATAACGCGATAAAACCGATCGATCCCGGTACTGACAGGTACTGGCCGGAGAAAAACAGCGCCGCGATACCGCCGATCAGCGCGAGCGGTACGTTGATCATGATCAACAGTGCCTGCCCGACTGAACTGAAGGCGAAATACAGCAACAGGAATATCAGTCCCAGCGACAAAGGCACAACAATCATGAGCCGTTGCTGTGCGCGTTGCTGGTTCTCGAACTGTCCGCCGAAGACGACCGTATAACCCGTTGGCAGGTCGATTTCATCGTTGATGCGTTGCTGCAGTTCAGCCACCAGACCACCCATATCCCGCCCTTCGACATTGGACTGAATGACCACGCGCCGCTGCACATCGTCACGACGAATCTGCGGTGGGCCGGATTCGATGGCCACCGTGGCCACATCGCCCAACTGCACCCAGGCACCGCTCGGTGCCTGCAGGATCAATGCACGAATGGCATCGACGCTGTCACGATCCTGCTGCGCGTATCGAACGTAAATATCGTAACGCTCATTGCCACGGATAACCTGCCCCGCACTCACGCCACCCACGGCATCGGAGACCAGTTTCATGACCTGGTCAACCGGAATGCCGTAGCGGGCCAGTGCGTCGCGATCAGGCCGCACCGCCAACTGCGCTTCGCCGGCGATCTGTTCCATAGCCACGCCTCGTGTACCTTCCACGCCTTTGACGAGCGTTTCGATCTCACTGCCTATGCGCGCCAAACCGTCCAGATCCGGACCGAATAATTTAATGGCCAACTGCGCCTTAACGCCCGAAAGAAGTTCGTCAACACGCGTGGCAATCGGCTGGGAAAAGGAGAACAGCAAGCCGGGATGGATCGACATTTTCTCTTCGAGCAGAGTCTGCAATGCCTTGCGATCCGGCGCGCTGGTCCACTCCGACACCGGTTTCAGTCCAATGTACAGTTCGACGTTGGAGACCGGCTCCGGATCGCCGCCCAACTCCGGCCGACCGATACGACTGGAGACGTAAATAACTTCCGGAAACGTCATCACTTCCCGCTCCAGTTTCGCCGCCACGCCCAGTGCCGTGTCCAGGCTCGATGAGGGCGCCAGCGTGACACGAACGTTCACAGTGCCCTCTTCGAGCTCCGGAACGAACTCGGTGCCCAGGAACGGCACCAGCGCCAGCGAGGCAACGAACAGCCCCAGCGCCACGCCGACGACCAGCCGACGTCGGTCCAGCGCCTTGTCGAGCGTGCGTCGGTAGAGCGCATCAAGCGGTCGCATGACCGGGCTCTCCTTCTCCTTTACGCCGGTTTTGAAGGCATAGGTCGCCAGCGCGGGTACCACGATCAGTGCCACCAGAAGCGAGGCCATCATCGCGAGCACGATGGAAATCGCCATGGGCTGAAACAGCTTGCCTTCCACGCCCTCCAGGCTAAATAGAGGGGCGAATACGATCATGATAATCAGAACGGCGTAAAAAACCGGTCGCCCGACTTCGCGTGCCGCCACTTGTATCCGCAGCGGCATGCCGCCACTGTCGTGCTCGGCATCATAGGGTGTCTCCGAGCCGCTCTCTTGGATCGCATGTTGTTTGTGGCGAGCATCGGGCGTCGTGAGATGAGAAAAAATGTGTTCCATCATGACGACAGAGCCATCGACCATCATGCCAATGGCAATCGCGAGGCCGCCCAGGGACATCAGGTTGGCCGATACGCCCCAGTAAGCCATGGCCATTAGCGCCAGGCCGATGGATACCGGCACCGAGATCAGTACCAGCAAGGTGGCGCGAAAATTCATCAGGAATAACATCAGCACGATCACGATCAGCACGAACGCTTCGAGCAGCGCCTTGCTGACAGTGGTTACGGCCTTGTCGACCAGATCGGCCTGATCGTAAAAAGGCTCGAGCGTTACGCCCTCGGGCAATGCCGTCTGGATCGCGGGCAGGCGGTCTTTGACGCCGTCAATCGTAGCCTTGGTATTGGCCTGCATGCGCTTGAGCACAATTCCGGCCACCACTTCGCCCAGCGGTTCGGGATTGCCGTTGGCATCGCGACGGGTAATCGTCACGGCGCCCTGGCGTATTTCCGGGCCGAACGTGACGAATGCCGCGTCCCGCACCCGTACCACGACGCCATCGGCATCCTTCAACGGAATGTTGCCGATATCGCGCAAGCCGTCGTCGCCGCTGCGCACCCAACCCACGCCTCGAATCACCAACTGCTCGGCGCCGCGATCAAGATACCAACCGCCGGCGTTCCGGTTGTTGGCTTCGATGGCGGCTGAAATTTCGCCCACACTGAGGCCGTAGGCTAGCAACCGTTCCGGATTGACTTGTACCTGGTACTGGCGAACCTCGCCACCGTACGACAGCACCTCGGTGACACCGTCGACCGGCATCAGCAGCAACTTGACAACCCAGTCATTCAAACTGCGTAACGTCAGAATATCGTATTTCTCAGGATCGTCGGTGCGCAAAATGTATTGGTAAACCTGCCCCAGGCCGGATGTGTTTGGCCCCATTTCCGGTACGCCTACGCCCGCGGGTATCTGTTCACGCGCTGCTTGCAGGCGTTCGAACACCAACTGGCGGGCAAAGTAAATATCGGTGCCTTCATTGAACACTACCGTGATCACGGAGAGCCCCGTTTTGGAGATCGAACGCACCTCCTCGACATCGGGAAGTGCGTACATCACGGCCTCGATCGGAAACGTGATCAGTTGCTCGACCTCTTCCGCGGCAAGACCACGTGCCTCTGTATTGATCTGGACCTGAACATTGGTCACATCCGGAAAAGCGTCGAGATTCAGATTGGGCAAGATCAGCGCGCCGCCAACAACGGTAGCGCACAAAGCCAGCACCACCAACAGACGGTTTTCGACACCAAGGTCGATGATTTTATTTAACACGATTCATCTCCCTTAGTGGTTGTGAATCTCGAAGCCGCTCTTCGCGATTTCCGATTGAACGAAAAAGGCACCCTGGGTGACGATGCGCGTCCCTGCCGGTACGCCTTCTATCACTGCCATACCGGCCACCGTTCGCACGACTTCAATCTCAAGCGATTCGAATTTACCGGGTGCTTCCTCAACCAAAACGACCCAGTCACCGTCGGGACCGCGTAAGACCGCTTCCTCCGGCACAGCGAACACGTCGATCAACGCTGCCCCCTCGATACGCGTATCAACAAACAAACCCGGGTGGAGACGTTCGTCCGGATTGGCGACTTCGATGCGTACGCCCAGCGTGCGCGTGGTTTCATTGAGTACGTGGTATGCCTGAACGACACGCCCTTCAAACCAGGTGGTCCCGGCTTTAACGCGGGCCCGCGCGCCGGTTTTGACGCCAAGTGCTTCTTCCGGCGTCAGATTGGCCTCCACCCAGATTTGCGTTTCGTCGCTGATTTCGAACAACTCTCGGCCGGGTTCGACAAATTCGCCCTCGATAAAGTCGTCGCGGATAACCGTTCCCGGTTGCGTTGCCAATAACTGGAACGTGCCGTCGGCAATCGCGGTGCCCCCTTCCAGCAGCGCCTTGATCTGCTCCGCTGTCATGCCATAAGAACCAACCCGGGAGATGGCCTGCTGTTGCGCGACTTGCGCTTCCGTGTAACGCCTTGCGGACACGGTTGATCGGCCGAGTGATTCGACTCGCCGCCATTCGCGTTCTGCAACCTGCAGCTCACCTTGCGCTTCGGCCAGCTGGACGCTCGACAAAGTAACCAGCGGCTGTCCGATGGTTACGCGCTCGCCAAGCCTGACGTGACGTTGCATGATCTGCGCCGTGATACGCGGCGTGACTTTTCGCGTCAGGTATGCGTTCAGCGTTACCTCACCGGGTGCGCCAATCTCCGCGGCCAGGCTTTGCGGTTGCAACGCCTCAATGACAATACCGGCGACTCGCTGTTGAGCGACAGTGATTTCAGTCGCGCCTCCCTCACCTTCTTCGCCTCCTTCCTCATCGTGGTCACCGTGCTCTTCTTCATCTCCGTGGCCACCGGCGGTCTCATTGGCGTCGTGGTCATCCTGCTGTGCATAAACAGGGGCCCCCAGTGTCAAACACAGACACAGCGCCCAAAGTTTCAGTGTGTTCATTAACGGTTTCTCCATTGAATTTGTGCTGCTGCGAAAAGTCTTGTCGCTCATCGGTAGTCTCCCTGGCCCAGCCACTCATCGACCTGTCCGGACGCCCATAGCCACTCGAACCACGCTCGCCACAAGGCGAATCGCAAATCGAGCGCGCTTTCCTGGACATCGATGGTCTGGCGCAATTGCACAAGATAATCAGTCGTGCTTATTTCGCCGGCTTGCCACAGCTTCCGCAGTTGTTCAGTTTGACTGGTAAGGCTGGATTGACCGGTCAATTCCCAATCGCCCCAGGCTGCGCGTGATAACTCATAGCGCTCGATGGCGCTCGTAAGCCGTGCATAAGCGCGCTGTAAAATATCGTCGGATATTTGCCGGGCCTGACGTCTCTCCGCCATCGCCGCAAGCACTTCGTAGTTAAATCGATTGCGTATAAACAGCGGTATGGACACATTGACGCCCACCAGATTCGTACCGCTCTCCCGGCCGCCGGACAGACTGATTGTCGGGTCGGGTTTGCGTTGTCGTTCACGCAAGCTGACGACGGCATTGGCCGATTCCACCTGCTGCTGCGCGGCCATCACTTCGGGCAACGCCAGCACCAATGTCTGCGCATCGGTCGCACTGGCGGGCAATACGGGCATCTGGTCGGACAGTGTCGGCCATTGCTCCGGCGGCACACGTGGTGTCAGATTTCGTACTGCTTGCCGGGCTTCGGCAAGTGCCGTGCCCGCCGTCGCTTTGCGAATACGTGCATCGGTAAAAGCCAGTGTTGCCAGCGCCATTTCGACCTGATTCAGATCCCCGGCCTCGAATCGCAGCTTAGCCAGTGTCGCGAAGTCGTCCATTAGCGACCGACGCGACTCCGCCAGGTTGTTACGCTCCACACCGGTCTGGTGCAGTGCAAGTCCGTCCAGTAATTCGACCGTGATAGCCCATCGCGCCGATCGATAGCGGGCCTCCGCCACCAGTCGGTCCGACGCCGCTACGGCCGTACGCGCCTTGCGCTTGCCGCTCCAGTCCAGTCTCTGGCTGACGCCGACCGTGCGGGTATCGGTATCCGCATTCTCCGCACCGAGCGTTAGCGACGGGTTATACAACGGTCGCGATGCCGCATCTCGATAGGCCCCGCTGGCTTCAAGGGCGGCTTGTGCCGCCTGCACGCGCGGATTGGTGTCCACTACTGATTGCACAAACTGAATCAGAACCGGGTCCGCTCGCGTGGCCTCGGCGGCCAGCGCTGTGCACGGGAGGGTTAACATGCTGCCCAGTAAAAGGGTCAGCTCACATATTGTCTTTCGCATAAATCGTATTCCGCATACTGTAGATCAGCGCGCACACCGAAGTGATTTCGGTACGCACGAACTTAAAGGAAATTCGATTTAAACGTTCGGAGGGGGTGTGGGGGGAGCGTGTGCGGAATGGCGTATTTGCGGTGCAACAGCCGCTTGCTGATCGGTGTCAATCAACGAGGGAAGAATGGCCGCTATCTGACCGACGATACTGAATGTATGTCCGTGACAGCAGTGTTCACAATGTTGCACGTCGAAATCCGATGCTGCGGCTGTGTCCACACTCGATACTGTTTGAGCGGCGTAAAGCTGGCCACCGTCATCGCCGTGCGGGTGACCGGTACTTTCGATGTCAGCAGCGCCGTCCAGGCTCATGAAGAGCACGGAAATCATGACAAATTTGCACCAGAAGGATTTCATAGCGCGGCAATGGTACATCGATTTCTTTGTCCGGTGGTGTATTTATTTCACATTTATGAGATGAATCCGGGATTTTTCAATCGCCTGCCGGTTCGTCAGACTCGCGCCGATTACCGCACCGTCAGCCCCTAAGCCGCGAAAACGGCGGCTTGTTCAATTTAACCGGCTATTTCGGCACCCGACCCATTAGATAGAACTCATCATTGGCGCGCATCGATGTCACATTGACCATGCGGTTTGAAAGCGAGAAAAAGGCCGTGATAGCGCCGATGTCCCATATCTCATCGTCTGTGAAGCCATGTTCACGAAGCGTATCGAAGTCTTCGTCGTCCACGGACTGCGCATCGAGCGATACCTTGGCGGCAAAGTCGAGCATGATTTTTTGCCGCGGCGTAATGTCGGCTTTGCGGTAATTCGTGGCGACCTGGTCCGCCAGCAATGGATTCTTTTCACGTATACGCAGCACGGCGCCGTGAGCGACGACGCAGTAGATACAATGATTTAATCCCGACGTTGCGACAACAATCATTTCCCGTTCGCCCTTGCTCAGTCCTTCTTCTTTCTCCATAAGCGCATCGTGATAGGCGAAAAACGCACGAAACTCATCGGGTCGGTGAGCCAGTGCAAGAAAAACGTTCGGAATGAAGCCGGTTTTTTCCTGTACCGCAACAATTCTTTCGCGAATGTCCTCCGGTAAATCCTCAAGATCGGGGACGGGAAAACGACTGATCGGTTTGGCTGCCATGCGTTGGTTTCCTCAGTTCAAGCAAAATTTCGCGGTCTAGATCCAGCGTTCTGAAATTCGGGGTCAGGGTCAAAACAAGCCGCTTGCGGCTAATGACGCTCGTCGATTACACGCACCGCCTTGCCCTCCGAGCGTGTCACACCGCCGGGTTCACAAACCTCGATGACTGCGCTCACGCCAACAAAATCCTTGATGCTTTTGCGTAGTTTGCCAGCCAGCGCGGTACTCCGGTTGTCGGTAGCCGTGGCGGCCTCAAGCGTTTTTTCCACTTGAACGGTAATCACGTCGAGCTGTCCGTCCCGACCGACCCGAATCTGGTAGTGCGGTGCAAGACCCGCAACCGCCAGGACCTGCTCTTCGATCTGGGTAGGAAACACGTTAACACCACGAATAATCAACATGTCATCGCTGCGTCCGGTGATCTTATCCATTCGCCGCATCGTTCGAGACGTGCCCGGCAACAGGCGTGTTAAGTCCCGGGTGCGATAACGAATGATCGGCAATGCTTCTTTCGTAAGCGACGTGAATACGAGCTCGCCGGGTTCTCCGTCCGCTAGGCAATCGCCGGTTTCCGGATCAATGATCTCGGGATAAAAATGGTCTTCCCAGATCGTCGGCCCGTCTTTCGATTCAATGCATTCATTGGCCACACCGGGGCCGATGACTTCGGAGAGCCCGTAAATATCCACCGCATCCAGTCCGCAACGCTGCTCGATTTCCTTGCGCATCGCACCACCCCAGGGTTCCGCGCCAAAAATACCCACCTGCAGAGACGATTCGGCCGGATCGAGACCCTGACGCTCGAATTCATCGGCAATATTGAGCATGTAGGACGGCGTCACCATAATGATGTCGGGTTTAAAATCCAGAATGAGCTGAACCTGTTTTGGCGTTTGCCCCCCCGACATCGGCACAACCGTCGCGCCCAGCTTCTCCGCGCCATAGTGGGCGCCAAGTCCACCCGTGAACAATCCGTAGCCGTAAGCGATGTGAATCATGTCATCGGCTTCGCCACCGCTGGCACGAATTGAACGAGCAACGACTGTTGCCCACGTTTCAATGTCGTTCCGGGTGTAAGCAACCACTGTCGGCTTGCCTGTGGTACCACTGGACGCATGTATACGAACGATATCCCGTTGCGGCACGGCGAACATGCCGAAAGGGTAACTTTGCCGCAGATCGTCTTTGACCGTGAACGGAAACTTCGCAAGATCATCCAGCGACTTGAGGTCCGCGGGAACGATGCCCACCGCGTCGCACTTCGCCCGGTACGGCGCTACGTTCTTATAGGCATGCCCGACCGACCATTGCAAGCGCTTGAGCTGCAGACTGCGCAGCTCGTCAAGGCTCGCTGTCTCGATCGCTTCCAGGTCGTGCGGATTGGGGACACGATTTACCACGACGATAGTCGGTCGCTGGAACCGCGTGAGCGTTGCTTGCTAGTCATCCTGATCCTCCGCAGCCTGTTTTTGAATTCCGGCCATATACTCCTGCACGGACGCGACACCCCGCTCCTTGGCTTCGAACAAACTTTCGAGATGCTCACGGGAATTCACCAATCCTTTCGAACGAATGATGCCGTCATGGTCGATCAACACCGCGAACGGCAGCTTTCCTACCTGATAAGTCATGCCAAGGTTGGTCGACAACACATACGTAAAGTCACCCAACTGATACTCGTTGATAAACGCCCCTTGAGCCGCTACATCGCCGTCACTCGTAAGGATGATTTCAAGCCAGTCGCGTTCCGTTTTTTGTGAGGACTTGAGCACGGGTAACAAGGTCTTGCAAACGGGACACGTGGGCGAGAGGAAAAACAACAGCGTGGATTTCGCGTCTTCCCGCGCGTTGCCAAAAGAAAGATCCCGTCCCTCAATGTCCGTTA
The DNA here is from genome assembly GCA_013151645.1 of Gammaproteobacteria bacterium. Lineage (GTDB taxonomy): Bacteria > Pseudomonadota > Gammaproteobacteria > Steroidobacterales > Woeseiaceae > JAADHU01. The sequence goes on along the minus strand of JAADHU010000023.1, from coordinate 20,782 downwards.
CATCGACGACGGGCGCCTGCTCGCCTACTTTCGGTCCACCCCTCACCATGAGGGCTCCGGCCGGCGCAATTCTCTCGTGCAGAATTCCGACCTGCCGGGCCAGCGCAAGTACAGTCACTGCAAGTCCGGCGACAAGGGTCCACAAGACCACGTTCGAGATCAGTAGTGCTGTATTCATGAATTCATCATTCCGTTAAGAGCGGCTCCAACCGCAATGAATCGTCGTCAACTTCCATAACGTGCCCTGACAGACGCAATCTGGTTCGCCGCGAAATAGATTAATGCGAACGTCGCTGCCGTCGCCACCGCCGTAAACCAGTCCAGCACTCCCAACGGGCGCGACGAACCGATATCCATTGCGGTCAATAGTGCCAGGGCAATGAAGCCAGCGTTGCGTACCACCAGCCAGCCAGACAACGTCTGCCGCAAATACGGTCCCGAGCACCCGCAGTCAATATCACGACGTCCGCGTAACAGATTGACCAGCATGGCCAATGTGTAGACGGTCAGCAATATGGCCGCCGCGATGCTCCCCGACTGAGTATTCAGCAGCAGTGCCAGCACCGTTAGAAATTCGCCGGCAATCAGGGCATAGCCGATGATACTCGCCATCCCTGCGGGCAAGAGCTTATACGCTTGCAGGGTCGCGACAAACGACGCGGGTGAAATCAGCTTATGTACTACGGCGATAGCGAATACCACCGCGAGCACCCACCGGATGCACAAGATGAACGCGTAATCAGTAACGACAGCCTCTAACATCAGATCAGGTATCACGGATTCAATTCACGTTCTCGTAATTCGACTCGTCGGATTTTGCCACTTACTGTTTTCGGGAGTTCATCAACAAACTCGATTCTACGGGGATATTTGTAGGGTGCGGTGACCTTTTTGACATGGTTTTGGAGTTCGCTCACCAGTTCGTCGCTCGCTTCCTCTCCGGACGCCAATACGATAAATGCCTTAACAACTTCACCGCGTTCCTCGTGCGGACTGCCAACCACGGCCGATTCAACCACGGCGGAGTGCTCCAGCAGAGCGCTCTCTACTTCAAACGGTCCGATACGATAGCCGGCCGAGAGAATCACGTCGTCTGCGCGACTAACGAACCAAAAATAACCATCCTCGTCGACCGTTGCGCGGTCTCCGGTTATGTACCAGTCGCCGCGAAAACAGGCCGCCGTCTTTTCGGGTTCGTTCTTGTATTCCTTGAACAGGCCGATGGGACGCTCCGGAACGACTCTGACCGCGATATCGCCCTCCTCATTGGGTGGCAAGGAGTTACCCTCATCGTCGATAACCGCAAGATCGATACCGGGCATCGGTTTTCCCATCGATCCGAAGCGTGGCTCAATCATCGGCATGTTGCCGCAAAGAATAACCGACTCCGTCTGTCCGTATCCATCGCGAATAACCAGCCCGGTTGCCTCACGCCAGCGTTCAATAACTTCAGGGTTTAAAGGTTCGCCCGCGCCAACGCAGTGCCGCAACTGAGTGCCCTCCAACACCGACAGATCTTTCTGTACAAACAATCGGTAAATGGTCGGCGCACCGCAAAACGTCGTGATCGGATAGCGTTTGAACATCGCCAGACTCGCATCCGGGTCGAATGCCGCGGAATGATGAACGAAAAGCGCGGCACCGCAGAGCCAGGGCCCGAAGTAGCTGCTCCAGGCGGCTTTCGCCCAGCCCGTGTCGCTGATGTTCCAGTGCAGGTCGTCTTCTTTCAGATCAAGCCAGAACTTGCCGGTCGTCACATGCCCCGTGCCATAGGCGTGATTCTGAATGCACATTTTCGGATACCCGGTGGTACCCGATGTGAAATAACACAAGGAGTCTTCGTTCGCGTCAGTGTCCGCTGCGACAAACTCCTCGCTGGCATCCCGCAGGCCAGCCGCATAGTTCAACCAGCCGTCTGCTTCGCCATCGACAATAATTCTGGCCGTTAGTGACGGACAGTCACCCTCGACTTCGTTGACCTTTTCGATACAGGATGCCTCGGTTACAACACAAGTGGCATCTGTCGCATTGACCCGGTAGGCAATGTCTTTCGACGAAAGCTGCGTTGTGCCGGGTGAAACTACCGCCCCTAATCGAATGCAGGCCGTGGTGAGTACCCACCAGGCAACCTGCCGCCCGAGCAAAATAATAACCGTATCACCGCGCTTAACGCCGGCGGATTCGAGAAACCCGGCGGCGCGACAGGACGCCACCGAGATATCCGAAAACGAAATCCGTTCTTCATTGCCGTGGTCATCAATCCACAACATTGCCGTTTTTGCGGCGTCTTTCGCAGCCCATTGGTCGATAACATCACGAGCGAAATTAAACTTCCCGGGACGTTCCCATACGAACGAGTCGCGAATTTCCTGATAGCTCTGAGTCATGAGTTTCTCGTCAGTATCATGCCAGTTTCAGCGCCTTTATCATTGCTTCCCGCATGACAAATTTCTGTACCTTGCCGGTTACGGTCAGTGGGTACTCGTCGACAAACCTGACGATCGCCGGCACTTTAAAATGCGCAATCTGCTCTTTGCAATAGTCCTGTACTGCGGCTTCGTTCATGTCTGAATCCGGCGCCTTTTTTATCCACACACACACAATTTCTCCGTATTTTTCATCCGGCACACCGAAGGCCTGAGCCTCCAGGATGTCATCGTGCGTTAGCAGATACTCCTCAATTTCCTTCGGTGCGATATTTTCGCCGCCGCGAATAATTGTGTCCTTGATTCGCCCCACAATCGAGCAATAACCGTCGTCGTCCAGCACACCCTCGTCGCCCGTCAGCATCCAGCCATCGACGATCGATTCCGTTGTCCTTTCATCGTCGTCCCAGTAGCCCTGCATAACGCTATACCCCTTCGTGCAAACTTCACCGCGTACGCCGCGCGGAAGAATTGCGCCCTCGGGATCGATCACCTTTACCTCGACATGCGGGTGGACGCGTCCCACAGTGGTGGTCCTCTTGACGAGATCGTCATCAACACCGCTTTGAAAACTGACCGGACTGGTCTCCGTCATTCCATAGCAGTTGGTGACTTCCTGCATGTTGAGATCACCGATGATGCGTTGCATGAGCACCTCGGGGCATACGGCGCCCGCAACAATACCGGTCCTCAGGCAGTCCACGGCAAACGTCTCGAACTCGGAAGAATCCAGAATTGCACTGAACATCGTAGGCACGCCGTAAAGCACGCTGCAGCGTTCATTTTCAACCGCTTGCAAGGTGCTCAACGGATCGAACGCGTCGTCCGGCAACACGAGCGTGGCGCGATGAGCCGCGCAGGCGAGGACACCCATGACCATTCCGAAGCAATGATAAAGCGGTACCGGTGCGCATAGTCGGTCCTGCTCGCCAAGCGCGATGCCCTCGCCGACATAGAAACCGTTATTGACGATATTGTGGTGAGTCAATGTCGCGCCTTTCGGCGATCCGGTGGTGCCACTGGTGAACTGGATATTGACCGGGGACTGGACATCACAAGCGTCTTTGTACGGTTGCAAGTCGGTAACGTCCATCCGCCCGGATTGCGAGACATCATCAAACAGAAAGAAACCGTCTCGCGGTTGCTGGCCTATCAATACCAGAATTTCAAGCGACGGCAACCTGGCCGACTGTAAATGTCCCGGTTGACACGCACTCGCTTCCGGAGCGATTTGGCAAACCATCTCCGGATAATTGGATGTTTTGAATCGATCGGCCATGACCAGCGCCTTGCAGCCGACTTTATTCAAGGCATATTCAAGTTCCGCCGGTCGATAGGCCGGATTGACGTTTACCAGCACCAGGCCCAGTTTGGCGGACGCGTACATCGTCAATATCCACTCGACGTTGTTCGGTGACCAAATACCAAGCCGGTCGCCCGGCTTCAACCCCAATCGCAACAGCCCTTTGGCGAGATGATCGGATGCCTCATCGAGTTGCTTATAGCTTAGCCGAATTCCCTGATGACAAGAGACAATCGCCTCATGGTCCGGCGACGCCTGCCGCGCAGCGGTCAGCAACTCGCCGATCGTCATTTCAAGCAACGGCCTGTCCCGTGAACCAACAACATGACTCAGTTCATTACTCACCGGTGCCACCACGTTTCTTCGCCAACGAATTTTCAGTCACCGATTTGACGAGGTCTTCTCGCAGGCGTTGTACATCCGCAATCCTGATCGACCGATAACTGGTGATTTCTTCTTCTGTGAATCGAGTCAGCGAATCGTCGCGACCGTCCTCGTCACCCAGTATGTCCGCTATGATGAAATTCAGCACTTCGGCCAACTGTTGATCGGACAAGGGCGCATTGGCTGAGCCCGGCACCGAAACATAGAACTGTCGTCCGGCCGGGACCGCGAGAAGTTGCCGTCCGACGCTGCGTAGATCCGGCACTGACTCCCCAAAACCCTCGCCGTTCGCCTTGTGACAGCCCTGGCACTGCAACATATAGTTTTGCTGGCCCGCCGTCATCGGTTGTGCGGCTTGCGCGCAGCTCATCGCCGCGACGACCAGCACGCCAATCGCGATCGTTAGTCGAACCTGTTTAGATGCAGTTTCAATCAGTTGCAACCCCGATAATCGAGGCCGTAGAACAGGTGTAAATGGTGCTCTCGGTTCCCAGGCACCAGTTTATGTCGTTATTGGACTGTGGCCGATACACCGGTTTGTCGCCCTCGTTGCGATTGCACAGGCAGCGACCGCAGCTCGTCTTGCCGCAGCAATCGTTGTAGGAAACGATGTAGTGCTTCTGATCCGCGGGATTCAGACACGAACCGATCCACGTAATTGGCGACATCTCGGTGCCCGGCGGGCAAGCATTTGCGGTGCCGCCGCAACAGCTGCACAGGAAACCATCGATTGCGCAGTAGCGCCAGTAGTCGCAACTGGTCGGATCACCGGGGTCTCCGTCAATCCCGCTCTCCTGTTTGCCGACACCGGGATAACCGCCCTCCGCGGCTCGCGCCACCGGCAAGACCGGCAGGAGAGCAGCACCGAACAAGAGCCGGGAAATACCGGCAAGCACGCTGCGCCGAGAAGTCCTTTGCGCCACTGCCCTTGCGGATCGTTCCATCAAGCCATCGAATTTTGACATAGCAATCCTATCGTTTACTGTGCAGAGCCAATGGCATGGCCGAATCGCCCAAACTCATGGTGCGAAGGAGCGCGCCGTCTTCGGCATAAACATCGAGCCACATATTGACATTGGTCACTGCGAGCATGGGTGACTTTCCGGATACAAACTCCAGCGAAAAGGCCGCGTCTTCGGGTTGAAATCGGCGCACGACCTTCCGGGAGTCCGTATTGGCCACCCAAATATGTTCGCCCCCCGACTTATGACTGCCATCAAAGGCATCGGGATGCATAATGACGTAGAGCGTATCCTTGTTGTCATCCGTGATGATTTGCCAGCCACTCGGGCGCCAGTTCTGTGCTTCCTCCGCCGCACTCACCAACGACCACATGGGCAGTGGTTTTGGTTGCGCCGTCGACAGGTCTACCGGGTATATCCGTGCTTTGTAGGAAACGAAATACGCCGTTTTACCGATGTATGTCGGCTTGTCGAAAATCGGGTCATCGTCGACGCTAAAAAACGGTTCGGTGAGGTTTTTGCTGGTTTGCCGGCCCTGTTTGTCGAATTGAATCGAGACCATGGAACCGTCGCCGCACAGGGACGAAAATCCTCGTTCGCCCGTCGGATAGATCATGCTGCAACCCGGCAGTGCTATTTCATTAAGCAGTTGTTTCGCCGCGATGTCGATAATGCTGACGGAAGATGCCGGCGTAAAGTTATAGACCAGCAGGAAACGATCCTTATCGACGAGCTGCATCGCATATTTGTTGGTTACGAACAGACCGCGGTTCTTCTTTGGCAAGACGACCTCACCTGTCTTTTCCAGCGTGGCCTTGTCATAAATCGTTACGACATCCGTTCGCTCACCGACAGTACCCCTGGAATAGAATGTCTCGCCCACGTACAGCTCGTTGCGGGTCGACGATTCCATGAACGTCGCGAACTGCGCGGCGCCGATAGCCCCTTTGTATTCGTGGATATCCGCGGCAATATCGACAATGATTATCTTGCCGGCTATCAGCGCATGAAAATTCGCGTCCGCCGCAAATAGCCAGGTCTCCGGATATTCTGCCGGCAACTTCGCGACATTGGGAATACGCTCGATTGGAATTTCCGGCAGCGCCGCCTGGGCGAGAACCAGGCCAGCCACCACGATCGCCAACTTATTTATCATTTTCTCGCTCCCACCGGGTATTCAGCCTTCATCGATGTCAACTACGTTCGTCGCCCTTTTTCCCGGAATTATTTACCCCAGGAGTAACGGCCGGAAATTCCCCACCAGCGGGGTCTGCCGTAGTACTGCTCTGTCATGCCAAAGACCGCCAGTCCGGAGAGATCAAACGCCTGCACCTGGTACTCCTCGTCGCCGACATTCTGCACGAATGCGGAAAGTTGCCAGCGAGCATCACCGGAGGTGTACGTCGCCGATACATTGCCAACCGTATAGGCACTCTGGGAAACATTGGGCGTGGCTGACAATGCAAAAATGATGTCGTCGCGATAGACGAAGTCTGCCTGCAACGCGAGCTCACCGCCAAACGCCGGGAACCCGTATCGGGCGAGGCCGTTGAGGTTCCACTTGGGCGATTGAATGGGCGTTCGCTTTCTACCATCCGGAAGCGTTGTTTCGGTATCGTTATATGCCGCACCAAAGATCAGGTCCCACCCCTGAGCCGGATACAGCTGCACCTCAACTTCAAAACCATTCGCGTTAGTGTCCGGCGAATTCACCGTAATCGTATCCAGACCGAGAATATTGAATATCTGGTAATCCTTGTAATCGTAGTAGTAAGCGGCCGCGTTAAAGGTTCCGATATCGCCGATATCCGTCTTTACGCCGATTTCATAGGCGTCAAGGCGCTCGGTATCGTAGGAGAGCGTTGCGTCATCGTAGAAATTAGGCGGACTGAGTGGAAAGATCGGCGCGTTGAATCCACCGCCTTTGATGCCCCTGTTCCAACCGAGGTAGGCCAGGGTGCTGTCATTGACGGTCCAATTGAGCTGCAAGCGTCCGGCAACATTACTGTCCGACCGATTGCCAGAGTATTGGCCCAGGTTGGCCTGCAAGACCATGTTGTCGGCATTGTCGAATCCTGGCTCGGAATTCGGATTGAGAAACTCAACCGCATCGACTCGAAAGTCGAAATCTTTTTCGTCATTGATGAAGCGCAGCCCCGCGATCAGCGTCATGGCATCGGACAATGCATATTCGATCTGCCCGAATACAGAAATGGAATCCAGTGTCGATGTGTAAGGGTTGTTAAGGCCGCCCTCACTTCCCGCCACCGTCGTTCCACCGCCGCCAATAAACGGATCGGTGATCGCGCCATTCGAATCATCAAGTTTCAGATTCAAAAAGTAGGCGCCAACCACCCAGTCAAGCTTGTCGTTAGAACCATCGAAACGCAGCTCTTGCGTAAATTGCTCCGCGTCAGTCGTGAGGAAAAAATTGAACAGCGGAACCGGCGATGCATCGGAGTCCTCGATATAGGTTCGCTCGACGGACGAAAAATCCGTAATCGAGGTAAAGTTTACGTTGTCGTTAACCGCCCATTTGACGGTCGCGGAATAGCCGGCGGTCTGCAGGTCATTGAAACCCGGGTCATCGTAGTCGCCGGCATAGACATCTCCGTCGTTATCGATATAGCCGAGCACGGGATTAGGCTCGTTAGGCGTTAGTTCGCCTTCTCTTATGGAGCTGACGTTTTCAAAAAATCCGGTGTCAATGTCCTGAGTTGAACCCCGAACATTGAACAGTATTTCAATGTCATCGCTCGGTTCATACAAGAGTTGCAGGCGGGCGGCCCGGTCATTCGCGTTGTTCAAGTTGTTCCCGGTCAGCCGGTTCGTGATATAGCCGTTGTTGTCGTGCGTTGCGATCGAGAGTCGAGCGGACAATTTTTCCGTCAAGCCGCCGCTCGCCGCACCTTCAAACCTGATCTGATCGTAGTCGCCGACGGTCACTTTGAAATAACCTTCGTTCTCCTGTGTCGGGCGCCGCGTAATGAAATGCGCGAGGCCACCGGTCGCGTTTCGACCAAACAGCGTACCTTGAGGTCCCCGAAGAATCTCGACCCGCTCCATGTCAAAAAGGCCGAAACCGGCACCGGACATCTGGCTGACATAGACCTCGTCGACGTACAACGCAACCGGACTTTCGACATTGGTCGTAAAGTCGGAGTTGGTAACGCCACGTATACCGATCGAATAGTTCGCTTCACCGTTAGGTTGTACTGTTTGTACGCCCGGTGCCATGGCCGTGACCTGCTGTGCGCTGGTAAAACCCAGTGCGTCCATCTGGTCACCGGACATCGCGGTGATCGCGATGCCCACCTCCTGCAGCGATTGTTCCCGTTTTTGCGCGGTTACTGTGATCTCGTCGAGAACCTGCGCATTGAGCGGCCCGCTGGCAATGGCGATCGCCATGCCGGTCGACAGCAGAACTGTCAGTCGAATCTTCATCGATTTATCCCCCCGGATATTTCGTTTTGCGTGGCCAGTCAATGGCCTGTCAGTGCTGCTGCACCGTTAAACGTCGCATTGGAGTCGATAAAATACACATGTATTGTTTTAAATACAATACATGTGTATTTTGATGTGTATCCTGCCAGAGCAGACCTCGGCCGACTTGCGGAGATACCAGCGGTCTAATGCAAGCAATTGATATTACCGAATAAAACGGAGCCCTCCCCGCGTTGAAACAACAACAGAGTCAATACTCCCGTGGCCGCTACAAGAAGAGCGTTGCGAGCCGCTCGAGAATCATTAAGGCCGCAATCGATGTGCTGGTTCAAGAGGGGTATCACAGCTTTTCATTGCGCAAGGTGGCCTCGAGCGCCGAGGTATCGATTGGCAATTTGCAGCATCACTACTCATCGAAAGAAATCCTGATTAGCGAGATGCTCGATTACGTTATTTCAGGTTATCTCGAAGAGTTCGAGAACCTGATTGAGGAAACTGAATCACCACAAGACCAGCTGCGCCGAATCATTGAACGGGTTGTCGAAGATCTGAAAACCAAAGAAACCACGATCTTTTTTCCGGAAATCTGGTCGCTCGCCAATCACGAACCGGACGTGGAACGATTGATGGTCCGCATGTACGCGCAATATCAGAACATCTACCACGGCATAATCAGGCGCATCAATCCGGAGTTGTCCGCGAGCCAGATCGAAAAAGCCGGGCTGTTTTTTGCCGCATCGCTTGAAGGTCACACGATGTTCGTTGGCCACAACAAGAGTGCCACTCATCAGGCGGGTGCTATTGCCGAGATAGCGTATCAAAGCTTTTTGCACATTATCCAAACCGGCGCTATCCCGGAGTAAACAATCAATGCAGAGCCCGACAATGTTGTCCGGCCTGGCCGGATTGATCGCGCTCTATTCGATATAGCCGGTGATCAGCTTATTCGCCAATGCAGGTTCTGCGACGGCAATCGCGCGGAGAATCCTCGTCCGAGTCCTTAGCGGGTCAGCATCGGGTGACCGGCGCAACTCACCCACCTCCGACTGAGTGTAAGGCACGAAGCTCTCGGGACGCTGCTCGGCGCTGTAAGTATTGATCAGCCAGTTCATCAACTCTGCAATCTCGTCATCCGGCAAACGTGCCGTGGACACACCGGGCACCTGGATGACGAACTCACGCCCGTCCTGGGAGTGCAAAAAATACCCCAGAAAATTGTTCATGCGTGGCACGGTGTCCTGAAACCCCATCGCATCGGGAAGATGGCATCCCTGACAGTGAATAATGTAATTGAATTGCGCCCGCTCATCGTTTGCGGCCGCTGCGCTGCACGCCAATAGCGCCGCGATTGCCACAACGCGGTTCATTCGGGCCACTTATCTCCATGGCGGGCGACCAGTTCCCGGCGAATCATTGCGGCTGTGTTGGGACTGCCCACGCTCGTATTTGATTGCACGGCCGACACCTCATCCGCGGTAAACGGGTCGATAGAGGCCACAGTACTTTTGTCGTCAACGAGTTCGAACACGGTGTAGTTCAGTGCAGCAGCGATATCCGCAACGGACATCGGCCCTTTGTTGCCGGGCATGACGCCGAAGTACGGCATATTGCCCGCTTCGATCTGGCCCATCAGCCCGAAAGAAACCACGGTGATCAAATACGCCTTGCCATCCTCCAGGCCCGCAATGGCGGCCGCCCGGTTCCTGATCGGCGGGAAACCGCCGGGAATACCGACACCGTTCGCGAGGTGGCACGCCGCGCAGGTCGCGTAAGCATCGGAGCTGGCCGTCTCGCTGACTTCACTGTCGACGTTTTCGACCGCACATGCCTGCAACATGGCGAGAACCCAAAACAATCCAAGTCGTTTCATTGGTCCAGCGCTGTGCCGATAACGATCGCGGTCGAACAATGATAAGCCTGGCTTTCAGTGCCGAGACACCAGTTCAAGTCGTTTGAAAGGCGCGGCTGATAGACGGGCCGATCGCCTTCATTGCGTTGACAGAGGCAATTTCCACACGATGATTTTCCGCAACAGTCATTGTAGGACATGATGTAACTCTTGCCGTCAACCGGGTTCTCGCAGGTGCCAATCCAGGTGATGGGCGACATCTCGGTCCCCGGTGGACAGGAATTCGCGGAACCACCGCAACATCCGCAGAGGAAGCCATCGATGGCGCAATAACGCCAGTAGTCACAACTGTTCGGATCCCCTTCCTCTTCAGGATAAGGGTTCGATCCATCCCCTCGTGCGACCGGCAGCAATGGTATCGCCGCTGCACCGCCTGCAATTGCGCCAGCCAGTTTGCCCAGAAATCCACGCCGTGAGGTTCTTTGGGCAACACCGCGAACAGCGCCTTCTGTCAATCCATCAAGCCATTTCATAGGTATAAGTCCCTGCAATTCGTTAGCGATCGCTGTGGAACAGGAAAACAGTTTCCTGCCCGAAATTGCCGATCGTTCGAAGGTGCTCACCGCTGTTCGCGTTGTAAACATCGACTTCAAGATTGATGTTGGTCGTCACAAGAAGCGGGTCGTCGTCGTTCGTCAGGCCCATAGTAATCGCAGGCAAAGCGAGTTCGATTCGGTCAACGCGCTGTTTCGTTTGCGGATCGAACACCCAAACTTCGGAGCCCGGATCCTTGTGAGTGCCGTCGTGCCCGTCCGGATGCATCAAGACGTACAAACGTCCGCTCGCATCACCTTGAGCCAATACGATCCCGCCCGGTCGCCAGCCACCCTCGACGCCCTCTACGAGCGACCACGATTCACCGATCACCGGTGCTGAACCGCTCAGGTCAACCGGGAAAACGTTACCCAGGAACGTCGGGAAATAGGCGATTCCGTCGATGATCGCCGGTTTTTCCATGAGTGGGTCGTTGTCGGCGTCAAAAAACGCTTCGGTCCGTTCGGACGATACCAGTTTGCCGTTGCGATCCAACTGTATCGTGAGCAGCTTGCCGTCACCGCAAAGGGATGCAAACGCACGCCCTGCCAACGGGTAAATCAGCGAACAACCCGGTATCGGAACCTCGCCAAGAAACTCACGCTTTTCGAGATCGACCACCGACACGGTCGTTGCCGGCGTGAAATTGTAAATGAGCGCAAGCTTCTCGTCATCGACCAGCTGCAGATAATATTCTGTCGGCATGGCGGATACGCGCTTCGCCGGAATGACCACTTCATCGATGGGTGCGAGCGTCGTCTTGTCGTAGATCGTCATGACATCGGTTCGCTCACCGCGATGACCGCGTGCACGAAACGACTCGAGGACGTAAATTTCCGGCCGTGTTTCGGCCATATACATCACCGGTATGAACGTGCCGTTCATCATGCCCTTGAACCGGCCCGCAGGATCGTCGGAATCTGCATCCAGCACGATGAGCTTGCCATCGTTCATATGAAAGAACGCTACATCGACCGCCACAATCCAGTGCGGCGGATACGGGTCGGGCAGTGTCTGAATTCGGCCAATAGGTTCCGGCTGAATTTCTGCAGATGCCGTGCTACATATCACCAGCAGCATGGCCAGTAGTTTCTTCATGATTTCATTCAACCTTGTCGATGAACGTAGATGGTAGGCGATCCCCTGGTCCGATTCTAGCGAATATCGCCGTACTTAAGTAGGGGCGCGCAATAACGCGAGCTTATGAACGAGTGAACACGAAGGAAGGGCTGGCCTGCTGCACGAAGCACGGCCCGAATACATTCTTCCCGCCTTTCGCGGTTGAACTAGGTGCGACCAATAAACGCGGTTGTCTGGCGACCGGACTCGCTATCGTCGATAAGCTTGAAGGTATTCCACGCGATGGTAATCACGTCATTGGGCTTGAGCTGGCAGCGCTCGACTTTTTCGTCATTCACCATCGTACCGTTGGTGCTGCCGAGATCTTCGATGAAAATCTCTTCATGGCCTTCAAGAAACTTGCTTGGCTCTATTTTCAGGCAGGCGTGGTGAGTACTTGCCGCGGTGTCGTCAATCCGAATGTCGTTTTCGTGGTCTCGGCCGATCGTGATAACCGGCTTGTCCAACGGAAACAGGCTGACGACGACGTTGTCCACCAATAGGGCTAACTGTGACATTTCCTGCACTCCAACATAGCTTTATCTAATCCCTTGAGCGGACACAAAACCGCACGGCCCTAGCCTACTTCAGCAACCCTGATCGAATCACGCAACGCCGCGATCAATCCGGCGGTGTCCTGGTAGCGGTCCTCAGGCCGCTTGCTGATCATGACCAGAACGGTCGCCGCTAACTCGTCGGGAATATTCTCGTTGAGTTCGTTCGGTGCCTGCGCTGCCTGACTGATGTGTTTCGCCAGGATGGCGCCGAGGTCACCGTTGAACGGTACCTGACCGGTCAACATATGATAAAGCGATATACCCAAAGAATATATATCGCTGCGATGATCCACTGTCTCTCCGCCGGCCTGCTCCGGACTCATATACATCGGCGAGCCCAACGTAACACCGTGCTGGGTATGCACGCTCGGCACCGATATCTTGGCGTTGCCAAAATCAGCCAGCTTTGGAGTGCCGGTGGACGTAAACAGGATATTCATCGGTTTCACGTCGCGATGCACCATCTCAAGACGGTGTGCGTAACCGAGTCCGTCAGCAATTTTGCAAGCGACATCGACACTGTGCGCCACGGCCAGAGCGTTTCCCTGACGTAACTTGTCACCGAGGCTTCCCCCGCTCAGCAGTTCCATGACAATCCAGAAGCATCCGGAATCTTCCACCAAATCGTATATGCCCACAATATGAGCGTGCGTGACCGACGCGAGCGCGGTTGCCTCTTGTCGAAATCGTTTGCTCTGTTCCGGATCGTTCACCAGGTGACCGAACAGTTGTTTGAGTGCGACCGGCCGTTTTAAAACCGTGTCATAGCCGGCATGGACAACACCCATGCCACCGCTGCCGATCACCCTGTCCAACCGGTATCGGTTTTCGGCGCCGACGAACGCGGTATTCTCTGGTTTGGTCAGAGAGATCAACATCGTTTTGGCGGCATCCTGGCTCCCGGTCACTGCCGCCTGGTCGTGTGCCACTCCCGGCCGGGCTCCGTTAATCAGCAACGCGTGCGCAACTGTGTGCAATCTTGCACTTTCTGTCGGATCGTCTTGTTTCGCAGAAGCGATCAGCAACGCTCGGGCACGACGGCGGCCAAGCACTACGGCCGCCGGAAGGTGGCCGACAAACAGGAGCAAGGTCAGCGCGAGGCCCAGTAACCAGCTTATCGTCATCAGCCCGGTATAAAGCTTGTCCCTGAAAGGATCAACGACGACTTGATGGTGCTTGATCACAATGAGCAAGACTTTTTCCTGGATAATCGGCGGATACAATGTATCGGCGATCCAGCCGAACGCCGGGGGAGCAACCACCGTCATTAACACAATGGTGATCACCAGCGCGAGTTGGGCGCGACGCGCGCTCAAAAGCCATAACAACAGGAGTCGTGGCTTTGCAAGCAATGATGGCGCGGTTTGAATCGCGATTCCGAGTCGGCGAACGTGGCGCGCGATCGCCGGCTTGTATCGCCGCCGTAAGTGCAGCCGCGCACCGTAGCGTTGAGTCGAGCGCCTTGATTCCATCTCTGTAACAGCCTCATCGGACATTGCGCCGGCAACCCTGACTACTCGGGAACATGCGGAACCGGCCGCGACGATCCGTTGGCGCCGCGTGAATGACTTGCCGTCAATCATACGCGGACCAGTGATGCCCCGAAGTGACACCGTTCACAGGAACTGGTGAGGCTGGTGATCTGAACTTTCATTGCGGTTCGAATCGACCAGAGGGTCGCCGACACGTCGAAGTCCAAAACAGGGCCTCTTCAATTACCGCTGGACGGCCCTTTCGAGCGTCAGTGATTCCGGCAAGTGCTATAATGTGCCTCCGCTGCGATCCCGAATTCACCGAGGAAGGTTATGCGACGTTCCTGGTTCAAGAACACGGCAGCGATCAGATCCGTCGCACCGTCGTTACGTTCCGTCCGCACCAACCCCCACTGCGTTCGATTCCTGCCTTTGCTGCTGCTCGCGATACTGTCTGATATACACGGGCGAGTCGCGTTGGCCGACGATCAGATTTTTGATCTGCAGGAGTTATCCGTCAAAGGTCGCGTAGTCGCGGCACGATTGGCCGACTTCAATGGCGATCAGCACGTCGACTTGATGATGGTAACCCTTGAGGGGATTCCACCGGACGAATTACGCACCATCCGGGTCTACCTGGGACAGGAGGATGGCCAGTTCCCGACGGCGGCCAGCCACAGTATCGCGGTGCCACGTTGGAGCAGCGTTTACGACGTCGCGGACCTCAAGGAGACACCGGGCGACGAGTTGCTGCTGTTACGACCCGATGGTGTCACAATTATGTCGATAGCAAAGAGCGGAGCACCGCAATGGGACTTGCCGGTCAGCGGCCCGAGTACGGTTGGCGCTGCAAGCGACGAGCGCGGATTCGATGCGTTGCACATGGTCTATCATGATTTCGGAGAGCAGCCCTGGATCCTGGTACCGCAGATAGGGCTGATCTCCGCACTGTCGGTCGATGGTACGGTGCTTGCTCAAATCGAAGTGGGTCGAAGAGCAAACTATTTCCTTGTGCCGCCAGCCGCGCCCTTTTCGATGGAGAGCGACTTACAGCTGTATTTCGACGCCCCCAAAGTCGCCGTCGGTGATGTCGATGGCGATGGGCGCAACGACATCGTCACCTCGAACCGGCACGAAATCCGGGTGTATCTGCGCGCCGTCAATGGCACCTTCCCGCGACAGCCCAGTCAACGATTGGCACTGCATTTCATCAGCCGGCAAGACAATGCTCGCGGTAGCGGGAGTGTCGCAACGACGGCGAGAGACATCGACGACGATGGACGCCTTGACTTGTTGATCACGCATGTCGAGGGCAGTTTCTCCGATGCCGTAACAACCACTTATGTCTTTCGAAACCGTGAGGGAAGCTGGAACCTCGATGAGCCGGACGACGTTTTCGTTAGCGATCACGCATTGGGTTCAGACCTTCTGCTCGATATTGACAATGACGAACGTCTTGAACTGGTCCGGATCAGGCAGAAATTCAGTGTGCTCGAGTTCATAGAGCTTTTGCTCACCAAGGAGGTTGACTCTCAACTCATGGTTCACTACCTGCAGCCGGACAATCACTTCGGTACCCGTCCAGCCATCAAAAGAAAAATCAGCACCGGCATCAGCTTCGAATCGTTTCGGCCAGAAGGTTTTTTACCGCCGACCGGGCTCGATCTCAATGCCGATGGCTACATGGACTTTGTTAGCTCGATCAATGGCAAAGGAATCGCTGTTTACCTCGGTGGTGGAAAGAAGCCATGGGCGAAACGAACGTCGCTACAGAAGTTTCCATCCTCCGGCGCTATCCGATTCACGGACTATGATGACGATGGCATGTTGGATTTTGTGTTATTCGATCCACGACAATTCGATTCCGTGGTGAGAGTCGGACGCAATCGGGGTGAACTGCCAGGGTCGCCGACCGTGCAACATTAAGACCGCCCGATTGGTCGGCAAACCGGCACCGGTGGTTCCTGCACAAAATTTTCCACAACGCTCAACAAAGCTCCCGCGGGAGGTTTGCACGTCGAAATTCGTCATCAGCATGAATCTGTGGCAAGAATCAGGCGCTTCTGCCTTTGCGTCCGGCGATAACAATTAGAAGCGCCACCGCGGCTGGCACTGCCTGAATGAACAATATTGATAACTTTGCCGTAGCAGCACCGAAAATACCCGCAACAATTACGCAGGACAGGAAAAATACTTGTAACGATCGGGCACGGTTGTCGGCGAGAAGCGACCAGATTAAACCCGCTGCGAGAAATCCGTTATACAAACCCTGATTAGCGGCGAGGCTTGATGACTGCTGCGCGAATTCAGGCGTCAATCCAAACGTTCGCAGGCCGATGGGCGAAGTCCACAGAAACATTTCGAGAATCAGAAACCCGATGTGCTGTAGCGCTACGAACCCTACCGATAGGACTACCAATTTTTTCATGCCACTCTCCCGATATCGCTACTACGGAAATCCACTTCTGCAGCCGATCCAATGATCAGGCCGGGTTGCAATTTCAACCGCTCGAAGACTAGCACCTGAACGACTGAAGGTGGACAACTACGTCGAAATCAAGCGCGACGATGGGAACCTGCCCTGCCTTTCACCCGTAATGGCATCATTTTGGCATCCACGATACGTTGACAAATCACTATCATGCCGCTCATGCTCGAGAACTTGCGAAGGGAACGCAATAGGTGGCCAGGCTATGAAGCCAATCACGTCGATCACAATTCTTTTGGTGACCGTTTCGCCAGGATGGCACGTCATGGCTGTCGGCAAGCCAACGAACGATAGCGGTCTCAGTATAGAGTCCGATCGATTTGTCACCGGTTCTTTGAGAATATTCCGTGGTCACCGCCAGGACATCCTGCAGGACAAGGCGCCGAAGGTGGCTAATCAATGAACTTCAATCGTATGAAGCTAACGCTTTCCCTCATCTGCTGTACCTGGATATCGGTTGGCTACCCGGCCACTATTCGCGAATTGACAGCGACACCCGTTTTTACGGATATAAAAGATTTCGCCTACGGGCGAGTTTCTTGCGGTCCGGATCTTCCAGAAGGGCAAGTACGGCATAATTTTTATGCCTCGAGAATCATCCGAAGTATTGAGCAGGATCGTTTTCCCGCGCGACAATGAAGTCGGCAATTATCGATGGGTAAACGACGAACGTGTCGTCGTCGAGATTCTCAATACGGCCAGAGGTGAGGAGGCGCCCGCGTACTACGGCGAATTGTTCGCAGCGAATTACGACGGTACCAAGAGCGAACTTATTTTCGGCTATCGATCCGCAGGGCTTCAGACCGTGACACGTACTCGAAAAAAGGACACGGATTTCGCCTGGGCGGAGATTATCGACGTACTGCCGGATGACAAGAAACGAATACTTATCTCCTCCGTTCCGATGTCACAGGCGAATGACAAACGAGCGAAGGCCGTTCAGTTGGATGTGTACAGCGGCCTGGAGAAAAGAAAAATTGTGTCGTCCCCGTTTCCTCGAGGCCGATTCTATACGGACAACAACGGCACCGTGCGCCTCGTCACCAGCTACCGCGCCGACGGTTCGATACATATCCTGGGACTTCCGGACGGTGCAGACGATTGGGTCGATATAGAGGAAACGAATTATGGCGAGTATTTCACGCCAATCGCCATCTCGGCTGACAGAAAATCTGTATACGTGCTGGATAATATCGATGACGACAAGATCGGACTGCATAAACTGACATTGGCCGGTGACAGCTACAAGAAACTTTACACGCACAAAAACGTCGACATCACGAACCTGGTGATGTCCGCTGATGACCGCAGTGTCGTCGCCATCCGGATCGACGACGGGTATCCAAGTTACCTGTTCCTGTCAAACCCCGGAGAAGAGGCGAAGACGTTTAAACTCCTGCTGCAGCAATTTTCCGGTAGCACAGTGTCGATTCGTAGCCGTTCCCGCGACGGTCGATTCTTGGTGGTCCGAACAGGAACGGATGTCGATCCTGGCAGCTATCATTTGTACGACCGTGAGGCGAACACTATTCGCAAGCTCTTCGACTCACGACCCGACGTTAAATCGGAGGACCTGGCGCAAATGGAGCCGATCCGGTTTGAATCGTTCGACGGACGGAGTATTGCCGGATATTTCACACGCGCGAAGGGTGTATCCGGGAAAGTCGCGCCATTGGTTGTGCTGGTTCATGGCGGGCCTCATTCGCGCAATTACTGGGCTACAAAGCGAACGTTCAGGCATTGGCTACGAATGGGTTCTCGGTATTGGAAATAAACTTTCGGGGATCTTCCGGCTACGGACACGAATTCGAATCGTCAGGGTATCGACAGTGGGGAAACGAGATTCAGAAGGATATTATCGCGGGAACCCGATGGGCCATCGAAGAACACCGGGCCGATGCCGGCAACATCTGTATTATGGGCGGTAGCTTCGGTGCGTACTCGGCCGTCCAAAGCGCGACGCTCGCGCCGAAACTCTACAACTGCGTGGTAGCCAATGCAGGCATCTACGATTTGCCACTCATGTATCGAAAGGGTGATATCGAATCCCGGTATCTGGGTGACGAGTATCTTGAAAAAACCATTGGCCGAGACAAAGACGAGTTAAAACGATTCTCTCCCGTCAATCGAGTTGCGTTGCTCGAACGACCGATTTTCATTGCACACGGAAAAATGGATGATCGGGCGCCCTTCGAACATGCGAAACGATTAAGAAAAGCGTTGGACAAGAATAACAAGCAATATGAGTGGTTCGTAAAACGCCGGGAAGCCCATGGTTTTATAACAATGACAATCAAGTCGAATATCTTCAGGCCGCCATCGAGTTCTTGAAAAAGCACCTGACTGTAGTGACGAATTCCGTCGACAACTAGGGTCAATCACTGCCGCGTTTTAGAGTCATATTCCTGACATCCAATAGACTTGGCCGTCGCGACGGCCTGATTACCGTCCCCGCCATCGAATTCAGCGAAACGCATTGCCGCAAGTTCTCGACGTTCAAAGTTGGGTGCCTGTCAGCACGAAACGGGGTCGTTTCCGAGTGGGGGTATGTGAGTTACGAGAGATAGGGTGCCCCGATAGGTACCCCCCTAAAGTTCCGCGCAGCCGAATAACCGCATGAACCTCAACTATACGACAATATCCCTATATTTCCACGATTTATAGAGGTTTTCGAGACATTACTGGATGTCTTGAAAAGAAATATTGGAGGCTAGGAACGGAATCTAAAGTGGCCCTGAGAGGCAGTACCTGTACCATTCCGAGTCACAGTGCTTGTTGGTATACCCCCAAAAATACCCCAATCGACATCGCCTTTATCATCTAACCAGACAAAAAGGCCCTATTTTAGAATACGTCCGGATTCGCCTAGGAGCGGACGGCTACGATGCTAGAATTCTGCCCGCAATCAGGCGGGAGTCGGCCGAGGCTAATGTGTGAAAAGACGAAACCTCAAAACCTGGTGGTAAGCTGGGAATAGGCCAAAGGCAGCAGTTACCTGGCTGTGACAACCGCGTTTTAAGAATGGCGCGCTGTCCCATTCGACTCAAATTTGTCGTCGTATTCACACGGCCTCGGCCATAAGCGAACGCCTCGCCGCGGCGCTATGGGTCGCTTGTGCTCCGCTCTCGATGCCTGACAACTCGATACAAGACAGTTGCTGACGCCAAATAGCCAAGACCACCAAGCACTGGCCTCAACTCACCTTGATAGACGCCGAATACAGCGATAGCAATCGCGATTGCGCCGAAGGAGACCGCAAAAACTTTTAGCGCCAAAGGTGGGAGCAACCCACCATCTTGTTTGCGACCTCTGCCCGTGAATGCACGAAATGCCAAGAGAAGAAAGAAATACAGTAGAGGTGCGCATATGAGGAAAGCTATTGCTGCCGTCATATCGAGGTCACTTGGATCAAGCAGCAGAGTCTTAGCGAGATGAAACAGAATCCACGCTGGCGCGAACGCGAAAAAAAGTAAGATTACGCCCCCGAAGAGACGAAAGGCGACTTCGAAAACGCGCTCCATCGAATGACTCCTAACTTATTTTCAGTGGATCGACGCGAATTATGAACGTCTGCTTTGGGTTGCGGTTTCAACCGGTCGGCTGTAATTAGCATGGGCCGCGATCCTTCAATGCCTGACACCACTGGATCAGGAGTTCGGCGGTCTCCAAGTCACGTTGCCGTCCTGCGTTTAATCCCATCGAGTCTGTAGTAATCTGGGTCAGGTGTTTGGCAATAGCTGACACGTCTGAGCCCGAGAATAGAAGCGATACAACACCAGGGACATAGGAATCGTATTCGTCTCTCGCGTATGGAGAACCGGCGACTCCTATAGGGTCCCATACGTAATGAAGGATCTCATTACAGTATCGGAATACGTCTTTTTCGTATGCGGAAAGTTTTCGGCCCATCCCTGTGTCCGGCGATATGCAAAGGGTAAACAGCGGAAATTACCCGCCGCCATTATCGTACCATCTCAGAGGCGACTATCGGGCGCAAACCGGTCGCTCAGTCCTGTGGTGATTGTGTATTGGTGCCACCTATCGACCCAGATACGCAGCCGAAATCGCCTCGCGAGAATGCCCGAGTTCGCGGCTGACAATGACGCGCGCTTTGTAATCCAGCGCTCGTTGCTCAGGACTCTGTTCCTTAGATGACAACCCACCCCCCACTGCACAAACCAGTC
>JAADHU010000083.1 GCA_013151645.1 Gammaproteobacteria bacterium | reverse complement strand
GGCAACGCATCCGCGACGCCGATGCCATGGGATTGATCCGGCTCGGCAAGGTCAATGAACGCATTAAGCAGGTTTTCGAACGAAATCGGTAGTATTTACGACGTTTTTGGTTGTTAAGGGATTATCAGCAGTTTTTTGATGAATTTCGGTATTTTTCTTGATTCTACTGACTCTTAATATACGTGACCTGGCGAATTTCAGATTCATAATCTTGAAAACGCGTTTAGCTACTGTCGTATTTTTCCTTTTTAAGAGATTTTTAACGATGTTTGTTTATTTTATGCTGTTTAATTCGATTTTTAAACGAACATTTTTATATCGAAGATATTACGATCTTTTTCGTCTTTAGGCCTGATTATTCGTTTTTATAAGACATTTACCGTATTTATCGGATTTTTGCTGCAATTTCTCGGGTTTTTCGATCGAGCATGCCTTCCAGGACCGCGGTCGGTGAAATTTCCCGTAAGCAACGCAAGTGTCCGAGCGGACATTCGCGCTTGAAACAAGGGCTGCAAGCGAGCTGACGGTAATGCAGTACCCGCTTTCGGCTCAATGGGGGCGTGAAATCCGGCGAAGTCGAGCCGTAAATCCCGCTCACCCGCGACCCCACGGCCGCGGCGATATGCATCAGCCCGGAGTCATTGCTGACGGCCTGCTCACAGGCCGCCAGCAAATCGACGACGTCAGCAAGATCCGTCTGCCCACAAAGATTTCGAGCGTCGCTATCGCGACTGATGGCGGCTCCGGCCGCAGCGTCTTTTGCCGATCCCAGCACCCAGACATCGAACCCCCTCGCCGCGAGCGATCCCGCGAGCTCGGCAAAGTATTCCACCGGCCAGCATTTGGCGGTGCCGTATTCGGCCCCCGGCATCATGGCAACCGCGGGTCGTGTCGAACATAGGTCGAACTTGTCCATCGCTCGCTGCTGATTTTCCGCCGATGCTGACAAGCTCGGCCAGGGAACGGCTGGCAGCGATTCACCCGGTTCGAGGCCCAGCGCGATGAAACGCTTCACCGTTTGATTCAGCAAGTTCTTATCAAAGGGCCGCATGTCGTTAACCAGGCCGAACCGCATTTCACCACGATAGCCCGTTCGCCGCGGTATGCCTGCGAGCCAGGGGACCAACGCGGCTTTCAGGGAACGCGGTAAAACGATGGCCTGCTGATAGCCCGTCTGCCGCAACTGGCTGGCGAGGTCACGGCGTTTGCCGAGCCCGAACTCCCCATGCAGGGTCGATAGCACAATGCTCTGCCGAATTTCCGGCATGCGCTCGACGATGGGCAAGGACCAGGCAGGGGCGAGCATATCAATGACGATTTCCGGATAGCGCGCCGCGAGCAGCTTCGCGAGCGATTGCGCCATGACCATGTCCCCCACCCACGACGGTCCAACGATCAGTATTGCGGGTACCGTCACGGAAATCAGCCGGAAAGAACGTCCAGGTAGGTTTTGACGCCGCTATGAACGTCGCGAAACTCAAGGTCACAGCCGCTGGCCCGCAGGTTTGCAAGATCCGCACAAGTGTAGCTCTGATAAGCGTCTTTCAGGCCCTCGGGAAACGGGATATAGCGGATCTCGCCGCTTCCGTGGCGATCGATTAGCGCGTTCGCCACGTCATTGAACGTCTGCGGTTTACCGGTACCGACGTTGAATACGCCGGATACTGCCGGATGCCGCAAAAACCATAGATTGACGGCACACACGTCGTCCACGTAGACAAAATCCCGCGACTGCTGCCCGTCGTCGAATCCGCCGGAACCCTCGAACAACCGCACCTCACCGTCTTCCTGCAATTGATTATTGAAGTGAAACGCGACGCTTGCCATGGATCCCTTATGTTGCTCGCGTGGGCCGTAAACATTGAAATAACGCAGACCGACGACCTGCTGCTCAGCGGTCAAATCAAGACGCCGCACGTACTGATCGAACAGAAGTTTGGAGTAGCCGTAGACATTGAGCGGAAGCTCATTCTCCGCCGTCTCGGCAAATTGCCCGGAAGCTCCGTAGACGGCGGCTGACGATGCATAGACAAACGGAATATCGCGCCGCAGGCAGTAGTGCAATACGTCTTTCGAATAAGCGAAGTTGTTCCGCATCATATAACGACCATCCCATTCGGTCGTCGCCGAGCACGCCCCAAGATGAAATATGGATTGCACGTTTCGGGAAAAGGAGGCGTCGGATTTCAGCAGCGCGAGAAACTCGTCCTTGTCGATGTAATCAACAATATCAAGATCAGCGATATTACGAAATTTGTACCCATCGCTCAGATCGTCGACGATCATCACATCGTCGCCATTTCGATCAGTCAACATTCGCGCGAGATTGCTGCCGATGAAACCGGCTCCGCCGGTGACGATGTGCACGATGCTAGTCGGTATCGACTAACGTGTATTCAGCGCCGCAATACGGACACTTGGCTTCGCCCGTCTCCTCAATCGGAAGATAGACCTTCGGATGCGAATTCCACAGATACATCGCCGGCATGGGACACGACAACGGTATGTCCCGGGATTGCACCTGATACCGGTGCTGGGCGTTAGCCTCAATTAGATTCTGCTCAATCGTACCTGCCCGTGCCGCCACCGAAATCCCCTGCTGCTGAAATAGTTACACCTATTATACCAACGCCACAGCACACCGTGTAATAGAACTAAAACCGACCTCCAATCCGTCAATTGAGCAACCATGATCGCGGATCTGCGTGGTGAAACCCATCGCTGAGACCGTGCCCCGCAGGGACGTACTCGCGTCGGGTCTCAGCGATGGATCTCACCACCGGGCTCCGACGCATCGCCAAGTATCTTCGCCCACAACCTCCCGACAAAAGCCCTTTCATCCGCAAACCGGCTCTTATCGACCAGCGAAGCCTGCTCGTCAAGCGCCAACCGATGCAACAACGATCGATAAGTCTTGTAGATCTCCTGCAACTGCCGGCCATCCCGCTCGGTGAGGCAGCCCGCCGCAATCAGCGTACCCAGTTGCCGAATATTATCCGGATAATGAATGACTGCCGGGTGCGACTCGGCATTGGCCAGCACCAGGTATTGCACCAGGAACTCAATATCACCAATACCACCGTTGCCCTGCTTCAGATCGAATTGAGTATCGTTGCTCTCATCAAGCTGGACGCGCATTTTCCGGCGCATGGCAGAGACGTCACCGGCGAGCGTATCGCGGCGAATTTTCTGGCGAAGCGTTTGCTCGCGCAATCGTTCGAAGCCGCGCGCAACGACCGGGCTACCGGCGACGGGCCTGCTGCGCAAAAGGGCCTGGTGCTCCCAGGTCCAGGCGTTTTCGTCCTGGTAACGCTCGAATGCCTCGATGCTGATGACCAGCAAGCCGGACTGGCCACTGGGTCGCAGCCGTGTGTCGATGTCATACAGGGTGCCGGAAGCTGTTTGCGTGGTCAGAAAGTGGACCAGGCGGCGCGCAAGACGCGCGAAGAAATCGCCGTTTTCGATCGACCGTGGACCGCTCGTATGCTGTTGTTTACCGGCCGAATCATGCAGGAATACCAGGTCCAGATCGGAGCTATACGACAGCTCCATGCCGCCGAGTTTTCCGTAAGCGACGACGCCAAAGCCCGCTTTACGCGTTTGCCCGGCGAGCACATATTGCGGTTGACCGTATCGGTCGACAAGATCCCCGTAAGCGATCGTGAGCAGGCAATTCAGGATGATCTCGGCAAGCTCGGTCAGTCGATCACTGATTTTCATAACGGGAATGTTGCCGCTGAGGTCCGCAACCGCCAGTCGAAAGCGAACGGCTCGCTGAAATCGGCCGACGAGCTCGATTTTCCGTTCGCTGTCACCCGCCGCGGCGATAGAAAGGCTCTGCTCGAGATCGGCCCGCATCTCGCTGGCGTCCGGTACGCGACTGTATATTCGGGGATCCAGTAATTCGTCAAGCAGCTGTGGAAATCGGGCTACTTCTTCGGCCAGGTAGCGACTCTTCTCGCACAAATCGACCAGCCGTCGCAGGGCGGCATGATTTTCATTGAGTAGCGCGATATAGGCGCTTCGCCGCAATACTTTGTCGGCAACGTTCAGAACGCGATGCAGCGTCACAGTGGGCCGCCGGCGACCGGTGAGCAACAACAATAGTGCCGGCACGAACTTACGCAGCCGGTCGGCCGAGATCAAGTCGAGTTTTTGTTGTGTCGCCACGGTCTCGAAATGGATAATCGCATCTGCAACGGCGGTCGGCTCCTGCACCCTGAGTTCGGCAATTGCTGAGCACCAGTCTTCGCGATCGGCACCGCTCGCCCAGATCGCGGAGAGCGCCGACGAAGAACGCGAATTCCCCGTTTCTCCGGATTGCCGAATAGCGATGGTGTCGAACTGCTGACTGACGAATTCGCGGCGCCGCTCGAGATCGGCAATGAACCCGGCCCAGGACCGGTACCGCATTGCAAAAGCGAGTCTGTCACGTTCGAGTGGCGATTGTGGCAACTCGTGGACCTGCTGGTCACGCACCGCCTGAAGTCGATTCTCCGTACGACGAAAAAATTCATAAGCCTCCAGTAATCGTTCGGCAACGTCCCGTTCGATATCGTGTGTCAAAACCGCGGTTTTCAGAGCGCCCCGCAAGGCCGGCGTTTTTAGTCCGGATACATTCCCACCGCGGACCAACTGCAGGGTCTGGACGATGAATTCGATCTCCCGGATCCCTCCCGGTCCGAGTTTGATGTTGCCTTGCATTTCACGCCTGGCGACTTCCGCTGCGACCGATGCATGCATTTCCCGCAACGACTCGAAGACGCCGTAATCGAGGTAGCGGCGATAGACGAAAGGCTCGATGACTTCTTCCAGGAGATTTGACACATCCGTGCCGGGGACTGGCGGTACGACGACGCGAGATTTTATATAGGCGTATCGCTCCCAGTCGCGACCATGCTGCAGCAAATAGGACTCCAGCGCGGAAAAACTCACTACCAATGGCCCGCTTTCGCCGAATGGACGCAAGCGAGTATCAACCCGATACACGAAGCCTTCGTTGGTTACGTCTTCGAGCAAGGAAACGACTTGCCGAGCGTAACGCACAAAATATTCATGAGCGGACAGACTGCGAGCCCCATCCGACTCGCCGGCTCCGGCGTACAGGAAAATGATATCGATATCGGAAGAAAAGTTGAGTTCGCGACCGCCAAGTTTACCCATGGCAAGAACAACGAGCGGCATGTTGCCACTATCGAGCGCGATCGATCCGAATCGCTCTCGTTGTCTGATCCCTGCAAATTCCACGGCCGTATTCAAGGCACAGCAAGCAAGGTCAGAGAGCGCTGTTAGCGTCTCGGTCAGCGGACAACCGGAAACGAGATCGCGCCAGAGAATCCCGAACAAGGCCTGATTGCGAACCTCCCTGATCCGGCTCTTGAACGAATCGCGATCGACCGCCTGGCCGATCAGCGCGTCGAAACGCGCCTGTACCGATTGCCTGTCGTGTGGCTGATCAAGTTTTTTCGCGGCACAACGCTCGCATAGCCACTGCCAGTTTCTAATAGCAACGTTGCCCGCGAACTCGCTACAGGAAACCAGGTGCAGGATCGAGCGTACGTCACCGCCGGCTTCGACGAATGCTGAAAAAGCATCGGGCCGGGCATCGCTTAGTCGCAGGTACCAGTTGTACGCGCTTTCTCGTAACGATTCCGGCAACGCCTGGATTTCAGAATCGAATAATTGTTTCACGGAGACTGGCATTGCTGAACGCTCAGGTGCTCACTGCATCCTCTTTGAGGCTGGCACCGGGCACGGGAACTGTCGCAGGGCCGCAGAAAAAAGTAACAGGCTACAATACCATGAAGGCCCCTGCTGTCGACCCACGGGACTATGTGATATCCGTTTGCTCAGGCCGTTTTGGTATTTGTTGTTAGATCGAGCAAAACGCCGTCCAGGTTAACCGGTTTCCCGGTCGCATGACCCTGTACGAAATTGACGCCCAGTTTCTTCACCAGCAATCTGGCCGCAGGTGTTTCGACGTACTCCGCGACTGTCTTGAGCCCCATTACTTTGGCCACCTCGGTAATTGCAGCGACCATGGATTCCGAAATTCGATTGGTGGTGATATCACGAACGAAACTTCCGTCGATTTTCAATGTGTCAACGCGAAAATTTTTCAGGTATGCAAAAGAACTAAGGCCTGCACCGAAATCATCGAGTGAAAAGAGACAACCGCGCTCGCGCAGGGTATCGATAAAAGCAGTCGCCTTCTGATGATTGGATACCGCTGCGGACTCCGTGACCTCGAAACACAAAGATTTCGCCGGAACGCCACTTGTCTCGATTTCTTCTTCCACAAACTTAAGGATATCGTCGTCACCGAGGGTTTGTCCGGACAGGTTGATAGCGAAAACGGTACCGGTTTCCTGCAGAAATCCGATGTGACTACTGAGCTTGCGAAGAGTAGTTGAAACGACCCATCGATCAATTTGCGGCATCAACTTGTAGCGCTCAGCCGCCGAAAACAGCGCGTTTGAGGATACGGTCTTACCTTCGCCATCACGCATGCGCAGCAATATCTCATAGCGGCTGTTGGTATCGCCCTCATCGAGCGAGACAATGGGCTGCGCAAGCAGCGTAAACTCTTCATCGTCGAGAACCTGTTGAATACGTGCGACCAGGTGCATGTCGTCGTAGCGCCTGACAATGCTTTTATCGTCATTGTCATACACCTCGAGACGATCGCGACCGTGTTCTTTAGCAGAATCACAGGCAATGCGCGCGGTTGTTAACGCGTGTCCAGCATTACGGGTTTTCGCGTCAAAGGCCGCTATGCCGGTACTCACCGTCACCTGCACAGAGCGATCTCCTTCCAGGTAACGAAGCGTTTTGACCCTCTTGCGCACGAGATCGGCAAGGGCGACTGCGTCCTCACGACTGCTGTGTGTCTGAAGAATGGCGAAGTCTTCCGCATTCAATCGTGTGCCAACAGCATTCCTGGGAAGCACCTCCTCAAGCATCGCGGCAAATCGTAGCAGGACCTGATCGCCCGCATCGCGGCCGAACGTGTCGTTGACGAGATGCAGATTATCGAGATCGAAACGAATAATTTGATGGATGTCGTCTCTCGATTTAAACGCCTTACCCGATTCGCGCAGTTGCGCCTCGAAACCGGAGCGATTCAAGAGTCCCGTCAACGGATCGAAAGACTGCCTGATGACGTATTCCACTTTGCGGATGATGTGTGCCATAAAACGCTTGTGACTGTCATCGAAGGGTTCGCCATCAACCCTGGAAAGTTGCGCTATGGCGCCTTCGAGATTCCCGCTGCTGTCCAGCAACGGCGACAGCATTACCTGGTATCCCTGATCGGCAATCTGGTCCGATCCCTCAACGGCCGGCACCGAAAATATTCTCGGGCTTCGCTCGCCCTCAATTTGCGGAAACAGCTTTTCGACCAGATATTTGTCAACCGCCTTTCGGTCTACCGACTTCCAGCTTGAATGCGTCGCACTGATGCGGATACGTTTTCCTGGCAGCAAAAGGACGCTATACGCGATACCCAGAAATCGACCGCTCTGACCTATGAGTTGTGCAAGGCCAACGTGGCTTCTCGACGTCCCGTGAATCTTTTCGTCGACGCGATAGACGAGTTCCAGTTCCCCGTCTACTTCGGCAATCCGCTCCTGCGCGGCATCGAGTTGCTGCGTCAGGTGCAATGTCTCGCCGATGATCCGTACGGCAGGAAGCAGAATTTTTTCGAGCACACTTGGGTTGAAAGATGAGGATTTTCCCGCGTTTCTGGAGAAAATCGCAAGCAGCAATCCGAGTCCGTTTTTTGCGGCATCGTAAACCGGCATTAACACCAGTACGCGGCCGGAGCTCAGCGTTCTTTTCAGAAAAGTGGCTTCCGGGTCATTGCCGGCAACAATCTCGCCGGGAAGATCGACAACGAAATTGTCGATCTCATAATCTTCTACACCGTCGCTGCTCCAGATGCACTCGCGGTCGATGTCGTAAAAACAAAAACACTGTGCCCGTGGAACCAGCGATTCAAGGAGGCCTTTTGACGCACCAATATTTTTCCAGGTCGCAAGGTTATGTACATCTGCTGCCATCGTTTCGCGCATCCATGCCTAACGGGCTCATACTGAATGATGTGCACGATGCCATGAAGCGCCGTTTAACGCTGTGATCTGAGTCTCAACCGGCCGTCTGCGAGCGAAATTTAGAACCGCTTTTCAAATACTTACGGATATTTTTTGACCGTTCGGCATAAAAGGAGTTCGTTTTTACTGCCCAGCCTGGGCAGCAGCCTGCGATGGACAGACCAGCGTTAAGCCGATTGGGAATCGAGCCAGTCGTCGTCGGAGCCTTCATTCATCCCCTCAAACAACGGCGTACTCAGGTAGCGCTCACCGGTATCCGGCAACATGGAGAGAATCACGGAGCCCTTCTTCGCCTTCGCTGCAACCTGTAGTGCCGCTGCAAGCGTAGCGCCGGAAGATATACCTACAAATATACCCTCTTGCGTTGCCAGACGCCGGGCGACATCGAGCGCTTCGTCGTCGGTAACCGGCACCAGTTCATCAAAGACTTGCCGGTTTAAAACGGCGGGAATGAAGTCCGGTGTCCATCCCTGAATTTTGTGAGGACTCCAGTCGGCGCCGGACAACAGCGCCGCCCCTTTTGGCTCGGTCGCAACAATGGTTACGTCCGGGCGTGCCACTTTCAGCATCTCGCCAACGCCCGTCATCGTGCCACCCGTCCCGTAACCGCTCACCCAGTAGTCGAGTTGGCGCCCGGCAAAGTCCCGCAGAATTTCTGCCGCGGTGGTATTGCGATGAAAAGCAGGATTCGACGGGTTTTCGAACTGATCCGCCAGGAACCAGCCGTATTCGCTGGCAAGTTCCTGTGCCTTTCGTACCATGCCGGTACCCTTTTCAGCGGCCGGCGTCAGAATGACTTTCGCACCCAGGGCCCGCATGATTTTTCGACGTTCGATCGAAAAAGACTCGGCCATTGTCGCTACAAAGGGATACCCCTTGGCAGCACAAACCATTGCCAGGGCAATGCCGGTATTTCCCGATGTGGCCTCTATGACGGTTTGTCCGGGCGTCAGTCGCCCCTGTTTCTCGGCATCATTGATGATCGCAAACGCCAGCCGATCCTTTACCGACGCGGCGGGGTTAAACGATTCGACCTTGACGTACATTTCCATGTCATCCGGAGCAAGGCGATTGAGTTTGATCACCGGCGTGTTACCTATGGTGTCCAGAATACTGTCGTAGATCATGGCCTTTACCCTCTATAGGAATTGGCCGGATTGTCCGGCTCACTCATGAGCGGACAGTATAGTGAAATCATCTGATCGCGCACGTTTCCCCAGAAAATTCTGAACATTTTCCCGCATTGAATGTCTATCGCACTGTCAGGAACACCCTGGACTCAGGAAATGAAGCTACAACAACTGAAGTATCTGCTGGCGATAGTCGACAACGGCTTGAATATAACGGCCGCCGCGGAGCGCCTGTATACCTCCCAACCCGGTGTTAGCAAACAGCTTAAATTGCTGGAAGAGGAGCTTCAGGTCCGCTTGTTCGTGCGCAAGGGCAAGAGCCTTAATGGCGTCACGGTAGCGGGACACCAGGTGATAAGCCGGGCGCGTCTCATCATGAAGGAGGTCGAGGATATACGCGATGTTGCCTCGCAGCACTACCAGGATGAAAGTGCGAATTATCCGCTCTCTATGACTCCGTCGCAGGTGTCCTGAGCGACAGTCTCAATAAATGCGGATGCCGCCATGACGTTTGCGGCTGCGCTGATCCGTCCACCACAGTCCGCCGAGAAATCCGGCCAGAAGACAGACCGCCAGTGCCCCGCCCACCCAGGTTATCGGCAAACTGTACTTGTACTGACCCTGTTTAGCGACCAGGTCATCATTGATTTCCTGCAGGCTGTCAATTCGGCTGGTGGCGTCCGTCAACTCAGCTTGCATCTCGCTGCGCTCCTGCTCCAGCGCCGAGATCGTTGCCGCCGGCTGTGAAAACGCCGCATTCAGATCCGCCAACTTGCGTTCCAGTTCAGTGTTCGCCGCCTGTGTTTCTGTCACAATAAGTTTCGCCGGTTTGTCCGCAACCAGGTAGGCAACCTTGACGTAGCCGAGCGTCCCGTCCGGAAGCCGAACCTCGGCATAATTTCGGCCGCGATTCAGTATCTCCATTTCCTGTCCGCTCTGCAGAGTCCGAAAAGCGCGGTCGCTTGTATCTTCGGCCTTATGCAGACCGAGCCGCAGGATGTCGGTGACATAGGCTGTCTCAGCGATGACCGCAACGGGCAAAGCGGCAAGCAATAGTACGGCTATCAAGAAGCGCATCGAGATTCTCCCGGTCTTTTGGCAGGCGTGGACGACGACGGCCACGACGCCACGGAGTCTACTACACTGACCCGCGAATTTCGGTGCAATAAGCGTCGCCGAATGACGACGCGTGACTATAGCTTCATGGGCCTGGGAATCACCCTCGCGACGGTAGCCGCGAACCCGCTACCGCATATACACCCAACGCAACAGCGCTTCCTGGACCTCTTCACCGGGACCGCGATGTATATCCTCGTGGTTTTGCAAGGCGACGACCGCGTAACGATCACCCGATCGACTTTGCACGTATCCGGCGATCGCAGTAACGTGATCGAGTGTGCCGGTCTTGATATGCGCCTTGCCGGTGAGTATGTCGTTGCGAAAGCGTCGTGAGAGGGTGCCATCAAGCCCCGAGATCGACATCGACGAGAGGAATTCCGGCATATAGGATTGTTTGTAGGCATACCGTAGCAAGCCGGCCAACTGCCGTGCCGTCATCCTCGATGTACGGGACAATCCAGCGCCGTTATCCAGACTCAGCTCAGCCGCATCGAAACCCTCGCGATCGAGCCACTGCAAAATGGCTCGGCGTCCGTTTTCTTCCGTACCCGGTGGGCCATAGACTTCAGCACCAAGCGTATACAACAGTTGCCGTGCCATGACGTTGTTGCTGTATTTATTGACTCTACTGATAACATCCGCGAGCGGCCAGGAAGCAAAGGAAAGAAACGGCTCGACCTCGCCGTCGCTGACTACATTTCGCCAGCTGCCCAGGATCTCGCCTCCGGATTCTTCCCATATCGATTTGAACAAGCCGAAGGAGAATTCATTGTGCCTGAGTGCAGCGCGATCCATGGAATAGATGTCGCAGCCACTCGGAAATTCCCCCCGAAAAGTGACCTGATCGAAACTCGGGTTGGGAATAATCGCGATACCCCGTTGATAACCACGACAGCTCGCGTTGCTTACGGACAGCCTGTTGACGATTTTCAGATTATCGAGTGCAGGATCGACCGCGACGATAACTTTGTTGTTCGCAACATCCGGTGAAAAATAATAGCGAACGGCTTTGAAATTCATCATCAATGCATTCGGAATGACGTTATATGCACGCAACGGCTCATGATCAAAAGCCGCCGGATCTTCGTCAGTAACCCGAAAATAACTATCGTCCAGCAACAGGTTGCCGGTGATACGCCGAATTCCACTGCGCCTCAATTCACGCAGCATTTGCCAAACCCGCTCCGTAACCAGAAACGGATCGCCATAGCCCTTGAGCAACAAATCGCCCTCAAGGGTATCCCCGTTGATATCGCCTACGATGTAGGTGTCCGTTTTCCAGCGATAGGTCGGGCCGAGCGTATCCAACGCCACCAACGTCGTCAGTAACTTCATGACCGACGCCGGATTCCGC
Organism: Gammaproteobacteria bacterium; assembly: GCA_013151645.1. Lineage (GTDB taxonomy): Bacteria > Pseudomonadota > Gammaproteobacteria > Steroidobacterales > Woeseiaceae > JAADHU01. The sequence continues at coordinate 8,070 of JAADHU010000083.1, read as the reverse complement.
GGTACATCGGCACGCCAGTCCAGCAAAACCTCACCGCTATCCAGGTTTTCGACGTAGATGCTCAGACTGTTGGCGGGTAACTGGCGGACGTTGAGAACACTGCGGATACCAACAGGCAAGGCCGCCTCACTCAGATCGACCGTCGACGGAACATCTTCGGCATTCGCCGTCAGCAGGCAGACGACGAACAGGAAAAACAGGCACAAACGGTTGAACACATTCACCTCAACAGAGCAAGACGGAGCCTCACAATGATAGCAGGAAGCGACCCCTGGGCATGGAGTTGGCAACCACGAAAGCGGGCCGCACCACAGCCGCTGACTAAGCCGGTTTCCGCAGCCCGAACGTCTTCATACGATCCGCTAAAGTAGTAGGCCGCACACCCAGCAATTCCGCAGCCCCCTCTTTGCCGGACACTCGCCAGTTCGTCTGCCTCAATGCCGCAAGCAGGTTTTTTTTCTGCAACGCTTTCATCGCTTTCTCGGTCAGGATGCCATGCTCGTCCTGACCAATGCCGACTACTGCTGCGCCGTCGTTGGCTATGGCCGTAGCGGGCAACGCCAAATCGAGCCGTAATACGCTTCCCTGCGAAAGAATGACGGCACGCTCGATAACGTTTTTGAGCTCGCGTACGTTGCCGGGCCACTCATGCTGCTTGATCGTTTCCGCCTGACGGTGTGTCAGGGTCATGGGCTTGCGACCAAAATCGTTACAGGTTTGTTGCAGGAAGTGCTGAGCGAGTTGCACGACGTCTTCGGGTCGTTTGCGCAATGGCGGCACTTCGATGGGAAAAACACTCAAACGGTAGAAAAGGTCTTCGCGAAACTCACCGTCGATGACGAGCTGTTCGAGATTTCGGTTGGTCGCGGCGATGACCCGCACGTCGGTGGTGCGAGTAATGTCGTCACCTACCCGTTCAAACTCACCTTCCTGCAATACGCGCAGCAGCTTGCTTTGCAGTTCGAGGGGGATTTCGCCGATCTCGTCGAGAAACAGAGTGCCACCTTCGGCCAACTGGAAACGACCCACCCGATCCCGGTGCGCGCCGGTAAAGGCGCCTTTGACATGGCCGAAAAATTCACTTTCAAACAATTCTTTCGGTATTGAGGCGCAATTTACCTTAACCAGTGGTCCTTCAGCGCGTTGGCTACGGGCGTGAATCGCACGCGCGACAAGTTCCTTGCCGACGCCGGATTCACCAAGCACGAGTACGTTTGCCGGCGTCTGGGCGACAGCCTCGACCTGCACGAGCATTTGCCTGAGCGCCGGACTGGTACCGACAATGCGGCCAAAATTCATCGCGACATTGACCTCTTCGCGCAGGTAGTCGCGCTCACGCTCCAGTTCTTCGCGCAGATGGGCGTTCTCCGCCAGGGTGCGTCGCAATGCTCTTTCGGTTCGGTTGCGTTCGGTTACGTCTTTTGACGCCACCAGCATGCGGCGAACCGTGCCCGCCGCGTCGCGATCGGAAACGGCAGACATGATGAGATCCATGACCTGGCCCTTGCGAGTCACTAACTGGCGTTGCTCATTGAGAAAACTCCCGCCACTGATTAACTCCTGCAAGCGTCCCGCGGCGAACCGCTTGCGATCAGCTTCGCTGTAAAAGTCGGTGATGCGCTTGCCAACAACCTCTTCTCGTTTATAGCCGAGTTTTTGCAACCAGTGGTCCGTCACCGCGACGATCAGTCCCTCTGCATCGAGCGTGTGCAGCATGGCCGGTGTGGACTGGTAGAGCTGCCGATATTTGGAATCTGCCCACGCTTTGTCCACCAGCTCTGTATACATCGCCACCGTACGAACGAATTTCCCATCCGGGTCGTTTTCGACCAGCGAGTTGGTGAGGCAATTAACGACCTCACCGCTGCGAGTTTGAAAAGAGATGGGCTTGTTCTCGAGGACACCGCTGCGGCGAAGAATCGGCATCAGCTCCGTTTCGATGCGTTTTGCGCTTTCGGCGGTAACGAATTCCGCCGGCCTGCGGCCAACCATATCTTCGCGTTTATAGCCGAGGCGCTTTAGAAATGCATCGTTCACATCGAGGTACGCGCCATCCTCGCCGATCGACGTGGCCATTGAAGGCGCCTTGCGGAACAGCCATTGATAGTCGGCGGGGGAAGTCATCGCAGCATATTATACGAAATATCGTAAATATGGTAACGGAATTTCGTTATTCACGGTTTTTCGTAATCTCTTGATTTACTCTAACTCACTGTTTCATTGGGTTTTTGCACTATGGCACGCATCGTGCACTAGAGGTTGTATGTGAACCATTATTTTTTTACCCGGGCAACACCACGGTGCCCAAAGTATTCAGGAAAGACACAATGAACAGCAAACTCGGAACCATCCTATCCATCGTCTTGACGCTAATCGTTATCGCACTTTTTTCCGTATCGGTACTGGCCGCAGAGCCCGTCTCGACAGAAGCAGCGACCGACAGCACAGCAAACCTCACCATGCGACTTGCCGCCGTCGCTAACGAGGAAGCAGTACGTGAGGCCGCACGTTCGATTCAATCAGACAGCAAGCTGGACCTCGATATTCGCCTGGTGGGCCCAACATCGGTACAGCTGGCCAGCCAATAGGCAAATAGTTTCGGTGACATTGCCGGCCGGGGCTCTCCCCCCCCCTGATACCCGGTTGGCAATGCCCCCGTTTGATCGTCAGTATTGGAACCGGCAACGATGTACCATGGCTCGAATGAGAAGCATTCAATACATCGCCGCGATCCTGATAGTCGCCGCCACAGTGGCCAGGTCCGAAGAAGACGTGCTAACCCATTCCCTGGCATTTACAGCAGACGCACCGCAAATAAGCATTTCCCGACGCAGCACGCCGCGAAACTATTTGCGCCTGCCATCACTCGACTACGTCTTCCGCTTCACGGCACGCTGCGCCGGCCGCTTTGACCCTCAGTCCCTGTCGCTTAGCATTGCCGACAGCCGTACGTCATTGTCGGCAAAACAACTGGAAAATATGCCCGCCGGCATTGAACTGACGATGACCGTGCCGGCTAAACAACTCGCGCCATTGGCCATCGAGAATTTTTGCATCAAGCCCACCGACGATGTCGACGCGATGGCTTTATCTGCGAGCGAGCCACTCACCGTATCCGCCGCGTTTTCCGCCCAGGCCGCGTTATTGTGCGTCAGTGACGACCAGCAAAAGATGATCTACGCGTCGAATCCTCTGGACATCACTTTGATTTGCGACTCATTCGCCGAGACACCCGAATAGCGCGCGTACTTCAACAGGTGACTAGTTGGCGCCGGCACCCATGTGTCGACCCAGGAAATCCAGCGTCCTGCGCCAGGCCAGCGCCGCTGTTTCTGCCTGGTATCTATCCGAGCGTGGATCTGCGAAACCACGCCCGACGTCGGTGAAGATTTCGATCTCGAATTCCTTCGCGAGCGCCTGCATTGCCACTTCGAACGCCAGTACGGATCTCTTGGTAATCACGCGATCACCGTCGGCAAAAAGGCCGAGTAGCGGCGCCTGCACAGCGGTCAGTTTTTCCTGGTCGTTAATCACCTGCCCGTAGTAGATAACGCTCGCACTGAGCTCTTCTCCCAACAACATCGCCGCATTGAGCGACCAGCCACCACCGAAACCGAAACCGATCGATGCGACCGTCGGCGCTCCGAATGTATCTTTTAGGAACTGGTACGCCTGACGAATTTTGTCGGCGGCAAGCTGCGGGTTTTCGAAAACTTCGATCTCAAGCTTTCTTGCCGTATCCGGCGACACCGCAGTTTCACCGCCGAACAAATCGATGGCCACCACGATGTAGCCCTCGGCCGCGAGACGTCGGGTTAAATCCTGCGTCGATTCATCGAGCCCCCAGCGATCATGGATCAGTATGACGGCGGGAATGGGTGCCACCATGTCAGCCGGAAAGGCGAAGTATCCGTAGGCCAGTTGGTCGTTTACTTCGGCGTACGGCCATCGTTCGGTGACCACGTCTCGACCCATACGTACCTGCGTATCGGCAGCGGGCTCACCCGCGGTATCGGCGGTGGTATCCGCCGTAGCGGACGTTGGTTGCTCGCCGTCACTCTCTGTACCGCAGGACGACAGGCCCAGCAGCAAACAAGTCATCAAGAAAACTACGGACAGTCGCCGACGATCGAAAAAAATCATTTAGCACACCTCTGAAGATGCCCATAGTGTAATCAAAACCGACGTTACTGGCACGATATCGGCTCGATGAATTGCCGGCCGGCGAGGTTGGCCGACTTATTCCGGACCCGGCAGGTCGGTCCAACCATGGTAGAGGCCCCAATCTGCGACTAGTATGTGAGCATTCTGTAAATAGACAAAGCCCCGATGACTGTGCAGCGAAAGCAGCGCGCCGTCGATCTGACGTTCAGTCCGGGCTGGAGTAATGAATTGGCGGCAAGCCGGGTGATTGACGACTAGTGGTCGAATACCAGAATTCGCTGTGGCGGCGCTGGCGCGATTTTTTTCGCGAGGCGATTGCTGACAATGAAACGGATTTCACGACCGGACCTATAGAACGCGCACTGGGATTGCTCGCCATTCCCATGATGCTCGAAATGTCGATGGAGGCGATTTTCGCCGTTGTCGATATCGCCTTTGTCTCACGACTTGGCACGGCGGCTATCGCCGCCGTCGGCATCACTGAGGCATTGATCACCGTATTGTATGCCGTCGCGATTGGACTCGGTATGGGCCTGACCGCAATGGTTTCGCGGCGAATCGGCGCGCAAGATGCCGATGCCGCCGCGCAAGTCACCGGCCAGGCAATATGGATCGGCGCGATACTGGCCGTCGTTATCGGCGTGCCTGGTTATCGATACGCCGCCGACCTGCTACGCATCATGGGTGCCAGCGAAGCCGTGATAAGCGGTGGCAGCGGATTCACGGCCGTCCTGCTGGGGGGATCGGCCAGTATTCTGTTCTTGTTCCTGCTCAGCGCCGCGTTTCGCGGCGCCGGGGATGCGCCGGTCGCTCTACGCTCACTAGTGCTCGCGAATGCCATCAACATAGTTCTCGACCCTTGCCTGATTTTCGGTCTCGGACCGTTTCCGGAACTCGGTGTCACCGGTGCCGCCGTTGCAACAACGATTGGTCGGGGTATTGGTGTCCTCTATCTCGCATACGCACTCACCCGCGGAAAGAGGCGATTGCAACTACGCGCGTCGCATTTCGTCATCGTATACGCGCTCGCAAAGCGGCTGGTGCTTATTTCCGTCGGCGGGATCGGCCAGTTTCTGATCGCCACATCCAGCTGGATCGCGCTGATGCGCATCGTCGCAATGTACGGTAGCGCACCGATTGCCGCTTATACGATTGCTTTGCGGCTCATGGAGTTCGCTATTCTGCCGGCCTGGGGGCTGGGTAACGCGACGGCAACACTGGTGGGCCAGAACCTTGGCGCCGACAAACCGGAACGGGCGGAAGCTTCCGTTTGGCGCGCCACCCGATACAACGCGATTTTCCTGGCCATTCTCGGCCTTTTGATGCTGGCTTTCGCACCGGCAATCGTCCGTTTGTTTTCAACGGACCCGGATATTCTTCATTATGGAACCAACTGTCTGAGAATTATGGGGATCGGCTATCCTGTTTATGCGGTTGGCATGATCGTTGTACAGGCATTGAATGGTGCCGGTGATACGTACAGTCCGTCCGTACTCAACTTCATTTGTTTCTGGATCATTCAGATACCGGTCGCGTACTGGCTGGCAACCGAGACCAGCCTGGGACCCAATGGTGTGTTTATCGCCATCGTTTTCTCCGAATCGTTGCTGACTATCGCGGCTGTGTTTGTCTTCAGAACGGGAAAATGGAAGACACAACAAGCCTGACTACGCCCGTGCAGATGGGTAGAATAACAATCTCGACCACAGGATAGTTTTTGCATGAACAGTTTGCCCACCCTCGCCAACATCGCGGAAATAGTCGGCGTCGTTATCGTCATCGGCGGTCTGATTTTCGCCATGCTGCAGATGCGTCAGCTCCGTCAGCAACGTCGTGAGTTCGCGGCGATTGAGTTGTTTCGGTTTTACGGCAATCCGGCGTTTGCCGAGGCGTACCAGTTAGTGTTGCAAATGCCGGATGGAATGTCGGCGCAGGATATCAAGTCGCACGATGCTCACCTCGAAAACGCCGCCATGCTGATCAGCACCACGATGGAAAATATCGGCGTGATGACCTACCAGCGAATCGTACCGTTTCAGGTGGTTAACAGTTTGATTGGAATGAGTGCCGTGCTGCTGTGGTCCAAGCTCGATTTGTGGGTCGTCGCGCTGCGCGACGATATAGACTCGCCGATGGCGTTTGAGTGGTTTCAGTGGCTTGCGGAACGTCTCGAGCAATACCAGGTGGACAATCCACAACCGGCCTATGAAGCCTTCAAGGACTGGGCGCCCGCACGACTACCGCCGAATTTCTGAGCGGGACCCGCGTCATCCATGCCACCAGGGGCTGCGTTAGTTGAAATACACGATGCCACGATATATCGGGGCAGTACCTGTGTATTCAAAAACCTCAATTTGAACATCAACCAGCACGAACAAACCGCCATCCTCGGGCCGAATGGGGCGGGCAAAACCACGCTCCTTAAACTCATCAATCGCGAAATCTATCCAGTCGCGAAAAAACACTCGTGGGTCAAATTGCTGGGCAGGGAGTCCTGGAACGTCTGGGACCTGCGCTCGCAGATCGGTATCGTGTCGGACGATTTGCAGTCCCGCTATTTGAGAACCACGACAGGACTCGATGTTGTGCTATCCGGTTTTCTCTCCAGCATCGGAACTCACGGCTCGCTGGCAAAGCGCATCACGGATATACAACGCGAGCGAGCCCGGGACATCATGCTCGACCTCGGCGTCGAAAAAAACGCGAATGTACCACTGCGCAGGATGTCCACGGGGCAGCAACGACGTTGTTTGCTGGCGCGCGCGCTGGTCCATAACCCCTCCACATTGATTCTCGACGAACCCACGGCCGGCCTGGACCTGGCCGCCAGCTTCGCCTACATGGGACGCATCCGGCGACTCGTGCGGGAGGGCCGCAATATTGTTCTGGTAACGCATCATTTAAACGAAATTCCACCGGATATCGGTCGCGTCATCCTGCTGCGTCAGGGTCGAATCATCGCAGACGGCCCAAAGCACGAGGTACTGACCGTCGAAAATCTCGTGGCGACCTTTGATACGCCGCTGCGACTGCAGACGATTGACGACTACTACCTTGCCTACCCGGAAGAACACCGCACGGCCGGCCGGACTGTGCCGAAAACGTGACATACTGCGCTGCGCTGCGGATCGAATGAGCCTAATCTCGATCCATGATTCGTCAGATCGCAAGAATACTCATCGCGGCTACCAGCCTGTTAGCGGTTAACCCTCTTTACGCTGTACCCGGCCAGTCGGGGAACGACTCAGCCGTTGCCACCGGCCTCACCAACGTAGGGCCGGCTCTCGTGGTAATTTCCGCGGCTGCAGCCCTGCTCCTCACGCTGATGTTTCGATCGTCGGTGACGCAACTGATACGTTTCGTTACCAGCGAAGTCGGTAAACGGCGAGTGGCAAAGATTCTTGCGGAGAAAAGCAGCAGCGTACTGGACGACTTCATTCTGCCGGGCGCGTTCGGCGGTCTGACACGCATCGATCACGCCATCCTCACGTCGGGCGGCATTATTTGCATTCAAACCAAACACTGCAACGGCATCGTCTTCGGCGATCCGGACGAACCACAATGGACCAATGTCGATGGCGTTCAGCGGCGCAAGTTTCTTAATCCCCGAATTCAGAACGAAGGCCGGACCAAAGCCTTGCAACTGGCGGCGCCCAATGTGCCCATTGCCAACCTCGTCGTGTTTACCGGCGCAATCCAGTTCACGTCGCCGCGCGAAAAAAATGTCATTCACGTTCGTGAACTCGAAAGCTACATCTCGAAGTTCACGTTCGGGCCTTCCAAAATCGAAGACTGGGATGCCGTCTGGTTAACCGTGAAAGCCACCGTGTTGAATGACGAAGCATCGCGCAAGGATTTCGACGCTCAGCTCAGTCTGGGCTGAATCCGGAAGCGTTTCTTGATCAT
>JAADHU010000070.1 GCA_013151645.1 Gammaproteobacteria bacterium | reverse complement strand
ATCCAGCCAAGGATAAAACAGAGTCCGCCTACCGGCGTAATTGCACCCAGCCAGCGCGCACCGCTGAGCGTCATCAGATACAGGCTGCCGGAGAATACGAGAATGCCAACCATGAACAGCCAACCCGAGGCATTCACCCAGCTACCGGGCCAACGTCCCGCAGCCCAGGCGACGGCGAGTAATGCAAACGCATGGTACATCTGATAGCGAACGCCGGTTTCGAAGACGGCCAGGAGGTCTTCGGTCACCCGGGATTTGAGCGCATGGGCACCGAATGCGCCGAGAGTGACACCAAGCGCCCCAGCGATCGCGCCCACTGCAAACCAGTTTAACTTCATTGCAAACCCTCAATTCGTCGGAACATAGTGTAGACGAATTGACGTCTTATCACTCAATGTTGTCGTGTGCGACGGCGTAGCGCGATACGAAAGAAAGGGATCGAACCGAATTTCGACCAATCGGTTCGACCCTTTTTCACTCGAATAAACCTGACTCATGTACGCGGGCCAAGGCGTCGCAAAACATCCGGATGTTGCATCGCGACGCGAAGAAGAGTGCGGGCCGCACCGCGCGGCGATCGTCGTCCTTGTTCCCGGTCCCGTATGGCGTCAACGGACACGTCAAGAAGCTTGGCGAATTCTGTCTGCGTGAGTTTTGATGACTGTCGGGCAGCGATTGCCGGTATTTTCTCTGGGGTATAAACACGACCTGTTTCACCCGATACCTGGGGCCGCCGAGTCATAGCAAACCGCTTGACCGGGCTGACAATGGTTTTCTTGTCCAGCGCATAGTTTTGCGTATTGACCCAGGGTGGCTGGTCTCCCTGCTTCGGCAGCAGGTGAATCTTTCGCTGGATGTAGCCCGACGAGAAACTCTCGATCCAGTCTTTGCCGGCCATGTTCCGCTCGTGATCTTGCAAGCGTGGCGTGCACTGGCACATGCCGGTATCGCTCGTGTGATCGAGCAGACGGCAGGAAAACTCGGCTGCAAGATCGGCTTTCAGCGTCCACGAGGCGTTGATGTAGCCGAACGTCGAAAGCAGGTTTGGCACATCGGAGAACATCATCGACTGGTACGAAAATGTCCTCGAAATGTCGACTTGCCGATCGTCCACGTTGATCTCTACGCTAGCCGTATTCTGCGTTGAAGTTGTAGCCGAGTGTGTACATGTCGCTGTCCGAACGAATCCCCGGATAGCGAAACAGGTCCCAGGTGCCGCCCATCGATTCCCGCCCTTCGAGAATCAGGTAGCGCTTGTCGGGGCACTTGTCCTGCAAGTGCCAGGCGGTGCCAATGCCGGACAGTCCGGCGCCGACGATGATGACATCAAAGTATTCTTCGGCCATGGGCGTCCTTCGTCCGCCCGTTCATCCAGCCTCATCTGCACGATCATGCAGCGCTCTCAACACCGCATCGGGTTCTCTCTCCATGACGCGCAACAAGGCATGCGCCGCGCCACCTGGAGAACGCTTGCCTTGTTCCCACTTTTGCAAAGTTCGTACAGAGATCATGAGAAAATCTGCGAATTGCCGTTGCGTCATGCCGTATCGTTCACGTGCCGACTTTACTTTTGCGGGTGAAAATTCGTTTCGAACCAGCGACTCCGGTTTATCCCGAAACTCCCTAAGGCCGGCAATGATCTCTGCACCTATATCTCGTTTTGCCATCGATGTCACCGTTGAGTTCGATTCTATGCAGGAGGTTTGACTAATTGACGCATGGCCCGGATTGCACCTTTTGAAAGATCCTTAGCCTCACTTTTGCCGTACAGGGTCAGGAAAAGAATCTGGTCGTCTCGCGTAACCCAGTAGTAAATGACTCTGAGCCCACCTTGTTTTCCCCTTCCTTCCGCGCCCCAGCGCAATTTTCGTACACCACCCGATCCCTGAATCACATCACCGGCGTCCGGAGACTCCATTAAATACAGTTGCAGCAGGTTAAACCGGGCATCGTCCAGGTACTTTTCGCGCAGTCGTGAGAATTGCGAGGTCTCTATAAATTCCAATCTTAGTTATACCCCAATGGGGCATCTCTGTGAAGTGGCTGTGTGACAATAATAGGTTGAGAGGAGTAACTGAGAGCGGCCTCTAATTCGTCTGAATCGCGAGATTCTCTGACATGCATCTCTAAAGGGGTCAGAGTAAAAGCTCGATCAACTCGCCGAGGTCACCCTGTGTTGATAGCAAATGTTCAGCAGCAATGGTGTCAGGTCTATTTGCGATCTTACTCATTGAGCCATTTTATGTAGTGCGTATCGCAGCAACCGACGCATCAATCGCTGTTTGACGCCACCTGGATCTTCGAGACCCATACGAGCAAGCACCTTTTCGTTTCCTGATTGCGTGCGATTCAATACGGCGTGCAACATTGTGCGAACCCGACTTCCAGTTGTGGCTGTATTGGTTTTCAACCATCCAAGCGCTTCGGCCAGCGCCTGCTCGTCACTGGTCAATTCTGTGCCGAGCGGGTAGAGAGGGAAATGCTCGCGGTGTTGACTAAAAACCGACGCGATGACGTCGGGACGATTCCTGTCAGCGTCGTCCGCCATTCGGTAATCGCGCTCGATCTTGCCCGAGCGTCGCGGCGGGTCGATGAGACTGTCGTGAAACTCAGCACCGGCAACGTGCAGCAGTCGATCGATCGTATCGCGGTCACTGCAGCCGCGCGTTGCCGCAATACCATACTCAGTCACGAACACATCGCGGTGATGCCGCGGCACGGTATTGTGGCCGTAATTCCAGCGAATGTTCGACGACACTTTGCCGCCACTCTCACGACGAGCGCGGCACATCAGTATCGACATCGCTCCGTCGAGCGACTGGGCCATCGACACAAAGTCGAACTGGCCGCCAACGCCACTGACAACACGCCCGTCTTCCAACGCATCGGAAACCGCTGCGCCGAGCAGCGTTACCATCATGGTTTCGTTGATAAAGCGCGCATCGCGGCGTTGCGCGCGTTTCTCTGACTCCTCGCCAAACAAAGTGTTTACTTTCGAGATGCTTGTCATGTCGATGAGACGGCGTCGTTCCTCGGGCAGTGCCCGCAGACCGTCGTACAACGCGGTCGAACCGATGAAGAAGCCAGCGTGCATGACAGTCGCGGTTGAATGGTCGGCCGGCCGTTTGATGAGTCCCGCGTCAAACAGCGTGAACAGCGCATCACTGAGCAACTCGGTCGATGCGTAAAGCCCCTCCCGAAAGGGCGTGAGCTCAACAGGCAGATGCCGGCGTCGTTCTGTGGCGGTTCCGCCGGGCAGGTGCTCAAGTATTTCTGCGAACAATTCCGGTGACGAATGCCGGAGCTTCAGGCAGTGAGCAACCGCGTCACTGAGCGAACCGATACCGAGCTGCAGCGTGCCGCCGTCGCGAACAAGACTCGCAACGTGCATAGCGGTCGCATAGTCGCCGTCAGAAACGGCCCGGTTGGGCAGAGTGAACAGCGGATAGTCGTAGCGGCTGTCGTCAAGAACGATATCGATATCCGTCGCATCGAGATCGGCGTCGCCAGGCATAAAGGGCATGTGGTGATTGACCTGTCCGACGAGCAATGCCGGCAAACCCGCCTTTTGACGCTCTTGGAAATACGGCATCAGGTCGAGCGTGACCTCCGGGTTGGAACCGAGACTGTAGCGCCCGGGCCGGTCCGGCGAGACGGCGACCAGTTGCGCCAGGACATTGACACCGAGGCGCATCAGTTCGCCTGCCACCTCGCTGTAGTTAATGCTTGAGTATTCTTGCTGCACATATGGGTTGCCAAGGTAGCCGCCCGGCCGCAGGTAGAATTCCCGTACACGCACGTTGGCTGGCAATGAACCCGTGCGAATCGCATCGGCGTAGCGGGGCACAGGCCAGTCCGTATAGAGTCGTTCGACCAGCGGTTCGAGCAAACGCTTCTCAAGCTCGCTCTGACCATGCGGTGGCTCCAGCGTCAGCCCGGTAAAAAT
>JAADHU010000022.1 GCA_013151645.1 Gammaproteobacteria bacterium | reverse complement strand
TTCCAGCGGCACGTAGTCGATATCAAAACCGAAATTTCGTGGTGACGTAACTGCCAGTGCGGCCTGCGTACGATAGAAGGCCGGACATCCAACGGCGAAAACGGCAACGCGTTGCCCGAACCGTAGTCGTTCGCAGTTGATCGGTGTTGACGTTTCGTAATCCACAGTAACAATCAGGTCTGGCACGCTGGCAACAACCTGCTCGCCGATTCTTGCCAGCAAATACTCGTTCTTGATATCCAGTTGCAGCGACCGGCTCGGGTCATCGAAATCCTCGATCGTTACTACACCGATATCGTAACCGCCGATGATACGCGTCGATTTATCGGTGACCTTGCCCGTAAGCAGGCAACGGCACTCGCCATAGATCGATGCATCGAATACTGCCTTGAGGGGCGTCAGCATATCGGCTGCGGGGCCTCGATATTTCCGCAGAGTTTTTCCGAGTTCGACTGAGAAAGACAGCGTACCGGGAATGACGGCGCGCTTTATTTCGGCGCCACTCATCGGGTGTTCAGCGACCGTGATCATACCGCCGGCAGCAGCGGCGAAGCTGCGAATGTGGTACTCGTACACCTCTGTTGACGAAGTATTGAAGATGGCCGAATTGCCGGCATAGTCACGAGCCAATGCCGGCGTTGGCTTAACGCCACCGATAGCATAGGTCATCATCTGCGCTTCGGGAAACGCACGCCCCATGCCGTCGCCATCGACCACCGGAATACCGCGCATTGCCGCCGCTACCAGTGGTACCAGCGAATTACCACCACCGATCTCAAACGATGCGACCGCGTCCACACGTTTGCCGACGTACTCCTCAAACGCCTCAAGCGTCTTTGCCGCCTCGTCTAACGATGGCAACAACTCCAGACTGACGGTCGGCGCACCGACACCGCCTATGGGCACAACGAAGGCGTCATCTGCTAAATCCCGCGGTAGGACGGTTTTCACGGCACCAAAGGTTTGCAGAACTTTCTTCGCGATCTGCTGCGGCAAATAGGGATCTCCGCCACCGCCGGTCGCGAGGAATACCGACCCCAGCGCCAGATCGTCAATATGTTGTACGTCAATCCTTTTCATCCGGCTGCCCGTTTCCGCGGCGCTGTCGCCGCTATATCACCGATGACCTTTACCCGAATTCGAGTAGCCGCTTCATCCATGTAGGGTATCGATGTCTCTTCAATATCAACCGTACGAATAGAGTCTCTGTTGGCGCCGGCGGCCTCTGCTCGATCGACTGCCTCCGCTTTCAGTTCTCGAATCGCGTCATCGCGTGATATCGAACGATAGGAAACAAGGCGCTCAACCTCGGCGCCTATCTGAGCAATCGCCGCGCCGATTGCGTTGGCAACGTCTGCATTCTCCGGTCGATGCAACTCGGATGTCGCCTGTAAATTCCCGCTCACGAGAATCGCACCACCGCCGACCAGGATGACGGGCATCGGCGCGCTGCTTGGTTTCATCGATTCGATCGCCCTATCCAGCATGCCGTGTATCGTCGCCTGTGCGTTGTCCACGAGGTCTGGTGAGAGGCCTTTGACGGCGGCCGCATCCCCGATCTCGGCACCGCCGCTTGCGACCAGAATATCAGTTGTTGTTAGCGTGCTGCCACCGAAAACCAGGCCCTCGCTGACCAGTCGGTGCCCAACCGACCTGGGTCCGATAATCGATCCGTCATCGTTGACCAGGCTGCCGCCACCCATGCCAATTGACAACACATCAGGCATGCGAAAATTCGTCCGCACGCCCCCTATGTCTACGACGACATTCGATTCGCGCGGAAAGCCGTTCTTCAGAACACCAATATCAGAGGTTGTACCGCCAATATCAACGACAACCGCATCTTTAAGACCGGTAAGCTTGCACGCACCACGCAAGGAATTTGTCGGTCCGGATGCAAACGTCAACGCCGGGAACTCGCGAACGAAATCGGCACTCATCAGAGTACCGTCGTTTTGGCTGATGTAGACCGGACAAGTTAAACCCCGTTTTCCCACCGCCAATAGAAACGAGGTGACGACCCGTTCCGCGAACGACAATAAACTCGTATTGAGTACCGCCGCGTTCTCGCGCTCTATGAGCCCGAGTCGGCCGAAATGATGCGACAACGTCATGCGTGCATCGGGAATTGCCCGCTGAATTTTCTTCGCAACATACTCTTCGGGTGCCGGGTTCATCGGCGAAAACGCCGCCGCAATCGCAACGTTTCGAATATTCCGTTTGACGAGTTGCTTGATCACGTTCTCGATCTCGGAATCGTCGAGGGGAGCGAGTTGCCGGCCATCGTAAAGCGAACCGCCGGACAACATGAATGCGTGTCGGCCGAGCGCATCCGCAATATCGTCGGGCCAATCAAACATTGGCGGCATCCCGTCACCGGACGGTAAGGCAATACGAATCGCGGCGGTCGGCGTGAGTTCACGTCGTTCGATGATGGCATTCGTAAACTGCGTTGTGCCGATCATCACCTGCTCAATGCAGTCTTGCTCTACGCTTCCGTCTGCAAGGATCACGTCCAGTGCATTTTCCACGCCGCTGGCCACATCGGCTGTGGTCAGCACCTTGGTCGCGGCAATGACGCGTGCATCGTCGAGAATCACCGCGTCGGTATGTGTGCCACCGACGTCGATACCAATTCTCATTGCTCTCCTCCGTGTCCTGTGGGCGAATCGTCAACCAGGTCGGCCCGCTCGTTCCACGCGAGCGCCAGATAGACGATGCCGGTAAGGATAACTGCGTCAATCGCGGCGACCTCACTGGGAGAGGGTATGATCGACTCGGATGCAAGCACCGCGAAGGCCGCGCCAATCGCCCAGGCAACGAACCCTTTAATGTTCAGGCTACGATTATCTACGAGCGATTCAACTCGGTAGCGCCCGGGACAAATCAACAAATAGTCCGACATGATTACGCCTGCCACGGGAATGAATATTACAGACAGGTAGAACAGGAATGAAATGAAGCTATCCAGAATATTCATCAGTGCTGCAGCGACGCCGATCACACCGAGTGCGATAGTCAGCATCGTCGCAGGGAGTTTCGGGAATGTTGCCTTGGTGCTCAGCACCGCGCTGTACAGGTTTAGCGAGTTAAGCACCCAACTACCGGCAATAACAATCACGAAGGCGCCGATTCCGAGATTCAAATCCAGCATGATATCAAGTACGTTAGCCTCACCCGACACGCTGCCCGCCAGGCTGGCCGCCACCATGACGATCAGCGCGACGACCATGTAGGCCAGCACTGCCGTGTAGACGCCGCCCTGCCACCGCCGGATGAAGCGCGTGATGTCGGGCAGGATGATGGCGCCAATTATGATCGCGCCAACGATCGCAGAAATGCCCTCGCCGATGGACATTGTGTTCACTTTTTCGATCGCGAGTAATTCACCAAGGCCCTGTTGCTCCAGTGCCGTTTTCGCGAACAGAAAAGTAACGACAGCAAGAACCGGAACCAGCAGCGTCGACAGAAAATTGATTGCGCGAAAACCCACGATGGTGGTGAATGTCATGCAGAGACTTGCGAGCACCGACAACCAAAAGACCGAGACACTGGCGCCCATGGTCGCGACGGACAACTTGGCGACCGCCTCCGTGAACAAATTGATATTGACACCAAACCATCCCAACAGGGAAATCGCGAACGCTATATTGACAACGCCCGCACCCTTGTCGCCGAACGCAATTCTAACCAGCAAATACGAACTGAGTCTCGACTTCGCACCAACGGCACCCATAACCGAGCCGATGATGGTTACGATCAACGACCCCCAAAAGATCGCCAGTAGTGCACTTTTCGCAGACATGCCGTCGGCGATCCCGAGCCCCGTAACAAAGGTAGGCAATGAGAACGAGACCATTGCGGAAACGGCAGCGACGCGAGGCCACGCTACGAGTTGGTCTGTCCGGGTCTTTTCGGCGGAAAATTCGTTACCAGAATCAATCAAATCGGTGACCGTGTTTGGTGCCTGCCGGTTTCGTCGGGGGAATCGGCTATTAGTACCAGAAAAGGG
>JAADHU010000062.1 GCA_013151645.1 Gammaproteobacteria bacterium | reverse complement strand
TTCCATGCTCGTGAAAGGCGACACCAAGATGATCTTCTCAGCGTCAACGTGGGTGGCCAGCTCGGCCGCAAGAGCAGCACCGAGTGAACGACCATAGATAACGATCGGTTTACCCGCGTACAGCGGAGCAACTGAGTCCCAGGCTTTTTGCACGTCATTGTGCAATTGCGTTTGGCTTGAAACGCGGCCCGTACTCTTGCCGTAGCCGCGATAGTCGAACATAAACATGTCGTAATTGACACGCTGGTAAAAGTCGGCGCCACTTGACCAGGATTCGATGTTGCCACCATTACCGTGCAGGAAAAAGATAAGGCCGAGGGGGTCTTCTTGCGTGAAACGAATGCCGCTCAACGCCGCGTTATCAACCGATACGGTCCGCTCTTCAAATGGCACATCGAAATCAAACGGGTGGTCCGCGGGCAGGGTGGACCCCTGAAAAATCATACTATCCTGATTGAAGTAAACGGTGGCGGCGAATAAGGCGTATGCCGTGATCAACACGCCCAACGAGACGGCTAGAATTCTAAGGGAGTTTTTTCGCAGCATGGCGCAAATGATCGGTCGTCCGGAGGGTCATTGCAAGGAAGAAAAAAGGGTCGAAGCGAATTTGTGTACTAAAATGGGTACGAAGCCTTTCGAATACGTTGCAGCATGAAAAATCCAAACATTCTAATAATCGGTGCGGGCATTAACGGTTTGGTTGCGGCAAATTACCTGCAACGATCGGGATGTCACGTGACGATGATTGAACGCGCAGAGCGGGTTGGCGGTGCTTGCGTTTCTGAAGTCGCGACCATCGACGGTGTGTCAGAAAGCTACGCACTGGGTGCGTCAGTTCTTGGTCTGATGCAGGACTTCGTCTTTGCAGAAACCGGTCTTGCGAACCGCTTGCGCACTTTCGTTCCGGAGCACCCAAAATTTATCTACTTCCCCGGGGATCCGGAGCCGACCTGGATATATCGCGAGCCGCAGCGACTGGATCGCGAACTGGCCGACAAATGGGGAGAGAAGGGCGACGTTAACGCTTTTCGGGCGGATGAGGCGAAGGTCGTTCGCTTTTTGCAAGACGGCTATGTTAACGCAACACCCCCCTCTCTCGATGATGCAAAAAGCGTTCTCGGCGAGACGCTGACGAAACTGTGGATTTCAGGTTCGGCAAAGAATCTGCTTGATCACTATTTCACCAGTGAACGCAGCAAGATGTACATGGCGATGACCGTGACCGAAAGCGGGCCGGTCTCGCTGAGCGATTCCTACTCGGCCTTCACGCTGCCCCTGATGGATTCAGGATCAATTTTCGGTGGCTACTATGGTTTCGTCAAAGGTGGCATCTGGCAGATCACCGGCGAGCTCGGTCGCATCAACGCAGAACTGGGCGTCAAGACCCATCTCTCGAGCAAAGTCGTTGCGGTCGATACGGACGAAAATACCGTGATATTCGAAAAGGCAGGCCGCGAAGAGTCACTTGATTTTGACTACCTTGTCGTGGGCACCGATCCACTCACGGCGACGCGTCTCATTGGCAACGCAGAGCAGATCCGCAAAACCGAAGGACAACGATTTCGCGGCAGCAGCGGCAAGCTCAACCTGATGTTCAAGAACCCTGTGCGTTGGAAGACGGGTTCGCGGGCCAGCGATTCAGATGCCGCGTTTCGTTTTATATTTTCAGTATCCAACCTGGATGAGTACGAGAAGGCGACACTTAAGGTGCTCGATACCAATGTCGATTACGCGCCCGGTTTCATGCAGATCTACTGCGAGGGCGCGGCGATGCGCCACCTCGAACATGCCGAACCGTTCGACCGGTTGGCCGTCTTTTTTAAAAACCTCTCGCTTGGTGAACAAGGTGACGATTTGAGCGAGGTCGAAACGCAGGTCAGAGAGACGTTATTTGAGTACATAGAGAATCCACAGGACTGCATTTGGACGCGTCTGTTGACGCCAAAGGACCTGCAACAACTGTTCCATTTTCCTGGCGGCAATCTTGACCACACCATGCTGACGGGCGGACAAACGTTTTTCGACCGAACTTATGCCGACGATCCGGCGACCAACTTCTATCTTTTCGGCGGCCATGACAACGTGTATGTCTGTGGTTCCGGCACCTATCCTTGCGGCTCGGTGGCAGGCACGCCCGGCTACATGTGCGCTCAGCAACTATTACGAAGCGCCAGGCCCGGCTGAACTTCACTGGGATTTGATGCCGGCCAAACCTATAATTCGGCTCGACCCCCTTTCCGTAAGCTGATCGTGTCGCGGACTCCGTTACGCCTTCCGGATTCGCACAACTTTCATGGTCTCAATTTCGAGGCCGGCCACCTTTTCGTTTTGCGGGTAATACGTCAGATTGATCCGTGCGCCTTCCAGGCTGCGATAGGCGGTCTTGCGCCTGTACTTAAACGCGACGTCATACCCTTCGAGCAGGATCGTATTCAGAATCCAGCCATCGCTCTTCCGTTGCACGTGGCTGATGACCTTAATAAAGTCGAGCTGGTTGAGTTGTTGATGTTTCTCTAAAAGCTTGTCAACTTCGGATTTCAAGATTTATCCAGCGTTAGCAGGCGGTCACAGACACGGTGTTCGAACGACCGGCTCATCCACCCGCCGCAAAAACCTCGCTTCAGCCCGACAATCCTTCAAGATGTGCCCTAATACGTTTACGTTCGCTCTCATCCGGCATACGACCTAACCCACCACCGATATTGTCGACGGCATGTTTCGGACTCGACGTCTCGGTGATCGCGCAATTGACGGCCGGGTGCGAAAGAATGTACTTGAGTGAAAACTGCGCCCAGCTCTCGCAATCGAAATCCGCCGCCCACTCCGGCAACTCGTGGCCTTTCACCAGCGAAAAGTACTCACCGTTCAAAAACGGACGATTGATATTGACGGCGATACCTTTGTCCATCGCCATCGGCAGCACACGATCCGCTGCATCGGTTTCCAGCGCCGAGTAATTCACCTGGATGATGTCCACCGTATCAGTCGCCATCAAATTCATGATGTCCTCGTAGGCACTGGTAACGTGTCGCGACACGCCGATATACCGGGCAAGGCCATCGTCCTTCCATCTTCGCATCAAGTCCCAGTTGGGCACGGCGAATTCCGGCCAGGCGTGAATCAGGTCCAGTGAATCTTTTCCGGACAGTTCCAGTAGTTGTGCAATATCGGCTCGAGACTTTTCATCGGTGTCGCCCATGACGTAGGAGCCGATGAAAAAATCATCCTGAGCGTTCAGGTCGCCGACCACCTGGGCAACAACGTTGCGTGCGCCGTAAAGACAATCCATGTAGGAGCCGCCGTGTTCTCGCAGAATCTCCATCAGGACACGGGACGCCTCGACGTCGCCTTCGAAAAACACGCCACCCGTGCCAAGGCCAATGACGGGCAGTGTTTCATCGGTGCCCGGAATGGCGCGCCGCGGCAGCAGCGACTGCGCATTCGCAACGACGCTCCAGGGTAAAGAAAGAGCGGTAGTCGCAATGCCGGCTTGCTTCAAAAAATCACGTCTTGTGTTCATTGCTTTAACCTCACCGTCAAAGGCATATCGAGAAAAGGTGCGAGAAAAAGGGTCGAACCGAATTTCGAATAATCGGTTTGACCCCATTCCGAGAATTATTCGTTGTTCGTTCTGATTTTAGTACTTTCTACGAAAGAGTTGTCAGGTTTATTCAGGTGCGCCAAACTTGTAAAAAGGGGTCAAACTGAAGCTGCCCCAGTTTAACGGGCACTCAAAGGGGGATCGTTATGGGCCCGGCCGATCGAGACTCGAAAATGTACTAAGCGTTGATCAATTCGGTTCGATGCCTTTTTCTTCGTGATACAGACCGACAGCCCGACGTCCCCGCGGGGAGGTACAGGCGGATTCGTTCAGACTGCCGTATGAGCACTAGCTACCCCGCAACGCAGCCACCGCCAGCGCAATCCAGCCAAGGATAAAACAGAGTCCGCCTACCGGCGTAATTGCACCCAGCCAGCGCGCACCGCTGAGCGTCATCAGATACAGGCTGCCGG
>JAADHU010000061.1:4480-61271 GCA_013151645.1 Gammaproteobacteria bacterium | reverse complement strand
TCCCGGAATTTGCCATTACAGCTCAGCGAGAGGATAAGTCAGCGCATACCCGTGATGTCCGTATAGAGCGCCAATCTGCGTCCATGCGGACCAGTCCTGATTCGCGAGACGAGCGCAGGAACGGCCTGTATTGCAGCCAGCAAATCCGCTCACAAATCGATCGTTGTGCTTTCTTGCCTACTGCTCGTCCATGTTCGGTTGATTTTCATAGTAGCTGTCGAACACACCGTCAAATTCCAGAGATCGGTAGAAAGCGTCGGGATCGCAAGTTGGGAATTGCATTTCCGTATCATCGGCGCGGCTCCATTTGAGTCGTTTGACGACGGGTCGGTCATAGTAGGTCGGGTCGTGCAATGTTGCCTCCATGAGCAGGTCGCCGGCGTCATCCAGCCAAAGCCGTTCCACGATCCTGGCATTGCTCGAAATCGGCTCGATTTTTTGCGTTAATACCGATGCAGAAAGGTTGCGTGTATCGATCACCAGCGTCGATCCGTCCCAGGAAGCGATCGATTCGCCCATTTCATCGTGTTCCCGATTGGCGGTATGTTCTTTTCTGTCGAACCATATCCGTCTTACGCTGTTGCTGTTGGCATACAGGACCGTCAAACGGTTCGTCGTCGCCAGAATTTCCATGTTTCCGCGCCGTGCCTGCCGGCGCATGGGTCCCGCAGACATACAACGCAGCAACGGATCGTAAGCACCCTTTTGGAATTCTTCGTGTCGTGCCTTGCCGGCCGCATTCAAGTGCGGATTGGTGCGCCCGATCGGGCCCAGTACGATGGCGCGTTTCCAGACGCCGGTGAAATCGACGGGCGCGATTGGCGCCGGTGGTTTCGGTTCCCAAAACTGTGCGCTCGTTCGAGTTGCTGAAAACGATTCGGCATCCAGTTCGGCGTAGTTGCTGAAGCCGACCGTCATCTCGATATCCCCTTTAATCGCACCGTCGGAAATCGTTCCGGTCAACTGCAGTTTGGCGGGAAACTGGGCAAGATTTTCTCGATTTAAAACCAGGCTGAAAGAATCCTTGCCGACCACTACGTCAATCACCTCTTCGTCCAGAATTGCCTTGAGGTTGTCGCCGTCCTGCTCAAACTGAAGATGCAGCGGAGCGCCGGGCATTTCCTTATCAACATCGAAAGCCCAATGGCCGATCAGTTGATCGAACAGCGAGGAATTCGGATCGCTTACCGTCGTTTTGGCGGTTGTGTTACCGGCGCGACGAACGGCCTCGCCGTACATTTCGTAGTGTGTCCCATCCGGCGTATCCATGGTTTCCAGATAAACTTTCTGAGTGCCATTGCGGCCCCCGTATCCGCTGGCAGTAATCTCGTCGCCGACTGCAACAGTTGCGGCCGTTACACCATTACGGCGCATAACGATCAGACTGTGCGCGGCAATAATCCAGCGGCTCGTGTCACCGTTTGCAGCAACCTCAATGAAATACTGAACGTGAGGATTCCGGTAACGCACCTCTGACACGGTACCGGTCACGGTCACTTGCCTTTCGCTGTCGAATTCCGCCGCAAAGGAATGATGTCCATGCGCGACAGCACTTGAGATCAGCAAGCCAACCAGTACAACTACTCGGTTCATTTAATACTCCACAGACATTGAATTTGGGCGTCGGGATGATACCCCGGCAATATAGCAAGGCTCAATCGAGCCTTGCGTTCTTCGAGACAGTGTTGTCTCCGCCGTTGGCTGGTTGGCGTAACGCACGAATTTCCAGCGGCATAACGAACCGTGGGTCTGGACGAGGCGGGTGTATGCGGTCATTGCAGAACCTGTGCGGATTGCCGTATAATCGCGCGCCTGCGAGGTGGTGAATACCGGCCAGTTTGGTTTGCATTCGCCCCCGCTACCAGATTGTTGGTAGAAATGAAGCCCCGCGATGGGGTTTTTTGTTGTCTGGCGGATATTGCTATTCGTCAGTCCTCGCAAGGATACAATGGGCCGAAGGCCCATTTTTTGTTTTAGAACATGGTGTTACGTTGGTATGGCACATGACCGGTGAAGAACTAGTGGCATTGCTGGAGCCTGCCGTGGAAGGTTTGGGATACGAATTGTCCGATCTTGAGGTCAGGATCGGAAATCGCGATGGACTGTTGCGGGTATTTATCGATAGGCCGGAGGGGATCGGGCTGGAGGATTGCGAAATCGTCAATCGGCAGATCAGTACGCTGCTGGATGTCGAGGATCCGTTGCCCGGGAACTACGTGCTGGAGGTTTCGTCACCGGGTTTGGACAGACGCCTGACCAAGGTGGAGCACTTCAAGCGCTTTATGGGCCATGACATACGCGTGAAGCTACGTTTCCCGCTTGAGGGAAGAAAGAATTTTCGTGGCGCATTGTGCGCGGCGGATGAGGAAAATATTGAAGTTGAAGTAGATGGAAAGTTGCATAGCTTGCCTATTGCAACGATCGAATCTGCCCGCCTGGTGCCTTCGGTTTAAGCGAATGTCACTGGGCTGTTTCGGAGTTTAAGCGTAATGAGTAAAGAAATATTGATGGTTGCCGATGCAGTTTCCAATGAGAAGGGTGTCGACAAAGAGATCATCTTCGAGGCGATCGAATCGGCGCTGGCTTCTGCGACTCGCAGACGCCATGGTGAAGAAATTGACGTGCGCGTTGGTATCGATCGTGAAACCGGCGATTATGAAACCTTCCAGCGCTGGCTGGTGTTTGCGGATGATTCCACCGAACTTGAGTTTCCGGATATCGAACTGCGCATGATCGACGCGCTTGAGATCGATGAGAATGCAGAGCCGGGCGGGTACGTCGAGGTACCGATGGAATCGGTGGAATTCGGTCGTATTGCCGCACAGACCGCCAAGCAAGTCATCGTGCAAAAGGTTCGCGAAGCAGAGCGCGAGCAGGTCATCGAAGAATACGCGGGTCGTGAAGGTGAATTGCTGTCGGGGCTGGTCAAGCGGGTCGACCGAAATGGTGTCTACATCGATCTCGGCGGCAATGCAGAAGGGTTCGTACCACGTGAAAACATGGTGCCGCGCGAACCGGTACGACCGCAGGATCGTATGAAGGCAGTACTCACCGAGGTTCGCTCGGAACAGCGCGGTCCGCAATTGTTTATGACGCGGACATCACCGGCGTTCTTGGTCGAGCTTTTTAAAATAGAAGTGCCTGAAGTCGGGCAAGGCCTCATCGAGATTCTGGGCGCAGCACGTGATCCGGGGCTGCGCGCAAAAATTGCCGTGAAAAGCAACGATTCGCGCATTGATCCGGTTGGCGCTTGCGTCGGTATGCGAGGTTCTCGCGTGCAAGCCGTATCGAACGAGCTTGCGGGCGAACGCGTCGACATTATTCTTTGGGATGATAATCCGGCACAGTTTGCGATCAATGCAATGTCACCGGCCGAGGTCGTGTCCATCGTCGTCGAGGAAGACGCACACAGCATGGATATTGCGGTCGATGAGGAAAAGTTATCGCAGGCTATTGGTCGCGGCGGGCAGAACATTCGCCTGGCGAGCGAGCTTACGGGTTGGGAACTCAATGTAATGAGCGAAACCGATGCCGAGCAAAAGACTGATTTAGAGATGCGCGAGTTGCTGGATCTTTTCTCGAAACAGCTGGATGTGGACGAGGAGGTCGCCCTCATTCTCGTGCAGGAAGGCTTCTCGACCATAGAGGAGGTTGCGTACGTGCCGACTTCCGAACTGGTCGAGATCGAGGAGTTTGACGAGGACATTGTGAACGAGCTGAGAAATCGTGCCCGTGACGTGCTTCTGACTCAGGCGATCGTGCAGGAAGAGAAAATTGATGACGCAGAGCCCGCCGAGGATCTGCTGAGTCTCGAGGGCATGGACAAGGGATTGGCTTACACGCTGGCCAGCAAGGGAGTCGTAACACGCGAGGACCTTGCGGAACTGGCGACAGACGATCTTCTTGAACTGAATGAGATGGACCAGGAAGTGGCTGCCGCGCTGATCATGAAAGCGCGTGCACACTGGTTTGAAGCTGAAGAACAGGCCTGAAAACGGAAACACTTGGAGTAGGCAATGGCTGACGTAACCGTCGCACAATTTGCGGATGTATTGAAAGTCCCGGTAGACAAGTTGCTTACGCAACTTGACGAAGCTGGCATTAAAGTCAGTGGGTCTGGCGATACGATCAGTGAGGACGCGAAACTTGATTTGCTAACCCACCTCCGTCGCAGCCACGGCCAGCAAGGTTCGACCTCGGTAGGAGCGGCGCCGCGACGCATTACGCTGAAGCGCAAGGAGCGGTCTGAGCTCAGATTGGCGGGTGCCCAGGGGCGTTCGCGCACGGTGAACGTTGAGGTGCGCAGCAAGCACACTTACATCAAACGAGACGTGCTCGAGGAGCAGGCACAAAAAGAACAGGATGCGCTCGATCAGAAACGGCAGGAAGAACAGGATCGGATTGACGCAGAAAAGCGCGCAGCAGAGCGCGTTGTCGCTGAGAAGGAAGAAGCAGCGAAACGCGTGGAAGAAGAAAAGCAGCGTGCCGTTGAGGCGCAGGAGCAGGCGGAAACCGCGGCTCGTGAAGAGAAAGACCGCGCTATCGCGGTCGCTGCGGAAGAAAAGACACGACAGGAACGTGCCGAGGCAGATGCCCGGGAGCGTCGCAGTAAGGAAAAAGAGAAAAAGAAGGGTCGGGGCGCGGATACGCGCTATGGACGCAAGGAATTACACGTTGCCGGCGACCGGGCCGGGCGCCGCAAACGCAGCAAGGTCAGGCCACGTCGCCGACCGGTTTCGGTTGGTGGTGACGGACAGCATGGCTTCGAGAAACCAACGGCCCCGGTTATCCGAGAGGTTGAGATTGGTGAAAATATTGCGGTGTCCGAGCTGGCCCAGAGGATGGCGGTCAAGGGCAATGAAGTCGTCAAGGTGCTGTTCAATATGGGTGCGATGGTAACCATCAATCAAGTCATCGATCAGGACACGGCGATACTGGTCGTTGAAGAGCTCGGTCACTCGGCGAAGCCCGTATCCGGAGACGACGTCGATGAAAATTTGCTCGCCGACGAACAGCCCGAGGGCGACCAGGCTGCAAGAGCACCGGTCGTTACGATCATGGGTCACGTCGACCACGGCAAGACGTCCTTGCTGGATTATATTCGCAAGGCCAAAGTGGTCAGTGGAGAGGCGGGTGGCATCACGCAACATGTTGGTGCGTATCACGTCGAAACCGACAAGGGTGCGATCACCTTCCTCGATACGCCGGGGCATGCCGCTTTCACCGCGATGCGGGCTCGTGGGGCGCAGGCGACGGATATTGTCATCCTGGTCGTTGCGGCTGACGACGGTGTCAAACCACAAACAATTGAAGCAATTAAGCACGCGAATGCTGCAGAAGTACCGATTGTTGTCGCCATCAATAAAATTGACAAAGAAAACGCAGACCTTGAGCGCGTCAAGAACGAATTGTCAGCGCAAGAAGTGATATCCGAGGAATGGGGTGGTGATCATCTGTTCGTTTACGTGTCTGCGCAGACGGGTGAAGGAATTGACAAGTTACTGGAAACGATCTTGTTACAGGCCGATGTCATGGACTTGCAGGCGGTGGACAAAGGACCGGCACAGGGTCTGGTCATTGAATCCAGTCTAGAGAAAGGTCGCGGGGCGGTTGCCACGCTGTTAGTGCAGGCGGGAACGCTCAAACAGGGCGATATGATTATCGCCGGACAGGAATACGGTCGTGTTCGCGGCATGTTCGATGAAACCAATCAGAAGCTTTCCGAAGCCGGACCATCCACGCCGGTGGTCGTCCTGGGGCTGTCGAAGACGCCGGATTCGGGCGATAGCTTCCTGGTGGTCAAGAACGAACGAAAGGCACGCGAAGTTGCCGAATTCCGCCAGAACAAGTTCCGCGAAGCCAAGCTTGCTCAGCAGCAGGCGTCCCGGATGGAAGATATGTTCACGCAGATGACCGAGGCCGATGGCAAAGTTGTACCGGTCGTGATCAAAGCCGATGTTCACGGCAGTGTTGAGGCACTGCGTGACGCGTTGACGAACATTTCGAACGATGAGGTGAAAGTAAAAGTCATCAGCTCGGGTGTTGGCGGAATTACGGAGTCCGATGCAGTCCTGGCGGCGGCCTCGCATGCCGCTATTATCGGTTTCAATGTTCGCGCCGATAGTACGGCCCGCACGGCGATGAAGGAGTCGGGCGTCGACATCCGCTACTACAGCATTATCTACGAAGCAATCGATGATGTGAAAGCGGCGGTCAGCGGCTTGTTGGCACCTGAAATTCGGGAAAATATTCTTGGACTGGCGGAGGTTAAAGAGGTATTTACGTCACCGAAGCTTGGCGACATCGCGGGTTGTATTGTCTCCGAAGGACTTGTGAAACGTGCCAACCCGATTCGCGTACTGCGCGACAACGTCGTAATTTTTGAAGGTGAACTTGAATCGCTGCGTCGCTTTAAAGACAACGTAAATGAGGTTCGCTCGGGTACCGAATGCGGAATTGGCGTCAAGAACTACAACGACGTGAAAGTCGGCGATCAAATCGAATGCTTTGAACGTATTGAAGTTGCGCGGACGCTTGACTAGTCCGCGCGCTATAACCATCAGGTCACTTTGACATGCCTCGCGAGTTTTCACGTAACCAACGACTGAGTTCGCAAATGCTGCGAGTTTTGAACGAGTTGGTGCGATTCGAAACAAAGGATCCCGCGGTCGACGGTGTCTCGCTGAGCGCGATCGAATTGACTCGCGATCTGAGCGTTGCCAAGGTCTATTTCAGTCTGCTGAACCCGCAAGACGACGCCGAACTGGCGCTGGCCGGGTTGCAGCGTGCCAGCGGCTTTTTACGCAGTAAGCTGGGCGCATCAATTAAGATACGGCATACGCCGGAACTGCGTTTTATTCATGACGACAGTGTTGCCCACAGTATCCGGATGAGTCATCTGATCGAAAGCGCAAACAAGAACCGCGAGACGGACGGCAGCAGGTAATTACTCATGAGTCCCAGCACAGGCCGGCGGCGAAAAGCGGAGCTGGTGGACGGGCTGCTGTTGCTGAACAAACCAGCGGGCATCACGTCAAATCGGGCATTACAGAAGATAAAGAGGCTTCTGAATGCACGCAAGGCCGGTCACACCGGTAGCCTCGATCCGGCGGCGACCGGCATGTTGCCATTGTGCTTTGGCGAGGCGACCAAGGTGTGTGCGTATTTGCTTGATGCAGACAAAACCTATCGAGTGACTGCGCGCCTTGGCGAAGCGACGGATACCGGCGATGCCGACGGCCAGGTGATCGAGACAGCTCCGGTGCCGGCGTTGGACAGTGAAGCCTGGCAGGCCATTATTGCGGGCTTTGTCGGTGATATTGAACAAGTACCGCCCATGTATTCGGCTCTAAAAAAGGACGGCAAACGGCTGTACGAACTGGCCCGACAGGGAATCACCGTCGAGCGTCCGCCACGCAAGCTGCGAATTCATGATATCCGGATGCTGGAATCCAGAGGTAACCGGCTGGTATTGCGTGTGCACTGCTCCAAAGGCACCTATATAAGGACGCTGGTGGAGGATATCGCGAAAGCAGCCGGTACGCTGGCGCACGCCGCGAGCCTGCACCGCGAAAATGTTGGCGATTTCAGGGCGGCCGATATGCTGGATTTTTCGACCGTCGTCGCCATTGTAGCGGCAGACGGTCCAGAGGGCTTGCGAGACAGACTTTTGCCGCCGGATACCGCGCTGGCGAGCTGGTCGGAGGTCGCGATTGATTCGTCAGCGGCCGGGAAGTTCTCGGGCGGCCAAAGCGTACCCGTGGCAGAGGCGGGAACCGGCCTGGTTCGGGTCTACGACGATCAGCGTGTATTTCTGGGGGTCGGTGAGCTGTCAATGGCGGGAGAATTGGCCCCCAGGCGTGTTTTCCGCTCGCCGACCTTATGATGTATGGCTTACAGACGACGCCGGCCTTGTGCGGCTTTTGCAGTGGAACATCCGCGATGGCATGAATGTGCAAAAAGTCCTGATTTTTTCGTGTTTTAGGCTATTACTGGACCGGTTGAGGCGCTAGAATAGCGCGCTTCCAAAACGGGCCAAAAGATTAGAAAGAACTATTGGAGTTTTTTAGAAATGTCACTAACGAGTGAAAACAAGAGCGACGTCATTAAAGAGTATGCTCGCGGCGAAGCAGACACCGGGTCACCTGAAGTCCAGGTTGCACTGTTGTCGAAAAGAATTACGGAGCTGACCGGCCATTTCGGTGAGCACAAGAAGGACCACCACTCCCGACAAGGTCTCCTCAAGATGGTCAACAAGCGTCGCAAGTTGCTTGATTACCTGAAAGAGAAGGATCAATCTCGGTATCGCGAGCTGATTTCCCGGCTCGGTCTCCGCCGTTAATCCAGTCAACGGCTCTCCAAGACAAATGAAAGGAATCAACTACCGGCCCTGAAACGGGTGCGTAATGGATTCCTGTTGTCGTTAACAAATTCAAGAGTAACAACGTGAAATCAACTGAAAAGACGTTCCAGTATGGGGAACACAAAGTAACCATTCAAACCGGTGCTATTGCACGTCAGGCTGACGGCGCTGTCATGGTCGATATGGCCGAAACCGTCGTGTTGGTCACAGCGGTCGGTAAGAAAAAGGCCGATCCGGCGCGCGACTTTTTTCCGCTGACGGTCAACTACCAGGAAAAAACCTATGCTGCCGGCAAGATTCCGGGCGGGTTTTTTAAGCGAGAAGGACGCCCAGCGGAAAAAGAGACATTGACTTGCCGCTTGATCGATCGGCCGGTTCGACCACTGTTCCCGAAGGGCTTCAAGAATGAAGTGCAGATCATTGCCACGGTCATCTCGCTGAACCCTGATGTGGATCCGGACATTCCTGCCCTGTTGGGCGCGTCGGCGGCTCTCGCGATTTCGGGTATGCCGTTCGCAGGTCCGATTGGCGGAGTTCGAGTGGGCTATGTCGATGGAGCGTACGTGCTGAATCCAGGCGCTGCGGCACTAGAGAATTCGGATCTCGATCTGGTGGTTGCGGGTACAGAGAAAGCGGTCCTGATGGTCGAGTCGGAGGCTGATCAGCTCTCCGAAGAGATCATGCTGGGCGCGGTCATGTACGGTCATGAACAAATGCAGACGGCCATCAGCGCGATTAACGAACTTGCCGCTGAAGTTGGCAAGCCAGCCTGGGATTGGGCTGCGCCGGAAACGGATGACGAACTGGATGCTGCTGTCACTGCTGCTGCCGAAAGTGGTCTGGCCGCCGCGTACAAGATTACGGACAAAATGGAACGTCAGGCGGCCGTTGGTGAGGCGAAACAAAGCGCGGTCGCATCACTCGCGGGCTCCGACGATGCCAAGTGGACGAGCGACAACGTAAAAGGTTCGCTCGGTAAGCTGGAGAAGAGCATTGTTCGCGGTCGGGTTATTGCGGGTGAAGCGCGTATTGACGGGCGGGATACGAAAACGGTTCGTCCCATCAATGTCGAAGTGGGTGTATTGCCACGAACTCACGGTTCCTCGGTGTTTACACGCGGTGAGACTCAAGCCATCGTCGTGACGACACTGGGTACTGGTCGCGACGCACAAATCATTGATGCCATTGAGGGTGAGCGCAAAGAGTCGTTCATGTTGCACTACAACTTTCCTCCCTTTTGTGTCGGTGAGACCGGATTTGTCGGTTCGCCCAAACGGCGCGAAATTGGTCATGGCAAGTTGGCCAAACGCGGCATTCAGGCGGTCATGCCCAACCATGAAGATTTCCCCTACGTCATTCGCGTCGTATCGGAAATCACGGAGTCCAATGGCTCAAGTTCAATGGCATCGGTGTGTGGCACAAGTCTCGCACTGATGGATGCGGGCGTACCCGTAAAAGCGCCGGTCGCCGGTGTTGCGATGGGCCTGGTTAAGGAAGGAGATGACTACGCTATTCTGACCGATATCCTCGGTGACGAGGATCACCTCGGCGATATGGATTTCAAGGTCGCGGGAACGGACAACGGCATCACGGCATTGCAAATGGATATCAAAATCCAGGGTATTACCGGTGAGATCATGAGTACAGCTCTGGATCAGGCTAAAGACGCGCGTCTGCACATTCTCGAGGAAATGAACAAGGTTTTATCGGCGCCTCGTGATGAGATGTCTGAGTGGGCACCAACTATTATCACCTTCAAGATTGATCCGGAGAAAATTCGCGACGTTATCGGCAAGGGCGGTTCAGTCATTCGTGCGATGACCGAAGAAACCGGTGCTTCCATCGATATCGATCAGGATGGCACGGTTCGAATCGCTTCCGTTGACGGCGTCTCCGGCAGAGAGGCACATCGACGAATTGAGTTGATCACGGCGGACGTCGAGGTCGGTCAGATTTACGATGGCAAAGTCGCCCGTCTGATGGACTTCGGTGCTTTTGTAACGATTCTGCCGGGTAAGGATGGTTTGGTACATATCTCGCAGATATGCAACGAGCGTGTCGAAAAAGTCAGCGACAAACTGGCTGAAGGTGACAGCGTTAAGGTCAAGGTCCTGGAAGTCGATCGGCAAGGACGTGTTCGACTTAGCATGAAGGAAGTCGATCAAGGCTAGAAACCCTGCAAGGCAAAAATCAAAGCGTGTCAGCGGGAATGCTGGCACGCTTTTTTTTCGGCGGATTTTCGAGACAGCCAATGCCAGGATCAATGCACTGACGACTTTCCTATGTCGTGACGAGATAACACCGTTGAAAGAAATCGTAACTCGTCGACGACGAAATTCGCCATTTGGAGGTCTAGGGTCGAGAGTGCGCTGCGGACTTTTCTCGAGTCGTAGGCATTGAATTCGCAGCCGATCTTCAACATTACTTCCTGAAAGCGGCTGCGAACCGGCTCCGGGAGGTCAATCTGCGGGTCGATTCGGGCGAAGGACTCAACGCAGGCATCATACAAACCTTCATATACGTTAATGGCGGATTCGATCATGAACAACGCGTCCGCGAATTTCTGTTTAGCATAGGCATGGTTCGAACGTGGCAAGTCAATTACTCATTCAGATTTGCAGTCTGTTGTCCGCGGTCAAGGAATTAGTATTATCGATACAAGCATGCAAGCCCTGTGGGATCCCATCATTTGTTCAACGTATCGCTCAATTCGGGGTACAGGAGCGGTATACAGTCGTGGCAGATCGTGTGACTAAATTGAATTTTTGACTTGCCGACCAGGTATGTCTCGACTGTTTTGAAATAGCCATCGTCGTCGCGAATCGATTTACAAGATGCACAAATGGGCAGAAGACCCTGGAGCTCTTTAACTTCCGCGAGTGTCGATTCAAGGGCGGCGATGTGACCTTGCACGGCTTTCGCCATCTGATTATGACTTTCGGCGAGTACGGCGAATTCGTCTTTTGAGGCTACGTGAACTCTCGTACTGTAGTTTCCGTTAATGATCTGCTTTGCGGAGTTGAGCAACTGGCTTAGAGGGCGTACCACGCAAAGTCGCAGTGTCATGACGGACACAAAGGCTATGATGCCCAGAGTGACGATAAACACGGCCAGCGTATTCCGGGCCAGAGCGACCGCCGGCGCGGTAACATCCGCTTCGTCAATCTCGGCAATAATGCCCCAGTCAAGGCCATCTATTCGTAGCGGACGATAGTGGGATAGTACTGATATTCCCCGATAGTCCTCGATCACTGCAGAGCCGCTATGCCCGCGCAGAGACTCTCTGGCCGCGTAGGTATCCACTTCCTGGTGCAGAATTGTAGATGTATCCGAAAAGCGACTGTCCGTTCGCATCAGGAAGTCGTCACCGACGATATAGGTTTCCGTGGTATCGCCGAAACCATGAAGGTCCGAGATGACCTCGTTGAGTTTGTGTGGATCCATTTGGAAGACGACCGCACCAATCCGTTGCGCATTGTCAAATACAGGCGCTGCAATGAACGCAGCCGGCTCGAGGTAACTGGGCACGTAGGCCTCGAAATCCACGGTCACCACGTCCCTCACTTCGCTTGCCATTGCTCCGCGGTAAGCACGTCCCAGGCCACTTTTCGAATAGGGACCGGTCATGACGTTGGTGGCAAAATCGACTTCCTTTTGTGTCGAATAGACCAGGTTTCCTGATAGATCCAGAAGAAAAACGTCTCGGAAGTCGAAGGATTTCAGGAAGTGATTCAGTCTTGGGTGAAAACTGCGATGGACACGTTCATAGCTTGAATCGTATGAACTTGTGAATAATTCGTTTTTTGATCCGGTCGGATTCGGGTTTTTGACGATGTAAATCCATTGCGCCAAACGACCGGCTTCTGACTGCGGTAGCGTCGGTCGCGTCAGCGGAGTATTCGTGCCGTTGCCTTCGATCGTGGGCGAAAAGTCATCGACGTAAAACATCTCCAGTTCGCCATCGATATCGCTTCTTGCAGACTGCGTGAGTTCGATGTCCTGCGGGAGCGAACTGAATCCCGCGGTAAAAGCGGTGGTTGCCTTGATTAGCATGGCATTCTGAGACAGGTAGCTGACCTGCTGTTGATTGACATGAAAATAGTCTTCCACAAGCGTTGCGCGAGAATTGAGGATAGCCGCCAGGCTTCTATCGCTCTGTTCGAGCATGGAATTATCGATGACCAAAAAGGCCAGGTAGCCGCTGACAACGCCGCCGATAAGGTAAATCAGGATCGTTACACCCGCTAGCCTCGAAAGGACGTACTTTTTTTGTTGCATCAATCTTGACTCCAGCACTTCAATGTAGAAAGTGTTTCCCGATATAGGGAAATTTGCCGCTAATCGCCGGCCGTTTTAGTCAACCCGTCGAAAATTATCTCGACTAACCAATCACCGTGTTGCCGAGCCTGCTTAGCATCGGCCACGTCGAGAGCGTAAACTGCTTCAATGGTCGGCCCGGCCGTAAAAAAATGTGTGGTTGCTCCAAGAAACAGGGAGCTCAGAAATTGCGGTGGCAGAGGCTTTATTTCATCCGCTGCAATAGCGGCTTCGATGACCGCATTGAGGTGTGCATACACAGGAATGAGATATTGTTTGAGTAAATAATCGGTTTGCGGAGAGTCCGATCCCATTTCCTGGCGGAAGATATCGACATGCCGCGGGTGTCTTGTGGCGAAACGATTAATCGTGCGCAGCATCAGTTTCAAAATGTTCAGCGGCGACATATCGCCGGTGGTTTCCGAGATCGAATCAAAGGCAACGGTTAATTCGACAAAACCGAAATCGGTTGCTGCCTGCCACAGCTTTTCCTTGGTTCCGTAATGATAATTGAGCAGCGGTTGCCTGGTTTCGGCTGCTCTCGCGATTGCCAGCGTCGATGCGCCTGAAAAACCGACTCGGGCAAACTCGCAGATTGCTGCAGCAAGAATATCTTTACGAGTCGTCGACATGAGCGCGTTCTATTCGCCTGAATTTGATAAGACTATAAAGAAATACTATATACTTATCTAGTCTTGCCGAACTGA
Source organism: Gammaproteobacteria bacterium (assembly GCA_013151645.1). GTDB lineage: Bacteria > Pseudomonadota > Gammaproteobacteria > Steroidobacterales > Woeseiaceae > JAADHU01. The sequence goes on along the minus strand of JAADHU010000061.1, from coordinate 47,885 downwards.
GTAAACAGTGGCCGCTATCGTTCCGTTGAGCAAATCGTTATCGGTGAGTGAGTCGTAGACGACGGTCTGTCCCGTCGTTTTGAGGCCTATTCCTTGCGCCACACTTCGGTCTGTCGTTCGCTGGCGCCCTCGATAATGATGTCACCGATTTTGCACGGGGTTGTGCCGTCGACTTCTTCGCAGGCAGGAAGGTTTTCAAGTCGTACCTGGTGTGCCTGTTGTGCAAAATCCAGTGGAATGTCTTCATCGGACGCCGGCGCAGTCCACGCTGTGTCGGATTGTTGTCGGACCTCTTCCTGAGTCGCGAAAACGGTTTGTTGACGTGCAGATGCGGCGCAATGTGTTTTCTCTCTGTTTACAATGACGTCCTCTGCTCGATCCATCAGCGAAACGAGTTGTTCTTTTGCCAGTTCGCAATCGGCCTCAGTCGTAAACTGCAGCTGCATTTCCTGCTCCTGGCATATGGTCTTGCCGGCGGGTGCGAGGCACTCGCTGAGTGTCAGTACGAAAACTTGTATCCACGCTGTATCCATTTGGCACCTCCACAAAGAGTTTTCAAGCATACAAGGATTTGGTGTCTCTGGCGGCAAATACAACGCCCCGTTCCGTCGTATGAAATTACCTTCGGATTGCCGGCCTGACGCCTGCTATTATTGCCACCGAAGTTCATGTTCAGGTGAATACATTGAAGACGACACGAAACCGGTTACTGGCTGTTCTTTCAGCAATTGTCGTTACCGCTTGCGGTGGCAATATTGACAGTGCCGCTGAGTCTGGAGAGACCGTCGCGGATGCAGCGAACGGGTCAATGGAAACCGCGCTCGCACTGATCGGACGGGAAAGGATCGAGTCACACCTGCGGTTCCTCGCGGATGACGCTCGAGCGGGGCGGATGACCGGGTCGGCGGAGTACGATGAATCCGCGCGCTATGTGGTTGATCGTTTCGAGGATATCGGTCTTGAACCCGCCGGTGAGGACGGCTGGTTTCAGCAAGTACCCATGTTGGCGCGTCGCATCGATACACAATCAGCGACGGTGGTTTATCACCAGGATGATGGTGAATCCTCGCTGAAGTGGAAAGAAGATTTCGTGATGGGTGGTGACCCTGTCCGACCTGAAACGAGCGTTCAGGGCGAAGTGGTCTTTGCTGGTTTCGGCATTCACGCGCCGGAACTTGGTTACTCCGACTACGACGGCATTGATGTGAAGGGAAAGATCATCGCCATATTTGGAGGTGCTCCGTCGACGTTTCCGCACAACGAACGTGCTTTCTACTCATCGCGTCTCGCCAAGGCGGAGGAGGCGGTCGCCCGCGGTGCCATTGGTGTTATCGGGCTGCGGTCAAGGCTTGATCAGGAACGTTATTCCTGGAAACGACTCTCCGCAAACGCGGGTGTACGAGCCGGCATGTCGTGGGTGAATCTGTCCGGGGATGCAGCGCACTATTTTCCCGAAATACAAGGCAGTGCGACCTTGAACGTCTCGGCGGCGGACGATTTGTTCAAGGGCGCTCCAATCAGTTTTGAGGATGCGCTGGATGCCGCTGACGCCGGAACACCGCTTTCAACACCGCTTGGTCTTGAGGTCACGTTAGCGCGCAGGACGGAGCACGAATCCATTACGAGCCCCAATGTCATCGGTGTTCTGCGTGGAAGCGATCCTGAATTGGCCGATGAGTATATCGTTTATATGGCTCATCTCGATCATGTTGGTACTGGCACGGCAGTCAATGGCGATACGATTTATAACGGCATGTACGACAATGCGATGGGAGTGGCGCTGCTGATTGAAACAGCCCGCGCGTTTGCAGCCATGCCCGAACGCCCAAGACGCTCGATATTGTTTATTGCCCTGACCGGTGAAGAGCGTGGCCTCGTCGGATCGGATTACTTTGCGCACTATCCCACCGTGCCCGCTGACTCCATGGTGGCCGATGTGAATCTGGATATGCCGTTGCTTTTGTACCCGCTGGCCGACATCATCGCCTTTGGGTCCGAGCATTCCTCGCTTGAGGCAGTGATTGAAAGTGTCGTGGGATTCGAGGATTTGGTCCTGACGCCGGACCCGATGCCCGAGGAAGTCCTGTTTATCCGTAGCGATCAGTATTCGTTCGTGAAACAGGGAATCCCGTCCGTTTTCATGGTGCCGGGATTTACTTCGAAGAATCCGGATATCGATGGTGAGGCGTTGTTTCGGGAACACTTGCGGACACATTATCATCAACCCAGCGATGACATGAGCCGGCCCATTGATTGGGATTCGGCCAAACGGTTTGCGAGAGTCAACGTTCGTATTGGGTACGCAATCGCCAATCAGGATGAAAGGCCGACCTGGAATGAGGGCGATTTCTTCGGCGACAAATTCGCCAGGTAGGCGCTTCAGATGACAAGCAGTCAATTTCGTGCGGTCAGCGAGCAGGAAATCGCCAGCTACCAACGTGACGGAGTGGTCGTGTTACGCGAACTTGTTTCTTCGGCGTGGCTCGATCGAATTGCGGCGGCGATTCAACGCGATATTGAACAACCGGGGCCTTTTTATCACGGCTACCAAACGGCGGATGGCGGTCGGTTTCACGGCAACATGCGATTGTTCGAGAGCGATCAGGACATGAATTCTTTTTGCAGGGAATCCGGCCTGCCGCAGGTCGCGCGACGCTTTCTGGATTCCAACAAGGTCAATCTGCTCTACGATCAGTTGTTCGTTAAAGAAGCGGCTACGCTCAACCGGACGCGTTGGCACAATGACCAGCCCTATTGGCCCATACAGGGCTGGCAAGTGTTGTCGATTTGGGTGGCACTGGACAATACGACCGTCGACAGCGGAGCCCTTGAATTCGTACGCGGCTCGCATCGCTGGAATCGCTGGTTTCAGCCGGAAACGTTTGGTAAAACAGAGGCGGTAGCCGCTTACGAGCGGAATCCGGACTACGAGCCAATGCCCGACATCGACATGCATCGCTGTGACTACGATCTGGTGAGCTGGGATCTGGTGCCGGGTGACGCCTACCTGTTTCATGCACTGACCGTCCACGGCGCCGCGGGCAATTCGACAACTGATCGGCGACGCCGAGGGTATACGGTCCGTTATACGGGTGATGATGTGGTTTATGATTCGCGAGCGGGGACCAATCGGCATTTACGCAGTCCAACACTCCATGACGGCGATCCACTGGATTCCGATCAGTTTCCCGTCATCATCGCGGCTTCCTCAACGCCGCGTTCTCGGTAACGAAACGCCTGTTTTGTTGATTTTGTGGGGGGCTTGCTGATTATCTGTGGCAGGTCGAAGCTGACAAGGTCGATAGCCCGAACTACATGCCCGGCAGGGCGTGCGTCTCAGTGGCCGCTTTAGAAATTTCATCTCGCAGGAAATCGACAATTCGCTGCGGTAGATAGAATTGTGGGTTCCACGGTGTGCCGCCGGAGACGAAACCGACGTGGCCTCCCTCTTCACTGATTTCGAGTAAAACCGATTTCGACAATTGTTCGGCTGCCGGCAGCATATTGGGCAGCATGAAGGGGTCATCGCGGGAATTGATGATCAGGGTTGGACGGTCAATTTTCCGGAGGAAATGAATGGAACTGCATTTTTCGTAGTATTCGTCCCGGCCGGCGAAGCCGTGTAGCGGTGCCGTAACGGCGTCATCAAACTCAGCAAAGGTCGTCGCGCCCATCGCTCGAGTCCAGTCAAATGCGGCGGTGTGCAGATCGAATTTTCGGGCGACGGCAATTTTCATCCGTTTTAGCAAGAAGTATTGGTAAACTTTTGAAAAACCATGGGTTAATGCCTCGGAGCAAATGCCAAGATCCAACGGCACCGAGACCGCGGCCGCCGCGTGCAATGGGGTCGTCGCGCCGTCTTCCCCGAGGTATTTTAGCAATACGTTGCCGCCGAGCGAGTAGCCGGCTGCCACGATAGGACCTTGTTGGCCTTCGGTCCGCAGCTTGTTAATGAAATAGCGCAGGTCATTCGTTTCGCCGGCATGGTAGCGCCGCGGCAGCACGTTCCGATAGTCGCCGCAGTCTCTGAAATGCAGCACGGCTGCGTGCCAGCCGCTATCGGATGCGGCCTGCAGCAAATAGCGCGCATAGGTGGATTCCGCTGAACCTTCCAGTCCATGGAGAATGACGAGCAGCGGCGATTCATCCGTCGTCTCGGTCGATTCGGCAAGCCAGTCAACAGCCGTAACGTCGCCATCGGGCAGGTCCAGCATACGACGGACCAGTGCGGGGCGCGGTGCCCGCGCTCCATGGAACGAGGGATACAACGTCTGCAAATGACGATTTCCAAGCCAGGATGCCGCCCTGAATGAACTACGGATGACGTTGCCTTGTTCTGCAAGATCAGTCATAGAAGGGCTCAGTTCGACCGCTGAAAAAAGGCCCCCTGCGAACGCAGGGGGCCAGCCGTGGAGTAATAACTCCTTCAGGCAATAACAGCAGGGGGCGGGGGAGCTTATCCCTGCTGCACTGCACAAAATAGGGCAAGTGGTACCCCGCTGTCAAGCGTTAAGTTCAGTTACTGCCGGGAATCAGTTGTCGCGGTCCCGATTGCGGGTATTCTCAGCATCGTCGGCATTCGGCTCGCCTGGATTCCCCGTGAAACGGCGCAAGACCTCGTCCTGTAGCGACTTCCAGCGATGAAAGTTCTTCTGCGCGATGTCCGTCACAGCCTCGACCGGGTCAATGCCGACAACGCGCTTCACCTGACCGCGCAAGTTCTGTTGCTGTGTTATGAAGAGATTCATGCTCTGTTCCAGATAATGTTCCATGAAACTGGGCACGACTTTGCCGTACGAGCGAATGACCTGCGAGAGGAAATCCTCGCTCATGATGGTTTCACCCTTTTGCTCTTGCTCGCTGATGACCTGTAGCAATATGGGCCGCGTGATATCGTCACCGGATTTCTTGTCAATGACAACAAACTCGGTCTTGTTCAGGACCAGGTCTCTGACGTCGGCGAGCGTGATGTAGCGACTGTCCTCGGTGTCATAGAGACGCCGGTTGGGGTATTTCTTGATAATTCGGACTTTGCTCATTGCGGGTTTCTTCAAGTTCGGTACCGTCGCAATATGTTGCGGATAAACCCTGGTCTCGATGTTAAAATGTGGAACCTGTCCTGCCGGGATGCGACTTTGGTGGAGGCCCGAAGGCTGGAATGGTGCCTACGATAGCCGAATTTTGACTTCAGCAATAGTGCTGCGGTGCAATATTTTGCCGAGCCGATAAACGGTTGATCTGCCAATGCTGCGTTGCCCAAGCCCAGATCTCATCGAGCGATTCCGCCTCAAGTTCCTGCGGCGTCGTTTGTCCAAGCGCTCTGAGCGCCGCAACCAGCGTTCGGCTTGCGCGGTCGATTGAAATCGCGGGCGCTCCGGTGAGCTTGCTGAGTTTTTGCCCTGCGGCGTTCTCGGCTACGGGTATATGCACGTAAGACGGAGTTGGAATATCCAGCAGCTCTTGCAGGTGAATGTGGCGCGGCGTCGAGTCGAGCAGGTCGATGCCGCGCACGACCTCGGTGATGCCCTGGTCCGCGTCGTCGTTGACGACCGCAAGATGATAGGCGACCAGGCCATCGCGCCGCCGTATGACGAAGTCGCCCGATGCCGATTCCAGTTGCATCGTTCGGCGACCCTGTAACCGATCCGTGAAGGTAATGGGGTTACCGTGAGTTCGTACCCGAATGGCCACGTCGCTGGATTCACAGCCTTGCCGACAGGTTCCCGGATAAATTGCCCCGAGCGGGCCGCGTACCGCCGTCGCCAGATCGCGTCGTGAGCAGGAACACGGATAGGCCAGGCCTGTGGCGATCAATTTCTCGATACTGGCCTCGTGGCGCTCACGAAAGTGAGACTGGTAGGTGACGGGGCCGTCCCATTCGAAGCCGTAGGACTCCAGCGTATCGAGAATGAGCTTATCCGCGCCCGGTTGCTCTCGCGGCGGATCAATATCCTCGATGCGCAGCAGCCACCGGCCGTTTGCCGTTCGGGACTGGAGGTAACTGGCGATGGCGGCGAGCAACGATCCAAAATGCAGCGGCCCGGTTGGTGAGGGCGCGAACCGGCCGATGTAGGGTCTGTCGGCTGAGGTAACCACGATTCGTTCGCTGACGCGGCAACGCGCTCAGCGCCGCCTCGCGCACAGCCCGGCGCTACCGATCAATGGAGACTGCGTGCTAGCGGTAGCGATCATCCCGGTCGCGGAACTGGCGTTCGGCCTGTTCTCGCCGTTCCTGTGCCTCGACGCAGAGGGTGGCAACCGGTCGCGCCTCGAGTCGCTTGAGACCGATTTCTTCACCGGTTTCTTCGCAGTACCCGTAGGTGCCTTCATCGATGCGTGCCAGCGCCGAGGTAATCTTGCGCAGCAGCTTGCGTTCCCGGTCACGGGTCCGCAATTCAAGTCCGAATTCCGACTCCTGGGTGGCACGATCATTGGGGTCGGGGAAATTGGCGGCTTCGTCCTGCATGTGATGAACGGTGCGGTCCACCTCGTGCATGAGTTCGTTCTTCCAGGCGGACAGGATAGCGTTGAAGTGAGCAAGCTGCTTTTTGCCCATATATTGTTCGCCACGCCGTGCCTTGTACGGTGCGATGCCGTGAATGGGTCCGCTGAGGACATCTGATCGCTTACGGCTGGCTTTTTTCGCCACAATCTTCGTCGACGTCGCCTTTTTCGTCACAGCCTTCCTGGCTGGAGCTTTTTTTGCTACCACTTTCTTTTTGATCGCCTTTTTCCTGGTGGGTGTTTTTTTCTTGCTGGCCTTCTTCTTGACCGGCTTCTTGCGGGATGCCTTTTTCTTACTCGCTTTCCTGGCCGCAGGCTTTTTCCGCGAAATCACCTTCTTTTTCGATGTTTTCTTCGCCGCTACCTTTTTCTTGCTCACTTTGCGTTTTTTACTCACGGCTTTGGAGCGCGTAACTCGCTTGCGGGATACGGCCTTGTTTCGCTTCTTGCTCGCGGTCTTCTTTGCGGGCATTTCTGACTCCTGCCGGTCTGAGAAAAGGGCGGCATTATACATGGCTTGACTCGACATGGAAGCCTATAAATCAAGCTTTTTTCTGCTGAATATTACGCCTGTCGGGCCGTCACGCCCCGGCGGTCGGGCGGACTGGTTTCACACCTCGTCCGGGGGGCGCTCAAGGGGCGCAGGCCAACGTCTGACAGGGGTCGGGGGAGGGCTGTCTTTTTGTAGCGACAATCGTTTTATACTCAGAATTACATTACACTACGGCCCATTGACGGGCTATGGGCGTAAAACCACCTAATGCGATTAAGCAAGATCAAGCTCGCCGGCTTTAAATCTTTTGTTGACCCAACCAGTATTCCTTTTCCCAGCAATCTTGTCGGCGTTGTTGGGCCAAATGGATGCGGCAAATCGAACGTTATCGATGCCGTTCGCTGGGTTATGGGCGAGAGTTCTGCGAGCCGTCTTCGGGGCGACTCGATCACTGATGTCATTTTCAATGGCTCCAGCTCACGCAAACCCATCGGAGCCGCATCGGTGGAACTGCTGTTCGATAATTCAGAAACCACGCTCGAAGGCCAATACGCGAAATACTCGGAAATCGCGATTCGGCGTGAAGTTTCACGCGACGGTATCTCGGCTTACTACCTAAACGGCACGCGGTGTCGCCGCAAGGACATCACCGGCATCTTTCTTGGCACCGGTCTCGGGCCGCGCAGCTACTCCATTATTGAACAAGGCATGATCTCTCGCCTCATTGAAGCGAAGCCGGAAGAAATGCGCGTATTCATGGAGGAGGCGGCCGGTATTTCGAAGTACAAAGAGCGCCGTCGCGAAACTTCCAATCGAATCAAACATACCAAAGAAAATATCGATCGCCTGAAAGACGTCCTTGATGAAGTCGAGAAACAAATCAAGCATCTCGATCGACAGGCTAAAACGGCCGAACGCTACTCTCGTATGAGAGACAAGGAACGTCGTACCGCGGCTGAACTCCTGGCGCTTCGCTTGCGGGCGCTGGACGAGAATGCCAGCCACCTGAATTCTGACCTGGCCGAGAAAGAGACGTCGCTGGAAATGTTTGTCGCCGAACAACGCAAAGTTGAAGCCGGAACCGAGCGTGCAAGAGTCGATCAGACGGAACGATCAGATGCCTTTAACGCGGTTCAGGCTCGCTATTACAAAGCCGGTGCCGAGATCGCACGTCTTGAACAATCAATTGAGCACGCGCACGAGTTGCGAGAGCGGCAGCAAAATGACCTGGAACAGGCGATTCAGGGCGCCAGTGAAATTGCGGAACACATCAATAAAGACCAGAGCGAGATCGCACAGCTCGAATTGTCGTTGAGCGAACTGGTCCCCGGTCTGCAGCAGGCGCAGGAGACGGAACGTCATTCACTGCAGTCGCTGGAGCGAGCCGAACAGGCACTCGCGGAATGGCAGGCACAGTGGGATGACTACACGCTGAGTTTCAGCGACGCGGAGCAAATTCGCAACGTGGAAAGTACGCGCACCGAGCAGCTTGAATCGCGAATCAATAGCCTGGCGCAGCGCCACAAGAAACTCGGTGACGAGGAACGCGACGACAATCCTGATGAGATTCGTTCGAAACACGAAAAACTGGTTGGCGAGGAGCAACGCAAGCGGCAGGCCAGGGATGAGTTTGAACGGGCACTGCATGATATTGCAGAAAAAATTCGCAAGCTCCGTGAACAAGATGCCAAATTGACGCGGCTCGTGGACGAGCGACTGGCGACGTTGCAGAGCGCCGAGGCGAAACATGCTTCGATTGAAGCCATACAAAAAGCGGCACTTGGGCAAAGCGACGAAGGCATTCAACGCTGGCTTGAGTCGGTTGGCATGTCGGACAACGAGCGCGTGGCCCAGTCGCTCGACGTTGAAGAAGGATGGGAACGTGCCGTTGAAACGGTACTTGGTGATTATCTGCAAGCGGTGTGCGTAAGTGATGTTGCCAGCGCGGTGGAAAATCTCGGCCAGTTAAAATCCGGCAACCTCACGTTGCTTGAAAACCGTGTCGACGACGTGGCGGCAGCGAACACTTCCACACTGGCGGCGAAAGTGAACAAGGCGCCGCTTGCAATTATGGAAATACTGCAGACGGTGCGGATCGCCGATTCACTTGAATCGGCACTGGCCGTTCGTGATCAGATTGGCTCGGCGGGCTCCGTTATTACGGCCGAGGGTGTCTGGATCAGTCAGAGCTGGCTGCGTGTACGACGTGACAAAGATCCGCAGGCGGGCGTCTTGGGGCGTGGACACGACCTGCGACGCCTCATGACGGAGATCCGCGAGTTGCGGGTTCGCAGTGAGAGCGCGAAAAATCTGCTGCACGATGGCCGCAGTCGCTTGTCGCAACTCGAAGAACGACGCGAGATATTGCAGCGTGATGCAACGGCGTTGCTTGGTGAGTATTCAGAGACCAAAGCCAACCTGGATTCCGCCCGTTATCGGCTGGACCAGGCGAACGCCCGAAGAACGGCGGTTGCAGAGGAAAACCGGGAGATCGAAAAAGAGAAACTTGCGGCCGAAGAACAGGCGTCTGAATCGCGCCGGCTCTACCAGCAAGCCATGGACGGTCTTGCCGGGCTCACCGGTCGGCGAAAGGCGCTTGAAGGACAGCGCGAAGAATTGCGTGCCGAATTGCAGCGTGTCCGTGATCAGGCCAGCGAGGACCGGGCATCGGCGCAACAGATGGCCATTCAGTTTGAGAGCCGGCGGTCGAGCAAGGATTCCGCGGCACAAAGTCTGCAGCGTATGGAGTCGCAGCTGGCTCATTTCAGCCGTCGCGAGAAGGAAATTCGCGAGCAACTCGAAACCAGTGAAGAACCGCTGGACGCAAAGAATGAAGAGCTTGCCCGACAGCTCGATGTGAGGGTCACAGTCGAGTCAGAACTGGCGACCGCGCGCAAGCTGGTGGAAGCGGTTGAGGAGCAGATTCGGGTACTGGATCAGGACCGCGTACAGATCGATCAGTCTGTCGAAGAGGCGCGTACCGCGGTCGGTGAAGCGAAGATGGCCCTGCAGGAAATCCGCGTGCGTCGTGAGGGATTCGCAGAACAACTGGGTCAAACCGATTTTGCACTTGGCGAACTTCTCGAGGGACTGGGCCCGGATGCCTTAGCGGAAAACTGGGAAGAACAACTCGAAAAAGTTCGTGCGCGTATTGATCGGCTCGGACCTATCAATCTCGCGGCGATCGATGAGTTTAAAGAACAGTCTGAACGCAAAGAATACCTGGACTCACAGCTTAAGGATCTGGAAGACGCGCTGTCGACACTCGACGGAGCAATTCGCAAAATTGATCGCGAAACGCGAACACGATTCCGCGAAACCTTCGACAAGGTGAATGCCGGCTTCAAAGTGTTATTTCCGAAATTGTTTGGCGGCGGTCACGCGTATCTCGAACTGACCGGCGACGATTTGTTGTCGGCCGGTGTTACCGTCATGGCGCGGCCGCCGGGTAAGCGCAATAGCACCATTCATTTGTTGTCCGGCGGCGAGAAAGCACTGACAGCAGTCGCATTGGTGTTCGCAATTTTCGAGCTGAATCCTGCACCGTTTTGCTTGCTTGACGAGGTGGACGCACCGCTTGATGACGCGAATGTCACCCGATTCTGTTCGATCGTTAAGGAAATGTCGGAAAAAGTTCAGTTTGTGTTCATCACTCACAATAAAGTGACCATGGAAATGGCTCGCCAGTTAACCGGTGTAACGATGCAGGAGCCGGGTGTATCGCGACTGGTCTCCGTCGACCTCGACGAAGCGGTTCACATGGCGGCAAGCTGATACGGGGATCAAGCGGAAATCGTTATGGACGGTCTGCGATGGTTACTTTTGGCGTTTGGCCTGCTGGTGGTTGCGGGCGTTTATCTTTACAGCCGCAAGGAGCGCGAGAAACCTGTCGAGTCCGCGCCCAATCCGGAGCGCGCGGAACCCACACTTGACGATGTCCGGCAGGCTCCGACGATGGGCGATGAATCGGCTGCCGCCGTCGTTGCCGCTGACAGCAGGGAACAAAGAATCATTACGCTACGAATCGTCGCCTCCGGGAACGATGCCTTTTCCGGCGAGGAACTGATACTTAACATGCGTGGCATTGGCATGCGCCATGGAAAGTTTGGCATTTTTCATCAATACGAAGGCAACGACGAAAATGCGGTGATCTTTAGCGCGGCGAGCCTGATTGAACCCGGCAGCTTTGATCTGGAAAATATCCAGGCGCAAAAGATTCCTGGCATCAGCCTTTTCATGGTGCTGCCGAGCGTGATCGACGGTCCCGCGGCATTCGATTCGATGGTCGCGGCGGGTAAGGCGCTGTCAAAGTCGATGCGCGGGGAGCTACTGGATGAATCGGGCAGTACGCTCAGCATCCAGCGCGAGCGTTATCTCCGCGAAGAAATTATTCAGCATGAGCACGGCATTGATGTGACCTGATTTCAGGCACGCCAGATTTCCGACAATGACAGCGACCGCGTCGACCAGAAAAAAAGTGGAATTGCTCCGCGAGGAAATTCGTTTTCACAACAATCTGTATCACGTGCTTGACGCTCCCGAAATCCCGGACAGCCAATACGATCAACTGATGCGGGAACTGCAAACGCTCGAAGCTGAACACCCTGAACTGGTTACACCCGACTCACCGACACAGCGTGTTGGCGCTGAACCGATCGCGGCATTCGGAACGGTAGAACATCGGTTGCCGATGTTGTCATTGAACAACGTGTTTTCAGAGCAGGGGCTTGCGGAATTCCACCGCCGGGTGACTGAAAAACTCGAGTTGGTCGAGGACGCGGATATCGCCTATATGGCGGAACCCAAGTTCGATGGCGCAGCGGTGAGCTTGCAGTACGAAAACGGTCGGCTTGTGTGCGGAGCGACCCGCGGTGATGGCACACGCGGTGAAAATATTACCCACAACGTTCGTACTATTGAGGCGGTGCCACTCAGGCTGTTAGGCAAGAATTTTCCGTCGTTGCTTGAAATACGCGGAGAGGTGTTTATGCCGCGTGCAGGTTTTGCAAAGCTGAACGAACGCGCTCGCGCCAACGGTGAGAAGACCTTCGTCAATACCCGCAATGCAGCCGCAGGCAGTCTCAGACAACTTGATCCGCGCCTGACCGCCGAACGGCCGCTGGACTGTTACGTATATTCGGTCGGCGTTGTGGAAGGTGGTTCCCTGCCGGATCGCCACAGCGAGATACTGGATCAGCTTCAGGAGTGGGGGCTCAAGGTTTGTCCTGAACGACGGCTGGTCGCGGGCATTGAAGGCTGCATTGAATATTTCGCGAATGTCGGCGAGCGACGGGACTCGCTGGATTATGATATCGACGGCGTTGTGTACAAAGTCGATCGACTGGATTATCAGCGAGAACTAGGTTTCATCTCTCGAGCACCACGCTGGGCCATCGCCTACAAATTTCCGGCCCAGGAAGAATTGACACAGGTAGAGAATATTGAGTTTCAGGTCGGTCGTACGGGCGCTCTGACGCCGGTCGCGCGATTGAAACCGGTTTTCGTCGGCGGTGTGACTGTCAGTAACGCGACGCTGCACAACATGGACGAGCTCCATCGCAAAGATGTCCGCGTTGGGGACACGGTGATCGTACGCAGGGCGGGGGATGTCATTCCGGAGGTGGTGCAGGTTATCGCCGACAAACGTCCGCCGGGGACGCGGCGCGTGCGCATTCCTCGCCACTGTCCGGTTTGCGGTTCGCACGTCGTGCGCATTGAGGGCGAGGCCGTGGCGCGTTGCACCGGCGGCCTGTCGTGTGCAGCCCAACGTTCGGAGTCGCTTAAACATTTTGTTTCCAGAAAGGCGCTCGATATTGACGGACTCGGCAGTAAGCTGATCGAGCAATTGGTTTCGAGCGGACGGATCAAGACGCCCGATGATATTTACAAGCTGACTGCTGCGGACGTTGCTGAAATGGAACGCATGGCGGATAAGTCGGCGGAGAATCTCATCGCGGCAATCAAAAAAAGCAGACGAACAACGCTCTCACGCTTTCTCTATGGCCTCGGTATCCGTGAGGTAGGTGAGGCCACCGCAGCTTCGCTTGCGGCCTACTACGGCAAGCTGGCGGGCATTATGGAGGCGGCCGTTGAGGATCTTCAGCAAGTGCCGGACGTCGGGCCAATCGTTGCGTCAAGAATCCATGCGTTTTTCGCCGAAGAACAGAACCGGCGAGTCATTCAGGAGTTGATTAAAGACGGCGTCAACTGGGAAGAAACCGAGCCACAGCAAACGGCCAGGTCCGGCCCACTGGATGGCAAGGTATTCGTATTGACCGGCACCATGCAGTCCATGACCCGCGATGAATTGAAAGCCAGGATTCACGCGTTGGGCGGCAAAGTGACTGGCAGCGTATCCAAAAAAACAGACTATCTTGTCTATGGTGACAAGGCTGGTTCAAAATTGACAAAAGCGCAAAATCTCAAAATAGCGATAATTGATGAGGACGGCGTCAATGAGCTGCTACTGATCAATAAATGACCAAAATATTATGATATGGGGTGATATTTTCAATGAAATCAACACCCATAGTTAGGCAATCAATGCAGATAAGAATATTGATTATCGACCAGATGAGGAGAAAAATTGGTCCAATTTTCCCAATTAGTCAGTTTTATTGACCGAAATCAGCAACCTACATATATTCCGCGCCCATGAAGGAAACCGTTCAAAGACAAGTTCTAAATGCACTATTGGTTGCGCTCAGACCAATAGCTAAGATGCTGTTGCGCAGCGGCATCGGATATCGCGAGTTCAGCGAGATTTCGAAATCTGCATTTGTTGATGTGGCGACGAAAGAATACGGGCTCAGAGGTCGGCCAACGAATATATCTCGGGTTGCGGTAATGACGGGGCTCACTCGAAAAGAGATCAGGAGAATTCGAGACAAGATCTCCGGCGGCGAAGAAGCTGTGGTGGCGAGGTCGACACCTCTCGCAGAGCTGTTACATCATTGGCACTCGGATAGGACTTTCTTAAGTGAAACTGGATACCCCCTAGACTTGCCGTTTGATTCGGATTCAGCTTCTTTCACGCTGTTAGTGAAACGCTCGGCAGGTGATATTCCACCTGGTGCCTTACGAACAGAATTGAAGCGTACTGGTGCGATTGAGGAAATGCCGAACGGATTGCTTCGCCCTTTAACCCGTGGGGCGATGGCAAAAGATTCTCATGACAAGCTAATCACGGGATTGGTAAGGGGTATCTTCCCACTCGCGACCGCAATTGCCCACAACGCAGAATCTGAAAAAGACGAAGATTTGTGGATACAGCGTACTGTTTCGACTGGTTTTGTTCGAAATGAAGATCTAACGAGAATTCGGCGAGTAAGTCGAGACCGATTGGAGGAACTCACTGAATCGATTGATGATCTGTTCGTAGCCTATGAAACATTGCATTCAGCAGACTCAGAAAACTCTTCATCCGAAAACTCCTCCGTAGGTCTAGGCGTCTTTTACTACGAAGCATAGATTCGCAGACTATGAATAAATTATTTGACGGTGTCGCAATTCACTAACCGCCGTTATCTTGATCGTCCACATGCAGGGCTGTCTAATTCACTATCATTGCTGTTTAAGTCTAGTTTTGGTGGTGAGCCAAAATATTGCCGGGATTCCTCAGTCCCCAGTTCGGTAGAATGCGCAAATCCTTGCGCTCGTGTTCGCTAGCCAGTCTTTGTGAACAATTTGAAATTTGTGGTGGCGTTCAGGCTCCGTTTCTGAACCATAGACCCAATCTATTTCTTATCTGTATATTCGAGTGGATCAAAAAAAGTAATAAATTACTTTAATTAATTAACATAACAGACTGATTCGACAGATAAAAACGACCTACTAGTAGTGCAAAATCTATTGATTTAGGCCTACATTTCCAAGCATTCCGGACAGATTTGTTGCTTGTTTTCGAGGTTTTGCTCGAAACCCGTTGAATTTAATAAGCCATATCCCAATTAATCACTTAACTTAATGTTGACTGTGAGATAATTCGGGAATAAATTCCCTCCTATGGCTATTATGTTGAAATATGTCAGATTCTGTAAAACAAACGCTGCTTGCAGCATTTCGGGTACTCATGGGGCCGTTGGTGCGGATACTACTGCGTCAAGGCGTATCGTTTGCCGAATTCTCGGAGGTAGCGAAGGCGATATATGTAGAAGTCGCTATTAAGGATTTCAAGGTAGCCGAGCGCAGGGCAACGCGAACAAGAATTGCTGTTATGACGGGACTTACTCGGAAAGAAGTTAAGCGAGTTATCGACGAAGCAATGAAAGAGAGGTACGAACTTAAGACAAGCTATAACCGACTCGGTCGTGTGTTAGTTGGATGGCATACAGATCCGGATTTCACAGGGCCGTACGGTATGCCGCTTGAGCTTCAATATGAAACCGAAAACCCGGACGAATTGACATTTTCGCTATTGGTTAAGAGACACAGCGGTGATATGTCGCCACGTTCAATTTTGGACGAACTTGTTCGGGTTGGTGCGGTTAAGGAAATCGATGGTAGGTGGTTCAGAGTCTTGCGACGTGACTATATACCTGCGGCCAAGGGTGTTCATAACTTCGAAAGAACCGGAAGTGTTATTCGAAATTTCGTTAATACCATAGATTTCAACATGACCAAAGTAGCGCCTGGGAAAGGGCGATTTGAAAGGGAAGTAACTACAGATCGCGGGATACGGCAGCAAGACTTGCCAAAGTTTGACGCGTATTTGAGAGATCGATGCCAGAGCTTACTTGAGGAAGTTGATAACTGGTTGACAAATTTACCGAAGGCAAATACGAAGCAAGGTGAGCTGACTGTTCGAACGGGCCTTGGTATTTACCACTACCTGAGCCCGCCAGGAGAAGAAAGGTCGTTTAAGAATCTATTAATCGACGAAGGACTGATCAAAGTAGCTGCTCTGCAGGAGTCGGAGCGAGAAAAATAGAGCGAACTATCGGGTACGGCAAGGCTGCCATTTTCGATAGTAAACGGATGGAGAAAAAAATGAGCGATAGAGGGATAGTGAAACGCGTCGTAGGGATTGCGGGAATTGGGCTGGTGACGGTCCTGAGCAGTTTCGCGAATGCGGCGATTACCACCGCTGTCAGTGCCAGCATCAATGGTAGCGATGGTATGAGCATCAACGGCAGTGACCGTATGAGCATCAACGGCAGCGACCGGATGAGCATCAATGGCAGCGACCGGATGAGCATCAACGGCAGTGATCGTATGAGCATCAACGGCAGTGACCGTATGAGCATCAACGGTAGCGACCAGATGAGCATTAATGGGTCTGATCTCCTAGCCCGAGGCCAAATCGACTATATCGGTGATGACTTCATCTCCGTTATGGGTCAAACAGTCTTTGACAGCAGTGCTGGATTCGACGGTCTGACTGCGGGCATGACCGTTGCTATCTACGGGGCGATTGATCGGGGTACCGGTGGTTTCATCGATACGCAGATCATGAAGTTGGCTCCGGCCGGAGTAGATTCGGGCCTTCCTGATTACCTTAGGGGGATCGTCGATTCGGTGGATGCCAAGTTCGGCGTTGCAGTGATTGGTGGTATGACGGTTGATTACACCGCAATGCTGTCAAGCAGCGGAACACCGCAAATTGGCGATGAAATTGCTATTCAGGGAAGGAACTATCGAGACCTTGGACGGCTGGTTGCCAGCCCGTAAGGTTGATATATAACCGGGAGAAGAGAACCTAAAAAAGTCGGCGTCCCTGCCGACTTAGGTCTCGTATCAACATTTAGGAGATGCGAGGGTTGGAGAAGCCGCCTCTGAGCGATTAGATGCGACTCCCGGGAAATATAGTCACAGTAGGCAATGAATGCTGTGACCGGCCTCACACATCTATTCGATTGAACGAAAAAGGGCGCCCTGGGGCGCCCTTTCTCTTTATTGCATTCGGATTAAGTTAAGTTTCAACCACTATTCCGTCATGTTCGTGCGCAGGCTTTCGAGATACTGTCTGAACTTGTCTTGCTGTATGTTTTGCACAATGATCTCGCGCACGCTATCCAACGTCGGTGCTTCGGCTTTCCGCGAAGCCTCTCGCAAGATGACATGCCAGCCGAATTCGGTTTGTATCGGGCTGGTGGTGTATTTGCCGTCTTCCAGCGCTTCTACCGCGTCTGAAAAAGGTTTGACCATCTGACTGGGCGAGAACCATCCAAGATCTCCACCGGTGGGACCGGAGGGGCCCGTGGAGCGCTCCTTTGCGAGATCTTCAAATTTCCCGCCGATATCCAGCTCACCGATAACCGCAATCGCTTCACCCTGGCTCTCCAGAAGTATGTGCCGCGCCTTAAACTGCAACGGTGGCGCGATCGCTGCCTGGGCGTCGTATGCGGCAAGAATTTCCTCTTCCGAGGTTTCCACGGATTCAAGAAATTTGCTCGCCAGGACCTGGGCTATGACGCCGCGACGTTGAAGTTCGAGCTGTGCCTGGATCTTCGGGTCGTTCGCGACCTCGTTCGCCGCCTCGCCGCTTGAGAGCAGGTAAATATCAACTAGCTCATCCAGCAGGCTGGCACGTTCCTCGGCCGTAACCTGAACAGCCGGTCTCTGTGTTCGGGATTCCAGATAAAAATCGAGCATTGAGCTGTCGATCGGGATTCCATTGACTGTTTTTACAGTCTCGGCATTCACGTTTACGGGAGCGATCGTGATTAAAAAGACCGACGCGAGGGCGGCAAGTCGAGTTCCCGCACGGGTGGAACCGGTCGTGTAGTGCATTGTGGATTTTCCTCAAGGTTGGGTAAGTATCGGGATACAGGTCGCAAATCTACCGTTCTGACGGCGTCAGCGCTTTAATGCGCAGTGCGTGTATGTCGGACTCTAGCAATTTTTCGAGCGCGCCGTAAACCATTCTGTGTCGCTCAAGACGACCTTTTTCGGCAAATTTATCCGTAACGATGGTCACATCGAAATGTCCGCGGCCATCCGCAGCACCCGCATGGCCGGCATGCATATGACTCTGATCTTTAACCAGAAGTTCCACCGGCGAGAAATGCTTTTCCAGGCAATCACGAATCTGGTCGCGTCGATCGGTATTCAAGGCAGCACAAGTTTGAACGGTTTGATGGTCACGTTCGCGTAGACACCGGCATCGACGTAAGGATCAACCTCTGCCCATGCCCTGGCGTCCGCCAGAGATGGAAAATCTGCGACCACGAGGCTGCCCGTGAAGCCCGCCGGATTCGCGTTTTCGTTATCGCTTGCCGGATGCGGGCCGGCAATCAGGATCCGTCCCTCGTCGGCCAGCGTTCTGAGCCGTGCAAGGTGCGCCTCGCGCGAATGAATACGCAGGTCGAGGCTGTTTTCCACGTCCTCGCTAATAATGGCATACCACATACTCAGTGCTCTGTATCTTTGGCGGCTGGCTCGGCATTCTTCATCGCAGCGGTGAGCCAGATGCTTTGTACGATGACGAACAACAGGGTGAGTCCCAACATACCGAATAACTTGAATTTGACCCAAAACGCTTCTGAAAAATTGTAGGCAATGTAAATATTGACGCCGCCGACGAAAACGAAAAACGCGACCCACATCAGGTTCAGTCGATTCCACTGTGATCGACTGAGTTCGGCGGCGTTACCCAGCATGCGCTGGATGAACGGTTTCTCGCCATACCACTGGCTGCCCAGAAAGGCGATGGCAAAAGCCCAGTTCAAGACGGTGGGTTTCCAGTAGAGAAACGTCGCATTGCGGAAATACAGGGTTGCCGTGCCGAGTACCAGGACCAGCACTGTCGACGCCAGGTAGATCTTGTTTATCTTGCGTGTCATGAACCACTGCACAACCAGCACAATCGGCATCACTGCCATGAGCACAGCGGTCGCAAAGAAAATATCTTTGAAAAAATAGGCAATGATGAAAATGACTATGGGAATGTAGTCAATGAGTAGCTGCATTGGAGAAACCGGCCCGGCCAGAAAAGGGTGACGAATAATAACGCAAAATTGGCAGCTGTCGAACTGCTTGCAAAGTAGCCCGGCGCGGCGCGGCGAACGTCTATACAATTCGCGCATGGCCAAGATCGTCGACATTCATCCTACAAATCCGCAGCCACGGCGAATTGCTGAGGTGGTCGCGACGATTCGCAACGGTGGTCTCGTGGCATATCCCACGGACTCCAGCGGTGCCTTCGGATGCCATATCGGCGACAAGCGGGCAATGGATCGAATTCGGCGCATTCGGCAGACGGATAAGAATCACAATTTCACACTGGTCTGCAGCGATCTGTCCGAGATCAGCCTGTACGCGCGCGTGGATAACTGGGCTTATCGCTTGCTGAAATCACTGACACCCGGTGCCTACACCTTTATATTGCAGGCAACCCGCGAAGTACCGAAACGCCTGCAACATCCGAAGCGTCGGACTATTGGCCTGCGTGTGCCGGACAACGCGATTGTGCATGCCATGCTGGAGGCATTGGGTGAGCCCATCATGAGTTCGACACTCTTGCTGCCAGGGGATGACCTGCCGATATCCGATGTAGTGGAAATTGAGGAACGTATCGGACATGCGATTGAGACTATTGTGGACGCCGGACCCATGGGAATCGAACCGACCAGCGTGGTCGATCTGTCGTCCGGCCGGGTGGAGGTCTTGCGTGTCGGCCGGGGCGATGTCAGTGGTCTCACGTAATTCGCTGCGCGGACCGCAAACATCTTGCCGCCAGACGTTCGAATTACGCTAAAATACGCCGATCCCAGCCGGACTACCCATGAAACCTGAGCTCACAGTTCTTAACAGCGAAGACGCGCCCAAGCCGCCGCCGGACGGGCAACTGCGTCCTGCGCAAAGCGAAATGCCATTTGCAGTCGTCGATGGCGAGCCGATTACGCAGTTACCCCAGGACCTGTACATTCCTCCGCAAGCCCTGAAGGTGTTTTTGGAGGCGTTCGAGGGCCCGCTCGATTTGTTGCTGTATCTGATTCGGCGGCAGAATCTCGATATTCTCGATATACCGGTGGCGGAGATCACCCGCCAGTACGTCGAATACATCGAGGTCATGGAGGAAATGCAGCTTGAGCTGGCCGGTGAGTATCTGCTCATGGCTGCAATGCTGGCTGAGATCAAATCGCGCATGCTTCTGCCTCGACCCGAGGTGGAGCACGAGGAAGAAGAAGATCCACGCGCTGAGCTGGTGCGGCGGTTACAGGAATACGAACGCTACAAGAAAGCAGCCGAAGATCTGAGCGATCTGCCCCGCCTGGAACGCGACGTGTTTGTCGCAAATGTCGAATCGCCGGAACGCAAAACCTCGGTAAAACTGCCCGACATTACGTTGAAGGAATTGTTGCTCTCGTTTCACGAGGTGTTGAAACGTGCCGCAATGTATTCGAACCTGCACATGCAGCGTGAACCGTTGTCAGTTCGTCAACGGATGTCGGAGATTCTCGCTCGCATCAAAGCGAGTGCGTTTTCCGAATTTGCCGACTTGTTCGATCCCGAAGAAGGGAGAATGGGCGTGGCGGTCACCTTTCTCGCGATTCTTGAACTGTTGCGATCCGCGACGATTGAGGTCGTGCAATCGGAAGCCTTCGCGCCTCTTCACATACGCGCGTCGTCGTCAGTGCATCTGGTCACCGATGACGATGTCGACGCAGAGGAAAACACTGACGCCTGATTAATTCGGTCAGGCATCCAGCCAAGAGTAAATTTGTTAATGGACGACACGGAAATAAAGTATTTCGTTGAAGCGGCGCTAATGGCGGCAGGACGGCCTCTCAACATGGATCAGCTGCAGGGACTGTTTGATGAAGCATCAGCGCCCGAGAAAGCAGAGATTCGAACAGCGATAAAAGTCTTGCAGGATGACTATGAGGATCGCGGACTGGCGATTGCGGAAGTCGCCTCGGGTTTTCGTTTGCAGCTGAAAGCCGGTATGGCGGAGCGGCTCGGGAAACTCTGGGAAGAAAAGCCGCCGCGATATTCTCGTGCCATGTTTGAGACGCTGGCACTCATCGCCTATCGGCAACCAATGACTCGCGGCGAAATCGAAGAAATTCGTGGCGTCGCTGTGAGCAGCAATATCGTTCGCTCCTTGCTCGAACGAGAATGGGTCCGGATTGTGGGTCATCGCGATGTGCCCGGTAGGCCGGCGATGTTTGCGACAACGAAAGCGTTTCTCGACTACTTCGGACTGAAAAAACTGGATGACCTGCCAGCGCTTGCGGATCTGTCAGACTGGGAGAGTTTGCGAGTGCAGCTCAATTTGCCTGCTGTGGATGGGGATGCGGATGTTGACTCGGATAACGCCGTGGATATCCCGGAAATCCCCGTGCTTTATCCGGATGAACTCGAGGCTGATGCAAACGTCGAGGACGATCCCGATGAAGCGGCTGTTGCGGCCGCCGAGGCGCTGGTGGACGCGGATTTTGAGGAAATCGTGGCAACCGAATGGCCGGATCCGGCCAGCCCGGAGGCGCATGCCGGGGAATCTGAAACAGCGCAGGAACCGGAGGCCGGAAGCGAGGATACCGGCGCTTCTGCCGGCGGGGCATAAAGCGTGTGGCTGATCGCGTGCAAAAGGTGCTGGCGGCTGCGGGGCATGGCTCACGTCGTGAAATCGAAGGCTGGATCCGAGATCAACGTCTGAAAATAGACGGCAATGACGCGATTCTTGGCACGACCGTTACAGGCGATGAAAAATTTACGCTGGACGGGCGCCGATTGTCCGTTCGGTCCAGCCAGCCCGATCACCGCCACATCATTTATCACAAACCCGGTGACGAGATCACCAGCCGATCAGACCCGGAAGGGCGTCGGGTGGTTTTTGAATCTCTGCCGACATTGAAAGGCTCGCGCTGGATCGCGGTCGGTCGCCTGGACTTAACGACCAGCGGCTTGCTCTTGTTCACGACCGACGGAGAACTCGCGAATGCTCTCATGCACCCGTCCACCGAAATAGTGCGGCGGTACGCCGTACGCGTACACGGTGAGCCGAGAAAAGTCGAGCTTGCGTTGCTGTGCTCCGGTATCGAGTTGGACGACGGCAGGGCGGCCTTCGACAGCGTCGAAGCGACCGGCGGGGATGGTACGAATCGCTGGTTTAAGGTGGCCCTGAAAGAAGGACGCAATCGGGAAGTCCGCCGAATGTGGAATGCGATCGGCTACCAGGTCAGTCGCTTGATGCGTATCTGCTATGGACCTATCGAACTGCCGCGATCACTGCGGCGCGGCAAATTTGTTGCCCTGAGCGCGGCGCAAGTACGTCAACTCTATTCAGCGGCCGGTCTTGCGGCGCCGTCGTCAGGCGCGCGACCGGCGCAGAAATACCGTAAGAAAACGTCAGTAAAACCTAGAAAACATCATTTTAAATCAAAACGATAGATGGATCTATTAAGGTAAAACGTTATTGAGCGTCGAGGCTCTGACCATTCACTTCCAGGCTGTCCGGTCCCAGCAAGTAGAGATACGCGGACAGAATCTCCTGCGGTCCTTTCAACACGTCCCGATCCTCCGCAGGATAGGCGGCCAGCCTCATTTTTGTGCGCACCGGGCCGGGGTTAATGCAATTAACACGCACCCCGTCAGGTGAGTTCTCGGCGGCAAGAATCTGCGAGAGTGCCTCGGTGCCGAATTTCGAGACGGAGTAGGCTCCCCAGAATGCCTTGCCCTGTCGACCGACGCCGCTGCTGGTAAAGATGATTGACGGGTTTTGCGTCTTCTTGAGAAGTGGCAACAACACCTGTGTGAGCGCGAACGGTGCAGTCAGATTAACGTGCATAACCTGCTGCCATTGAACCGCGTCGTATTGCTCAATGGAATGGCGGTCTCCTAGAATGCCGGCGTTGTGTACCAGGCCATCGAGATGTCCGAATTCTTCATCGATACTGTTGGCCAGCGATGTGTACGCGTCGCCGTCCGCCGAGGCCAGATCGAGAACCGCAATCGAGGGTCGCACAGCACCATCGATTGCTTCAATCTCATCGTAGACTTCTTCAAGCCGTTGCACGTTGCGTCCGTGCAAGATCACACGCGCACCCAGTTCGGCGGCCCGTACAGCGAGCGCTCGTCCAATACCGTCTGTGGCGCCCGTTATCATGATGATTCGGTCCGTTAAGAGCCCGGCTCCAAACGTATAGTCTTTTGCGAGAATATCCATGGTCTATTGCAGCGTCTTGCGGCCGCCTTTCGATGATGATGTCTTGCCTTTGATCTTATCGTCCTCTGGAATTTCGGGCAATTGTCTTGGCAGCGATTCCAGCGTTTCAAGCGGTTCCATGGCTTTCTTCGGCCGCACGCCCAATTCGACAAACTTGCGTGCGCCCGGGAGAACCTTGCGCTCCAGTGACCCCACCGCTCGATTGTAATTCTCGACACTGCTGGATAGTTGCCGGCCAAGCTTGTTCAGATGACCCACAAATGCCGTTAGTCGCCCATACAGGTCGGCCGCCAGGTGACGAATTTCTTCCGCATTTTCCGTGAGCGCAACCTGGCTCCAGCCATAAGCAACGGCCTTCAGGAGGGCAACAAAACTGGTCGGTGTCGCGAGAATAATCTGCTGCGACAACGCAGAGTCGATAAGGTCGGGGTCTTCGTTGAGTGCCGCACTCAGGAACTGGTCGCCGGGAATAAACAAAATGACGAAATCCGGGCTTCGCGAAAACTGTTCCCAATAGGTCTTGCTCGCCAGTTTGCGAATATGCTCGCGGACATTGCGTGCATGTCGGTCCAGTGCGATTTGCCGCTTTTGATCGTCCGGTGCTTCCGCCGCTTCGAGGTAGGCGTCGAGCGGTGTTTTTACGTCCACCACCAACTCGCGCTGGTTGGGCATGCGGACAATCATATCCGGCCGAATTATGTTTTCGCCGTCTGTCGTATGAACCTGTTCCTGAAAGTCGCAATGTTCCACCATGCCGGCCAACTCGACCAGCCGACGCAAGGTAATCTCACCCCAGCGACCGCGCACTTCCGGGCGCCGCAAAGCACTGACCAGGTTCTTGGTCTCCTGCGCCAGGGATTTTTGACTGAGTTGCATGCTTTCCAGTTGCGCGCGAATACTCCCGTAGGCTTCGCTGCGGGACTTTTCAAGCTCCGAGATCTGTTGTTGCGATTGTTTAAGCGCCTCGCGAATGGGTTTAACCAGGTTTTCCACCGCCTGCTCGCGCTCGCTGAGTGCGTGATTGGCTTTTTCCTGTTGTGCGCCGAGGTTCTGCTTCGCAAGCCGCAGGAAATGTTCGCTGTTGGCCTGGAGGGATTTATTGGCAAGCTCGGAGAAAGCGCTGGTGAGACGGCTATTGGCCGTTTCGTAGGCCGCATCACGTTCGTGTTGCAGCGCTTCCTGGCTTTTAATGCGGGTTTCAAGTTCCACAATTGAATGGCTGAGTCGCCGCCGCCGGCTTTTACCCATCAGTGCGGCGATCAGGCCGCCCAGCAACAGCCCGATGGCAAGGGCGGGTACACCGATGCGGATCAAAACAGGGTCTATGACAATGGCATCCATCAGACAGGCAGATTAACTGCTTTGCAGAGGATTTTCGCGAGTTCTTTGGTGTTTGCCGCCATATTGTCGGCACCCCAGAGATGCGGATTATCGTCCGCCGTGATATACCCGTAGGTCGCGGCGACGGTGGTCATGCCGGCCGCGCAGCCAGCTTCAATGTCGCGGCGAGCATCACCAACGTAGAGGGTCTTTGCAGCGTCCGTACCAATCTGTTCACAGCCGAGCAGAAGGGGTGCGGGATTCGGTTTGCGTTCCGGGAGCGTATCGCCACTGATCGCACAGCCGGTACGTTCGGCCAGTCCCAGGTGTACCAATAAAGGATCGGTCATACGCTGTGGTTTGTTGGTGACGATGCCCCACGGTCGCCGATGTGCATCCAGTGCATCAAGAAGTTCCGGCAAACCCGGAAACAGCACGGATGAAACGGCTGCGCCGGAGAGGAGTTTTTCGTACCGTTGCAGAAATTCCTGTTGCAGCTCAGCCTGCCTCGGCTCATCGAAATTAGGGAATGCGAGTCGTACCAAGCCGAGCGAGCCGTTGGAGACGCTGGCCCGGGCTACATCGTACGACAACAACACCCGGTCATAAGCGCGCTGCATGTCGAATAACACGCGAACCATGTCGGGTGCCGTATCGACCAGCGTGCCATCGAGATCGAACAGCACCGCGTCGAATTGCCGTGTCATGGATCGACAGGTCGCTGGTAATGCATCAGGTAGTTGACGTCGATGTTGGGACCCAGCGAGTACTCCTGGGTCAGCGGGTTGTAATGCATGCCGGTACTGTCGCGCAATTCAAGACCGGCGTGGCGCGCCCACGATTCGAGTTCCGAGGGGCGAATGAATTTTTCGTAGTGATGCGTTCCCGCTGGCAGCATCCGCAGCACGTATTCCGCGCCGACGATGGCAAACAAAAAAGACTTCGGATTGCGGTTTATTGTCGAGAAAAACACGTTGCCGCCGGGTTTGACCAGGCGCGCGCAGGCGGCGATAACGTCCGTCGGTGAGGGCACGTGTTCAAGCATTTCCAGGCAGGTTACGACGTCGAACTGCTGTGGCCGGTCTTCCGCCAGCCGCTCGGCCGTGGATTGGAAATAAGTCACCGTTGTGCCTGATTCCGCCTGGTGCAAACGCGCGACTGAGAGCGGACTCTCCGCCATGTCAATGCCGGTCACCTTGGCGCCTTGTTGTGACATTGATTCGGCCAGAATGCCGCCGCCACAGCCCACGTCAAGGACCTGTGCGCCCGACAGTGTGCAACGTTGGCGCACAAAATCGAGGCGCAGTGGATTGATCTGGTGCAGCGGGCGAAAGCTGCCGGCCGGATCCCACCACCGAGCGGCGAGCGCATCGAATTTGGCTATTTCAGCGGCATCGACATTATTTTCCATGGTGGTCACTGTTCGTCTGTCACTCCACTGGCTTGAAAGTCGGCTGCCCGGTCAATCTCAGACGGCCGCAATGCGTTGTTGCCATTCTACGCTGCGTTGCAGGATCTCGTCTTCGTCCACGTGCGTCAGCGAGCCGTTATCGAGCAGGTGGCGGCCGCCGATCCAGACATCGCTGATTTGCTCCCTGTTGCACGAATAGACGAGTTGCGCCGTCGGGTCATAGACCGGTTGACTGTTAATGCGATTGAGGTCAATGCAGGTCAAATCCGCCGATTTGCCGGTTTCGATCGAACCGATGTTGTCGTCGAGCCCCAGTGCCTTTGCCCCATTCAGGGTCGCCATGCGGAGCGCGGTGCTTGCCGGGATGGCGGCGGCGTCTTGTGCCTGTACCTTGCCCAGCAGGGCGGCCGTGCGCATTTCACCCAGCATGTCGAGCACGTTGTTGCTTGCCGCACCGTCCGTTCCCAGCGCTACGTTGATGCCCGCGTCCAGCATTGCCTGTACCGGTGCGATACCGCTGGCCAGTTTCAGGTTCGAACCCGGACAATGAGTGACCGATACGCCGACAGCGGAAAACTGGCGCATTTCCTCGTGCGTCATGTGGACGGCGTGCACGGCCATCAGAGAGGAGTTGACGAGACCCAGCTCCGTCAGTCGCGTCAACGGCCGGGTACCTCGTTCTTTCATCGTATTGGTTATTTCGGTGGTGGTTTCGTGCAAATGTATTTGCACGCGCCGATCCAGTTGATCGGCCAGAATACGAAGTTTTCGCCCGCTATCGTCCGATAAAGCGTCGGTCGAATGTGGCGCAAAGCACGAACTGACCAACGGATGATCCGCGTAGGGGTCGTGGACAAGGTCCGTCGCTTTGCTCAGATACTCATCGGCATTTTCAGCCCAGGGTGTCGCAAAATCCATCATCGGTGTGCCGATCATGGCGCGCATATGCAGATCGATCGCGGATTCGGCGACGACCTCCGGAAAGAAGTACTGATCGCTGAAACAGGTCACGCCGCCTTTGAGCATCTCGACGATGGCATGTTTGCTGCCGTCGCGGACCATCTCGGCGCTAACCCATTTTTTCTCGTGCGGCCAGATGCCTTCCCTCAGCCAGCGTTCCAGTGGCAGTTCCTCGGCGAGCCCCCGAAAAAGGGTCATGGCCGCATGGGTGTGCGCATTAATCAGACCGGGAATCAGCAGGTGACTCGGGCGGTCGACCACGACGCCGGGGTCGAAACGATCATGCATCGCCCGCAGTGGCTCGATCGCAACGATACGGCCATCGGTCACCGCAATGCCCTGTCGCTCGAGAACGAGTCGATCAGGCTCAACCGGAATGCACCAGCGGGCCTGAATTAACGTGTCACATCGTTGCATGGAAACCTGGATCGTGATCCTGAGTGAACCACATTGGGTGGCCGCAAAAGGGCACAGTATAAACACATGTAAGGGCCCTGCTAAGGCCCTTCAGATTTGCCGGAAATTGCCCTTGAATCGCTGCAGATACTGGCCTCGGTGTGGTATGATTCCATTCCAGATGCGGCGTATTATTTGAAGCCGGATCGAGCCGGGCAAAAGCAATAAGATTTCTGCCTAACACCCAAACAGGATAGAACGCGTTTTCGTTCTTAAGAACGGGAATGCTGCGGATTTGTGAGTCACGATGTCTGAAGTTGCACAGGAAATTCTGTCAGTAAGCCTCGAAGAGGAGATGCAACAGTCGTACCTGGAATACGCGATGAGCGTTATTGTCGGGCGCGCCCTGCCGGACGTTCGTGATGGCCTGAAACCCGTGCACCGACGCGTGCTCTACGCTATGCGCGTGCTGGGCAATGACTACAATAAAGCCTACAAGAAATCGGCGCGCGTGGTGGGCGACGTTATTGGTAAATACCACCCACACGGCGATACAGCGGTCTACGACACCATTGTGCGATTGGCGCAGCCCTTCTCGATGCGTTACATGCTGGTAGACGGGCAGGGCAACTTTGGTTCTGTGGATGGCGATTCACCGGCGGCCATGCGTTACACCGAAGTGCGAATGGCGCGTATTGCGCATGAAATTCTGGCCGACCTCGACAAGGAAACCGTCGATTTTGTCGAGAATTACGACGGCAGCGAATCTGAACCGGCGGTCATGCCGACGCGTTTTCCGAATTTGCTCGTCAACGGGTCTTCCGGTATCGCCGTTGGCATGGCGACCAACATTCCACCGCATAACCTGACAGAAATCGTGAACGCCTGTCTGGCGCTGATTGACGACGCGGAGATCGATGTCAAGGGCTTGATGGAACACATCCCCGGACCCGATTTTCCGACGGCCGGCATTATTAATGGCACGCACGGCATCTATGCGGCCTACCAGACCGGTCGCGGACGCGTCCATATGCGGGCTCGCACTGGCATCGAATCAATTGGCAAGGCGGGTCGCGAAGCGATTATCGTCACCGAGCTGCCGTACCAGGTGAACAAAGCGCGGCTCATTGAGAAAATCGCCGAACTGGTGCGGCACAAGAAGATCGAGGGTATTTCCGAGTTGCGCGATGAGTCCGACAAGGATGGCATGCGTATTGTGATTGAGCTCAGGAAAGGCGAAGTCAGCGATGTCGTGCTGAACAACCTTTATAAGCAGACGGCGCTGCAAAGTGTTTTCGGCATCAACATGGTGGCGGTGCAGGACGGTCAACCCAAACTTCTCAATCTGAAGCAAATGCTGGCGGCGTTTTTGTCCCACCGGCGCGAGGTGGTGACCCGTCGCACGATATTCGAATTACGCAAGGCGCGCGATCGGGTACACGTTCTGGAAGGACAGTCAGTTGCGTTGGCTAACATTGATGAGGTCATCGCTCTGATCAAGGCCTCCCCGGCGCCGGCGGCCGCCCGGGATGCGCTGATGGCACGAACCTGGGCGCCGGGGGCTGTGTCCGGCATGCTTGAGAAAGCCGGCGAAACCGATACGCGACCGGATGCGCTGGAAGAGGGCTTCGGTCTTGTTGAGGATGGTTACCGGCTCTCGCTGGTGCAGGCACAGGCGATCCTGGATCTCCGCCTGCATCGACTGACCGGTCTTGAGCAAGAGAAATTATTCATAGAATATAAAGAGTTACTGGATAAAATTAATCAATTATCTATGATTCTGGCTTCACCCGATGAGCTGCTCGACGTCATCCGTGAGGAGCTCATTGAAATCCGCGATGCGTTTGGCGACGATCGGCGTACCGAAATCAATCAGGATCACACCGACCTGATGGCTGAGGATTTGATTCCCCAGGAAGAAGTAGTCGTCACGCTGTCGCACGGCGGCTATGCCAAAGCTCAGCCCATTGATGCCTACCAGGCACAACGTCGCGGGGGGCGGGGTCGGTCAGCCGCGAAGGTTAAAGACGAAGATTTTATCGATCAGCTGTTTGTCGCCAATACCCACGACACCATTTTGTGTTTCTCCAGTCGCGGCAAGCTCTACTGGCTCAAGGTTTACCAGGTGCCACAGTCGGGTCACGGCGCGCGGGGCAGGCCGATCGTAAACTTGTTACCGCTGGAAGACGGTGAACGTATCAATGCCATCCTTCCCATCAGCCAGTTTGACGATGAGAGTTTCGTGCTCATGGCAACCAGTGGCGGCACTGTCAAGAAAACGCCGTTGAGCCAATTTTCCAGGCCGCGCACTAACGGCATTATTGCGATCGACTTGCGCGACGATCTGCTGGTCGACGTGGCTATAACCGATGGTCATCAGGAATTGCTGCTGGTCGCGAGCAGCGGCAAGGCAATCCGCTTCAAAGAAGAGGATGTTCGACCGATGGGCCGCGGTGCAGCGGGTGTCCGCGGAATACGCCTTGGCCCTGGCCATGAAGTTATCGCACTGTGTATTCTTGCCGACGGGATGATACTTTCCGCAACCGAAAATGGGTACGGAAAACGCACCTCGGCGGAGGAGTTTCCGCTTCAGGGGCGTGGTGGACAGGGCGTTATCGCGATCCAGACCACTGAGCGTAACGGCAGAACGGTCGGCGCGGTGCAAGTGAACGAGGATGATGAGATCATGTTGATCAGCTCGAACGGTACGTTAGTGCGTACACCCGTGAGTGATATCTCGATTATCGGCCGCAACACTCAGGGCGTTCGATTGATTCGGGTCTCGGCCAACCAGCGGCTGGTCGGGCTGGCTCGCATTGAATCGATGGAAGGCGACCAATCGGCGGACGGCGAGGACGAGTAGAGCAGTATTAATCGTTCGATACGCCTCATCTTTCAATATTTATTCACTAACCAGGACTTTTTGCGACATGTCTCGCGTTTACAATTTCAGTGCCGGCCCGGCCGCATTACCCGAAGAAGTTCTACAGCAAATCAAAGACGATATTCCGGATTGGAACAGTACCGGCATGTCAGTCATGGAAGTCAGCCATCGGAGCAAGGACTTCATCGAGTTGGCGGCTCGAGCGGAAAGCAACGTTCGTGAACTGCTCAACATACCCGTTGAGTACAAGGTCCTGTTTTTGCAAGGCGGCGCGACACTTCAGTTTGCGATGACTGCACTGAATCTGGCGACAGCGAACGAAAGCGTCGACTATGTGATTACCGGTGCCTGGGGCAAGAAGGCGGCCAGGGAAGCGGGACGATTCTGCAACGTCAACGTGGCCGCAGATGCGGCCGATAGTCGCTATTCGCATATCCCGAACGAGACGACATGGCAGAAGACCACGAATGCCGCCTACCTTCATTACACGCCGAACGAAACGATTGGTGGGGTTGAATTTCATTTCGTACCGGAGACTGACGGCATCCCGCTGGTGGCGGATATGTCCAGCAACATTCTTTCGCGACCGATTGATGTCAGTCAGTTTGGCGTGATTTACGCAGGGGCACAGAAGAATGTCGGTCCCGCTGGAATCACGTTGCTGATTGTGCGAGACGATCTCGTCGATCGGGCCAGAGCGGATACGCCGACGCTTTTAACCTACAAGGCGTTCGCCGAATCCGACTCCATGATCAATACGCCGCCAACGTTTGCGTGGTATGTCACCGGTTTGGTTTTCGAGTATTTACAGCGCTGTGGTGGTCTTGCCGCCGTAGAGAAAATCAACGAACGCAAGTCGAACAAACTCTATGCGGCGATCGATAAATCCGGTTTTTACAGCAATCCGGTGAGCCTCGATTGTCGATCACGGATGAATGTGCCGTTTATTCTGGCAGACGCCGAACTGGATGGAAAATTCCTGGCGGAGGCCAACGATGCGGGCTTGACCAACCTCAAAGGGCATCGGTCGGTCGGTGGCATGCGCGCATCCATCTACAATGCCACGGGTGAAGATGCAGTCGATGCTCTCGTCAGTTTTATGCAGAATTTCGAACAGCGCAATGGCTGAGATGCCGTTGGTGACGGCGTTATGAATGACAAATTGAATAGGAATATGAAAAAAATACTGACCCTGAATAACATTGCCGCGAGCGGATTGAGTCGCTTCCCCGCGGACCAATATGAGGTTTCAGCCGACATCCCGGATCCGAATGCCATCATCCTGCGCTCTTTTAATATGCACGACATGGAGATTCCAGCCAGCGTCGAAGCGATCGGTCGTGCCGGTGCGGGCGTCAACAACATCCCGGTCGATGCGCTTAGCCAGCGCGGTGTACCGGTTTTTAACGCACCTGGCGCCAATGCCAACGCAGTGAAAGAACTCGTGATTGCGGGCTTGTTGATTTCGGCGCGCAATATTTGTGACGCACGTGATTATGTAAAAGCACTGGGCCTGGCGGGTGACGAACTGAGCAAGGCGGTGGAGGCGGGCAAGAAGCAATTCGTGGGCTTCGAGTTGCCCGGTCGCACGCTGGGTGTCATCGGTCTCGGTGCAGTTGGCGTACATGTGGCGAATGCTGCATTGTCGCTGGGCATGAAAGTGGTCGGATTCGATCCGGGCATTACGGTTCGGAGTGCCTGGCAGCTGTCGTCAGGCGTCGAACAAGTGGAGACCATCGAACAGCTATTCAAAGTCGTCGATGCGGTGTCCGTACATGTGCCTCTGGTCGAACAAACGAAAAACCTGATCAACAAGGATCGCTTGGCCATGATGCGCGATGGCGGTGTCCTGGTTAATTTCTCTCGTGGAGGGGTGGTCGACAATGCCGCCGCGATCGCCGCACTCGACTCCGGTGCGTTGCACGCTTACGTTTGTGACTTCCCGACGCCGGAATTGATTGCGAACAAAAAGGTAATTGCGTTGCCGCACCTGGGGGCCTCAACGGCCGAGGCCGAGGAAAATTGCGCCGCTATGGTGGTCGACAATGTTAAAGACTACCTCGAGAACGGCAATGTGCGTTTTTCCGTGAATTTCCCGCAAACAGTCCTGCCGCGGACGGCCGCTCATCGAATTACCATTGCCAATGCGAACGTGCCGAATATGGTCGGTCAGATTTCAACCTGCCTGGCTGACGGTGGCCTGAACATACAAGACCTCCTGAACAAGTCGATGGGCGAGCTGGCTTACACGTTAGTCGATCTGGATAACGAGGTTCCGCAGGCTACACTCGATGCCCTGCTGGGCATCGACGGCGTGCTGGCGTTGCGAAACCTCGGCAAGCCGTTATCCTGAACAAATATGGCGTCAATATGCGGCGTGGATTCGTATTTCGAGATTCTGAATAGGTAGAAAAATGGCCAAGCCGCCGAAAGATAAAGGTAGTCCAATTGACCTGGCGTCAATGCGGAAACGCATTGATGACGTTGACAGTCAGATCCAGGCATTGATTAATGAGCGCGCGCGTTACGCGCAGCAGGTGGGTATTTCCAAAGGCGAACTTGCCACGGCCGTTGATTACTACCGGCCCGAGCGCGAAGCCGAGGTGCTGCGCGCCGTGCTTGCTCGAAACGAAGGGCCATTGCGCGACGAAGAAATGTTGCGATTGTTTCGTGAAATCATGTCGGCTTGCCTTGCACAGCAGGAACCGCTCAAAGTCGGGTTTCTGGGGCCGGAAGGGACCTTTACGCAAACCGCCGTTTACAAACATTTCGGTCATTCGGTACGAGCATTGCCGTTCGGTACCATTGACGAAGTGTTTCAGGAGGTCGAATCAGGGGCAGCGGATTTCGGCGTCGTGCCAATCGAGAATTCGACGGAAGGCACGGTCAACAATACGCTGGACATGTTCCTGACTTCGCCGCTCAAGATTAGCGGTGAAATCGAATTGCGCATTGAGCAGCATTTGCTGGGCAAGATGGACTCGTTGCAAAATATCAAGCGTGTCTGTGCCCATGAACAGGCACTGGCGCAGTGCCGCGGCTGGTTACGTGAGTATTTGCCGGATGCCGAATTGATCGGCGTTAGCAGCAACGCCGTGGGTGCGCGTCGCGCCCGCGACGAGGCGAACACGGCGGCGATTGGCAGCGATACGGCGGCCGAAGTTTACGATTTGAAGATTCTGGTGAACAATATTGAAGACCGTGCGGATAATGCCACGCGGTTTCTGGTCATCGGGCGAAAACTTCTCGCCGCAAGCGGGGACGACAAGACGACTATTCTGGTGTCGACGAGCGATACCGCAGCCGGTGCCGGAGTGCTGCACACCTTGTTACAACCTTTTTCCGCAACCGGCGTCAACATTACGCGCATTGAGTCTCGACCGTCACGCAAGCAGAACTGGGACTACGTGTTTTTTCTTGACCTCGATGGCCATGCGGAAGAAGTGCCATTGTCGGATGCGCTGGCCGATCTCGAGGAAATCAGCTCCCTGTTTCGCATTCTGGGTGCTTATCCGAAAGCGGTCAGTTAATCGTGAATTTTCTCGTGCGGCCGTCTGCCCTGACCAGCGGTACGGTCCATGTTCCCGGCGACAAATCGATTTCGCACAGAGCCTTGATGCTGGGTTCGATTGCTGAGGGTCAAACCGAGGTCCGCGGTTTTCTTGCAGGCGAAGATTGCCGCGCGACCCTCAGGGCGTTGCGGGATATGGGCGTCAATGTTGAGGAAGTGGATGCAACCACCCTGCGCATCGATGGCGTTGGCATGCACGGGCTGAAGCGGCCACCGGGAGTGCTCGATCTTGGTAATTCGGGTACGGCAATGCGACTTCTTACGGGATTATTGGCAGGCCAGCCGTTTGATACAACGCTGGTTGGTGATGAATCGTTGTCGAGTCGCCCCATGATGCGAGTCATTAAACCCTTGTCGACCATGGGTGCGAAGATAGACAGTGACGCAGGGACACCACCTTTAACCGTGCACGGCGGGAACGCCCTGGTCGGCATCAATTATCCATTGCCGATCGCGAGCGCACAGGTGAAATCGGCGATCCTTCTCGCCGGCCTGTATGCAAAAGGTGAAACGTTCATTACCGAGCCGGCCGTTACTCGCGATCATACTGAACGCATGCTGCGTTTGATGGGTGCAACATTAGTTGCCGAAAACGGACGTATTCGCATGCCGGGGGAACAAAGCCTGCAGGCGATCAACGTGGCGGTGCCAGCCGATCTGTCGTCGGCCGCTTTTCTTATGGTTGCGGCCTTGATTGCTCCGGATTGCGAGCTCACGATTCCAAATGTCGGTGTGAATCCGACCCGCAATGGAGTCATCGCGATTCTGCGGAATATGGGGGCCGATATCCAACTGGAAAATGCACGCTTGCTTGGCGAAGAGCCGGTCGCTGACATCCGTGTTGCGTCTTCGAAATTGCATGGCATTGATGTCGATCCGGCCCTCGTGCCACTTGCGATCGACGAGTTCCCTGTATTGTTTATTGCGGCGGCCGCCGCGAGCGGGACAACCCGTTTCACCGACATTGGCGAATTGAGGGTCAAGGAAAGCGATCGGATCGACTCGATGGTGCGCGGCATGAGGGCGCTGGGAATCAGCGTGGACGAAGGGGCCGATGTCGTGGCGGTGGAGGGCGGCCGTTTTTCGGCGGCCACGATCGACAGCCGCGGCGATCACCGCATTGCCATGTCGTTTGCTATTGCCGCGACGTGCGCGGACGCGGCCGTGCAGATCAACAATGTCGCGACCGTCGATACCTCTTTCCCGGGGTTCAGCGCCTGTTTGCGTTCACTCGGAGTTAACATAACGCTAAGCGACGGGCCCACCTCGTAGTGGCCGTACAAACAGTACCGGTAGTGACGATCGATGGGCCCAGTGGCTCCGGCAAAGGCACCATTGCGCGCCGTGTCGCGCAAGCACTGGGCTGGCATCTCCTGGACAGCGGTGCGCTGTATCGGCTGGTGGCGCTTGCCGCGGCCCGCCGGGGAATTTCGCAAGACGACGACGCCGCCCTCGGCGCGCTTGCCGCCGAGATGCGGGTCCGTTTCGACTCGAATGACGCTGGCGAGGAGCGGATTTGGCTGGGCAACGAGGATGTAACCGACGAAGTTCGTACTGAGGATTGCGGACGTGGCGCCTCACGGGTTGCGGTAATGCCGGCGGTTCGGCAGGCCCTCGTCGGCCTGCAGGAAAGCTTTCGCCGGATGCCCGGATTGGTGGCGGACGGTCGGGATATGGGCACACGAATCTTCCCGCAAGCACAGGTGAAAGTGTTTCTCACTGCGTCGCCCTCAGAACGAGCGAAAAGACGGCATAAGCAGTTGAAGGACAAGGGTATTGATGTTAGCCTTCCGGCCCTCTCGCGGGACATAGAGGCCCGCGATAAGCGAGATTCTGAACGTTCGATTGACCCGCTGCGGCCTGCTGACGATGCCAGGGAGCTGGATTCCAGCAAACTGACGATCGATGAAGTGAGCCAATTGGTGCTGGACTGGGTCGGCGAGCGCTGTAAAGAGAGTTAATAGTTTTTTGTCGGAGTAGCCACGGATGGTGCTGCTCCGTTCTTGAGGTAACCGTCTGCCAAAGGAATTGGCGCGACGATTTATAGGGCGAGAATCGCAAAAACGATTCTCTGGTTTAATCTTATGTCTGAGAGTTTTGCTGAGTTATTTGAAGAGAGTTTTGCCAGTCAACAAATAAAGCCAGGTGCCATCATCATGGGCACTATTGTTGCTATTAACGACGATGTAGTGATCGTCACCGCCGGTCTCAAATCCGAGGCTGTCATCCCCATCGAACAATTTCGCAATGATAAAGGCGAAGCTGAAATCGCCGTCGGCGACGAGATCGAAGTTGCGCTGGATGCCGTTGAAGACGGCTTTGGCGAGACACGCCTGTCGCGCGAAAAAGCGATTCGGGCACGGACCTGGATCGATCTGGAAAAGGCTTACGAAGACAGCGAAATCGTTATCGGCGTCATCAATGGTCGGGTGAAAGGCGGCTTCACGGTCGAAATCGACAATGTCCGCGCATTCCTGCCCGGTTCTCTGGTTGACGTTCGTCCGGTACGTGATCCGTCGTATCTCGAGGGCAAGACGCTCGAATTTAAGGTCATCAAACTGGACCAGCGACGTAATAACGTTGTGGTTTCTCGCCGGGCCGTTGTTGAGAAAGAATACAGCGAAGAGCGCGAAGCGCTGCTCGCATCGTTGCAGGAAGGCAAGACCGTTAAGGGTATTGTCAAGAATCTGACCGACTACGGTGCGTTTGTGGATCTCGGCGGTATTGATGGCTTGCTGCATATTACGGACATGGCCTGGAAGCGCGTCAAGCATCCGTCCGATGTCGTCAACGTCGGTGATGAAATCGATGTCAAGATTCTGAAGTTTGACCGGGAGCGCCAGCGCGTTTCGCTCGGTATCAAGCAGCTGGGCGACGATCCCTGGCATGATCTGGCACGTCGTTACCCGCCCGACACACGTCTGTTCGGCAAGATTACGAACATCGCCGACTACGGCTGCTTCGTTGAAATCGAAGAGGGTGTCGAAGGCCTGGTACACGTATCCGAGATGGACTGGACCAACAAGAACGTAAACCCCTCAAAGGTCGTTCAGGTTGGTGAGGAAGTTGAGGTCCTGGTATTGGAAATCGACGAGGAGCGCCGCCGAATTTCGCTTGGCATAAAACAGTGCAAATCGAATCCGTGGGCACAGTTCTCGGCCGAGGTTAACCGAGGCGATAAAGTCAGTGGACAGATCAAGTCGATTACAGACTTCGGTATCTTCATTGGCCTTGATGGCGGCATAGACGGTCTGGTGCATTTGTCAGACATTTCCTGGGATGTCCCCGGGGAAGAAGCTGTGCACAACTTCAAGAAGGGTCAGGAAATCGAAGCGGCTGTTTTGGCCATCGATTCCGAACGTGAGCGCATTTCGCTCGGCATCAAGCAACTGGACAAAGATCCGTTCTCAGGCTGGTTGGCCGAGAATCCGAAAAACTCGGTCGTTAAAGGCAAGGTTATCGAAGTTGACGCTCGTGGTGCTGTCGTCGATTTGGGCGACGGTGTTACGGGTACGCTTCGGGCCTCCGAACTGGCGACAGATCGAGTCGAAGATGCACGCACGATGATTAAGATAGGTGACGACGTCGAAGCCCGGTTCACCAACGTTGATCGTAAGAACCGTAGCGTCGCATTGTCGATCAAGGCCAAAGAAGTCCATGAGGAACAGGAAGCGCTGAAGAGCTACAAATCAGAAGCTGGCGCGGTCTCAACAGGCACAACGTTGGGCGAACTCCTCAAGGAAAAGATGGGCGGCGGATCAAAATAGGAAAAAAACTGGCCCGGACCGCCGGTCCGGGCCATATTTCCTTTATAATCGGCGGCTTACGCGAAAAGAATCAGAGACATTAAGCGAAACGGATTATGACAAAATCTGAACTTATTGAATTAATTGCCCGCAAACAAAAACATTTGCCGGCAAAAGATGTTGAGCTGGCCGTCAAGCACCTTCTGGATTTGATGAGTGATGCGCTGGGTCGGGGCGAGCGCATTGAGATTCGTGGCTTTGGTAGCTTTTCGTTGCATTTTCGGCCGCCGCGCATTGGGCGCAATCCGAAGACCGGCGAGGCCGTGGCGCTGTCCGGAAAATACGTGCCGCATTTCAAGCCCGGAAAAGACCTGCGCGAACGTGTCAATGCGAGCCGGGATTTCCCGATAAAGAGCTGAGGCCGACGCGGCGCCGGCCAGCAAGTCCGTATCTAATATGAGCAGCGCCTTACCATAAGCTGCCGAAACCAATAAACTGTCCGTCATCGGGGCGATTTTCCGCCCGTCAATCGGTTGGAGCGAGCGCATGCTCATGCGAATTGGTGTGATAGCACTGGTCCTGGTTATTTTTGTAGTAATGGCCTGGTTCACCAGCATTAATCCAGGCGAGGTGCCCATCGACCTGGCTTTCGGCACTGTTCAGCCGTCGATCCCATTGGCACTTGCGGTGACATTCGTACTGGGTTGGGTATTCGGTATTCTGAGCATGACCGTTTATTCACTCAAGCAGGCCAATGAACGGCGACGACTGCGTGCGGCGCTGAAAAAGTCGGAGTCGGAAGTGACCAGTCTGCGCAGCTTACCGATTGATAATGCCGACTGAATCGACCTTTCTTCTGGCGGGACTATTCCTGTTGCTGGCGGCGGCCGGTTGGGCGCTCGGTCACTTTGGTGAGCGCGATGAAGTTGACGGTGCACCGCCGCTGAACGTCGACTACCTCAAAGGCCTCAATTTCTTGCTCAATGAACAAACGGACCAGGCACTTGAGCATTTCATGAAAATGGTGCGGGTCGATGACAGCACCATCGAAACTCACTTTGCGCTGGGCAATCTGTTTCGGCGGCGTGGAGAGATGGATCGAGCCATCCGCATTCATCAGAACATTATCGCGCGTCCGGACCTTGCTACAGAGCAACGCGATCAGGCGTATGCCTCGCTCGCGAAAGATTATCTTAAGGCCGGGCTGCTGGATCGGGCCGAGAATATGTTCATACGGCTGGCGGAAGGCTCGCGTTACCAGGTTGAGGCTCTGGGGCAACTGTG
Organism: Gammaproteobacteria bacterium; assembly: GCA_013151645.1. Classification (GTDB taxonomy): domain Bacteria; phylum Pseudomonadota; class Gammaproteobacteria; order Steroidobacterales; family Woeseiaceae; genus JAADHU01. The sequence continues at coordinate 9,205 of JAADHU010000061.1, read as the reverse complement.
CCGCATCTATGAGCAGGAACGAGAGTGGGAAAAGGCGATCGATGTGAGCCACAAACTCGATGTTCTCAGCGGCAAATCAACTGCGCTGCAAATTGCACATTATTATTGCGAGCTCGCGGAGCAAGCGGCCAAGCGAGCAGATTTCCCGGCAGCCCGCAAGTTCGTAAAAAAGGCGCAAAGCGGTCGCCCGCGGACATTTCGCGGCGCGCTGACACGGGGAGATATCGCGCTTGCAACCGATGATACGAAGACGGCGTTGCGCCTCTATCACCGCATCATCGAAGAGAATAACTATCTGATTTCAGAGGCGCTGCCAAGACTGGTGCAGACCTACCAGAACGGCGGCGCAGCGGCGAAACTTGAGAAGAGTTTGCGATCTCTTTTGCAAAAGAATCCGTCCCTGAAAAAGGACATCGCCTACGCGGCAATTGTGAATGATATCGCTAACGTCGATGTTATTGACGAATGCGTCGAAGAATATATATTGAATGAGCCTACCTTAGTCGAGTTTATCGATATGCAACTGCTGGCCGGCAAGGATGCCGCGAGTCGTCACGATGCGATGTGCAAAGTCCGCGCCGGACTCAGCAAGCTGGCGACCGCAACGCCGCGCTATCAATGTCGGGAATGCGGCTTTTCGAGCCAGAAATTGCTGTGGCAGTGTCCCAGTTGCAAAGACTGGGAAATGCAACGCCCGTTTGCCAGCGTCCAGTTCGATTCTTTGCTGCAGCGAAGCAGCATCAACTAGCAAGACGCAGTCCGCGACGGGCTCCGATCCATTTCACATTGAAGCAGGCAAATTCGGTGGATGCCGATTGCGCAGAGCCGTCCTATGCTCTCCCTCGTCACGTCGCTGTAAAAAACGCAGCGGTATTTTGAAACAAACGACAAGGAAGCTAATCATGAGTCGATCTAAACGAATTCTTTTATCCATCGTCTGCGCATGCCTTTTCCCGCTGGCTTCGTTCGCAGGTCCAGTGGACGTCAATACAGCGAGTGCCGAGACCATCTCTGCTGAATTGAAGGGAGTGGGCATGTCGAAGGCGAAAGCAATTGTCGAGTATCGCCTGGCCAACGGGCCTTTCAAGACGCCGGCAGACCTGATGCAGGTAAAGGGAATCGGCGCCAGGACGATTGAGATCAATGCGAGCAACATATTGGTGAAAACGGCGCCGAAATAAGACGCGCCCGGTAAACCGGGCATCGGCTCTGCGATGTCTGCGCCGGCTGGCACGGCGCAGGCGCGCAGCTTGTCGTGGTTGGCAGCCGCGAGTGTGACCGGTTGCCTCCTAACGGGAGCCTGAATTGGCTATGATATTGAGCGGTTTACACAGTTTTGGAGAAAGTTCTTGCCAGCACCCATTCGATCCGCCGTTTTCCCCGTTGCAGGGCGAGGCACACGCTTTTTGCCCGCGACAAAAGCCAGCCCCAAAGAAATGCTGCCCGTCGTCGATAAGCCGCTGATCCAGTACGCAGTCGAGGAAGCGGTCGCGGCCGGTGTAAGCAAACTCATTTTCGTTACCGGCAGCTCGAAGCGAGCGATTGAGGATCATTTTGATACCGACGCTGAGCTTGAACGGGCGCTGACAGCATCCGATAAGACCGATCTGCTGAAATCGATACGAGACATTGTGCCCAAAGGCGTGTCCTGCATCTATATTCGTCAGGGTGAGCCCCTGGGTTTGGGGCATGCCGTACTTTGTGCGCGTCCTGCCGTGGGCAACGAGCCATTTTTCGTGCATCTGGCCGACGACCTGATTGCCGGAGAACCCGGTTGCCTGAAGCAGATGGCAGACGATTACGACAAGCACGGTGGCAGTATCGTCGCGGTCGAGGAAGTACCGCACGAGAACACCTCAAGCTACGGCATTGTCGGCCTTGACGACGATGGCAGTCAGTCACAGCGCATTGTGAGTATTGTCGAGAAGCCCCAGCCCGAAGATGCACCGTCAAACCAGGCGGTGGTCGGCCGCTATTTGCTGGCACCGGAAATCTTCGACAAACTGGAAACGACGGGTCGCGGCGCGGGGGGAGAGATTCAGCTCACCGATGCCATAGCGGATTTGTTGAGCGATCAATCCATTTACGCATTCACCTTCAAGGGAGATCGATACGATTGTGGCAGCAAGTTGGGTTATCTGCAGGCCACCGTTGCTTATGGTCTCGCGCACGATGAGATCGGCTGCGCATTTCGCGACTACCTGGATGCGATCGCCGCGGCAAAGTGAAATTTTCAGCGGCACGCTTCGCGGGATGGTCTACACTCTGGTTGTAGAACAAGCTTCCGCGCGAGCAGCAAGTCATGAGTCAGAGAAAACATTGGGAAGGCGTATATTCGAGCAAACAAGCTGACGCGCTTGGTTGGTACAAGCCGCAACTGGAGACCTCGTTCGCCTGGATCGAGGCGCTCGGCCTGGACGAGGATGCACCGATTATCGATGTCGGCGGCGGCGCCTCTACACTGGTTGACGACCTGCTTGAGGCTGGACATCGAGCACTCACCGTCCTTGATCTGTCGACAGAAGCACTGGCGGTGGTACGGGCCCGATTGGGCGAAAAGGGCGCGGGCGTCGAGTGGCTGACCGGCGATGTCACCGCGATTGACTTGCCGAAGCATCATTTTGCGCTGTGGCATGATCGGGCCGCATTTCATTTTCTGACCGAAGTCGCGCAGCAACAGGCTTACCAAAACCAGCTTCTCAAGGCATTGCAGCCAGGCGGGCACCTGATCATCGGAACTTTCGCCCCGCAAGCACCGCCCAGATGCAGCGGCCTGCCCGTACAACGATATACTCACGAGGAGCTAAGCCGCGTGCTGGGCGGGGATTTCGAGCTGCAACGTCATCACAACGAACTACACGTAACGCCCGGTGGCGTCGAGCAAATGTATCTCTATTGCCACTTTCGCCGAAAGGAACAGGCAATAGCCGGCGGCCGGTAGTGATCTCGAACCAATGTCTACGGTACCTTCGCTGAGAAGACCGCTTAACGGTCAATGCGATAGACGAAGTCCACGCCGGAGGATCTTTGACCGGATGTCGCCTTAACGCCGAAGCCTTTTTTCAGGTCGTAGCGAGCGCTGATTACGTTGGCCGATTCGAATAGTCCGATGGCGTAGCTGACGAACAATTTGGGTGCGATGTAAGTACCAAAACCGATGGCGCCGATGCCTTGCTCAAGGTCGAAATCACTGCCGGTGACCAGCAGGGTGACGGCGCGCTCTTCATTGCTGGGAGGATTCGTGTAGGCCTCGATTGTTTGCCGTCGGGCGGTCCCGTCGACCAGGACGCCAGCACGTTTGATCTGCGAATTGCCGAAAATCTCGCGTTCGGCACGGACGCGAATGAACGGATTGTTTGCGGGAATATTAGGGAAGCGAATTGACCCTTCGGCGATTTCCAGCACCTGTCCAAAGGCGCGAATATCGCCTTGCAGATCGTAACGCCCGTTCGCCAGGGGTATCGGCTCGCCCGCCCAGGTGAACAAGGCATCGCCGGAAACGTTGGCTTTGGCGATGCCAAGATCGATGACCACATTCTTACCGAGTTCAAGCTCAACCTCACCTCGTACGTCAAATTTACCGGCTGGCTGCCCGGCGTTTTGCGAATCAGGGCGCTTACCGGCAACGATAACAACGTCGGTGCTTTCAGAGACACGATCAGCGGTCAGATTCTGTGGGGTAATGCGGGCTTGCGGGATGACCACCTTGCCACCAAGTTTCAATGAGCTGCCGTCGTAGCGGGCGCGCAGGTCAATATCGACAATCGCCTGGACATCGGGTACGGAAATGAGCGTCAGGTTGTCACCTTGCAGATCGATGTCAAGATCCGGAAAGGCGGCTCCATCGTTGAGTGAACGCATTCTGACCGTCGCGAGACCATCTCCGGCCCGGAAGTTGCCGTCCAGTTCGAGGTTTCGGTTATCTTGAAATCGGCCCGCCAGCCGCAAGTCGTCGATCTTCAGGCCGAGCGGGCGATAGTTCAGTCTGGCGTCGAGCAGCCTGAACTCACCGGCCAGGAGCGGCTCCACGATTGTCCCGCTCAAGGACATGTTCACATTAAAATTGCCGCCGGCTTCATCGACTATCGGTATTAACGCAGCGATCCTTTCGATGTTGTTGACACTAATGTCGAGATTGCCCGCCACCGGGCTGGCTGAACCCGAAGTCACATCGAGCACCGAAAAATTTCCGCCGACTCTGCCAGTGCCGGGCATCGGTAAATCGATTACACCGGTCAGCAAGCGACCGTCTTGAACGTCGAACGAGATATGGCCTGATCCGGTGTCGATCGAAGCGCGGGAATCAGTGGTATCGCGCAATGCACCCGGCGAAACGGAAATGTCAGCCTGACCTGAAGGACGTCCATTCGCGTCCTGCTGCCAGGTAAATGAGCCACTGAGCAATTGGTCGAACGCGAAACCCGTTGGCGCAATCCTATTGACGAGGTCGATGGGGACGTCTTTGAGATCGATGCTGGAACGCATGTCGCCACCCGCGTTCCAGCGGCCTTCCGCGCACAAAAAAGACCGCTCATCGTCGCCGATGCAAAAGGGTTCAATACTCGCCGCCGTCATCGACCATGCCAGTCCGGCCGGCTCAAGCAATGCAATGCGGCCCTGATTCTCGATGCCAAGCTGCAGTGATTGCATGCGTCCTTTCCAGGGAGATCTTCCGGCTTGTTGCCAGTCATCAAATGCGCCAATCAGATTGACGTTGACCAGGAC
>JAADHU010000061.1:0-4380 GCA_013151645.1 Gammaproteobacteria bacterium | reverse complement strand
GGAAAGTTCATCGGCAGTGATGAGATACGCTTCATTTTGCGGCTGTTGAATTCTCATGCCGCTCAGTCGGTAGTCGCGGTAGCCGATTGCGTCGCTCGACGCATCAATCCGCAATGCGGGCGCGCTTCCGGCCAGTGATACTTTGCCTACCGCATTGAATGGTCCGCGGAAATCGTCCAGGTAGTGCCCCAGATCGGCAAGAATAAAATCGAAACTCAGTCCGTCTGGCGTGAACAACGATCCGTCCAGGTGTACTCGAGATGCTCCGTGCGCGATGTTCAGATCATCGACGAGCAACTCGCCGTTGCCGAACGTTACCTCGCCTTTCGCTTTCAGCGATGCGCCCCTTAGAGAGCCGGCAATCTCTCTCAACGAGACATCCAGTCGAAGAGGCTGCAACTGACCATCGATGGCAATACCACCGGTCACGGTACCTGGCCACTCAGGAAACACGGCACCGAAGGATACGTTGCCCAGTTGCAGATCCGCCTCGATTGACTGCTCGTTGAGCCAGGAATACTCGAGCTCTCCGCGCGCACTGCCCCCGAAAACGTCGCCTTTTTCGATTTGCAACGCCATAGATTCTCGATTGCCGGTGCCGGAAAGGACGAAATTTCCGTCGACCCGCTCGGTGACTCGAATGCCGATGTCACTACGCAGTTTCCAGTCATCGAGCGTTCCGGCGATCACGGCCGAACCTCGTTCGCTAATAATCGGTGGTGCCGTTTCGTCCGCCCGCCAGCGGACGTTTCGCCATTCCAGTTGGCTCTCGACCCGGGTCGTTTCCAGGTCGACGCTGGCTGAGAAGTTCAGCAACGTGTCTCGCTCGGCGATGCGCAATGTCGCGTCTTGCAGGAGTACCCGGTGGTCATCGAGTTGCAACGATACGCGGCCGAAGATCGACTCGGCGGCCGGCCAGTCGGCCATGAACATCCGTGGGTTCAGCCGATTGAGCCGGACATCAGCCACTAACTTCGCAGACGGTGTCCAATGCGCCTCGCCAGTTACGGATGCCGAAAAAAGTTCGTTTTCGATAGCAAGAGAGGACACTTTGATGGCATGAAGTGACCCGGTTCCGGTTGCGCTCACCACAGCCGGCTCGAAGCCGCTCAGCTCGAGGCTGGCCGACGCGTGTAGCGAGTACTGATTGATAGTTCCCGCACTGGTGACAGCGATACCCTGTGCGCGCAGAGATTGTGAGTCGCTAAGCACCTGCTCATAGGCTGGTACGTCGAGCGAGAGATCCCAGGCGGGTCCGGTGAGAAGATTGCCGATACTTCCCTCCAGATGCGTGTCGAGACCGGCGGTGTCGATCACGATGGTCATTGCGGTGAGATCGCCGCTAGCCGATAGATTGGCTTCAATCGTTTTGTCGTATCCCGTTAGCAGCGGCTGCAGTTCTATTTGACCGGCAATGCTCGAACTGAACGGTCGCCGCAGATCCAGCGAAGCCCTGACGTCTGCCGAGCCTTCGGCGGCCGATATACGCAAACGATCAACGTGTAACTGATCCTTCATTTCAGCGCGTAGCGTGAGTGTCTCCAGGTAAATGTTACGATTTTCGACCAGCCCCTCGATGCTTAAATCGTCGATTTTCGCATCGCTTACGAAAAGCCGGACAGGCAATGACAGACTTTCCAGAACCTGCCGTCGGTCCACGAGATCGCTGGCGGACGAGTTGTCGTCAGACAAGTGAACCAGCATCGTCGCAAGCTTAAGCGTCTCAATTTCGAGCGATAAAGGCAGGATATCGAAGTCGATAGTGACATCAATCCTGTCAACGGTGACTGTCAATTTGCTTGTGTGCAGTGTGACGTAGCGGAGCGCAACGCCACTGCTTAAATCTCCAGAGACGGAGCGGGCGTCCAGTTCTCCCGCGATGGCACCCCGTGCCTGGTTCCAAAGCCAGTGCATGCCGGACTCGGTATGCAGAAGCCAGAACCACGCTACGGCGACAATGGCAGCCACTACGCCCGAGGAGCGAAAGAGAAAGCGGCGTATCGTCACAGTAGCGGCGTCCCGATCGTGAAATGCAGTCGCCAGGGTTTACCCGCGATATCGATGGCCTGGGCCACGTCGATTCGAATGGGACCGGCGATTGAATACCAGCGAATTCCGACGCCGACCCCTTTTTTTAGTTCCGGTGACGACCAGTCGTTAAAGGCGTTTCCGATATCAACAAATGCAGCAACCGACCACCGGTCGCGAAATTTTCTTTCCAGTTCGACACTGGCGGTGAGCAGATGATTCGATCCCACATTGTTGTTGCTGAGTTGCTCGAAGGAATAGCCGCGAACACTCTGGCTGCCACCGGCCTTGAACCGATAAAAACTGGGCAACCGAGTGACCGACAGGTCCAACGGCTCGTTGTTGACATCGAACGAAAACCGGTCGACTTTCGCATCGGTGTAGCCAACGGCGGCGCGCAACAGAAGTTTCCAGTGGTTATTTCTGATGTAACTCCGTCTTGACGAAGCGTAAATCTGCGTAAAAGAAGCATTCGAACCCAAAGACTCGTTCGCGGTAAACGCCCAGGCACGTTCGCGATGACCGTGAGTCTGGAATCCTTTGCCGTTTACGGATACGAGGTCCAGATCGATACCTGCGGACAGCGTATTCTCGACACGCCGGAGCAGGCGGTCGAATTTCGGATCGTTGACGGTGACCGGCAGGTCGGCCAGTTCATCGATAAGCCGAAACTGACGTTTGCCGTTGAGGAGTTGCACGAATGGCGTCGTAAATAATTGCTGATCACCCGACTTGAAATTGCGAATTTTCAGGCGGCCCAGGCGAAGACTGCGTTCGTCAACCTCACCGTTGGCAAGTTTGATGAATCTCCTGTCGTTGTCGTTGCGTTTGAATTCGAGATCCTGGTTCTCAAACGAGAGAATCAAATCCGCCGTCCAGTATTCGCGCCCGCGGTTACGCCGTGGTTTTCGGTAGGTGCTGCGTAACGCGAATTCGTTGTTGACTTCCTGCCAGCCGATACCGACGTCGATGCGATCACCCTTCGCGGACATGGGGTGACGGCTCCAGGTGCCCTGCAGACGCATGCCTGTATCGGAGCCAAAGCCGAGTGCGCCCTGATAGTTATTGCGTGTTTTCGTTTCGCTTTCGACACGCAGGTCGACACTCGGTGGTTCTGTATCGGCACGAATATTTTCTTCGACGGCGACATTCGTGAAATAGCCGGTTTTCCAAAGATCGCCGCGAAATTTCTCCATGAGTCGCGCGCTGTAGGGGGCACCCTTGCTGAATCGTGGCACGTATTCGAGAATACCCGGTTTCAGCGGATGCTCACCAAAATCGATCTCTCCCATATAGAACTGAGGACCCGTATCGAATACCAAAGTTAGCGCCGCGGTGTTGTCGTTGAGATTCAGTGCGAGCGTGTGGACCTCAAAGGAGGCCTCCAGAAATCCGATAGCTTCAACCGAATCAATAATGGATTGCTTTTTCTCTTCCCAGAGGATTTGGTTAAGCACATCCCCCGTTTTTAACGGCCACTTTCTTTGCCAACGTCGCACGACGGCTTTGTCGGCGCCTTCTCCTTTGACCTCCAGAGTCTGTGCGGAAATGATGATCGGAGCGCCAGGATCGACCTGGAGTTTCAGCACATGTTGACCGTGTTCATCCAGAGAAATATTACCCACGATCTCCGCCGCGTAGTAGCCGAATGGCCTCAGGGCCAGGCGGGCATTCACGATCGCTTTCGCGATGATTTTATCGTAGTCGCGTTCTGACAGGCGAACGGGTCGACCAAGCGTGACGACATTGACGTGGCCGAGAATATTCGCGCGCAGGCGCTCGTTCACCCCCTCGACGACGTAGGAGAGGTCAGCGGCCGCCGGCGTCGCTAACAGCGCCAATATGAGGTACAAAATCGGACGAATACGGTTCAATTCGAAAACTCGGTCGTTGCCGGTCACTCGACGGCACAAATCAGTTTGAATCAGGTGAGGCCACTATAACGGCTTTGCAAGTACGAAAAAGGGCCCCTCGCTGAGGGCCCTTCTTGGTGTTTGGCTCCCCGCCCCGGACTCGAAGTTCATCCTATAACCCGCATACCCAAGTTATTCGAGGGCGGGGCAGTTGTCGAGGTACCCACGCTGGTACCGCCAGCGGAGCCTGGCGTTGCGACTCCCTGGCTCGTCCCATCAAGTTCCAGGACCGGACGCAGAGAAAAATCATTCTGCGTTTCTGGCTAAAGCTTGTTAAGGCTCGCAAATATTGGGTGTCCTCAATTCCGTCGCTCAATTCTGTCGTCTCTGACAGGTATTATCAAAGCATCTTTCCGTCTTTGGTCGCATAGTAACCTCCAGTAACGGAATAACGCCCGGCGCGAAAACACATATCGATATCAGAATACTCACCGTGATC
>JAADHU010000010.1 GCA_013151645.1 Gammaproteobacteria bacterium | reverse complement strand
CTCCAGGACGATTTCCTGAGTACCGGCGGCGGGGCCCTGAAACCAATAACGCAAGACGCGATAGTGTCCCAGTTCATTGACCAGCAGGTATCGTTGATCGTCGCTGACCGCAATGCCGTTCGCATAGTTGATGTCTTGCATAATGGATTTGGCGACGCCCGTTGCCGGGTCATACTCAAATACCTCGCCGTGACCGCCATGCTCCAAAACGTCCATCAGACTGGCTTCGTAGGGGCTGCCGGAGTTCTGCGGCGTGAATTTGCTGGTCGATTGTGTGACGTATATTTTTCCGTTCGTCGCGACGGCCACATCGTTGGGATACACAAACGGATGGTCATCCGTCTTGTCGAACAACAATTCGATTTCGCCCGCAGGTGAGACGCGTTGCAGACCGAGCATTGAATTCGCGACCAGCAGATTTCCCGCCGGGTCGAACTCAAGGCCCAGTGGGTGTCCGCCGACATTGACGAAAGTTTCGATACCCTGACCGTCCGCCTGAAAACGAATGATGTCGCCATTCGCCGTCGATGCGTAGATCCGCGAATCCGGGCCGCCAGCGATGTCTTCCGGTACTTCGTGGGCGCCAAGATCAATGATCCGTGCGGATGCCAGGATATCGTTGGGCGCGAAAGGGCCGGTAAGACCCGGGCTCCTGGGGGCATTCCAGGCAACCGGGTCTACCGCGACGGGCCAAAGCAGGAGGTACCCTGCCAGCAGTACCGGCAGGATCAGTAAACTTCTGTAGCGCCGGAATACTTGCGTGGACATGCTCAACCTCGCGCCGCAGGGTCGTTACGTTGTGTTGCCAATGATCTGCAGGAATTCAGAACGCGTGCGCGCATCCTTGCGAAACGTGCCCAGCATCTGGCTGGTGACCATGGAGACGCCGGGTTTGTGGACACCACGCGTTGTCATGCACTGGTGTACGCCCGATACAATCACCGCACAACCCTTGGGTTTGAGTACGTCCTGGATGCAATGTGCGATTTGTGCCGTCATTTTTTCCTGCACCTGAAAACGGCGTGCAAACGTTTCTACGACGCGTGCCAGTTTGCTGATGCCGACCACTTTGTGATTCGGCAGGTAACCGATATGGGCTTTGCCGATGATGGGTGCCATATGATGTTCACAATGGGATTCGAAGGCGATATCGCGTAATACGATCATTTCGTCGTAGCCATCGACTTCTTCGAAAGTGCGCCGCAGATACTGGACAGGATCTTCCCCGTAGCCGCTGAACCAGTCCTGGTAGGCGGTTACCACCCGTTTGGGGGTGTCGACCAGGCCTTCCCGATTCGGGTCTTCGCCGGCCCACAGGAGCAATGTGCGGACGGCTTCTTCTGCCTGTTTTCGTCCGGGTTTGCGTGCTTTTCTGCTTGCGCTTTTCTTCTTCAAGAATCACTACCGCCGGGTGATGGAACGAATTTCCATCATATCGCAAATAGGCCGTTACGCGGCATTCAGCGCGTCGGCAATCCCAGCGGGCAACTCACACCGGTTCCGCCGATGCCGCAATAACCGTCGGTGTTCTTGGCGAGGTATTGCTGATGATAGTCCTCGGCATAGTAGAAATCAGCGAGCGGTCCGATTTCGGTGGTGATCGTGCCGTAGCCCGCCTCCGTAAGACGCTCCTGATAAGTGCGCTGCGACGCTCGCGCTGTTGCCAACTGCTCCTCTGACGTAGCAAAAATCGCCGAGCGGTACTGTGTGCCGACATCATTGCCCTGGCGCATGCCCTGTGTCGGGTCGTGGGCTTCCCAAAAAACCTGCAGGATCGTTTCCAGGCTGCATTTGTCAGGATCGTAAACCACCAGAACCACTTCCGCATGACCGGTGAGTCCACCACAGACTTCGGGGTATGTCGCATTGGGTGTTTCACCACCTGCGTAGCCCACGGCAGTAGTGAACACGCCCGTTGTTTGCCAGAAGATGCGCTCCGCACCCCAGAAACAACCCAGGCCCAGCACAACGTGTTCGAGATGTCCCGCAAACGGAGGCTGCAAAGGGTTGCCGTTGATAAAATGCTTTGCGGCTACTGCCATGGGTGTGCTGCGACCCGCAGGTGTGATGCTGGTGGATTGAGTCTCGCCGGACATGCGCTGATTAGCCTAGTTATTCGAGCGGTAACGATCGCTGTCGCCGCTCGCTTGCCGCAAGGGCGTGGCCAGGTACTTGCTACCGCGTTGCGTGCGTTCGATCAAGCCATCGGCCGTCGCAAAACGCACGGCAATTGACTGCGTCTTGCCCCACTCGACGGGACGATAAACGGCGAAATGCAGGTGCGGAATCGTCGTATGTCCTGTGTTTCCCGATAACGCGATTTCCTGGCCGGCAAAAACACGTTCACCGACGTCGACCAATGCCCCGTCCTTTTGCAGATGATAATACTCGCCGGTCGTTCCGTCGTCATGCAGTATGACGACGAAATTCGCGTGTTTGCCGCAGCCAGCGCGCCAACAACCCACGGAATTTCCTTCTTCAATCCGGGCGACGATGCCACCGCGCGCCGCGTGAACCGGCGTGCCTTCCGGCATGCGAAAATCGGTGGCGAACTGCTCCAGCCCGGTATGGCTGAAACGTGAGCCAAAGCCCTGAATGACCCGGTAACTCTTGCCGCTGGCATACGGTAAGCGATAGACGTAGCGGTCATTGTGTACGGCGTCCTGGTTGCCGACGGTCCAGTCATAGTTATAACGGTACCTTCCATCCCCGCCACTGCGCTTCTTGCTCAACGTCATGATCCGCTGTGACTCGTGCGCCCGCAGTGTGCGAGTGATTTTCCGAGGACCATCCGTTGTCATATTGCGGGCGTGAACCTCCAGCGTATACGTGATGGGGTACGCGCTCGGGTTTTCGGCCATTAGCGAAACGTTGTCGCCGGTTTTTTCCTCCTGAACGCAAAAGAAGTCCTGCTCACATTCGTCATGCGCCTTGGCGAATATCACGTCGCTCGTGATCGCCAGAACGAGTACAACGGCGGCTAACTGAAGCTGATTGCGCATCAATGACAAGAAAAGTTTTCCCGGCACCCGCTAATTGGCAGCGGCGTTGTCGGTCACCATTGCACTGTCTTCGTCGACATTCTTCAAATCCTCATCCCGATAAAAAAACTGGTGACTGAAGATGAGATCGATGCTTTCCGCAGGTTCGCGGTCGACGAAGCGCGGGCGATGAACAATGTAGCGTAGTTCGTGTCCGATCTTCTTGTACAAACTGTCGAGGCCTTCCGGGTTGGCATCGAGCAGTGTGACCCGGGTTGCCCGGCCGCGGGTATTGACGTTGTACCTGAACCGGACCGTACCTGAACGGTATTCCAGTCGCTCACTAACCGCGGCGGTGATAGCCTGATTGTCCGTTGTTGTCGGGGGGTAAATTCTCCGCAATACGAAGCCAGACTCGAGCAGGCTTGCTCGCAGATCAAGGCGAGACTCGTCTGCCGACAAAATATCCCAAACGTCTTGATAGACTTTGTTCGCACGCAGGGATTTATCGATGAGGAGATAATAATCCGCCAGTTTCATCTTGGCATCGACGCGCGTGAGAAAGGTGGCATCCGGATTTTTTTCCGCAATACGGACGGCTCGCTTGAGGTACGGTTCACCGGATGCGATGTGCGGCTGCAGCCGTTCCGGAAGAACGATGGAAGCCATTGCAACATAGGAATTGGCAAGTTCGGTAAGGGGCTGGATAAGGTCGAGGCTTTCCTTGCCCTCCTTGGCTTCGATGATGCGAATAATTCGCCGCCTGGTAAAACGCTCTTGTTCAAAAAACTGCATGCGCCGTTGCCAGCCAGCGCGTGTTCGTAAGGCGGGAATAATATCCAGGCTCTCGGGTTCGGTATTGCGTGCCTGCAGATAGAAGATGCGTTTCTGTATGTTGACGGATTCCTTGGTTTCACCGACGGATAGAAAAATCTCTGACAACGACATGAGAGATTCGATCTGATCCAGGTTGTGCGGACCATCATTGACATGACTAATATGAATAGCCCGATCGAAGGCCTCTCTTGCCAGTTCTGGTCGGTCCAATGCGAATTGTGCGGCACCCAGGCCGCGCAGTGGATTAATCAGGCCGTCATTCAGTCTGTCTTCGATGCGCTCGATGATATCGATTGCTGCTGTGTAATTGAGAATAGCAGACTCATATTGCTCCATGCCATGCTGTGCGACCGCCAGATTGGTGAGTGCCGTCGCCGTTTTTCGACTGTCGAGCCCGTTGACGCCGATGGACAGTTCAACAATTTGCTTGGCAAGCGTATCGGCCTCACCGAACATTTTCGCGAATACGGCTTCCCTGTAGGCGATGAACAATCGCTGCACTTTTTCATCGTAGGATTCCGGCCGGTCAGCGACTCTTGGGCCAATATCACCCCACTCGTCTTCATAGACGGATCCTTCAGCGAGCTCCTGTTCTTCAAGAATAATAAATTCGAGCTCTTCTTCGTCCTGAGTTTCCGGATTGGCGGCAATCCCGGTGCTATCGTCCCCAGAGGCCTCACCAGGCCCATTGAGAACGACGGGCTCGAGTTCTTGCGCGGGTTGTGCAGTAGTTTGTGCCAGTGAAATCGTGCCAGTCACCAACAGGCAGCAGAATGTAAGCGCTGGCACGGGCCGGCCGACAGTGTCTCTGCTGTATCGTAAATTCATTGTTATAGGTATTCTTAACGCTGACTACACATTGTGACTACACGATTGTGCATAAGTTCTGGTATGCATGCCATCGATCGCCTGTTTTAACTATACAGTTCCCCTCCGGTCCCGTGTAGCTACATCGACGTTATTTCGGCGACCGGCATTGTCATAATCCCGCAGACTTATCGCACAGCACGCGTGCGCACACCGCGAATTCCTGCTCGTCACGAGACTAGTTGAGGACTCGATACCCGCGGCCACGCAAGCAACGCTTGAACACGCTTTGCTTGTCTCTGTCGGCATTCAGTCCCGAACGGGTTGCCCCGTAGATTGCTCCGTACCCGGCGCCACCGCCGGCATCCCCGCCAATGGCTCCGGCAGCGGCACCGATGACCGCGCCGCTCGCAGCGCCCTTGGCAGCTCCGGTGCCGATGCGTATTTCCTCGCTGTATTGCTCGCATTGGGACCAGTCAGTCGCCAATTTGGCTTCGTTGACGCCCTGCATGTCGATGATGGGGTCCGGGTGTGCGGCGCAGGCACCCAGCGCGAGACTGGCAATAAGGCTGGCAATCGGTAGAGCGGTCTTTGCTGGCATATATCCTCCTGAATACTAATGGCTTACAGACATTGTACGGTTCGCAAATCGTATCCGTCGACTGAATCGCAGGGTATATAATAAATAACGATAACGCGGCGTCCGCGTTGACAGACCGAAACGAAATCGACTATGTCTTGCGCTTCTCACGATTCGACCTCTAAAGCCATTCTATATGCCTTCCTGGCGAACTCCGGTATCGCGCTGGCAAAGACGTGGGCTGCCTGGCTGACCGGGTCCGGCAGCATGCTGGCCGAAGCCATTCATTCCTATGCGGATGCGGGCAACCAGGTGCTGTTGTATGTGGGCTTGAAGCAATCTGTTCGACCCGCGGACAAGAAGCACCCGCTGGGATACGGAAAACTGAGTTACTTCTGGAGCTTTATCGTCGCCATGCTGTTATTCAGTTTCGGCGGTCTGTTTTCGTTGTATGAAGGCCTGCACAAGCTGCAGCAGCCGCAACCCTTGTCACAAATCTGGATCGCGCTGGCCGTCCTCGGATTCGCCGTTATTCTGGAAGGGTTATCGTTGCTCGGCTGCTTGCGGGAGATCCGCGAGATTCGGGGCGAGCGCCCGTTCCGGGAATGGTTACGTTACACAAACAACTCGGCATTGGTGGTGGTGCTTGGAGAGGATCTGGCGGCATTGCTGGGCTTGTTACTGGCCTCCGGATTCCTGAGCCTCGCGGCCGTTACCGGGAATCCGGTCTACGATGCCCTGGGCTCCATTTGTATCGGTGTCGTGTTACTCGTTATTTCCGTTTTTCTTTCGCTGCGCGTACGTTCTTTGTTGGTGGGCCGGGCGGCCGATCCGATGATTCAACAGGCAATCAATACGATTATTGATGCAGACCCGGACGTTGAATACGTGTTCAATACCATCACCATTCAATTGGGCCCCGACACCATGCTGGCGGCGAAGATTAAACTGAGGCCGGGCATCAGCATAGAAGTCGCCGTCGACGCGATTAACAAACTGGAGAAACGGCTCAAGGAGCAGGTGCCGGGTCTAAAATGGAGTTTTATCGAACCGGACATTGAGGACTGACATTGAGGCTCGCCTTAGTCAGGCTGCCGAAAATAGGCATTCTCGGCAGCCTGCCGGCAACGGTCAGCTCTTGATAAGGTGCACGTCCTGCTGCGGGTACGGGAAGCTGATGCCTTCGGCGTCAAAGCGTTTCTTGATGGCTTCAGTCAGCCCGAAATACACACCCCAGTAGTCCGCAGAATTGACCCAGATCCGGACCGTGAAATTAACGCTGCTGTCGGCGAGTTCGGACACGGCAATCAGGGATGACGGATCTTTGAGAATGCGTTCGTCGGCATCAATCAGGTCCTGCAAGGTGCTGCGAACTTTGTCGATGTCATCGTCGTAGCCCACGCCAACCGTCAAGTCCACCCGGCGCGTCGCATTTGCGGAGTAGTTGGTAATAATACTGCCCATGATCTGGCCGTTCGGCACAACGATTTGCTTGTTGTCACCGGTTTTCAGGATAGTGGTCAGAATCTGCACCTGCACTACCGTACCGGCGATACCGGCTGCTTCGACAAAATCGCCGACGCGATACGGGCGAAACATCACGATCAGAACCCCGGCGGCGAAGTTGGCGAGTGAGCCCTGCAGGGACAGGCCGATGGCCAGGCCCGCGGCGCCCATAATGGCGATGAGCGACGTCGTTTGCACGCCGATCTGATTGATGGCGGCAATAATGACAAACGTCATCATGGCCCAGTAAGCCAGGTTGGATATGAACGATTCCAGGATCTTGTCGACCTCCTGGGACTGCATCACTTTGCGAATACCCTTGGCAACGAAGCGTGCGACGATCCGACCCACGTAGAATATAACCAATGCGGTGATCGCTTTGATGCCAAAGTCGATGCCGAGCGTCTGAATTTTTCCGAACAGTCCGGCCCAGTCATATCCTGCCAGGTCTGGAACTTGAATAGCGTCCATTTTTTTCCCCTTATTTTATTTGTTTTGATTTTATTCTAGTGAGTGCAAGCCAGTTACCGGCCAGCGTGAGTGCAACGCCAACAATCCCGGTCGATGTCCACTGGTAATTTTCAAAAAAAGTTGCCATGACAAGTGCGACAATGGGGAAAAGTACCGACGAGTAGGCCGCGCGTGCAGCCCCGATTTTCTGCACAAGTGCGAGGTAACAGCCAAAAGCGATCGATGAACCGAATATTGCCAGATACAACAGAGATAATAAATATTCGGGCGTCATTAAAAAATTGAACGGTCGCCCAAGAAAAACAGCTACCGCGAAGGACGTCAGGGCGCCCCAGGCCATCGCATGCGCATTTACGACGACCAGCGACAAGCCCCGGCTCGTATTAATAACGGCGGTCATGTTGGCGAGGGCCGCGACGACAACGGCCAGCAAGACCCAGGTGATGCCAAGCATCGTATCGTCGTTGAAACTGAAGTGGTTTACCTCGGGCCAGAAGATCAGGACGATTCCGGCGATGCTGACGGCGGCAGCAGCTTGCAGCCGTCGTACGAACAATCGCGCGAAAAAAATACGTTCAAACAGTGAATTGAACACGATGATCGAGCTGAATAGTACCGCGACCAGGCCGCTGCTCAAATATCCGGTACCGTAATAAACAAACAGGTAGTTGACCGAGAACAGAAGCGCGCCCATCACGATGATCAGGGGATAGTGTTTCCATGGAATCGAAATCGTGCGCCGGCTGAAGCGGGCGTAGGCGAACAAAGCCAGCGATGCGATACCGAAGCGGTAAGCAACGGACCATTCCTCGGCAACAACGCCAAGCTGATAGGGAATCGCGGCCCAGGTGGTGCCCCAGATAAACACAACGGCGACGTACAGCAATGGGATTGGCATGGGATTTCAGTTGGCAACGCTGTGCCGACTACTGCCCGGCTATGCCATTGTGGCCAGGCTTGAATCGATAGATCGAGTAAGGACCGCGGTCTTCAACGTACTCTCGCGTCTGGAGTACCTGATCGGGGATCGCGCTGTCCGCCAGGTACAACCATCCATCCGGGCCGAATGACAGGGCATCGGCCCAACGAATGCGTGCTGACCGGATCAGCGTCTTCAGTTCGCCGTTTCTGTCAACGATAAAAACCGCGCCATGTTCTACGTCGGTGACGTAAATGTTGCCATCAAGATCGGCGCTCAGTCCGTCGCTCAGCGGTTTCTCGCTGACTCTTTCGACGCGACTGGCGAGTTGTCGTGCAGGCAACGTCTGATCGAGGAGATCTCTCACGCGAACCCGGAACAGGCTGCTGTGACTAATGGCGGCGTAGTACAACCACTCATTGTCGGTGTCAAACGCGATGCCGTCCACGCCGCCCCGCAGTGAGACCAGGCCACCGAGAAACGTCATGTCTTTTAGTTGATTTCGAATCAGGTAATTCTCCGCCGATACGGACGGGTCGGCTTCGAGCAAGCGGCGAGAGGATCGAGTCTGCGTATCGTAGACGATGATCGCCGGCGATTTCCGCCAGAAGCTGGCGTCGGCTATCACGACAGTCTTGCCATCGGCGCTGACCTGCAAATCCTGTAGAAACGATCCCGCGGGCGCGATATTGGCCGCAAACTCGTGATCGTGCACAAGCTCGCCTGTTTCGATATCGAATGCCAGGAGTCTCGCCGTACCAAATCCGTGGTTACCGTTGTCAATCGTCCAAAGCCGACTCTGCCGGTCGATGGCGAGGCCGAGAACGGTACCGAGCAGGTGCGGTTGCACGGCACCATTCGGGTAGGGTACGGCTGCGCCGTCTACCCACTCCAGAAGCTTGTTACCCTGCGGACGCGATTCCGGATGCACTGTGAAAAAGATGCGCCCGTTTCGACTGACGGCGACATTCCCGATCGGCTCAGCGTAGGAAAGAACTTCTTCGAGCGCGTCCTCGCCCAGAATCGCAGGCGTGGTCAGGTCCGGATAGGCCTCGCCACCGCCGTAACGCACGCGCAACGTTATCGAAGCGGCCAGCAGCAAAATGATCAGGAATAGAAAGAGCTTCTTCAAGGTAGTAATGCGTCCCCGGTTGCGCGGTTGTGTGGCGCGTGATGTTACCTTCAGGGTGATCTCTTAGGTAGACATATTGGTCAGGGCGATCATCCAGGCCAATACAAGGATTGTGATCGCTGCGAAACCCGCAGCCGATTGTACACGTTGTTCCTGCAGTTTATCCGCCACACGAATGAGCAAAATTCCGCTTGCAAATCCGGCGACAAAACCGAGCAGGTGGGCACCGATATCCGTATTGGCGTCGCCGGTTCCGGTGTACGCAAGCAACGCAATGCCGCCGACAATCGGCCCGATTCGATAGGGCCAGCGGTCCTGTGCGGTCAATTTTCCGCGCCAGACGAATCCGGACACAAGGCCGAGTGCCGCGAATACGGCGGTGGATGCGCCGATCGAACGGTGGCTGGAATCGAGCAGAATGGTGTTGACAATATTGGCGACGCCGCTGGCTAACAGAATGCTGAGCCATGCCACACCCGAGCCGGCGACGCGTCCCGCTAACAGGCCGAACAGGGCGCCGAAGCCGATATTGCTCAGCAGGTGTTTGAGCCCGGAATGCAATGTCAGAGCCGTGAGGCCGCGCCACCATTCTCCGTGGCGAATGAGTGTGCCGTCGATACGGCCCGCGCCAAGCCAGTCAAACCCCCATGCCCCGATGCCCGCCAGCCATGCGACCAGGCAGACAACAATGATGTAGCCGACAACGCCCGGGATGGCGTCCTGGTAAACGGGCTGAATGGCAGGCCCGGTTTTGCCGACGTTCCGGTTTTCTTCTTCGTACTGCCAGATTTCGAACTTAGCCTTTTCAGCATGTTCTTCGTGCACGACTACTGTGTAGTGCTCACCGGTTTGCACGATTTCATGCGGGATTCCGAGTGACGTGAGCACCAGCGCCCGGTCGGTGCACGGTCCCTGGGTGCGGTGTTCAAAAACGACGGTCCAGTCGTCGTGCATTGTGTCAATCCTTGCAATAGTCGTTGCCATAGGTGCGTCGCGATCGCGGGGCAACTATGACACCATGGCCGCTAGAAGTGGAGACGGCGATGCGAATACCAAGTTTCATTGCAGTACTTATCCTGCTAACGAGCCTGGCCGGTGCGAACGGTGTTCGGGCGGAGGTCGTTGACGCGGCGGCCGGCGGTTTTACGACGCGTTACAGCGTCGATATCGATGGCTCACGGCAACGGGTCTATCGGGCGCTCGTGTCTGATATTGGTCGATGGTGGAGCGACGACCATACGGTGTCCGGGCATGCCTCCAATCTGACCATTGATGCACGGCCACTGGGCTGCTTTTGCGAAAAACTGGGTGAGGGCGCGGGTCTGGTGCATATGACCGTTACTTTCGCGAATCCCGGTGTCATGTTGCGCATGACGGGTGGACTGGGACCGCTCGGGCTGATGGGAGTGGCCGGTAACATGACCTTCGAGATTGACGAAACGGACAGTGTGTCGACGGTGACACTGCAATACGCTGTCGGTGGCTATCTGGACGGAGGTCTGGATCAGATCGCGCCGGCCGTCGATGACGTATTGATCGATGTGCTGGGCCGTCTCAAACAGTTCATCGAAACGAATGAAGACTGACTGATCGATATCGGAAACGCATGAATCCTGCAAATATAACGATCGCGAAAGCCCGGCCCTCCTCGACCGTCATCGTCGTTCGAGACGGCAAGACCGGTCCGGAATTGCTGCTTGTACTGCGCCACGCAAAGTCGGCGTTTGGTGCCAGCTACGTGTTTCCCGGTGGTGTGCTTGAAGCGACCGACGACAGGGTTGGCGAGCTTCGCGAAGGCGTCGATGATGCGGGCGCCAATGCTGTGCTGAATCTGTCGAGTGGAGGTGGCGCCTATTTCAGTGCTGCGATTCGAGAGCTATTTGAAGAGGCCGGTATCTTGCTGGCGCGGACCGCTGACGGGAACTGGGCCGATCCGTGTTCGTATCCCGGTGCACGTGATGGTCTTAATGGCGGACAGTTGTCGTGGATCGACTTTCTTCACAAGGAGCAATTAAACCTCGCGTACGATGCATTGCATTATTTTTCATTCTGGGTGACACCGCGAGAAATGCCGAAACGATTTACAACACGCTTCTTTCTCGCGGCTTTGCCAGGCGGGCAGGAAGCGGCGCACTGTGGAGGCGAATTGACGGACAGTCGGTGGATGACGGCAGCAGCAGCCATCGCTGCCAGCGAGGCAGGGGAGATCGAGATACCGCACCCGACGGTACTGACGTTGCGGCGTTTGAGCGAGTTTGATACGGCCCGATCGATGCTTGATTGGGCGGCCGGGCGCAGCGAAGCGGGCATTCCCTGTTACTTGCCAGCGGTTGTCATTGTCGACGGATGCCGGCTGGTGGTGATGCCGGACAGCCCGTTGTATCCCGTCTATCCGGCGGACGAATGAGCAACGACGATCTGCTTGCCGGAACGATCGTGACGTTGGCGCCAGGCGTGCGTCGCCTGATTGCACCGAATGCCGGCATGATGACCGGGCCGGGTACCAATACCTATTTGGTGGGCGAGAAAGAGATCGCAGTCATCGATCCCGGGCCGGCAATCGATACACACATACACCATATTTCGGATGTTTCCGCAGCCGCAATTCGGTGGATTCTGGTAACGCACACGCATCCCGATCACTCGCCGGCCGCGATGGCGCTGGCGAACGCGACCGGTGCACAATTGCTTGGCATCCCCGCGCCACAGGGTCGGCATCAGGATCAGACCTTTATTCCGGATCGCGTGCTGGCAGACGGCGACGTATTGTCGACCGACGAATTCGAACTCGAAGTCGTGCATACGCCAGGCCACGCATCGAATCACCTTTGCTACCTGCACAGGCAATGCCACTGGCTATTCACCGGTGACCACATTATTAATGGCTCAACGGTTGTCATCGACCCGCCGGACGGCAGCATGTCGGACTATATTCAGTCGTTACAAAAACTGAAAACGAAAAGAATCGACGCCCTCGTACCCGGACACGGTGCGGTTCTGGAGAACGTGCAGGCAGCTCTCGACTGGATCATCAGTCATCGACTGGAACGGGAAGCCAGGGTATTGAGGGAACTTCAAACACACCCGGCCTGTTCTCTGGCCGAACTGGTCGTACACGTCTATGACGACGTTAACGCCTCGCTACACGCACTGGCCGAAAGATCCCTGCTGGCGCATCTGTTGAAACTGGAACTCGAAGGACGCGCCACCCACAACGTAAATCGCTGGCATCCAAACCAATAAGAATCGACGACAAGAAAGCACAGCCATGTCCGCCAGACATGGAGGTTGCGCACCACAATCAAGGACTGGTGTGGTGAGATTAGTTTCTGAGACCGTGCCCCGCAGGGATGCGGGGCCCGAGCTTACACGGACGTACTCGCAGCGGGTCTCAGAAACTAATCTCACCGCGCGAGTCCGGAGCACCTCGTCCCCCACACACCCCCTCGAACAGGTCTCTCACGCAACCCAATCCCCAAACCGCCCATTCGTTTTCGCAAGCGTCTGCAACAGTTGCGGCGGCTCCCAATACTGCGAACCAAAGCGTTCCCCAAACTCACAGATCCTCTCATAGACGGAAGCTAGCCCAACGCTGTCTGCATAGTGCATCGGTCCGCCTCGATACCGAGGAAATCCATAGCCGTTGGTCCAGATGACGTCGATATCGCCGGAGCGCATGGCGATACCGTCTTCGAGAATTCGGGCGCCTTCGAGGATGAGGCTGTAGATGCATCGATCGACTATTTCTTCGGCATCGATTTCACGTTGCTCAATGCCCAGCCGGGCGGCCTCTTCACGAATCATCGCCTGAACGTCGGCATCGGGGATCGGCGTTCGTGAGCCTGGTTCGTACAAATACGTGCCGCGAGCGGTTTTTTGCCCCAGGCGACCCTGTTCGACCAGCATATCGGAGACGCGATAGAAGCGGGGGTCGTCGGGAAGGTCGGTACGCGCATGTCGGGCCTTGTAGCCGACATCGAGACCCGCGAGATCACCGACGGCGTTCGGCCCCATTGCCATGCCCCAATCGAACAATACTTTATCGACGTACTCAGGCGCTGCACCCTCAAGGAGGAGCAGTTGGTTTTCCCGGCCGTAGGGATACAGCATGCGGTTGCCGACGAAGCCGAAACAGTTGCCGACAACGACACCGATCTTGCCAAGCTTCTTTGCAAGCGCGAGTGAAGTGGCGATGACCTGGTCGCCGGTCGCTTCGCCACGAACAATTTCCAGGAGACGCATGATGTGAGCGGGACTGAAAAAGTGCAGGCCGATAACGTCTTGCGGCCGGCGGGTTGCCGATGCGATTTCGTCGATGCTCAACGTCGACGTGTTGGACGCGAGTATTGCGCCGTCTTTACAAACCTCGTCCAGCTTCGCGAACACGGTTTTCTTGATCGACATGTCCTCGAACACTGCTTCGATCACCAGATCGGCGTCCGCAACGTCATCGTAGCTCGTGCTGGTGACCAGGCGACCCAGCCCTTCGCGCGCGCCCGCCTCGGAAATCTTGCCGCGCTTCACGCCACCGTCGAAAAGCGACCGAATCATGTTTTCGCCGCGTTCGAGTCCGGCATCGTCATTGTCGAGCAGGTGAACGGTGTAGCCGGCGCTCAGGCAGTTGTACGCAATGCCCGCGCCCATCGTGCCGGCGCCGAGGACGGAAATTTTCCGAATGTCACGCGTTGGCGTCGACTTGTCGAGTCCGGGAATCCTGGCGACACTGCGCTCGGCAAAAAATGCGTGTCGCAGTCCGGATGACTGGGGAGAATCTTTGCATTCCATGAACAAGTCACGTTCGACCTTGCAGCCATCGGCATAGCTCAGCTGCGTTGCTGCTTCGACACATTGAATGATTTTTTCCGGCGACAGCAGTCCTCTTGTTTTGGCCGCGATCTTTTTTCGGCTGGCGGCAAACACATCCGGGCTTGCGGTGGGCATCGGAATGTCACGGACGCGTCTGGGTCCGTTAGCGGTCATTTCGGCGGCAAATTCAATGGCGGCCGCCAGCAGGTCATCCTGGTCAGCAATTCGGTCAATGATGCCCGCGTCCAGCGCTTCGTCTGCCGAAATGGGGTCGCCGCTGAGCATCATGGCCAGAGCCCGTTCGATGCCGGCAAGGCGCGGCAGGCGCTGCGTGCCGGTCGCGCCGGGCAACAATCCGAGTTTTACTTCGGGCAGGCCGACCACCGCTGTTGGCATTGCGATGCGGTAATGGCAACCCATGGCGACTTCCAGCCCACCGCCAAGCGTCGAACCGTGTAGTGCAGCGATGACGGCTTTGCTCGAGTCTTCGAGTCGTTCAACGACATCGGGCAGCCCGGGTGCTTCCGGTGGTTTACCGAATTCGCGAATGTCGGCGCCGGCGATAAAGGTCCGGCCATCGCAGGCGATGACCATGGCGCTGGCTCGAGGATCTTGCTCAGCCTGTTCCACAGCCTCGATCAGGCCCTGCCGAACCGACTGGGAGAGGGCATTGACCGGCGGGTTGTTGATCGTAATAACCGCAATCGATCCGTGCAGTGCGAGGGTAACTGTGCTCATTGAATTCTCAGGTGTCGCTATTGAACTCGATATTGTCCATAAATGGACCTTCAAATACGAGTTCCGCGTCAGCGGGCTTGATCTGGGGACGGACATCGCATACGGTTGCAGCCGATTTTTCACCGCGGATGTTTGACGTGACCTTTGTTGTTACCGAAGCCTGTATCAAATGCAAACTGACCGACTGCGTCGAGGTCTGTCCGGTGGATTGCTTCCACGAAGGGCCGAATTTCCTTGTGATCGACCCGGATGAGTGCATTGACTGCACGTTGTGTGAGCCTGAATGCCCGGTCGAGGCGATTTATTCAGAAGACGAGTTGCCGCCGGGTCAGGAGAAGTTCCTGCAGATCAACACGGATCTGTCCCAGGAATGGCCGGTGATCACCGAGATGAAAGACCCGCCGGATGACGCCGATGAATGGCGCGAAGTGAAAGACAAACTGCAGTACCTGGAACGTTAGTCGTTCTTTAAGAGACTGATAAATAATAACTAATTTAGTTTTCCGTTGTTTTTCGTACGAAATCGATAACGACTTCGGCGAGTTCCGGCCCCTTGTCTTCCTGCAAAAAATGGCCCGCATTGCGTATTTTTGTGTGCGACTGATCCCGGCAACCCGGAACCTGCGATGTAAATAATTGTTCACCGCCGCGAGTGATCGGATCGCGATTGCTGAAAGCGGTTAGAAAAGGTTTCTCCCAGCTTTTGAAAATCTCCCACGCCGAGCGGTTGGCCGGTGCGGCGGGATCGTCAGGGGAAACCGGCACCAGCCTCGGAAATGCACGAGCGGCGGCCTGGAAGGCGCGCGTCGGGAACGGCGCATCGTAGGCGCGGATGACCTCAGGGGCGAGTTCCGTGACGGTCCCGGACTGGATGATCTTGCCAACGGGAAACCAGGGACTGTAGGTCGCAAAGGCCCGCCAATAGGAAAACATCCTGGGCATTGGCTGATCCCCGGTCGGTAGCCCGCCGTTCGCGAGTACCACGCGGGCGAATCGATCGGCGTTTTCAGCGGCGACCCGGAGTCCGATTAGCGAGCCCCAGTCCTGACAGACGAGCGTAATATCCTGCAGATCGAGCGCTTCGATAAATTGCTTCATCCAGGCGACATGTCCGGCGTAGCTATAATCGTTCTTGCGCGGCCGTTTGTCGGACTTGCCGAAACCGATCAGATCCGGCGCAATCGCCCGCAAACCGGCATCGACCAGCGGTGGAATCATATGCCGGTACAGGTAAGACCAACTCGGTTCGCCGTGTAGCAGCAGGACGATCGGTGCCCCCTTCTTGCCCTCATCGACGTAGTGCATGCGCAAGCGATCGACGTCGACGTAGTTTGCGCCAAACGGATAGTCGGGCAGGTTTTCAAAACGGTGATCGGGCGTGCGCAAGTAATTCATTCGGCCTTCCAATGATTTGCCGGGGCACTGTGCTACCTTGGCAAGAAATTCGATCAGGTGCGCACAGTATGACAGACATAAACCGCTCGGTGATTCTCATCACCGGCGCAACCGGGGGCTTCGGGCGGCACATGGCACAGCAATTTCTCGCCGCCGGGGGCCGGCTGATTCTCTCGGACCTGGAGGGCGGAGCGCTGGAATCTCTTAAAGCCGGCTTCGGTCCACAGCAGGAGAAAATCATCGCCTGCATAGCCGCCGACCTGTCGGATGAGTCCGGTTGCCGAGGCCTGGTGGGTGCGCTTACCGACGTCGGAGTCTGTCCGGATATTCTCATTAACAATGCCGGTCTTGGGGTTTCCGGGCGCCTGGATCATGTGCCGTACGATCGTTGGGAGCGGCTGATGCAGGTGAATTTGCTGGCGCCGATTCGTCTGTGCGCATTGCTGCTGCCGCCAATGATTGCCCGCGGTTCCGGGCATATCGTCAATATTTCCTCACTCGCGGGTTGGGTTGGTTCGCCGGGACTGACCACCTATTGTGCTGCGAAGTTCGGTTTGCGCGGATTCAGCGAAGCGCTCGATCTGGACGTGGCCGAGCAGGGTATTCGTATTAGCACCGTCTATCCTTCGTTCAGTCGTACACCGATCCTCGATTCGGAACAATTCGGTTATGCGGAGAAAAGGGTGGTCCCCGATAATATGTTGAGCGATCCGGCCGACGTGGTCGCCGCGATGGTCAGAGGCGTGCAGCGAAACAGGAAGCATGTGTTTCCCGATTCGACAGCACGGCTTGTTCACTATGTGCAGCGCTTCCTTCCTGCACTTATGCCGTTTTTGCAGCGTCGCATGCAAAGTCGCACGATTCCGTCGCAATGATCCGTTCAACGGCTATAATTGCCCGATGATTAGCTTACGCGCTCGCATCGTTCGAATGGTTTCGAAGCAGATGTTCAAGAATATTTCCGGTGATAGTGACGTATTGCCACTTCGTGACATGTTCGAGAAGCTGGCAGCCCGCAGTCGCCCGGCTGCAGGAACCCAGGTTCGCCATGCAACGATCGGTGGCGTTGAGTGCGATTGGGTTGTGCCAAAAAATTGCGATGAGTCACGCGTGTTGTTGTTCTTGCATGGCGGCGCCTACGTCATGGGCAGCAGCAAGACGCACCGGACAATGGTTAGCCACATTGCGAAGGCCGCCGGTGTTCGGGCGTTATTGCCAAACTACCGCCTGGCACCGGAAGACCCGTTCCCGGCCGGGCTGGAGGATTGTCTGGCGGTATATCGACAATTGCTGGCCGGTGAGGTCGAAGCCGAGAAACTGGTCATTGCCGGAGACTCGGCGGGCGGCGGGATGACCATGGCAACGCTCCTGTCATTGCGTGACGCGGGCGACGCCATGCCGGCCGCTGCCTGCCTGTTATCGCCCTGGCTCGATCTTGCGGCGGAAGGTGAATCAGTCAAGACACGCGCGCAACTGGACCCCTGGTTTCGGGCGGCGGATATGCCTAAAACCGCGGCTCACTACTGCCTGGAAGGGCAGATTCGCGATCCCCTGGTGTCGCCGCTGTACGGCGATATGACGGGCTTGCCGCCAACGTTGATACAGGTCGGCGATCACGAAATACTATTGAGCGATTCGACGCGGGCCAGCGAAAAAATTACGGCGGCGGGCGGTCAGGTGACACTGCAGGTCTGGCCCGACATGTGGCATGTATTCCAGTTTTTCGTTGGCAAAATGCCCGAGAGCAAACGCGCTATCCGCGACATCGGGGCGTTCCTGAAAAAACAGCTGGACGCGGCAGCACCGACGGCAGAAACCAGCCAGGCGGCATGATTTAAGAACGGAATCTGCGACCCGGGCTCAGAATCCCGAGTTGCGTTGACTGTCGTCATACATGCGCGTCAAAAAATTGCGGATGGCCGGCTCGGCCTCCTTGCGCGTCATCAGCTTTTGTTGCTCAAGCACCATCGCCATGTCGGCAATGGACCGCTTGCCGTCCACCAGCGACATGATGAACGAGTAAATCTGCGTAGACAGGGTCTGGGTTTTGAATGATGGCAGCAAAGGTACCGGCTCATTGCCAATGACGATCCAGTCGGGCAGGGTCTTGTGGCGGCCCGGTTTGCGAGCTTCTTCCTGCTTGATCGCGCTGAACGTGAATACCTTTTCCTGTCGCCCGTGGCAACTTGCCGGCGAACACATATAGGGCATGGTTGTCCGTGTCAGCTTTGTTGCGCCAAACCCCGTCTCTTCCACGATAGACTGTACTTCTTCAGGGCTGTAGCGGCGTGACCTCTCCGGACGGTCGAAATTCAGTGAGCCGAAGTTGACCCAGCGGCCGCCCGGCTTCAGCAAGCGGTTAATTCGTGCTGCAAAAATGGGCAGATCTTCGCTGATGATGTCAATTAACCAGGGCGTCACAACGGTATCGAAACTTGCCGGCGGAAACGGTGGTCGCAGCACATCAGCCAGTACGAGGCCAAAATTCGGGCCCGCGGATTCCGCCGCGCAGAGGGTTTGCGAAACGGCAATGTCACTCAGTGATTTTGGCGCAATGGGAAACTCATACATCTGCAATTCATTGCCCATCACCATTTGTTGAGCGATCAGGAGTAACAAGGGGTTGAAGTCCAGTGCGACTGTCCGTGCGGACTCCGTTGCGCGATGAAAATCATAGGCCAGTCGGCAGGCGCCCGCACCGAGTACCAGTGTATCGCCGCAACGCATCCCGCCACTCGCCGTCAATGCCGCCGTGATTTGCTGCAGCGACGCCTCGTTCTCGGCGTCGCCCCAGACCCAGTCGCGATGTACGTTTGCGTAGTAAGTGTTCAGGCCCTGGTCGATCGGTAAACGCGTTCGCAGGGCAAGATGCGACTCGTAGCTGACTTGCATTGACTGTACGTTGATCGGCGAGAGGATATTTCGCAAAGCATTGCGATGTTCATCCGTGGCCGATTTCAGCTGCTTGAGTCGTTGCTGCGTCAGCTCGCGACAGTCGCCGGTTGCGAGTTCTTCACTGAGTCGCTTCGATTCATGCGATAGCTGTTGCAGGGAGAAATGCAGGCGATTGCGCCATTCGCCCAACGTCGCCTCCGGATCGGCGAATAGCCACGGGATACCGCCGATGTCGGGAAATTCCGTTTTGCACGACGAGCACAGGTAGTGGCCATCTTTGCGGCGCAGTGGAGTCTTGTCGCAACGCGGGCAGGCGAAAAGGTCTGTAAAAGGGTTTGCGACAGTCATGTCTGAATTGTGCACGAGGCGAGGAGAATTTACCGTGAAATATTACGTGTTCGAAAAACGATTTATGCAAAAAAATGGCCCGCCGAAAGTGTCCGGCAGGCCATTCGAATCGACGTGTTTTCGGTCTAAGCAGGCGGGGGGGGGATAATGCCGTTGACGATCGCGTCGAATGCGGTCATGCGATCACGCAGCGTGTTGCTACCGAGACCGTGGTTCGGGAAAAGATTGGCGAAATTGCCTTCCTCGCCGTGTAATGCCATGTAGTTCAAAATGACCGTGTTCACGAGCAGATTGACATTGTTCGCCGCGGGCGTGGCCGTTCGAACGACCGATCCGCCGGCATCGAACCGGCCCAGCTGCTGGCTCATGGCCTGTTCTTCCGGCGTTGCCCCGCGAAGCTGCGCGCGTCCGGTTGGGTTATAGACCATGAAGAATGCGGCTGCTGTGGATGAATTGTCACTCACCCATTCGCCCTTGCCCCGGCCTTCCGGCGAGTTGTCGATCGCCCCGTTACTGGATAACGCACCATCGCTGAAGACATACATCATCAGCGGTACGCCGATGCGTGCTGCATAATCTATGCAGGCACCCATACAGCGACCGGCACGTTCATCCTTGACTTCGCCTTCGGCGCGAGCACCGCCGTGATAATCGTAACCACCCATTTCAATGCACGCTGCCCCGGCGAAACCGTTTATAACGAGTTTCATGACTGAAGCAGTTTTCTGAAACTCCCGTGCGTCGCGCCCGCCACCGTTAAATTCGGCGGCCGAGAAAATTCCGGCCGGACCGACAATCGCAGGATCAAGAGCGGGGTCGAGTGGCGTGTTGCCAAAGCGATCGGCGATATCGGCCGCCTTCAGGTAACCGCATTGCATCATGTCTTTGACAACCGCATCGGCGGTTACAGCGGCCATCTTGTCGGAGGTGATGCGATGAATGGATTCCATGACCGCCGTGGCGTCGTCCGGGCCGAGGATACCGACCAGCTTGCCGGTGTCGACCAGGCCGGTTACATCGCTGGGTCGATCGACTTTCGTCGGTTGCAATTCCGGGTCCATCATCGAGGCGGGTACTACCGAGTTACCGCCCGAGGGCGTGTTCGATGAACCCGCGAGGGTGAGTATTGAACCGTCGGCACCGGCGCGGGCGATTCCGTACAATGGATTATGCGGATTGTTGCCAGTGTCATTGTCCGATCGCGCCGGGATGACAGCACCGGTCAGATTGGCTTCGACACCCGGCGTCATACTGGCCATCATGCCGCGCTTGAACGCGCTGTCAGAATGAAACCCGAGGCCGAAGTCTGTGTTGGCGAAAGGTAGACCGCCGGCATCGTTGAGTCCCGGTACCATGTCGCCCGGCAGGCCGAGCCTGTCGTAGCCCGCGGTGCTGAGGAAATCCATTTGTCCGCCTGCCTGACCAACCAGCACGTTGGAACCGGCGATATTCGCGCCGCCAGCCAGATCAAAGCAGATAAACGGAATCTTGCCGGCGCCCGCTGTAGCGATACCACAGGGACCAAGCAAATTTCTCATATCGTCGGACAACGCTCCGTACGCGTCGCGCGGGTTCGCGAACAGGCTCATCACGCCACCGGTCAACGCCAGAGCCGAGCCACCCATAAATCCCTGCGCGACGAACTCTCTGCGCGTTACCGGGCGCTTGTGGTCCGCGTGCCGCTGTGGCGCGTCCCAATCTCTGACTTGTCCTTTCTTAGCCATAACTATTTGCCTCGTATCCTTTTTATTCTGTCTACTGAACCAATGTCACAGCGCTGCCAAGTATCGATGCGCAGACGCCCTTGGCGATCGAAGCCGAGTCGGGGTTGTCCGCGCTGACCAGCAAGCGATCGACCAGGTTGTTCGGGCGCACACCGTCGGTGCTGAAATAACCCAGTTCGTCTCGTACATCCACGAAGTCAGGTTGAGTCAGTACCCCAATGCCCATAATTCCGTCGATCAGCGGGTCGATAACCTGGTTTCTCAGGTTGCCCGCATAGGCGGTGCCCGGCGGTTGGTTGAAATCGAAGTTGTTGAAATAGGCGCCAGCTCCAGGCCCGTCAACCAGAGCATTGCAATACTCGATCGCCAGCTGCGCGATTGCGACCTGGTGGGACGAAAGGAAGGCCTGGGGATCTTCGATGGCTGGTAGTGACTGACGCAGCTTCTGGTAAGTCACGTCCACGGCCAGAGTTTCCGGATCCACCCCGGTCACCGTTGCCATCGTCGCATTGATTTCATCAAAGGTTCTCACACCGATTCGTTGCGAGGGCGGCAAATCCGCTTCCGTGATAACCAATGCCGGGTTATCGATACGAACATAGGACTGATCGCCGAGGCGGTCGAAGGTGAGGAAGAACTCATCATCTTGCGGACCCTTCTCCAGCGGCAAAACGGCCGCCAGCGTCGACAAGGGTTGCCCCAATTCGCCGAATTGCGATGAGCTGAGCGTCTGAATCATCTTGCCGTAAGACTGTCCGACCGGCGCCTCTGCCCCGTTTAGACCGACGCGCATACCCTCTATTGCGACACCTTCGACAGCGGGTGCTTCTCCGAGAGTAATGAAACTCGGTTGATCGAAGATGTAGCCGAACGAGTCGAATTGTGCGACCGAAAACATGATGTAGGAACTCGGCACATTGATAATGTCGGCGATACTAAAGAGCAGATAGAATCGCTCACCCACGCCAACATCAAAATTCTGTACCACCTGTTCGGGTGTTAGCGTGCGGTTGTGAACGGCCACCATGCGAAGAACACCCTGCCAGAGGGCGTCGCCGGACGCCTCATTACCCAGTACGAAAGCAAACGTGTCCTGCCAGTCGACCAGTGTTCCGGGTGTTGCCGGATCCGGTTGTGTTACCAGCTCGCCATTGACGTAAATCGAACGTCCGTCAATCGGGCTGTAGGTTGCAACCACGTGTTGCAGTGTCGCCTGAAGAATCTCGTCAGCGGCCGGCGTCGAAAGCTGTGGATCGTCGCCGTTCGCTCCGGTTGTGGTGCTGCGATGAAGGAAGTCATAGTCATACAGGGTCTGTTGCAGCGTGAAGTTACGCGCATCGTTACCCGCGGAGTATGTGATGATTCTCGACATTTCCTGGGTGACGTTGAATGGCACTACCCAGGCTTCGATGGAATATTCACCGGTGGCCTGAATCATGTCGTACAACTTCTTGCTTGAGGCTGTCGTTCCCTGAGCTTTGCCATCATTGATGGTAATGCCCCAACCGCCGAACCATACAACATCGTCGGACAACGTAAGGTCGATCGCCGGATCGATACCGCTGGTGTCAAACGCGGTCAATCCGTTGCCTGTCTTGAATTCCCACAGGGCGATTTGTGCATTTTCGTAACGATTTCCGCCGGACGCAATGGTGCCGTCGACGATTCGCAGAGCCATGCTGGTGACGAGATCGGGGTCGACCTGACTTATCGGCACAGTATCCGCGAAAGCCTGAATAGCGGATTCCATGGCATCGGCCGCTTGCACGCAACCAACGGCCCAACAATTGTGAAACTCGTTACGCAGTCGGACGACCAGCCGCGACGCCGCAGGATCATCCAGATCAATCTTCGGCCGAGCTGCTTCAAACGCAATATTCGCATCTGCTTCAGCGAAATAAGGTTGCTGAGACGTTGGCGCAGAGGAGGTATGGCAGCCAGCGCAGTAGGTTGTCAGAACCGGTCCGTGAACCAGGTTGGCGAAATTCGCCACCGTGGCGCTCGCGAAGCTCTTGCTGGCACCCGGTGGATTGAGAGGCGGTGCTTCGAGAACAATATCCCGACCACCCTCTGACGCAGCGCCTGCCCAGCCCTGGATCCAGGTAGTCATGATGTCGGAACAGGCCTGTGCATCGGCCAGCCAGCAGTTATGGCCAGTACCGACTTTCGATACCAGTCGTGAGTCAGAAGGCTGACCGAGATCGGTCACTGTGTTTGCTGCCTCGTAAGCCAGGTTGACATCGTCCCGGCGAGCGAACAGCGGCATCTGACCGAAGGACTCATTGTGGCAGCCGCCACAGCGATTGCTGACCTGGACGTTGTCCCAGAGATTCAGTTTAAACGCCTGCACGTCATCGGTTGCCGGCGGTGGGCCTTGATAGGTTACCGGTGGTGTGATGCTCGTGACCGGGTTATCCACGGTCGCCGCGCCGCCCCCGCATGCGGCAAGTACCACTGCGGAAAAGCCTGCCAGCGCGATAGAGCGCAACGTAAGGACGAGATCCTTGTGAGCAAGGGCCATGCCAATTCCTTTTGAAGTTATCATTGTCATGTCTCCCTATTGACCCATGCAGTAGACGGCGGCTTCCGCGAAAGTCTGCTTCATACTGTAGCTGCCGCCTGCCTGAAATGAGGCAACCATCTGGTCAATCTGACCACGATCGGTGGCATCTTCCGGTTGGCGCAAACAAACGGCCTTAAATACTTTCTTTACCTGGCAAGCGGCGAACGCAACGCTATTTCCCAGTTCTTGTCCCATTGTTTTTGCACCGTTGCCGCTGCCCGGGCCCGTGGGGTCCCATCCAAGGAATCTGTTTTGTCCTTCACGCCAGTAGTTGATCCAACTGTCATCGGTGGTTTGATAACCGCCCGGGAAGTTTTCTTCGTTGTTGGAATACTTCGGTTGCACAACACCGGCTGTGTACTGGATGCTGCCGGCGGTCGTGTCGAAGTCGTAGTAAGCGTAGGCGCCGGCAAGCGGATCCATACCCGTGTGGCAGCCGATACAACTGTTCAAAAACAAGCGACTGTCGCCACCGGGGCTGCGGCTGACATCCTTGCGAATACGATCAGGTACCAGGTTAGTGTCGTGCACCTGTTCCATGTCATTGCACAGATGATTTTTCATCGTGAAACGGAACATTGCGCGATTAGTGCCTGCCTCAAAAAAGGATTCCGCAGCCGCTCGTGTGGTTATGACACCGGCAGTCGCCGCCGGCGGTAAACCGGTGACATTTGATTGCAATCGTTGTTCCAGGCCCGTCATCATATCGAAGCTGCCATCTTCAAGAGCAACGTAGTGGTTGTTGTTAGTGTTTGAGTAGGGTGGGAGGCCAAGATTGTTCGCACCAACGTAAATAATGTCAGCGGACAGCAACGTGTTAAACGGAACATCGTCACGGATCATGCCGACCACTGTCGCGATATAGTCATTCAATGGAACGAACACGTCACCTGCTTCGTTCGTCCACGGTGCGACGAAGTTTTTCAAGGTAACGTTATAGAAGTTCGCGTTGTCCATCGCCCGAAAGGCTGCGTCGAGCGGCGTACCCGCTTGAAATGGGTCCACGTCCGCCTCCATCTGCTGCAACACCAGCTCGCTTGGCGGCACGCCGGCCAAACGATCGTGTATGCGTTTCGCCTGTTCGCGCGGTCCTGCACCTGCCGTAGCAGAAAAACCGAAGACGAGCAGGCTAACGCCCAGCCATCTAAGAGAAGTGACAACCATTCCCTGGTCGGCGGAGTTCTTCTTTTTTATCCACGTCCTGTATTTCATAACAATCCTGCTCATGATTAATACGACCTAAAGTGTGCAGCTCAAAATTCAAGCAGCGACCCCGGCGTTTAATGCAAATGTCCTTGCTGGTTTTAAGCATCTTCCTTGATGACGCTGTTATTCAAACAGGCGGACTTGCTTTAAATATACTGCCTGAAAGTTTTTCAAATCTCCGTGAGGACATTCACATTCTGGAAATCCTGAATCTCGCAAGGGTCGTTACTTTCGCCTTGCTAGCACATAGAAGCAATTGCTGTGCCAACCCGCCACCGTGTGCTGAAGATATGCATAAAAGGTTTTGTTATTAGTCGCTTACGGGGTAGTCGTGCGAAACAATCTTCGCTGTTATATGTAAACTGTTTGTCGTCGCTTGCACACGGTTCGGCACGCTCATTTGGATAAGCTACTGATTATGAATGGCCACGCACCTGTCGCCGAAGACCGACACGATGGCCGGTATTGTCACCCTGAAGTGATCGATCGGAACGATGAGCCGGCAGAGACCGGACTATTTGTTGCTAAACCCAAACAGTGATACGCGAATCGCGCCGCAAAAACTCACGTCGGTTCTTGAGCCTGATTGTTCCGACGATCATTGCCATGATCGTCTATAGGGCAGCACGGCGATTCGACAGGTTGCCTCAACGAAGGGCTTTACTTTGCGTACTGTCGTTCTTTCGAGACATTACGTCGAGCCGAATTGATCTTTTATACTGGTCGCGACAACGCGTGATCCTGGCCGGTCGAAATGATGTGTTCTTTTTAACGAGGCCCGGTCGAGTTTGGGTGGCGAATGATTTGTGATCGCGTTAACGGTATGTCGGCGCCATCGCGTTCAGTATTGGCGGCTAATTGGATAATGGACTCATGCGCATGCGTTTCCTGAATCCGCTTCACCGTTCAGGGAAGAACGGGTTTGTGTGATTCGCAATGTTAAGAACGCACGTACGCAACAATGTACATAGAGGTGAAGGCTATGAAAGCGCTATCGCGATATATCAGGGAGGAGTCCGAAATGGTTGCTAGACGTATTGCGATCTTTCTGAGTGCGATGTTCGTCGTCGCCGCTTGCAGCAAGGGTGACGGCGTCAGCATCGGTACGGGTCAGGATGCAGATCCGGTGGTGATCGACTTCCCCATTGCCTATATCAGAGCGCCACTGCCGGTCGATGCTCAGGGAGAGTTTGCACAAGCCGATCTGCGGGAACAAATTGGCTTTGATTTTGGCGCGGATCTTTTCTTTCGGGACCGCGCAGCGCCGAGTGCATCCGCCGTGAACATTACCGGTGACATGACGAACGGCCTGGGTGCTATTCGTGACATTGAGATGGCATTTGACGGCAGTAGCGTCATATTTTCCATGCGCACACCGATCGACCTGAATCTCGCGATAGACGACGAAAATCAGCCCACCTGGAATATCTGGATATACACTTTCGAAACCGACACCCTGACTCGTGTGATTGCATCCGATCTTACGGCGGAAATCGGTCACGATGTGGGGCCGCACTATTTGCCGGATGGTCGCATCATTTTCTCCTCGACGCGGCAGCTGCGTTCGAACGCGATATTGCTGGACGAAAGCAAGCCCCAATTTGCAGCGCAGGATGAGGACGACAACGAGCCGGCATTCGTTTTGCACACCATGGGAGCCGACGGCTCCAATATTGAGCAGGTATCCTATAATCAGAGTCACGATTTCGATCCCGCCGTATTGTCCAACGGTCAGGTGGTGTTCAGTCGCTGGGACAATGCCGGACCAGGGAACAACGCCGTCAATTTGTATCGCATGAATCCTGATGGCTCGGCACTGGAACTCCTGTTCGGTCAGAACAGCCACGATACGGGCACGAACGGCGAGACCATCCAGTTCATGCAACCTCGTGAACTGGAAGATGGCCGCATCATGGCATTGGTCAGACCATTCACGGATACGGACGGCGGTGGTGATATTGTCATCATCGATACGCCCGTCTATCTCGAAAATACGCAGCCGACGAAAGACAATATTGGCATGACCGGGCCAGCAATCACGGCTGGTACGATCAATCAGGTGTCGACGGAAACAGGCGTACCGTCGCCAGGTGGACGTTATGGCTCTGTCTATCCTATCCAGGACGGAACCGGCCGGCTGCTGGTCAGCTGGAGCCAATGCCGTTTGACGGATATTGTCGACCCGGCACCAGCGCCTGCGATTTTCTATCCGTGTACCGCGGAGAATCTCGTGGATGCTCAGCTTGAGGCGGCCGATCCGATATACGGAATCTGGATGTACGATCCAAGAGACGATACCCAGCTACCCATTGTGGCGGCCGAAGAGGGCTTCATCTTTACGGAGGTGGTGTCCGCGGACCCACGCCCAACGCCACCCGTAGTACTGGATCAGGAAAACATGTTTCTGGCGGATCCAAATCTCGTCGGTCAGGCAGCGGGCGTTATCAGCATTCGCAGCGTCTACGATTTCGATGGTGGTGCGGTCGTTGACATCAATTCACTGGCCGATCCGTCCATATCAATGGCGGCTGACCGGTCGGCGCGGTTTTTGCGCATCGTGAAACCTGTCTCGCAGCCGAACGACGATCTGCGTGACATTGATAACACCGCCTTTGGTGTTAGTGACGCCCAGGGAATGCGCGAAATTCTCGGCTACGTGCCCATCGAGCCTGACGGCTCAGTCATGGTCAAAGTGCCGGCCAACGTTGCGTTCGGGCTCAGTGTTGTCGACGTTGACGGTCGTCGAATAACGGCACGGCATCAAAACTGGATGCAGGTACGGCCGGGACAGTTGCTCGAGTGCAACGGCTGTCACGTTGGGCAGAGTGGCCTGTCGCACGGGCGAATTGATGCGTTCGACACGGCCTGGGAAGGGGCCGTTAACGTCGGCAGTTCATTTTACCCGAGCACGGTCGATGCGCTGTTCGTTGGTGAAGTGGGCGAAACCATGGCTGAAGTCCGGGCGCGAATCAGCTGTGGGGGTCCGGAAAACTGTGCCTCCATTGAGCCGTCAATGGATCTCGAATACACCGACGTCTGGACCGACGACGTGGCGGCGGGCCGCGCGGCTGACGCATCCTTCAGCTATGCCTATATCGATCTGGAGACAGCGCCGCCGACGTCACTGAACTGCATAACGCAGCCCTGGGCATCGAGTTGCCGCATCGTGATCAATTACGAGACGCACATTGATCCACTGTGGTCCCTGTCGAGACCGTTGCTGGATAATATGGGCATGCCGGTAATTGACGGAAATGGGGAGCCCGTCACAAACGACTGCACGAATTGTCATAATATAGTCGATCCGGCGGGCGCGACGATCGTGCCGGCCGGGCAGCTTGACCTTTCGGCCGGAATATCGGACCTGGAACCTGATCATTTCAAGTCATATCAGGAACTTATGTCTACGGACACCGAGCTAGAACTCGATGCCGGCGGTAATTTGATTGAGCGGCTGGTGCAGGTAGATGTGGACCCGGACACCGGGGATCCGATATTTGCAACGGTCAATGTAGCGCCCTCGATGAGAGTGGCCGGTGCAAATGCATCGAACCAGTTCTTTGCGAGATTTGATGCAGACCCGATTCACACAGGGATTTTGTCTAATGCGGAGAAACGCTTAATTGCGGAATGGTTGGATGTCGGAGCGCAATATTACAACAATCCGTTCGACGCCCCGGCTAACTAGGGTTAGCCGCGCCCTGCTCCTGTTGCTCGTTATGAGCCAGGTGCTGACGGCAGAGCCAGCTTACGCCAAAGCAGAATATCGCTCCGTGTCGGTAGCGGATCCCTATCTGGAAATGCGTACCGGACCGGGCATCGGCTATCCGAAATTCCACGTCGTGGATCGTGGTGATTCCGTCGATATCTTAAAACGGCGCACGGACTGGTTCCTGGTTCGCGCGGAAAACGGCAAAGAAGGGTGGGTGAATCGGGACCAACTGCAGCGCACACTGCAGCCGGACGGCCAGGAAATTGAATTCGCGGCGGCGACTCAGGCCGATTTTACGAATGCTCGCTGGGAGGCCGGCGTTCTCGCGGGCGATTTTGGTGGCGCCAATATTATTTCAATGTACGGCAGTTTTTCGCTAAATCCGCACATATCCATAGAGGCCTGGGGGTCACAAATCCTGGGCAATTTTTCGAATGGGTGGATGACGAGCGTGAACATTGTCCAGGAAACCTGGCCAGACTGGCGTATATCGCCATTCTTTACGCTGGGAACCGGCATTATTCGCACCGAGCCGAAATCCACGATCGTGCAGGGTGAAGATCGAACAGACCAGGTTGCTCATGTTGGTGCGGGGCTTCGCATTTATGCGACGCGTCGCTTCATTCTTCGAGCAGAATATAAAAGCTACGTGGTGTTCACGAGCCGCGATGACAATGAGGAAGTAGAGGAATGGAAAGTCGGTTTCGCCTTCTTTTTCTAGTGTTACCTGTCTTTGCCCTTGGGCTTGGCGGTTGCGCTGCGACGAAAAATCTATTCGGCCGGGGCAATAACTCCGCGCCGCCGCCCACGGCGGAGGATCCCGGTCAGGTTATTGACCCGGATGTCGAACGCCGCGAGATCAAGGAACCGAAAATTGACTCGGAAAACTTCGAGGTGGGTGCCTATGTCGGCATCATGGCTGTGGAGGATTTCGAATCCAATATCGTGTACGGGGCGCGGCTCGCGTACCACGTGACAGAAGGTTTCTTTGTTGAAGGGACGATCGGTCAAACCGATGCCGGGCTGACCAGTTTCGAGCGTCTTAGCGGGGGCGCACCGATCTTGTCAGACAGTGACAGAACCTTTACCTACTACAACCTGAATCTTGGCTACAACATTCTCCCGGGAGAAGTGTTTTTCGGTGAGGGCCGGGCGTACAACACGAATTTGTATCTAATTGCCGGCCTGGGTTCGACCCGCTTTGCGGGCGACGACCGTTTTACCGTCAATTTCGGCGTGGGCTATCGTTTCCTGCTATCCGATTCGATTGCACTCCACCTGGATTTTCGCGACCACCTGTTTGACATTGATCTGCTCGGTGAGGACAAGACCGTACACAATCTCGAGGGGAACCTCGGCATGACAGTGTTCTTCTGAGGCAGGGATCACATTTCGCGCGGGCTGCGTCGAATATGCTTGGAGTATGAATATGAACATCACACGAATCGGGCGAATCATTCTGCCGCTGATATTGCTGGGCGGACTGTCTGCTTGCGGCAGTATTGAGCCGTGGGTGAAACCCTATGAACGCGACCGACTGGCAGACCCCATCATGTTTCTCGATGCCGATCCAGTGTCAACGGCCTATCTTCAGCATGTGTTCGAAGCTCGCGAGGGTGCGCGTGGTGGCGAAGGCGCGGCCGGAGGCGGCTGCGGTTGTAACTGAGCCCGGGCCAGAGATAACGAATCATGATACTTCGACGTAGCGGACTTGCCTTACTCCTGCTGGCCCTGAGTCAGGGTATCTGGGCGGGCGTTCTGCCGGAAGATCGTACGGATATGCTTTATCACCGCTATGAAGGTGGTGGCGTTACGATCGACGGGCCGTCGATTCTCGTGCGCAAGCAAGTCGGCAAGAGCCTGTCCTTTGTCGGTAATTACTATGTGGACATGGTGAGCTCGGCATCGATCGATGTGGTGACCACAGCCAGTCCTTACAGCGAAGAAAGAACACAGTGGTCGCTCGGCATGGACTATCTGCGTGGCAATACGACAATAAGCACCAATTTCACCAGCAGTGTCGAAAGCGATTTCGATGCGACGACCTACAGTCTTGCAATCAGTCAGGACATGTTCGGCGATATGACAACACTGACGCTCAGCTACGCGCTCGGTGACGATGTTGTCGGCAAATCGGACGATCCGACTTTTCAACGTGACAATACCCGTCAGCACTATGGCTTCGGTCTCACGCAAATTCTAACGCGCAACCTGATTACCACCTTGAACGTGGAAACCGTTACCGACGAAGGCTTTCTCAATAACCCGTATCGTTCCGTTCGTTTTGCCGATCCGCTGAGCGCAACCGGCTATAGCTACGAGCCGGAGTTGTATCCGTCGACCCGGACGACAAATGCGATCGGTATTCGCGCGCGTTACTATCTGCCTTATCGAGCGGCGATCCAGGGCGAGTATCGCTACTTTACGGATACCTGGGGTATTGAGTCGAATACGCTGTCATTAGGCTACGTGCACCCGTGGCGAAACTGGACCTTCAAAGCGAAATATCGCTGGCATGATCAGACCGGCGCAAATTTCTATCGTGATATCTTCTCACGTTCCGAAGCAACCAACTTTCGCGGTCGCGACAAAGAAATAAGCTCGCTGACGAGCAATACGTTCGAGTTGGGTGTCAGTTACGCATTCTTGAAAAACGGCTGGAATTTCATCGATCGGGGATCCGTCAATTTTTCAGTCAATCTTCTGCAGATAGA
This sequence comes from Gammaproteobacteria bacterium, assembly GCA_013151645.1. GTDB lineage: Bacteria > Pseudomonadota > Gammaproteobacteria > Steroidobacterales > Woeseiaceae > JAADHU01. Next base: position 67,995 of record JAADHU010000010.1, on the reverse strand, counting down.
TTACGACGAATTCAGTGATCTCAGGACGAATGCCGTTGTGGGCGAGGAACCGCTATACGCACTCAGTGCGAACGTTATCCAATTGTTTCTTTCGTTCTGGTACTAGTCGTTTTGCCGATCCGGCGCGAGGCCCTGGCCTTATCAAGTTGACAACGTTTTCGATACAATGCGTGTCGATCGAGATCAATGGGGCATCAAATGGGCAAGCTGGTCGGTATTGCGAAGCGTGAGAAGAAGCGTGCGCCGATGGAAACGCTCGAAATCGCCGAGCTCGGCGAGCAGACCGGAGTGAATCACGACTTCCGTGGTAAGCCCGGCAAGCGGCAAGTGACCGTGTTGTCCGCGGACGTCTGGAAGGCGGTATGTGAGGAACTGGGCGAAAACCTGCCGTGGACGACACGCCGTGCCAATTTACTGGTGGAAGGCCTCGAATTGCCGTGTGGAACGGGCGACATCATCGAAATCGGCCGCGTAGCACTTCTGGTGACGATGGAAACGGACCCGTGTTCTCGTATGGACGAGCAGTGTGCCGGCCTGAAGAAGGCCTTGCAGCCTGATTGGCGCGGCGGTGTTGCGTGCCGGATTCTTAGCGGTGGATCAATACGCATCGGCGATACGGTTTCCTTGCGCAGCAACTAAAATGCCTGGAATCAGGCGAGAGGCAACATGGCTATGATCTGGTTTATTCTGCTTCTTGCATTTATTGCTCTCTTGGCCTACCTGTACAACCATCTCGTGCGGGCCCGAAACCGTGTGCGGGGAGCCTGGAGCGATATTGACGTCCAGTTGCAGCGACGTCACGACCTGATTCCGCAGCTCGTCAAGGCGGTTGACCAATATGCTGATTATGAGCGGGCAACCATCGAGGCGGTAACAGCATTACGAGCGGAGGCGATAAATGCAGGCACGATCGCGGAGCGTGGGCGCGCGGAAGAAGGATTGAGTAACGGTCTGGTTCGCCTGATTGCGATTGCGGAGCGGTATCCGGATTTGAAAGCGAACGAGAATTTCCTGGGCTTGCAGGTTGAACTGGTCGAGACTGAAAACTACCTGCAATTTGCCCGGCGTTATTATAATGGTGCGGTGCGTGAGCTTAATACGCGCATTGAATCCGTGCCGAGCAATTTCGTGGCACACATATTCAAATTCGCGACTCGTGAATATTTTCAGGCATCCTCCGATAAGGTCTCGGCCGTGCCACTGATCAGTCCCGGAAGCACTGAATGAAGAAACTGATTGCAATACTCTGCCTTTTATCACCCGCCTGGTTGTTGGCCGACGAACGTATTCTCGCGTTCAATAGCGATATTGTCGTTAGCCAGGACGGCTGGATAGAAGTCACAGAAACGATCACCGTCCGTTCTGCAGGGCAACAGATTCGGCGCGGGATCTATCGCGATTTTCCGACTCGCTACCGGGATGCCTACGGAAACGATGTCGAAGTCATCTACCAACCACTTTCCTTGCTTAGAAATGATGCGCGGGAAGACTTCCGTTCGGAGAAAGTCGGCAATGGTGTGCGCACCTATTTTGGCAATGCCAATCGCATGCTGGAAAACGGCGTGCATACTTACACCTTCCGATATGCCGCGAATCGGATGCTCGGTTTCTTTGACGAGCATGACGAATTGTACTGGAACGTCACCGGTCACGACTGGTATTTTCCGATCGAGCGGGCAAGTGCAACGGTAACGCTGGATTTTCCCGGGGAGCCGCTATTGCTCGAATCGGTTGCATTTACCGGGACGGTGGGAGCGAGAGGCAGCGCGTATTCAAAACAAATGACCGGTAGTCGTGTCACGTTTGCCACCACGAAGGCGCTTGCACCTCACGCGGGCCTTACCATTGTCGCCATGTGGCCGAAAGGCTTTGTTACTCCGCCGGACAGCCTGCAGAAGATCGTCTGGTTTCTGCAGGATAATCTTAGCGTTCTCGTGCTGCTCGGTGGCCTGATTATCATGTTGATTTACCTGATCCCGGTCTGGAGAGCCTATGGTCGTGACCCGGAGGAGGGTCTGATTGTTACCCGCTACGAACCGCCCGAAGGATTTTCGCCGGCCTCTCTTCGCTTCATTCACCAAATGTACTACGACAATAAGGTGATGACTGCCGCTATCATCAATCTTGCAGTCAAAGGCTATCTTCGTATAGAGAATGCCGACGATGTACACACACTGGTCAAGACGGGTGAGAGCGCTCAGTTGCCCGCTTTGGCAACCGGTGAGAGAGAACTTTTCGAGGCGTTGTTCGCACGGCGTCGCGTGATCGTCCTCGAGAATGATAATCTCGAAATAATCAATGCGGCGCGCACTGCTCATCGAACCTCACTCCGGCGGGACTACCGGGGGCGCTATTTCAAGTCGAACGGGTTGCTTAGCTTGCCGGCGCTTGCTGTGGGCATCGTTTCGTCGGTGATCGCGTTGAACGTCGGTGGTGGCCCAAGCATTGCTGTGTTCGTTGCAATGCTTTTGATGTTGATCGTCTTCGCCGTTTTCGCCGTACTGATGAAACGCCCCACCGGGCTCGGTAGAAATGTGCTGGATGAAACGCTGGGTTTTCAGGATTATCTTGAGATAGCGGAGAAAGACGAGATGAATTTACTCAACCCGCCGGAAAAAACACCGCAGCTGTTCGAGACGTTCCTGCCTTTCGCGCTGGCCCTGGGGGTCGAACAGCACTGGGCGGAGCGATTTTCTTCCGTGTTTGCGCGCTTGTCTGCTCAGACCGACGCGGGCTATCGACCCGCCTGGTACAGCGGCGCGTGGAACAGCTTCGATTTGGGGGCTACCACGAGCGCGCTTTCGAGCGACCTGGGTTCTGCCATCAGTTCGTCCGTGACACCGCCTGGTTCTTCGTCGGGCGGTGGCGGCGGCGGCTTTTCCGGTGGCGGTGGTGGCGGCGGCGGCGGCGGTGGCTGGTAGGAACATACGCCGCGTCCGATTGTCGTAAACTGCTCAACAGCTTCTTCTGACCCGCAGGAAATATCGCCCCTTGAATCAGCCTTCATATCGCCCGCGCCGGCCCACGAGTCGCAGCGCAATACCCGACGTTATTCTGGTGTTGTTCGTTATTAACGGACTCGTTTTCGTCGCACAGGGAATGCTGGGGAGGATAGTCGAGTACCACTTCGCGCTCTGGCCCCTGAATTCAGCGTACGCGGATTTCCAGCCCTGGCAATTGGTCACCTACGGGTTCCTGCACGGGAACCTGACCCACATTTTCTTCAATATGTTGATGTTGTGGATGTTTGGACGCGAGCTCGAAATCATCATGGGAGCAAAGCGTTTTCTGATCTATTACATGACTTGCGTGATCGGTGCGGGCATCGTGCAACTGATTGTTGCCACAATGGACGGCAGTGGTTATCCGACCGTGGGAGCGTCGGGCGGCGTATTCGGGATTTTCCTGGCTTTTGGCATGGCGTTTCCGAACCGGATGATCCTGTTACTGATACCGCCGATCCCGATGAAAGCCAAATACCTGGTCGTTCTGGCCGGTGGTATGGAGCTTTTTTTCGGCATCTCGGGCGCGCGGCCGGGCGTCGCCAGTTTCGCGCATCTGGGCGGCATGTTGTTCGGCTTCCTGTTGTTGCTCTATTGGCGACAAGGTGCGCGGCGTTAAGTGTCAAACCAGCGATAACATCAGGGTGACTATGAAACCGGATCGACGTGAATTTCTTCGGCACATTGCCGCCGGCGGTGCCGTCGTTACGATGCCGGTTTTTCTGCAGGGTTGCGGTGTCACACCCGTTGTCGTGACCGCAGAGCCAATGCCCGAGGATCCCTTTCTCGACTGGTTTCGGATCGATCGAAATGTCATCGCAAGGGTCATGGCCGAATTGACCGCGAAGGGAGCGGACGTTGCAGAGCTCTACTTTCAGCACCGGCGACAAAGTGTTTTGCGCATGCGAAACAGTCAAATTGATCGTTCGAGTACCGATATTCTGTTGGGTGTCGGTATGAGAGTGATGCTTGCAGAGAGCATCGGTTTTGCATTTACCGAGGACTTGTCACTCGACGGCATGTTGGCTACCGCAAGATTGGCCGCATCGTCGATGACGGGTGAGGCAGTTGTTCCCGGTACCTTTGTCGCCAAAGCGGCCGGACGCGCCTATGTGACACAAATCGACTGGTCCGATATCGCGCAAGACCGGAAACGGCCGGTGCTACAGCGTGTTGACAGCAAGGCACGCAGTGCGGACCCTGCCGTGAAGGACGTTACGGTCTCCTGGTCCGATACCGATGAGCGCATTCTCATTGCGACGTTGGACGGGCATCTGGTGTATGACCACCGGCCCATGACGCGCCTGAGCGCGCAGGTCAGCGCAACCCGCGGTGGTGAGTCTCAATCGGGTTTTGCGAATATCGCAGCGCGGGCAGATGTGTCCTGGTACACGGATGAACGCATTGACGAGATGACCGGAGAAGCCGTTGACCGGACGTTACGGTTATTCGATTCGAGGCGTCCACCGTCCGGTGACATGCCCGTCATGCTGGCGGCTGGAACCAGCGGCGTGTTATTGCATGAAGCCATTGGCCACAGCCTGGAAGCCGACTTCAACCGTGACGGCAAAAGCACCTATGCCGATATGCTCGACAAGCGAATAGCCGACACATCCGTCAACATTGTGGATCAGGGCACTGTGCCGAATGAGCGAGGTGCGTTGAACTACGATGATGAAGGCAATGAATGTGGACGCACGGTATTGGTAGAGAAAGGCGTGTTGCGATCCTATCTCCACGACAGTCTGAGCGCGCGACAGTACGGCGTGCCGACAACGGGTTCCGGCAGGCGAGAGTCTTATCGGCACGCGCCGATGCCAAGAATGTCCTGCACCTTCATGGACGACGGTGCCTACGAACGTGACGAACTAATGGCCAGAATGGGCCGCGGAATTATCGCCGAGACTTATACCACTGGCCGCGTGCAACTCGGCGCCGGCGACTATACGTTCACGATCAAAAACGGCTGGTTGGTCGAAAAGGGAAAAATCCTCATGCCCGTGCGGGATTTTAATCTGCTTGGCAACGGTCCCGACACGTTGCGCAACATCACGATGGTCGCGAACGACTCACGACTTGATAAAGGTGGCTGGACCTGTGGCAAGAACGGTCAGACCGTGCCCGTGTCGCACGGCATGCCGACGGTGCTGGTATCCGGTCTTGCTGTTCAAACCATCTGACGGCTGTTTCGCCGGGAGGCGCCCTGAAGCCCGGTCGCGCGCAAGGCATGCTGCAGCAGCAGTGCCAATGGAGAAATTATAGGAGCGTCACCTGAGGCGCGACCACCACGTACTTTGATATTTTCCATCGCAGTCGACGCCATCGAAAACCCGCTCTAGACTGCGTGTGTGGTGTTTTTGCTTCTCGCGGTAACCTCAATTTCAAGTTTCATTGCTTCGTCAAGCAGCCCGGCCACAAACATGGTTGCTGCGGGACGGGCGGTGCCCAGAAATTTCTGAAAGACCGGCCAGCACGGTTCGAAATCCGCCTTGTCTGGCAATATGTAGCGAATGCGAACAATGTCGTTCAAGTTGCTTCCGGCTTCGACGAGCGCACTTTCGATATTCCTGAAACACTGCTCCGCCTGTTCCACGACATCGTCGGAAATCGACATGGATTCGTAGTCATAACCCGTTGTGCCCGATACGAATACGTATTGGCCATCCAGCACTGCTCTGGAATAGCCGATTTTGGATTCAAATTCCGAACCGCTCGAAATTAACTTTCGTGGCATGCTACTGGTTCCTCATGTGCTTCGTTAGCAACTGATCCAGGTGATTCGAAAAGTTTTTTCGGTCCGTCTGGCTCAGTGCAGGCGGGCCCCCTGTTTGTATTCCGCTGGCGCGCAGAGTGTCCATGAAATCACGAACATTCAGGCGGGCCTTGATCGTATCTTCTGAGTACAATTCGCCACGTGGATTCAGGGCGTTTGCCCCTTTTTCGATGACCTCGGCAGCCAGGGGAATGTCGGCCGTAATGACGAGATCGCCGGCGCTAAGCCGTTTGACGATTTCCTGATCGGCCACATCGAATCCGGATCCGACTTGAATCGTCTTGATGTAGGGTGACCGCGGTACATGGATGGGCTGGTTCGCAACCAGCGTGGTTTGTACGTGCGTTCGTTCGGCCGCCTTGAACAGGATACTCTTGATGACCACGGGACATGCGTCCGCATCCACCCAGATCTCCATTAGCTATTCATCGCCTTGGCCAGCTTCTTCTTAAGGTTGGCAACGTCTGCTTTTGTCTTCTCCGGGTCTTTTTCCGCCTGACGCATTTCCGTCAGTGCGGCCTCCACATCGGTCCCGGCCAACCATTCGACGATCCTGGATGCCTGATCGGCATTGCGGCCGGATATGGCGGTCGCATCGCCATCCATGATGGCAATGCGATGTTTGCACGAGTTACCGAACTGGCCCGCGGGGCAGTCGCACAAGGCGGTCAAACTGTTGCCGTCTTTGATGAAAGTGACCTCATACGGTTTGGTTGCTGACCCTTTTACAAGGAATGTGAGTTCTTCCACAGTAGTGCTCCAAAGCGCCAACGGACTGTCCGACGACAACTTATCGTAGGGCGCGATTGTCGTGAACGCAAGACGTCTCCCTGAACCGGTTACGCAAATCTCGACGGAGTACACTGTCTCGATCGGCGGAAGGATTAACCACGCGCGCCGGTGAGGCGGGTATCCTCCCCGGTACCAATGCAAGCAGAGGAAACGGTGGCATGACGACAAGGTTCGGATTTCGAAATTCAGCATGGTTGCTGGTTTTTCTTGTCACATTGGGAAGCTGCATGCCAGATGCGCATAGCTACCGCGATCTGAACAGGAACTCTGTGCGGGATGTCTACGAAGACGATCAGCAGCCGATCGATCGGCGCGTCGAGGACCTGCTCGCGCGCATGACGCTGGAAGAAAAAGCCGGCCTCATGTTTATTTATCGAGCGATCGTGAATGACGATGCAACGTTGGTCTTCAAGCCCGATAGCGGCGAGGAACGACACGCTGCAATCGTCAATATTGATTTGAACCGTATGAATCACTTCAATTTGTGGGGCATACCGGAAGATCTGTCGATATTCGCGCATTGGTCCAATCGATTGCAGCGATACGTCGTGGAAAATACGCGTCTGGGAATTCCGGTGACGATTGCGTCAGATCCTCGCCATCATTTTAGCAATAGTATTTTTTCCTTTAACGCGCGCGGTTTCAGCCAGTTTCCAGAGCCTCTGGGGCTTGCAGCGATCGGCGACATGGATCTGATCGAACGCTTCGCCAATATCGTTCGCGAGGAATACGTTGCTGTTGGCATTCGACTGGCGCTGCACCCGCAGATCGATCTGGCTACGGAGCCAAGATGGGCGCGTATCAGCGGTGGATTCGGTGAGGACGCCGAATTGACGGCCAGGATAGTGACTCGCTATATACAAGGCTTGCAGGGCCAAACCTTGTCCGCAAACAGTGTGGCGACCATGGTGAAACACTTTCCCGGCGGCGGACCGCAGCAAGACGGTCTGGATCCGCATTTTCCGTTCCAGAAAGGCCAAGTCTACCCGGGAGGCCAGTTTGACTATCACCTCATTCCATTCGAGGCGGCGATCAAGGCCGGAGCTGCATCCATCATGCCTTATTACGGCGTACCGGTCGGGCAAACGGGAGCGGATGTTGCGATGGCCTTTAACAAGGACATCATCTCTGGATTGCTTCGCGACAAGTATCAATTCGATGGCGTCGTGTGCACAGACTGGGGCGTTATCAGCGATATCTACGTTGGCGATATTCTCTGGCCGGCGCGGGCATGGGGGGTGGAATCGCTAAGCGAGGTGGAACGGGTCAAGCGGGCGCTGGATGCCGGTGTCGATCAGTTCGGCGGTGAGCGCTGTCCGGAGCATATCGTGACGCTGGTGGAAACCGGGCAGATAGCGGAAGAGCGAATTGACCAGTCGGTACGTCGTATTCTGCGGCAAAAGTTCGAGCTTGGACTGTTCGATGATCCGTTTGTCGATGTTGACGCGGTTGCTGATCGAGTGGGCAAGGTCGCCGCACAACGATTGGGGCACGAAAGCCAGGTAAGGGCGATGACATTGTTGAAGAACGGTTCATCAATTGATCAGCCGATCTTGCCGCTGACCGATTCCGGTCTTCGAGTATATTTGCGAGGGATGGATGAAGCCGTGTTCGCCGAACATGCCACCGTCGTGGATACGCCCGGGGAGGCAGACTTTGCAATCGTGCGACTGGACACTCCCTGGTACCCGGTCGAGACTGAGAACCCGATTGCGAGAACGTTTCACCACGGCGATCTCGATTTCAAAGGCGAAGAGAAAGCCGCCGTTCTTAGCCTTGCCGCGGCAGTGCCGACTATCGTCGTTTTGTATCTGGACAGACCTGCCGTCATTCCTGATATTTCGGCAAGTGCCGCGGCCGTCATCATTGAGTACGGTGCCAGCGACCAGGCGGTGGTCGAAGTGCTGTTCGGCGAGGGCAGGCCGGAGGGCAAGCTGCCGTTTGAAATGCCGTCGTCAATGCAAGCGGTGCGCGATCAGCAGCCGGATGTTCCGTCTGATAGCCGGGACCCGCTTTTCCCATTGGGATTCGGTTTGCGGTATGAATAAGCGTCCCCGCGGGGACGCCTGGCCGAGTCCACTGCGAGTGCGGCGACCTATTCCAGCCTGCGTGAGCGTTTGTCGGATCGCCAGCCAATAGCGGCGCAACTGGCACCAAAAACCGCACCGACTCCGCCGTAAAATGCACCCGCCATGCCGAGGGACATTCCACCGTTGGCAAGATCCAGGGATATGCCGCTGTAGGCGCCGATCAAGCCGATGATCGCGCCTGCATAGCCGTATTTCCGGCCTCGCTGGCGGTGAACTGCGACGTCAATCGCTTCGCTGTCCAGTTCGAGATCTGTCGCGTTGATTCCGAACGCGGATGCCAACGCTTTTCTCGATTCCAGTGCGCATGCGCCTTCTTTCTCCACGCGCTGGACTGTTCGCAGGCTTATCCCGGCAATCGCCGCCAGTTGATCCTGTGACCAGGATGCCTGTTTGCGAAGTTTTTTGACGAGTTCAGAATTGATCATGATGTCCATTATACGGTTCCTCTGGGGATGGTGAACAGGAACCCAGTATCTTGCGGAATCCCTGTCACGGACAACGTCATGTATGCGTCAATGGTGTGACAGTGATACGCCAGTGAGGGTTGGTGCCGCCGGGGAAACGGCAACCGTTGTCTCGCGCGCGCAGTGTTCGGTTAATGGCCGGTGGAATACTGCATGTTTTTCGGCCGATTGAAAGGGGTTCGCCGTTTTAGCCTTCGATAAATTTGATGATGGAGCAATCGTAGGCGATGCGGCGGGACGTCCCTGTTAGGTAAAAACTGTATGAACATGCCTAACAGTCTGTTGAAAAAACCATCCATGGTATTTTCAACTCTCTCGTTCACGAACTAAAGTCAGGCAGACCGCAACCGTGACGCAAGATGCACAACTTGCAGCAGTAGAAACGCTAGAACGTAGATTGCTGACGCATGCGACGAGAAAGTCTCGTGAAGAATTGAATGCTCTGTTGGCAGAAGAGTTCGTCGAATTTGCGAGCTCAGGTCGCGTCTGGTCGAAAGACGAAATAGTGCGAGAGTTGCTCGAATCGCCAATTTTCGATATTGAGATCGACTCTGTCCGGGTTCGCCATGTCGGCGACGATGCGGTGCTTATGACTTACCGGTCCTGGCGAGTGGGCGAAGAAGATACTGCTACTTCACTACGGACTTCTATTTGGCAGCAGCGGAACAACGAATGGCGTCTAATATTTCATCAGGGAACGAAGGCGCAACCGTAACGACGAGGCAGGGTCCGCCTAACAAATCGCTGAACTTGCCGCCGGGCAGTATCTGTCACAGTTCGTGCACGGTGGTTCATATTTTCAATTGCACGAACTGCGCCAGATACTTGGCGCAAGTTAGCTAGAACGTTAGCGGGCTATCTCGATAGAGCTCGAAGCTTGCGTAAATTATTACAATTCTCAGCGAACGAATCTCGGCACAGAGTTCTTAGCTGAATTTGAGAGAACAGCTGAACGCATTATCCATTCTAGGCGACAGAGCGTAGACAGTGTGCGTGAGGGGCGAACTTGCCAACACCAACACAAAGAAAAGAAAGATGGTGGGCCCGGTAGGACTCGAACCTACGACCAAGGGATTATGAGTCCCCTGCTCTAACCAACTGAGCTACAGGCCCACACGCAAAAAACATATTTACCAAGTCGTCGAGTAACGGCCTGTGGTTACGCTGTGCAAACCTTTATGGCCACTCACATACGGTATTTTCCACTCGACACGTGCCGTTCGTCCCTGTCGGTCGCGCCTCAGACGCTCCTGCAGCAATGCCAACAGGAAAACTGTAGGAGCGTCTCCTGAGGCGCGACCACGGGTCAATTCTGGCACATATCGAAACCACGTTGACGAAATACCTAGTCTTCGACCAGGAAGCTTCGCAGTTGATCGGAGCGTGTCGGGTGCCGCAGCTTGCGCAGTGCCTTCGCTTCGATCTGGCGAATTCGTTCGCGTGTGACATCGAATTGTTTGCCGACTTCTTCCAGCGTGTGGTCGGTATTCATGTCGATGCCGAAACGCATGCGCAGTACTTTGGCTTCTCTGGGTGTCAGCCCGCCCAAAACCGAATGCGTGGTCTCCTTCAGGCCTTCCGTGGTTGCTGAATCGACCGGAGAATGCACGACCTGGTCTTCGATAAAGTCGCCGAGATGCGAATCTTCGTCATCGCCAATGGGTGTTTCCATCGAAATCGGTTCTTTGGCGATCTTGAGTACCTTGCGAACCTTGTCTTCCGGCATTTCCATCCGTTCGGCAAGTTCTTCCGGCAGGGGTTCGCGCCCCATTTCCTGCAGCATTTGCCGCGAAATACGGTTCAACTTGTTGATCGTCTCGATCATGTGCACCGGAATTCGAATGGTGCGGGCCTGATCGGCGATCGAACGGGTGATGGCCTGGCGAATCCACCAGGTGGCATAGGTCGAAAACTTGTAGCCGCGCCGGTATTCGAATTTGTCGACCGCTTTCATCAAACCAATGTTGCCTTCCTGAATCAGGTCGAGAAACTGCAGACCACGATTGGTGTACTTCTTCGCAATAGAGATAACCAGCCGGAGATTTGCTTCGACCATTTCCTTCTTGGCGCGGCGCGCTTTCGCTTCACCGATCGACATCTGACGATTGATCTCCTTGATCTCTGCGATCTTGAGATTGGTCAGTGTTTCGACAGCCAGCAGCTTGCGTTGCGCGCGCAAAACGTCGTCCTTGAGTTTAGACAGCGACGAGGAGTGTTTGCGTTTGGCCCGAATGTGTTTTTCGATCCAGTTAAGATCGGTTTCACTCTTCGGGAAGCTGGCCAGAAAATCTTTCTTCGGCATGCCGGAATCGCGGACACAAATCTGCATGACCTGACGTTCCTGTACGCGCAGGACCGACACCGAGCCACGCAGGTTGCGGACCAGTTTGTCGGTCAGCTTGGGCGACAGTTTCAATTCCATGAGCTGGTCGGCAAGTTCCGTGCGAATTTTCTGCGTCCGTTTGTCTTTGCTGCCGTATTTCTCGAGGGCCGTGAGTGCTCGATTGTAAAGGCGTCGAATCTTCTTGGCGCGGGCCTTGACCTCTTCAGGGTCGGGTCCGGTGTCCACCACCTCTTCTTCTACTTCCTCACCGGGTTTCTGATTGGCTTTGTTGACCGGTGAATTGATGACGTCCGGCGCATTCGGGTCGAAAAAGCCGACGACAAAATCCTGCATGCGTGTTTCGCCGGCGGCGACCGCATCGTACACACCGAGCAGCATTTCGATGGTCGGGGGGAAGTGCGCCATCTGGTACTTGACCTGATTGAGGCCGTCTTCGATGCGCTTGGCAATCTCGATTTCGCCTTGCCGGGTCAGCAGTTCGACGGTGCCCATCTCACGCATGTACATGCGGACGGGATCCGTCGTTCGACCGAATTCTGCATCCACGCTCGCGAGAGCGGCTTCCGCTTCTTCGGCCGCGTCGTCATCGTTGGAAACCGCAGCATCCGACAACAGGATCGATTCAGCATCGGGTGCTTTCTCGTGCACCGCAATACCCATGTCATTGATCATGTTGACGATGTCTTCGATCTGCTCGGGATCGACGATTCCGCTCGGCAGGTGATCATTCACCTCCGCATAAGTCAGGTAGCCTTGCTCCTTGCCACGGGCAATCAGGTCTTTCAGCTGTTGGGCCGGCTGTTTATTATCGTTATTTGCTACTGCGCGCTTCTCGCTCAAGACAATTTGACCTCAGGGGTAAAAAATGCAAACGAATAATTATACGCGTTCAATCGCGTTCAATCCATACTAACTTGGGGGCGAACCGGGCTTTTTCCAAGTGCCTTCAATTCTGCTTTCTCATCCGTCGAAAGACTGTCAAGTCGTTCTTTTTCAATGAGAAAATCTATTCTGTCGCGGGCAGCGACGCGCGCCAGCTGCTGCAGGCACTCGGCCAGTTCCGCCGCGGCATCGAATTCATCGTCAAAAGGCACCTCAATCGTCGCCAGCTTGCTCAGGTGCTGACCGTGGGCATGGTGCCGCCAGCGCTCAAGAATGCCTGCCGTGGTTATACCGGGTTCCGCCTGCACATTGACAATCAGATCACGCAATAAGTCGGCACCCGGTCGTTGTAAATTGGCGAGCAGCTCGATGTCGAGGTCCTTTGCCGCTACGGGGTGGTGCAACAGGAGCGTGATTGCCCGGCGTAGCACCGATGGCTTGCCAGTGGCCGCCGCATGGATCGTCCTGGGGGCTCGGCTCATTCTCGTACCGCGCGCTTTCTCTCGCTTACTTTCGCCGCCCGCCTTCAGTAGCGATTCAAGCTTGAATGCTGAAAGACCGACGGACTCGGCCAGGGTTTCCAGCAGCAACTCGCGATAGACGCCGGCAGGTACCCGTTTCAGAAGTGGTCGAGCCAGTTCGGCGAGTCTCGCGCGCCCGTCGACCGATGCAAGATCAACTCCGCTGGACAGTTCCCTGACCAGGTAGTCGGATAAAGCAACGCCCTCATCCATTGCCTGCTCAAAGGCGGCGGCGCCTTGTGCCTGGACGAAGGAATCCGGATCCTGTTTATCCGGAAGAAACACAAATCGGACCTGTCGTCCTTCCTCAATGAGCGGCAGCGTGTTTTGTAACGCTCGCCAGGCCGCGTCACGGCCGGCGCGATCACCGTCGAAGCAGAAAATAACGTGATCCGTTAAACGGAACAAGCGCTGCAGATGATCGCTGGTGGTGGCCGTGCCCAGCGTAGCGACCGCGAAGTCAATGCCGTTTCTCGCCAGGCCGACGACATCCATGTAGCCCTCAACGACCACCAGGCGCTCAATATGGCGAAGTGCCTGACGGGCCTCGTACAGACCGTAAAGTTCACGGCCCTTGTGGAACAGCACGGTTTCCGGCGAATTCAGGTATTTGGGCTCATCGTTGCCGATCACGCGGCCGCCAAAACCGATGCAGCGGCCACGGCTGTCGCGAATGGGGAACATGATGCGCTCACGAAAGCGATCGTAGTGACTGCCATTGTCCTTGCGGATAATCAAGCCGACGGCCAGCAGTCGTTCGATCGCTTCGGGCGACGAGCCGAACTTGTCGAGGACGCGACTCCAACCTTGCGGCGCGTAACCGATGCCGTAGCGTTTCGCGGTGGCACCATCGATGCCACGTTGTTTCAGATAAGCGACGGCCTGTTCATTATTCTTGAGTTCGTTCTGAAAGTGCTGTTCGACACGCTGTGTCAGTTCGAACAGCTCGTCGAAGCGCTGTACCGGATGCTGTCCTTCCTCATGCGGTACTTCGATGCCGATCATGCCCGCCAGGCTTTCTACCGCATCGACGAAGCTCATGTGGTCATAGTCCATCAGGAAGCCCAGCGCCGTGCCGTGTGCGCCACAGCCAAAGCAATGATAAAAGCCCTTCGTCGGGCTGACGGTGAAAGACGGTGTTTTCTCGTCGTGAAACGGGCAGACGGCCTTGAATTCCCGGCCGGCTTTCTTTAGCTGAATGCGCCTGCCGAGCACTTCGACAATATCGGCCCGGGAAATCAGGTCATCAATGAAGTGTTGGGGTATTCGACCGCTCATGCTTTATCAAACGCCTGTCGAGGTATCCCGGGTTTCATGCACTCCCGGTGTCGTTGCTATTATCTTGCCGCAGAAGTCCGAGGCAGGTTTGGTGGCTTCCCGACGGTCTTCCTGACCTGCAAGGAGAGCGAATCGCAGCTTCGGTGCCCGCTTTTTGCGGACAAATCCAGCGGGCTGCTATGCCAGTCGAGCTTTGACCTTGGTGCTGGCGGCGCCGATGTCGGCGCGGCCCTCGGCCTTTTGTTTGATGAATCCCATGACCTTGCCCATATCACGCATGCTGTCGGCACCAGTATCGGCGATGGCCTGATCGATGAGCGCGTCCAACTCGGCGGCCGAAAGCTGCTCGGGCAAGTAGGTTTCCAGAACGGCTATTTCTTCGATTTCGATTTTGGCCAGGTCTTCGCGCCCGCCTTCCCGGAATTGAGTGACGGAGTCATGACGTTGCTTCACCATCTTGTTCAATACGGTGAGCGTCGCTGCATCGTCCAGCTCGATACGCTTGTCGACCTCTATTTGCTTGACTGCAGCCATGACCAGCCGAATGACCTTGAGCCGGTCTTTATCGCCAGACTTCATGGCGGCGATCATATCTTCACGGATGCGGGCTTTCAGCGTCATGACGAAGGGGTTACGGGTGGACTACTGCGTTGCCGTTACGCGGCTGCATAACGGTGCAAAAACAGGGGGTCAAAAGAGTCGTTTGCGCTTTGAGATATCGCGGGACATGCGCTTCAGGTGGCGTTTCACGGCGGCCGCTTTCTTGCGTTTCCGTTCCTGAGTCGGTTTTTCGTAGAACTCGCGACGGCGAAGCTCGGTCAGAACGCCGGCCTTCTCACAGGCACGTTTAAAGCGACGCATAGCGGCGTCAAAATACTCGTTTTCTTTAATGCGAACACTCGGCATGGGACTGTATAAATTCCGATCAAATACAAAGAAACCCGGCACAAAGGCCGGGGCAGAACCGACCATGATATCCGCATAAACATCGATTTGCAAAGCCTGCAGCGGTTTTTACGCTTGGCGGGTCTTTTCGCCCAACGGTCGTCCTGTATGATGCAGCGCCTATGCGAGTACTGGGAATTGAAACGAGTTGTGACGAAACGGGGGTGGCCGTGTTCGACACTGAACACGGGCTCGTCGCGGAGGCGCTGTACTCCCAGGTTGACCTGCACGCAGTCTATGGGGGTGTAGTGCCCGAAATCGCCTCTCGAGATCACATTCGCTGCCTGTTGCCACTGATCCGGCAGGTACTCCGCGAGGCTGGAACGGCCGTCCCCGACGCTATTGCCTATACCGCGGGCCCCGGGCTTGTGGGCGCACTGATGGTCGGCGGTGGACTGGCCAATGGGCTCGCGCTGGCCTGGAAATGTCCACTGATTCCGATTCACCATCTGGAGGGTCATCTGTTAGCGCCAATGCTGGAGTCTGAATCACCCGCTTTTCCCTTCCTGGCGCTGCTGGTTTCGGGTGGCCACACAATGCTCGTGTCCGTCCGCGCGCTGGGTGAATACCAGATTCTGGGGAGCACGCTCGACGATGCGGTTGGCGAGGCGTTCGATAAGACGGCAAAACTTTTAGGACTGGGCTACCCGGGAGGGCCGGCACTCGCTCGCCTGGCCCAGGACGGCGACGAAAACGCTTATGCCTTGCCACGACCCATGGTTAACCGACCCGGCGCAGATTTCAGCTTCAGCGGCCTGAAAACAGCCGTCATGCTCGTGGCGCGCAAGGCGCGGGAAAACAACGAGCTGGAACACGTGAAAGCGGATATCGCCGCCTCTTTTCAACGTGCCGCCGTGGATACGTTGATCGCAAAAACGCTTAAAGTGGCAAAGGCCGAGCGTGCAGAACGGCTGGTCGTCGCTGGCGGTGTCGGGGCTAACAAGCTTTTACGAAAAGACCTCACGGCAAAATTCGAAGGGCGTGTCTACTATCCTCGCCCGGCACTGTGCACTGATAATGGGGCGATGATTGCGATTGCCGGTGCATTACGTCTAGCCTCTGCCGGTGAAGCGGGAGCCATTCAGGCGCGGGCACGGTGGTCACTGGACGCGCTGGAAGCGCCAGTCGCCGCCTGAGCACTAACGAACGGGACAATTTTCAATGGATACGATTTTTTTGACGGCGCTGAAAGTAGAAACAACCATTGGCATCTGGGATTGGGAGCGGAAAATAAAGCAGACCGTTGTCATTGATCTCGAAATGGGCACCGATATCCGGCCAGCCGTTGAATCGGACGATATCGAGGACGCGCTGAATTACAAGCTCATCGCCAAGCGAGTGCAACAATTCGTAACTGATTCAAGCTTTCAGCTGGTCGAGGCGCTGGCGGGAAGAATTGCGGAGATCATTCTTGGCGAGTTCGATGTGCCGTGGGTGCAGGTCAGGGTCAATAAACCCGGCGCCATACGCAACGCAAGAGACGTTGGTGTCCTGATTCGCCGCCGCCGTGACGAGTAACGCGGTGACCCGCGTCTATTTTGGTATCGGTAGCAACGTCGAGCCACTGAAATATATCGAACTTGCGGTACTTGAATTGAGGGCTCGATTCGGTCCTGTCGAAATATCGCCGGTCTACCGTAACCAGGCCGTTGGTTTCGTTGGTGCCGATTTCCTGAATCTCGTTGTGGGGGTCGATACCAATAAGTCCATCAATGAAATAGGCGGGGAGATCGATGCTATTCACACACTGGCAAACCGAACACCGAACGACGGCAAGTTCGTCTCCCGAACCCTGGATATCGATTTACTGTTATACGGAAATCTGATCACTGAAGGTCCGCCTCTCAAGCTGCCCCGTGTGGACGTCCTGAAATACTCGTTTGCGTTGAAACCGCTGGCGGATATGGCGCCAAACTTCAGGCACCCTGAGACAGGCAAAACCTATGCCGAACACTGGTTAGCGATGGAACAGCAGGGGAAGCACGCGCTGCAACGCGTCGATGTCGCCTTTACCAGCCGAGACTCCGGCCACCATCAATCGCAATAACCTGCCCGGTGATGTAGCTGGCGCTTCCAGCCAGGTAGACGACACATTCAGCGACGTCGGCTGGCTGCCCGAGTCGATGCAACGGAACCTGGTCCAGAATTTCCTGCTTTGCCGCCGCATTCATTGCTCGCTCGGGCCAGAGAATGGCGCCCGGCGCAATGCCGTTTACGCGCACATCGGGGGCCAGGTCCTTTGCCAGTGAGCGCGTCAGCATTTCCAGGCCCGCTTTGGCTGAACCGTAGACAGAGTGATGTCTGAGCGGACGTCTGGCGTGTATATCGACGATATTGATGATCGTGCCGCGAGAATCCCGCAAGAACGGCATTGCGCTCTGGGCGAGAAACAACGGCGCCTTCAGATTGCTGGCAAAGAGCTCATCGAATTGCGATTCGGTGACGGTGCCCAATTCAGTGGGGTAAAAGCTGGAGGCATTGTTGACCAGTATATCCAGTGTGTCACTCCACCGGGTGAAGGCATCCACGAGCGCTGGCAGTGCGTCCACATCGGCGAGATCGGTGGCGAAAATGGCCGCTGAATCTTTGCGCAGAGCGTTCAGTTCATCGCGCAATGCCGCCGCTTCCTGCGCCGATTTACCGTAGTGAATACCGACATTGGCACCCGCCGCATGCAGGTAGCGCGCTATTTCTGCGCCGATACGGCGCGACGCACCGGTGACCAGTGCGCCTTTTCCGAGCAGGCTGTTTTCAGTGCTCACAGTCAACACTCCCCCGGTGAATGCAGGCGATTTTTCGCTTGTCCATAGCAATTCGTGCGAAAGCAAAATACATTGTCGACATTGTTGGCTACCAGTCGGGTCTATGCAACCTGAACCGAAAATACCAGAGGGACTGCCTGTCCCGGATACCACGAGCCTTGCACACAGCGGTCGCGTAGCCAGATATATACGTGCCCGGATTGAGGCGGCAGGAGGCATGATCGGTCTGGCCGAATTCATGCAGCACGCCCTGTATGCGCCGGGCCTGGGTTACTACACCGCCGGCAATGTGAAGTTTGGTGGCAGCGGCGATTTTGTCACCGCCCCGGAAATATCGCCGCTGTTCGGCCGCGTGCTGGCTCAGCAGGCGGCACCGTCCATCCGCGCCTTGCAGGGCGGGATTCTCGAGTTCGGTGCGGGTAGCGGTGCATTGGCAGTGACGCTGCTCAAGACGCTGGCCGAGCTCGATGCGTTGCCGGCGAGCTATCAGATTCTGGAAGTATCGCCGGAACTGTGCGCACGACAACAGGAAAAGCTCATAGCGGAAGTTCCCGAATTAGCATCCATCGTGGTCTGGATTGATGCCTTGCCCGAAAAGTTCAGGGGCGTGGTGGTTGCCAATGAGGTGTTGGATGCGCTGCCGGTTGAACGCTTCGTCCGCTCGCCGGACGACGTGTTGCAATTGTGTGTGGGATACAGTGACGGAAATTTTGTGTATCAGACGCGCCCTGCAGGTACACCGCTGCGACAGCAGGTATTGGACATCGAGGCTAAAATCGGCGGTCAATTCGCGGACGGCTATACATCGGAAGTGTCGCTCGGACTGAAAGGCTGGATATCCGACTTGTTGGCCGCGGTTGACGAGGGTGTTGTGTTTCTTTTCGACTACGGCGTTACGTGCCACGAATACTATGCGGCGGAGCGTGACCTCGGTTGGCTGCGTTGCCATTTTCGTCACCATGCGCACAACGAGCCGCTGATTTACCCGGGTATTCAGGACATTACTGCGTGGGTGAATTTCTCCGGCGTAGCGGATGCTGCCTTTGCGCACGGGGCAGAAATTGCGGGTTTTGTGACTCAGGCTCTATTCCTGATGAACGGCGGGCTGGAAAATGAGCTGGCAGACTTTGCGGCGCTGACCCAGGTCGAGCAGATCGAGTTGTCGCGACAGATTAAACTGCTTACGCTGCCCAGCGAAATGGGTGAGCACTTCAAGTGTATGGGATTGTGCAAAGGTGCCGTGCAGGTACCCGATGCATTTTCTTTCGGCGACAGGGCGCACAATTTATGAAACAGGGAACGAAACCATGAGCTGGCTGCAGATAGCCGTGCTTGCCATTGTGCAGGGCATTACGGAGTTCTTGCCGATTTCCAGTTCCGGTCATCTCATTCTGGTGCCCAACGTTGCCGGCTGGACGGACCAGGGTCTGGTTTTCGATGTGGCCGTTCATTTCGGTTCGCTCGCGGCCGTTGCTATCTTCTTCCGCAACGATCTGGCGGGCGTGATACGGGGTGGCATCAGTCTGCTGAGCGGTCGGGCCGACACGATTGAATCGAAAATGGCACTTGGCATCGGATTGGGCACGATTCCGGCAGCGGTTGCCGGATTGCTGTTCGCTGGCTGGATCTCGGAGAATCTTCGCAATCCGATGATCGTCGCCGCGACACTGGCGGGTTACGGCATCCTCATGGGTCTCGCGGACCGATTTGGCCGCAAACAGCGAAACATTACGGATATTACGATACGCGATGCGGTGCTTATCGGCCTGGCCCAGGCATGCGCATTGATTCCCGGTACATCCCGCTCGGGAATCACCATTACGGCCGGCCTCGCACTCGGGCTGACACGCCAGGATGCGGCCCGCTTTTCGTTCGTACTGTCCACACCTGTTATTCTGTTGGCGACAGGATACGAGTTTCTATTGGTGATGATGTCGGATCAAGCCGTGGCGTGGGGTCAGCTCGCAGTTGCCGCGTCAATTTCGGCCGTCGTCGCCTACCTGACTATCGAGTTCTTTATGCGGTTTGTAAGCCGAATAGGTCTTGCACCGTTCGCTATCTACAGGGTCGTGCTCGCGGGTGTGCTCATCTATGTCTTTGCCTGAAAACATCAAAGTCGCACTGTCGATCCTTATCCTGTCATCTGTGTTTTCAGCTGTCGCGTCCGCGGACGGAATTGTCGTTGGTTTGGGCGCGGAGGGCGATACCGTTGACGGTCGCGCCTATTCTTTTTTTGTGGATGTCGGTCTCAGGGAAAACACCTGGATATCGGGCGCGGTGGCGGTCAATGAGACGAAGAATGCCGTCGTTGACCTGAATACAAAATTTGCGGATCTCTCCGTGGACCATTTTTTCGACCCGATAGGCATTCGACTCGGTGGTGGCTATTGGGGGGACAAAGACCTTCTCGAATCGAATGACGTTCACGCATCACTTTATCTGCGGGGTAAGAAAGGCTCGATATCGGCGGACTTCGAGGGGCGGAATTTCGATCTGACCCTGCGACGCGATGTGCTGGCCGGTTCACGTAGCATCGACTTCAGTGCGAAGGGCTATGGCCTGACAGGGCGGTTGAAGACCAGCGATCGCACCAGCGTTTACCTGGGTGGTATGAACTACGACTATTCGCGCCGTATCGGCTTGCAACCGGAAACAGACCGATTGCGGTTTCTCGCCATCTCCCGCATTAGTCTGATGAACAGTCTGATCGACTATCGGCTCAGCGGCGGTGTCGAAATCGAGTTCGGCGAACGACGCCTGGACTTTCGCTATTCGCACTGGAAAACGGCCGTTTTTCGAGGGCAGGTTGACTCTCTGGGGGTCGGCTGGCTGACCCCGGTGGGGAATTCTGCGGATGTCGAATTTCGGCTGGCTGTGGACAATTCCGATGAGTTCGGTCGAGCCACCGTATTTTCGATATTCCTGTATTTCTACGCCGAGTGAGGCCCGGATCAGGCGTGCGAGCGGCTAAACGCGGCGATCGCATCGACCCGTTTGGCGCGTAATGCTTGCGCAATTTCAGGACCTTCGGCACCTTCTGCAATTACTTCTCTGGCCGAAACCGTATTCGCCGCTTTCAATGCGTCCCTGAAATAGTCGGCCTGCGGGTAAGGCTTGTTCTCGAATCCCGTGCGACCACGCGCGTCCGCTTCGCAGGCAAGGAGGAATTTTTCCAGGCGCTCCGGCCGGCGGAACGCATCCGTTCGCTCAAGTACCTTGAGAACCGTCGCGGGGCGCAACTGCAGGGCTCTGTGGCAATGACCGTGCAATTCGGCGACGACAATGGCGAGTTCCCGGCAGGCGACCGGAACCGGCAAGCGTTTCGCCAGCGTGCGAATAATCCGGGTCCCGCGTTGCTCATGCCCGTGATGACTGGGCAGCAAGTCTTTGGCCGTTGTCGCCTTGCCCAGATCGTGGACCAAAGCCGCAAAGCGCACATCGACTGAATCGCTGAGTTTCGCTGCCTGCTCAAGGACCATCAATGAATGCAGGCCGCAGTCGATCTCGGGATGCCATTTTGCGGGTTGCGGCACGCCGAACAATGCGTCTATTTCCGGGTAGACCACGGCGAGCGCCCCGCAGTCCCGCAATACTTCGAAGAACACGCGTGGGTCGGGCCCCGCGAGTGCGGCGGCGGTTTCCTTCCAGACACGATCCGGAACCAAAGCATCGACTTCCCCGTCGGCCACCATCCGGGACATCAGCTGCAGGGTATCCGCGGCGACCGTAAAACCAAGTGCCGCAAATCGAGCGGCGAACTTGGCGGTGCGAAGAATGCGTACGGGATCTTCCAGAAAGGCAGCAGAGACATGGCGTAAGACTTTCGCCTGAATATCCGCGAGGCCATTAAAGGGATCGATCAGCGTACCCTCGCTGTCGCGCGCCATCGCATTGACGGTTAAATCGCGGCGGCCCAGATCTTCTTCTATGGTCACATCCGGGGACGTTCGAAAGGAAAACCCGTGATAGCCGGGCGCCGTTTTTCGTTCGGTGCGAGCAAGTGCATATTCCTCGCCCGTCTTCGGATGGAGAAATACGGGGAAATCCTTGCCGACCTGGCGATAGTGCGCCGCACGCAGTTCCTCCGGCGTGGTACCGACCACACACCAGTCCCGTTCTTTAACGGCGATGCCAAGCTGTTCGTCTCGAACAGCGCCACCAACAAGGTACACTTCCATACCGCCATTCTATCTTCTTGCGCAGATTCGGACCGAGTAAATTGCCCCACTATCGAAGACCCGCAATTCTGAGTACCAGGGCACGCGTCTGGACGGCCAGGCTAGTACTGGTCTCGATCGCCGTGCTCGGCGTGCTGCAGATTGGCGGTTGTTATTACTTGCAGGCTGCCAGCGGTCAAATGGAGCTATTGCGCAAGCGAACACCCATCGCTGCAGTTATTGACGATTCCGGATCATCGGCGCAACTCAGACAGCGTCTCACAATGGTGCAGGAAGCTCGACAATTTGCGGTCGACGAATTACTCCTGCCGGACAACGAAAGCTATCGGACGTTCGTCGACCTGGAACGTGATTTCGTCGTCTGGAATGTTATCGCCGCACCGGAGTTTTCGCTGCGAGCGAAGACCTGGTGCTACCCGATTGTGGGATGTGTTGCCTATCGCGGCTATTTCTCCGAAAAAACTGCCAGAAAGAAGGCGCAGAAACTACGCGCAAAGGACTACGATGTCTTCGTGGGCGGCGTTGCCGCCTATTCAACGTTGGGCCGATTCGCGGATCCTGTGTTGAATACCATGATGCGCTGGTCGGACACAGAACTGGTCGGTGTCTTGTTTCATGAATTGGCGCACCAGCGCCTGTTCGTCAAAGGTGATACGGGTTTTAACGAATCGTTCGCAACAGCCGTTGCAGAAATTGGCATCGACCGCTGGCTTCGCAGCCACGGGCAACAATCGGAAATTCAGGAATATAAGGCTCGCGGTGAACTTCGGCAAACGATGATGCAGCTCGTCGATGCCAGCAAAATCGAACTCGATACCCTGTACGCGTCGGATGATGACGACGATCTGAAACGCGAGAAAAAACACGGTATTCTTGCTCGCCTGTCCAGCGATGCGCAGAGCGTGGTGCAACAGCAGCCATTCACGACGACGAACTGGCTGCAGCCGCCGCTCAACAACGCGCGACTCGTTTCACTCGTTCTCTACCGCGGGCAGCTCGACACGTTCCGCGACCTGTTAACGAGTTGCGACAGGGAATTAAACTGTTTCTATCAGGCTGCCGAAAAGCTGGCAAAGCCGCAATAAGACAACCCCGGTCTAGCCCAACGCCAACAAGCACGCAACCACGATCAAGGACAGGTGCGAGTCCGAATGAACTCCTATTGAGCCGCAATCCGTAACGGTTCCCCACCCGCAACAATATCCCCAAGCTGACTCGATACACGGCGTGTCTCGCCGGTGAGACGCCAATGAAATATCGCATCGGCCGCCAGCACGCGTCGCACATAGTTGCGAGTTTCATTGAAGGGAATGTTCTCAATCCAGATACGGGCATCCACTGCTCCCAGGGAGGGCATCCATGCTTCGACCCGCAGGGGACCGGCATTGTAGGCTGCCGTGGCGAGCGCGGTATGTTCACCAAAGCGCTGGTACATTTTGCCGAGGTAAAAGGTGCCGAGGCGAATATTGCTGCTGGGATCGGTCAGGGTATTGCGGCCTTTGTACGGATAGCTGATTTCGCGTGCCGTGCGGCGCCCGGTTTCGGGCATAAGCTGCATGACGCCGATAGCGCCCGCACTGGATCGGATATCGCGCATGAACAGGCTCTCACTACGGGCGACGCTATAGGCCCAGCTCTCACGGATACGCGCCGCCGACGAGAAGAGTTCGAAGGACTCGCGGTGGGGAAGCGGGTAACGCAGTTCGAGATCGGCATAGTCCCCGCTCTCGGCGGCAGTGGCAATGGCACGCGAGTGCCAGCCCCAACGATGCGCGAGAACGGCGGCCTGTCTCTTGTGCGATATGTCGAGATTGCGAATCGCGGCGTCCCATTCAGATCTGCCACGTCCTTCCAGCCCGACAAGGAACAATTCGCGCGCGCGAATCAGCGATGGGTTTGCGGCTAACTCCGCGATGATTGTCGCGTCGCGCTCAATGGCATCCTGACTAAAAACGTAAGCCCGATCTAGCTGGTCCGCGGCGAGAAAGCCGTAATAGCTGCGTTGCTTTGCAAGCGATGCCAGGAGTGTGGTCGATTCGTCGTTGAAGCCGGACTGCCGCAGAGCGATGGCTTGCCAGTATTGCCACTCTTCGCGTTGTTTCTCAGGGGCACTGAGATGATTGATATGCGTGCGGACGTCTTGCCACGCCTTTCGGCGCAGCGAGGTTCGAATGCGCCAGCGCGTCACTTCGTCGTTTACAGCGCCGTCTTCCAGGTTGGCGAGCAGCGCGTCGGCCTCGGGAAGATTCAGGCGTGCGGCCCACAACGCGATATGTTGTTCAACGGCCGATACTTGATCGGGACTGAAACGAAGCAGAGATTCAGTCGTGTTCCAGAGCTGCTGCGCAGCGACGGGCTCTCGATACGCCAGAGTCTTCAATGCGTAGACAAGCTGCTTCTTGAGGGCAGGGGTGACGGCGCCCAGGTCCGCTTGTTGAATGAAGGTGCCGGGGCTGTTTTGCGCGCTCAGCCATCGATTGGACTCGGCAACGTATTCTTCGTCAATCGAGCGGGCCAGATAACGCGCCAGAGAAAATCGTCTTGCGTCTCTGGCGAGTACGAACCGTTCGCGGTACAAGGTCTTGCCCAACTGGCCGGAATGACGCAGATAGTCGAACACAGGGTTGCATTCGTCAGCCTGGCTTTTACCAATAAGCCACAAGGCTTCGGCGCGTGTTGCGATGGCCTCGGTTTTACCGACCGCGATCTGTGCGTCGAG
The DNA here is from genome assembly GCA_013151645.1 of Gammaproteobacteria bacterium. Taxonomy (GTDB): domain Bacteria; phylum Pseudomonadota; class Gammaproteobacteria; order Steroidobacterales; family Woeseiaceae; genus JAADHU01. Next base: position 43,245 of record JAADHU010000010.1, on the reverse strand, counting down.
GGCGAGGCAGTCGAGATCGGCGACGCCACGGCCCTGGTAAAACTGTTCGTAGAGCGATAGAAAAGCGCTGTACCGGCTGTCGGCCGCAAGTTGCCGGGCAAATCGGTAGCGCAGATCCCGGGCCGGTTTTAGCGTGCCGTATTGCTTGAGGAAAGCGCGAATTTCCTCGTTTTCTCCCTTGCCCAGACGGGTTCTCAGGTAGGCGGCGCGAAGATCGGGCCACAGCACGTAGTCGGACAGCAACGATCGATTCGCGGCGGCCGGGGCCCAGTCGCCGCGTTCCACGGCGGCATAGGCATCTCGAAATACCTGCCGTTGAGTGTCAATTTTCGCCGACGCGGCATGCGTAGCGGAACCGATGCAGATCGATGCGAGTAAAAGGGGTATTCGCAACCCCCGCCTCATTCGGAATGTTTTCCTGTCGCCCCGCAAGGACTATTTGCTTGCAGTGCTGCCACGATCATCAGCGAATCCGCAGCATCAGAGCGCGATCACCTCGTTGCACCAGCAAAAACAGAATCCTGCCCTGTTGCGCGATTTCCCGCAGCTGTTGCAGGTTTCGGATCGGTTGTCGGTTCACGGCCGTAATGACGTCCCCGGCACGTAGTCCGCGTTGGGCGGCAGGAGAGCCTGCCTCGACGGCAGTGACCTCGACGCCACTGGCTGCGGTTGTCGTTGCCGAAGAAAATTGGGCTCCTTCGAGACCGGGATGTATGTCGATGCCACCGCTGGAGGTGATTTGACGCCCGAGTCTGGCGCGTACCGATCTGGGCTGGCCGTCGCGAACAAACTCGATGTCGACGCTTTCGCCCGATGCCTTCAGACCGATTGCGTTCGCGAGTTCCCGACCGCTGTCAATTTTCGAGTTGTTGATTTTGGTAATGATGTCATCAACCTGCAGCCCCGCCTTCTCAGCGGCGGAATCCGGCGAGATCGACGTTACGAGTGCACCGCTGTCCACTTCCGCGCCGAGTGCCTTGGCGCTGTCGGCATCAATCGTATCAATGGAGACGCCGAGGAGGCCGCGACGAACTTCGCCAAAATCAATAATTTGTCGCATGATCGACCGGGCGATGGCTGAGGGTACCGCGAAACCGATACCGACATTGCCGCCCGTGCGACTGAGAATCATGGAATTAATGCCCACCAGTTCGCCACGCATATTCACCAGTGCGCCGCCCGAATTGCCGGGATTGATCGATGCATCGGTCTGAATGAAATCTTCATAGCCGTTGCGGTTGATGCCGGTCCGACCCAGCGCACTGATAATCCCGGAGGTCACAGTGTTACCCAGGCCGAACGGGTTGCCGATGGCAAGCACAAAGTCGCCCACCTCAAGATCGTCAGAATTTCCGATGGGAATATCCACCAGGCCAATCGGCTCGACCTTGATCACGGCGATATCGGTTTCCGGGTCGGAGCCAACGATTTCGGCGTCGAGCGATTGGTCGTCGAGCAGGGAGATCTGGATCCTGTCGGCACCGTCGACCACGTGGTGGTTCGTTAGAATGTAACCGTTCGCCGCATCGATAATGACGCCGGAACCGGCACTACTCACTTCGCGCGATCCACCCGGGCCGTTGGGCAGCCCAAAAAAGCGACGAAATGCCTCGTCACCATATTGGGAGCGTGTCTCGATGGTTTGACTGACGCGAATATTGACCACGGCGGGCGCAACGCGTTTGACCAGCGGCGCAAGGCTGGGTAACGGTTCTCCATCAACGCGATCGGGCAATGCGGCCGCACTGATCGTGGCCACAGACAGGAGGAGCATAGCCAGAGCGGCTTGGTAACTGGTTTTCATGGATCAGGGTCCTCAATCACCGTCATGCTTCGACGGTTTTCCGGGAAAGTGGGTTTCGTTGCGGCCTACGGAGGAGACACTTAGGTGAAGCGAAAAGTTCCACTCATTGGCAGCATGCCTTGTTGACGCCTTTTCGCCAATGTTAACAGACCGACATCCCCAGAATGATGCCGGTCATAAGAGTTCCGTCGCAGCCATCGAGGCATCCGTCGACACGCATCGGACCACAGACCCGGTCGAATCAGTCGGCTTCGCGGGGTACGGCAGCGAGCAGCATCGTGGAAAGTGGTCAGAGACACGTTGCAGACAATGCGCTGCATTTTCTGCTCTCCTTTTTGGTCCTGACTCTCGCTGCAAACAGGAATGTGGGTATCGGAGCCGCGCGGTTACGCCGCTTGCGACGTTTTTCCCGAGCCGTGATTTCGACCGCGCAGCTGTTTTAAGATCGGCAATATGGGTAAAAACGCACAATTGTGGTGTCGATGCAGGGTGTGGTTGTGCTCTCAGTGCAGCTACAAGATATAGTGAAAACCGGTTTGAAAAAAAGTGCTTCTATTTTCACATTGTTTTTAAAGAACTTTTTTCAAAATAGTCCGTAACTCATTGTTTTTTCGTTACTAATGCTTCGATATAAATTTCCGGTCAGTGCTTGACAGTCGCCGCTTACGGGCATAATCTTGTGCTTGCTCAGACACAACATCTTGTGTCTGTAATAACGAAAACATTTGGCCTTTTGGGGCACTTGCCGTTGAAAAATGGGACAGCGGCGAGCGGGGAGCTATTCGCTCTGAAAAGAGTGAATTATCAATGAAATTCGGGGACTCCTTAACGGAGATTGAGGGAGTAAAGGGGCACATGAAGTCCGCAGTGAATCTTGCAATAAACAATTTGGGCGACATTGCCTTCCAGCCAGCATCGCTGGATATCTGGGAATCGAAATACCGGCTGATCGCAAAAGATGGGTCCGTTGTCGATCAATCCATCGATGAAACTTACGAACGAGTTGCCCGTGCACTGGCGGACGTCGAAGAGGACACGCTCAGAGAGAAATACTTCGACGAATTCCTGTGGGCGTTACGTAATGGCGCCATACCCGCGGGCCGCATTATTTCGAATGCGGGCGCACAGGAACACAAGCCGGCTACCTCGACGATCAATTGCACGGTGTCGGGAACCGTGTCTGATTCCATGGACCATATTTTGAACAAGGTCCATGAGGCGGGGCTGACGCTCAAAGCCGGATGCGGTATCGGCTATGAATTTTCGACGCTGCGGCCAAAAGGGGCCTACGTGACCGGCGCCGGCGCATACACGTCGGGGCCACTGTCGTTCATGGATATTTACGACAAGATGTGTTTCACCGTCTCCTCGGCCGGTGGTCGACGTGGCGCGCAGATGGGTACGTTTGACGTAGGCCATCCGGATGCGATCGATTTCATCAAGGCGAAGCGTGAAGATGGCCGCTTGCGCCAGTTCAACTTGTCATTGCTGATTACCGATGAATTCATGCAGGCCGTTAAACAGGGCGATGAATGGCAGTTGGCGTTTCCGGTTACGCAGAAAGAAGTGGAGGAAGAGGGCCTCGACCTGGACGATGCGACTCAGTTTGTTTGGCGCGAGTGGCCGGAAGCAAAGAGCTACGTCTGTAACGCTGACGGACTGGTTGCCTGCAAGATCTATCGCAGCATGCCGGCGCGGCGCGTCTGGGATGTCATTATGGCATCCACCTACGACTTCGCGGAGCCGGGTTTTGTTCTGATCGATAAAGTTAATGAGATGAACAATAACTGGTTCGCCGAAAACGTCCGCGCGACGAATCCCTGCGGCGAGCAACCACTGCCGCCCTACGGATCGTGTCTCCTCGGGTCGATCAACCTGACGAAATTTGTGCTCGACCCCTTTACCGACAGCGCCCGGTTTGACTGGGATGAATTTCGTAAAGTGGTCAAGATATTCACCCGTATGCTGGATAACGTTGTGGAAATCAATGGATTGCCGCTGGCCAGGCAACGCGAGGAAATCATCCGCAAACGTCGCCACGGCATGGGGTTCCTGGGGCTGGGCTCGACGATCACCATGCTGCGTATGAGATACGGTTCATCCTCGTCGGTCGAATTCACGGCAGAGGTGTCCAAGCGAATGGCCATGGCGGGTTGGGAGTCAGCGCTCGATCTCGCGGTCGAAAAAGGCCCGGCACCCATTATGAACGAAGAATTCGATGTTACCCAGGCAATGCTCGTAAAACGACCGGAGATGGTAGAAGACGGTTACAAGGTGGGCGATCAGGTACCCGGTCGCGTCCTGCATGGCCGTTACAGCCGCTACATGCAACGGGTTGCTCGGGAGAATCCTGCACTGGTTGAAAAGCTGATCGAGATTGGCGCGCGATTTACGCATCACAGTTCGATTGCCCCGACCGGTACCATTTCGTTGTCGCTGGCAAACAACGCCAGCAATGGCATTGAACCGAGCTTTGCGCACCACTATTTTCGCAATGTCATTCGACAGGGGAAAAAGACGAAAGACAAAGTGAGTGTCTTTTCCTTTGAATTGCTGGCGTACCGGGAACTGGTCGACGTGTCATCGATGCCCGGCGGTGCCGACGACGGTGTTGATGTGGCAAAAAGACTGCCTGAATACTTCGTTACAGCAGAGGATATTACGCCGAAACAGCATGTGGACATCCAGGCAGCGGCGCAGCGCTGGATTGATTCATCGATATCCAAGACAGCCAATGTGCCAACGGATTATTCTTACGACGAATTCAAAGACATCTACATGTATGCCTACGATCAGGGATTGAAGGGTTGCACAACGTTTCGCTTTAATCCTGAGGTTTTTCAGGGGGTACTGGTCAAGGAACGGGACCTAAAGAATACGACTTACACGTTTACGCTTGAAGATGGCAGTGAACTGGATGTGAAGGGTGACGAAGAGATTGAGTACGACGGCGAAATGCACACGGCAGCAAACCTCTTCGACGCATTAAAAGAAGGTTATTACGGTAAGTTCTGATGAAAAAGAATCAGGCGAATGGATCACGGGAAAAGATGACGAAAATAGACAAGAAAATTGTGGGCTATGCGGTGAAACGCACCGAAGAGCCGGAGGCAAAGCCAAAGTACGTCAAAGAAACAAGCGAAGACGGGGGCGCTGAAATCATCCGTATGCATGAGAAGCTCGAACGGCCGGAGATGCTGATTGGCTCAACCTACAAGGTGAAAACACCCATATCGGATCATGCAATGTACGTGACGATTAACGATATCGTACTGAACGAGGACACGGAGCATGAGAAGCGTCGCCCGTTCGAGATATTTATCAATACGAAAAATCTGGACCACTATCAATGGATAGTGGCACTGACACGAATTATGTCTGCCGTGTTCAGGAAGGGCGGTGACGTGACCTTTCTCGTGGATGAGATGAAGGCTGTATTTGATCCGCGTGGTGGCTACTGGAAGCAAGGCGGCGTATTCATGCCCTCCATTATTGCGGAGCTTGGATATATCGTTGAGAAGCATTTGATTATGATCGGTTTGCTGAAGAAACCTGAACTCGACGATGCACAACGTAAGCTGATCGCAGAGAAACGCGCGGAGTTTGAAGCAAGCGCGAAGCAACAGGATGCCTTTGCGCAAAGCAGTTATCCGGCGGGTGCGCAGTTGTGCAACAAGTGCAGCACGGTCGCATTGGTTATGATGGATGGCTGCATGACCTGTCTTTCCTGCGGTGACTCAAAGTGCGGTTAGCAGTGTCGGAGAGGGTGGAATACAACGCGTTGTAGTAACATCACAGTGTGACCCTTTTAATCCCTGACTTTTCCGCGGCTCGAGTGCTGGTCGCCGGCGATGTAATGCTGGACCGGTACATGTTTGGCACGACCGGCCGAATTTCGCCGGAGGCACCGGTCCCGGTGGTTCACATACAGGATACGGAAAATCGCCCTGGTGGCGCCGCCAACGTTGCGGTCAATCTGGCCTCCCTTGGCGTGGGCACGACACTCCTGGGGTCGATCGGAGATGACGAAGCGGGAAAAACGCTCGCGTCTGTTCTCGCGCAACACCAAATTCAGTGTGATCTATTACACACGACCGGCCGGCCCACCACTACGAAGACGCGTGTTCAAAGTCGTGGACAGCAATTGATTCGGCTCGATCAGGAAGCGAGCGATGCAGACAATAACGTATCGCTCGTAGCGTCTTTGCGAAATCATGTTGACGGTGCGGATGCCGTCGTGCTGTCGGATTACGGCAAGGGGACGCTGGGTGACACGGCCTCACTGATCGCGGTGTGTCGTGAAAAAGGTATTCCGGTACTGGTCGACCCGAAGGGAGATGACTTCGAGAAGTATCGGGGCGCTTGCCTGATGACGCCGAATCAAGGCGAATTCGAAGCTGTCGCGGGCCAATGTACGACGGTTGACGAACTGGTCGCGCGGGCAGGAGCGATGGTTGATCACCTGGATCTGGATGCACTGCTCATTACACGCAGTGACAAAGGGATGCTGTTGGTAGAAGCCGGAGCAGAACCCGTATTCCTGTCGACTCAGGCACGCGAAGTATTCGACGTAACGGGCGCCGGTGATACCGTCATTGCGGCTGTCGCCGCGGTTCTGGCTGCAGGGGGCAGCCTGTACAGTGCCGCCTGCATCGCAAACCTGGCGGCCGGCCTGGTCGTCAGAAAGATAGGCGTTGTGACGGTGACTCCTTCGGAACTGCAGGTCGCGTTGCACCAGCGCGGACAGGGCGGCCGCGGTGTTGTCGCTGAAGCGAATCTTCTGTCAATGCTTGACGAGGCCCGCGGGCGGTCGGAGAAGATCGTTCTGACCAACGGCTGCTTCGACTTACTGCATGTGGGGCACGTTGCTTATCTTGAAGAGGCCAAGGGCCTTGGAGATCGACTGGTTGTCGCCGTGAATGACGACGATTCAGTCCGTCGCCTCAAGGGGGCGCAACGGCCATTGAATACACTGGTGGACAGAATGTCGGTACTGGCCGGCCTGGCAGCCGTTGACTGGGTGGTCGCTTTTTCGGAAGACACACCGGAACGATTGATATCCGCCTTGCGGCCGGATGTCCTCGTAAAGGGTGGTGACTACGAGGTGGCGGAAATAGCCGGCGCAAAAAGAGTTCTGTCAAATGGCGGCGAAGTCAGGGTACTTTCGTTTCGGGACGGCCACTCATCCAGCCGGTTGATCGAAAAAACCCGTTCGGCAGAGACCTCGTAAGACCGGGCGATGCCCGCAAACGAGTTTGATGGATTCAGAGCACCCCATTTGATGCGAGTTATCTATGCCATTCTGACCTATGTGTTATTGCCCGTTTATGCGATCTATTGGATCGTGCGCGGCATTAGCAATCACACCTACTGGGATCGGATGGGTCAGCGTTTCGGCCTCGGTTTCCCCCAACTGACGAAGGGCAGCATTTGGGTGCACGCGGTATCGGTGGGGGAAGTGCAGGCATCCGTCCCGTTGGTGCGGGCACTGATAACCCGTTTTCCCGATCGACAAATCCTGATTACAACAGTGACACCAACCGGGGCTGAGCATGTACGCAGCCTGTTCAACGACGACGTCTGCCATTGTTATATTCCGTTCGAAACGCCGGTTGCCGTCGATCAATTTTTCAACGCAGTCAAACCGGTTCTCGCGCTGATCATGGAAACGGAGATTTGGCCCAATCTCTATCACGCTTGCGGCTCGCGAAAAATCCCTCTGGTGCTGGTCAGTGCCAGAATTTCGCCCAAATCTGTCAAGAACTATCGTCGCCTGCTGCCGCTGTTTCGAGAAACACTGTCACACGGGATACTGATCGCGGCACAGGGCGAGGCCGACGCGAAACGTTTTCTGATGCTGGGTGCGAATCCGGATCGAACCCGCATAACCGGTAACATCAAATTCGATATTGAAATGCCCGCGGATCTGGGCATCCGCGGCGCCAAGCTTCGTCATGACATTATAGGCAACCGGCCTGTCTGGATCGCCGCGAGTACGCATGAGGGAGAGGAAGAACAGGTACTTTCCGCGCACAAGACGATCTTGCAATCAATACCGGATGTCGTGTTGATCCTGGTGCCCCGGCATCCCGAACGGTTTGCTGTCGTGCAGTCCCTGCTGCAAAAGCAGCAGTGGAAGTACGTGACTCGTACCAGCCACAAATCAGTCTCTTCGGCTGCGCAAGTATTGCTGGGAGACACCATGGGCGAATTGCCGCTTTTTTACGCCGCGAGTGATGTCGCTTTCGTTGGCGGCACGCTGGTTCCGGTAGGAGGTCACAACCTGCTTGAACCGGGCGCGCTTGGTTTGCCGGTCATCACCGGTCCTCACCTGTTTCATACGCAGGATATCGCCGACCTGTTTACGGAAGTGGGCGCATCCAAAATAGTCCAGAGCGCGGCGGAACTCGCCGATGCCGTGTTGCCGCTTATCGAGGACGATGACCTGGCGCAGGAGATCGGTCAAAAAGGCAAGCAAGTCGTCGCTTCGAACAAGGGCGCTCTGCAGCGGCTCCTGGTTTTACTGGAGCCGCTGGTCGAGCAGGTAAACCGGCGCGCCTGAGCGCGGGGCTGCTAAAGTTCTGACTTCTAGCCGGAACTGGCCGCCTCTTCCTCGGCAATAACGTCTTCCGGCCGGCGTCGTTCCTGCAACCACTGATCGATTTCTTCCAGGTCCTGAACCTGCAATGACCCGGCGGCCAGTTTAAGCTGCAGAACGTTGCCAATATAGGCGTACCGACTCTGGTAGTAGTTGGTGATAGCGGCATACAGCGCAAACTGGGAATTCAGTACGTCGACAATCGTTCTCGTACCGACTTCAAAGCCAGCCTGCGTCGCTTCGAGCGCCGTGCGGCTCGAGGCCACCGATTGTTGCAGCGCCTGTACGCGGCTGATTTCGGAGATAACACCAAGATAGGCATCGCGAGTCTGCCTTTCCGTCGCACGGGCGACCCGTTGTAACTGCTGTCGCGTCGCGCGGTGCAGGTAAACGGCTTCTTTTACTCGTGATGAAATACGACCGCCGGAAAAAATGGGGATGGATAATTGCAGGGTAATCGAGTCCCGGTTGCCGTTGGTGTCAATGTCGGGAAACGGCGCACCGTTTCTGATCTGGTCAGTGATTTCGCCCGTCGATGAACTGATATTGGCAACAAGGTCCAGCGTGGGATAGTGACCCGTCCGCCGGAAAGCGATTTCATCGCGTGCGATCTCTTCATCAAAACGGCTTGCGACCAGCGATAGATTCTGACTCATGGCCAACTCGTTCCAGCTGGTTTCGCTGGCGGGTGCGGGATGTTTTAGCGGGAAATCCTCACCGGGGGCCGCCAGCGTCGGCACGTATTCACCCGTTATTTCGCGCAGGAACTCCCTTGCCGTGGCGAGTGATCGTTTTGACCCGATCTCATTGGCGATAGCCTGATCGTAAGCGGCCTGGGATTCCTGCACGTCCGTGATTGCGATGAGTCCGACTTCGAAACGTTGTTTGGCCTGCTCCAGCTGACGGGCGATCGCCGTCCGATCGGCATGAATTGAGGTGAGCTGATCTTCTGCGGCCAGTACGTTGAAATAGCGTGTGACGACTCTAAGCATGAGATCCTGCTGGGCGGCCTCATAAGTAACCTGTGCCTTAGCGACCCGTTTGTCAGCTTGTTTCAGGCCGATCCACTGGTCCCAGCGAAACAGGGTCTGTCGGAGGTCGACCGTCCAGGCTCGGGTGGTTGTCGCAGACTCTGAGGTGACCCTGGCGATACCACCGCCAACGCCCGATACCGCAGAGGATCCATCAAAATTTGCCGATGAGTACTGCCCGCCGGCCGACAATTGCGGCAACATCAACGCACGCGCCTGTGGATAGGCCTCAAGCGCCGCCTGGCGGCGAGATTCCGCTTCATGGATCAGCGGGTCGCTCTGCAGCGCCTGCTGGTATACCTCGAGCAGCGACGCGCCCTGTACCAGTGCCGGGCTGCTCAAAGAGACCGACAGGAGCGCTAAGATTCTAAAAGATATGACTTTTTTCATTTTTTCGGAGTCCACCCAATCGAATACTTTATTGGTAACAAGTGTTATAGTTAACTATAACACCATATCAGTCAAGCTGGAATGCTAATGAACCATCGGCATTGGTCCGATCGTTTATCCCGGCCATGCTTATACTTTTCTTGATTCCTTTCTCGGACGTCGGCGGGCCCGGTTAGTTCGCACCGATGTGTATCAAAGAATTGTTCTTGTTTAGACAGATTTTCCCGCCACAGCGGCTGATCGCGACGATAGTATCAGGCCGTGCCGCGCTATGCTCGGCCTACCTGACATCTATTAGATGCCGCAAAGCCGAATCTGGTTTCAGATGATTTCTCCCACTATCGTCAAATCGCGGCGGCCGATTCCGGAGGTCGTCAGTCTGAGGGCTATAATTTTCACTCGGACACGGAATTATGGTGAATTGTCGCGGTCGGCGGCTGCTGCTGATATATGCTTGTTCATGAACACCCGTTCGCTCAAGATTCTGACCGGTTTCCCGTGTCGGGTAGTCTCGAGTGAGCGCCTAATAATAACAAATGATCGATGCGCGGCATCGCCGACTCGACGATCGAAAAGGGAAAAACGACGCTTGGGATGCCACCGAAATCGCCCTGACAAGATGTCGGCAAATGAACTGCACCGATTTGGCCTGACGACGGACGCCACATGTCAGCAAACGTACTAGCTATAATTTTCGCCGCTTCGTTCGGTATAGCGCTGATCGTGATCGTGCTTGTGTTGCGTAGCCGGCATCGGTTCGGTAAACGCTTGCAGGCATTCCGTGAAGAATTGATTGCGGCATCGGCGGACGCCTCCGTGGGTCGTCGCCTTGCAGTATCCGATAGCGGTGACATTGCAGATCTGGCCAGTACGATCAACCGCTTGTTCGACGCGTTGGGCGAACGTGACGAGGAAATTCAGGATCGTGACCGGCTATTTACCGAATTCGCTCAAACCCTGCCCGAAGTGGTTCTCATTCACGATGAGCGCATCATTCTGGCAAACGACAGCGCTGCCGGGCTGGTCGGCATGGCCCCTGACCAGCTGGCAGGTCGCGACGTCGCAGATCTGGTCAAGCCAGCCTATCGGGCGCTTTTCAGAAAGTCCGTCGCGAACAGACTGGCCGGCGAGAATGTCCCGCGGCGGCTGGAAATTCAGCTGATCAACGGCAACGAGCAGGGTTTGTGGGTCGAGGCCCAGAGTTCGATGATCGAATATCGGGGCACGCGGGCAATTCTTACCATCGCCCGCGACGTTAGTTATCGGAAGAGTCTTGAGGCATCGCTAAGTCGCAGCAAGCGGCAGGCGCAGTACACCCTTGAGTCGATTTCGGAAGGTGTCATCACGACTGACAATGAAGGTCGAGTCGACTACATGAATCGAGCGGCTGAAGTAATGACCGGTGCCGGGCGTGAAGAGTCATCCGGGCACAAAATCGGCGAGATATTTACGCTAATCGACGAAGCGGATCGGCGCCAGCTTGGGGATCCCGTTGAGCGATGTCTTGCAATGCGCCGTCGGGTCAACATGGGTCGCCGTGCAATGCTGGTGAGCAACCACAATCAGGATGAGCATTCGGTGGAAATTACCGCGTCACCGATTCGCGGTCCCGGTACCAGCATCTCGGGCACCGTCGTTGTTTTTCATGATGTCAGCGAGATCCGGGGTCTGACGCGGCAGATGAGTTACCAGGCGACGCACGACCCGCTCACCGGGCTTGTCAATCGCCGTGAATTTGAACGGCGTCTGCAGGAGGCGATGGATTCGGTGCATTCCGAGGACGCGATCCATATGTTGTTCTACATGGACCTGGATCGCTTCAAAGCGGTGAACGACAGTTGTGGGCATCTGGCTGGCGATAATATGCTGCGCGAAGTTGCTACGTTGATCAAAGAGCAGGTTCGTGACTCGGATTTCGTTGGACGCCTCGGCGGCGACGAGTTTGGCACCTTGCTGGTTGGTTGCCCCATCGATAAAGCACGTCAGATAGCGGCCGACATTTGTAACGCGATCGCCGACTATCGCTTCGTATGGCAGGACAAGATCTTCAATATCGGGATTTCGATCGGCCTGGTCGAGCTGAGTCATGCCAGTGGCACATTGCAGGATGTTATGAGTGCGGCCGATTCTGCCTGCTATGTCGCCAAACAGCGCGGTCGTGGTCAGGTTCACGTCTACTCCGCACGGGATGAAGCGATTGCGCGCGAGCGAGGTGACATACAGTGGTTGCGGCAGATGCAGGCGGCGTTGCAGGAGAATCACTTCGAGCTGGCGACTCAGGCGATCATCGCGACCTCGGCTACAGTCACGACGGGCCCTGCTGTTGAAGTGTTCCTGCGATTACCGGACGAACAAGGACGCTCCGCAAATACAGCCGAGTTCCTGCGACCAGCGGAACGCTATCAGCTCATGCCACAAATAGATCGATGGGTGGTGGCAGCGGCGCTTGCCGCCATTAGCGCAGGCGAGATCAAATTGCCAGGCAACCGCAGCTGTACAATCAATCTATCGACACAGACCCTTGGTGATGAGGGCTTTCTTGAATACGTTGTCGAGTCGCTTGACCGTAGCGGTGTATCGCCGTCGAGTATTTGCTTTGAAGTCAATGAAGTCGCCGTATCGACGGACATTCAGCATGTGCAGCGATTTATCGAGGTCCTGCATGGCATCGGCTGTGAGTTCGCGATAGACGATTTCGGTAGCGGCCTGGGCGCATTCTCCAGCCTGAAGAAACTTCCCGTGGATTATTTAAAAATCGATGGCGCCTATACACACAATCTTGTGAACGACGATATCAACCAGGAAATGGTTACGGCGATGATTAAACTCGCGCGTACCATGGAATTTCGTATCGTTGCCGAACAGGTAGAACATCAGCAGGACTTTGACTGGTTGCGCGATGTAGGCGTCGATTTCGTGCAGGGAAATTTCATCGGAAAACCCACGCTGTTGGGTACTCCGCGAAAGGGTGTTTTCCACGCTCCGGCGCAGTAAGAAATCAGCTTCGCTCGTCCCCGGGCAAGAAAAGGCAGCCAAAAAAAACGGCCCGACAAAGTCGGGCCGCGTAATCTTCTATTTCCGTAACCGCTAGAGCAACGGCACCATGAGCAAGGCAACGATGTTGATGATCTTGATCAGCGGGTTGATTGCAGGGCCCGCTGTATCTTTGTACGGGTCACCCACCGTGTCTCCGGTTATCGCAGCATTGTGAGCATCGGTTCCCTTACCACCGCAGTTGCCATCCTCGATGTATTTCTTGGCGTTATCCCATGCACCGCCGCCGGTGGTCATTGAGATCGCGAGAAACAGTCCGGTAATAATGGTGCCGAGTAACAAGCCGCCCAACGCTTTCGGACCGAGCAAAAGACCGACGCCCAGTGGCACCAGAATTGGCAGCAATGACGGCAGGATCATTTCCTTAATCGCCGCCTTCGTCAGCAGGTCAACGGCGCGGCTGTAATCGGGCTTGCCGGTGCCTTCCATGATGCCATCGATTTCGCGGAACTGTCGACGTACTTCCTCTACCACCGAACCCGCCGCTCGTCCAACGGCTTCCATGGCCATTGAGCCGAACAAAAATGGCACCAGGCCACCCAGGAACAAGCCGATAATGACCAGGTGGTCGGACAAGTCGAAAGTGACCATGATATTCGCGGTTTCCAGCGCGTTCGTGTAGTCGGCGAACAAGACCAGTGCGGCGAGCGCTGCAGATCCGATCGCGTAGCCTTTGGTGACGGCCTTGGTCGTGTTTCCCACGGCATCGAGCTGGTCCGTAATCTTGCGAACGTCCTCAGGCAACTTCGACATTTCGGCGATGCCACCCGCGTTATCCGTGATAGGGCCAAACGCATCAAGTGCAACGATGACACCGGTCATCGACAACATGGCGGTTGCGGCGATTGCGATGTTGTACAAACCCGCCATTGCATCGCCGGCCGGTGCGAGTTCAAACGCGCCCCAGATGCTCATGCAGACAGCGATAACCGGCAACGCGGTGGCTTTCATGGAAATACCAAGGCCGGCGATGATATTGGTCGCATCGCCCGTCATTGACGCCTCGGCAATGGTTCGTACCGGCTTGTATTCCGTGCCGGTGTAGTACTCGGTGATCACCACCATTGCGGCGGTTAATGCCAGGCCAATCAGCGCAGCGCCGTAGATTCCGGTTGCGTTACCGGATGCCGCCATCATCATATTGGTGATCGGGTAAAACGCGATCGCCGCAAGGACACCGGAAACGATGACGCCCTTGTAGAGAGCGCCCATGATCTTGCCGCCGTCCGATGTCTTGACGAAAAAGGTGCCAATGATCGATGCAACGATCGATGCAGCGCCGAGTACCAGCGGATACAAGACTGCCTCAACACCGAGCGTGGAGGTGAGCAGGCTGCCAAGCAACATGGTCGCAATAATCGTGACCGCGTAGGTTTCAAACAAATCCGCTGCCATGCCGGCACAGTCGCCGACGTTGTCGCCGACGTTGTCGGCAATGACGGCGGGGTTGCGTGGATCGTCTTCCGGGATGCCGGCTTCTACTTTGCCCACCAGGTCGGCGCCAACGTCGGCGCCCTTGGTAAAGATACCGCCACCCAGGCGCGCAAAGATGGAGATCAGCGAGCCACCGAAAGCCAGTCCGACCAGGGCGTGAATCGTGTCGTCCAGGTTAACGCCCATGCTCGTAAGCACGTAGTAATAGCCGGCAACACCGAGCAATGCCAGACCAACGACGAGCAGTCCGGTAATAGCACCGCCGCGGAACGCGATGCGCAGAGCCGGATTCACACCCAGCGTCGCGGCTTCGGCGGTTCTCACGTTCGCACGTACCGAGACATACATGCCGATGTATCCGACCAATCCCGAAAACACGGCGCCGATCAGGAAACCGATAGCGGTATGCCAGCCGAGGGCGGCAAACAGCACCGCGAACAGCACCACACCAACGATAGCGATCGCCGAATACTGGCGATTCATGTAAGCGTTGGCACCTTCCTGAATCGCCAGAGCAATTTCCTGCATGCGCTCATTGCCGGCCGGCTGTTTCAGAATCCATTTGACTGACACCAATCCGTACAGAATGGCCAGTACACCGGCTCCCATGGCAAGCCACAGAGCTGTTTCGTTTTCCATCAGATTATCTCCTGATCACAAAAATAACCCCGATACTCGATGCCCCGGGGCAAGATTAAGGTCACGCATAACTGTTCATCACGACGATCGGCCGATTGATCGGGATCGCCGGAATTCGATGAGAGTGTTATATCACCCGACTAATTTTTAGTTTGTTGGCAGCGCACAACGGCGAGTGCTCCCGGACCGTTCGGCCCCACTCGCGGCGGGCGGCATCATACCACAAATTTCGTGTTTGACCGCTTCTTGACGGACACACTTTTGAGTGTGACATAATTCGGTAAACCATTGATATATGGTGGATAATCTTCTCCGCGAATGAGCGGGGCGAGGTAGCGTCGACAGGCAGGGGTTATAGAGAAGCCGTCTGTCGAGATATATCGCCGCGGCAACATCTTTTCCTTGTTGGCGATGCGCGTCAGTGGCGCACTGACAATCTTCCAGCGATACGGCGTCTGCGAAATACGTTTTATCACTGGCATGACGCCGCTCTTGCCCTCGAGCGCCATGGTCACGGCCGCTTTACCCACGGCATACGCCTGTTTTACATCCGTGGCCGAGGCGATGTGGCGTGCGGAACGTTGCAGGTAATCCGCGACCGCATAGTGATATTTGAGGCCCAGGTTATCCCGAACCATGGTCGCGACCACGGGTGCTACGCCGCCCAGTTGTGCATGGCCGAACGCGTCCCGAGTACCTGCTTCGGCGAGAAAACGGCCGTTGGCATATTGCGCGCCTTCGCTCACAACGATGACGCAATAGTCGTACTTTCTGACGCATTCCCGGACACGTTTGAGAAAGGCCGCTTTGCGAAAAGGTATTTCGGGAAACAAAATGATATGCGGAGCATCGCCGGGCTCGCTTCCCGCCAGACCGCCCGCCGCGGCGATCCAGCCCGCGTGCCGACCCATGACTTCAAGGATAAATACCTTGGTCGATGTTTTTGACATGGATGCGACGTCGAGAGCCGCTTCTTGGGTCGATACAGCGACATATTTAGCGACGGATCCAAAGCCCGGGCAATTGTCCGTGACCGGCAAATCGTTGTCGACGGTCTTGGGGATGCCGATACAGGCCACCGGGAAGCCCATATTCTTGCTGATTTGTGACACTTTTTGAGCCGTGTCCATTGAATCGTTGCCGCCGTTGTAGAAAAAGTAACCGATGTCGTGGGCGCGAAACACATCAATCAGCCGCTCGTATTCGGCGCGGTTCTCCTCGATACTTTTTAACTTGAAACGTGCAGAGCCAAACGCGCCCCCTGGTGTATGTCGCAGGGCCGCGATGGTACGAGCCGATTCCCGGTTGGTATCGATCATGTCTTCCGTCAGGGCACCGATAATGCCGTTACGACCGGCGTAGACATTGGCGATCCGATTGCGGTGTTTGCGCGCTGTTTCTATGACGCCACAGGCGCTGGCATTGATTACGGCGGTCACACCGCCGGACTGAGCGTAAAATGCGTTCATTGCTGACATTGAAGAAGACCCGCCTTCTGGTTAAGTTTCGGGACGAAGCATAGCCGAAAGCAGAGCGCAGTTCATCGCGAGCGCTACCTGCCGGGGGTTTGACCTGTTCCTGTATTGACGGTAGCTTTGCGCGGTCGACGACGACAGCTTCAATTTCATTGAGACTTAACGCATGCAAATCGTATTACTGGGCGCGCCCGGATCCGGAAAGGGTACCCAAGCCAAGCGACTGATGGCAGACAGGAAGATTCCACAAATTTCGACCGGCGACATGTTGCGGGCCGCGATTGCCGCTGGAACGCATTTCGGTCAGCAGGGTCAGGACACTATGGCATCGGGTCAACTGATCCCGGATGACATCATGCTGGAGATTGTCAGTGAGCGTCTGAGTCAGGACGATGCGGCCAACGGCTTTATTCTCGATGGTTTTCCGCGCACAGAAAAACAGGCGCTGGACCTGGAAGCGCTGCTGGACACCATCGGAAAACCGTTGGATGCCGCCATTCTCATGGACGTTGACTTGAATATTCTGATGAAGCGGCTGACGGGTCGTCGCACCTGTTCTCGCACAGGCAAACTTCTCAATATTTATTTTTCTCCTCAGGAAGAGCTCGATGCGTGTATCGAAGCGGGTGGACAACTTATTCAGCGGGAAGACGATAACGAAGAGACCATCGGCCGTCGTCTGGATATCTATCGTCAACAGACGGAACCCCTGATCGAGTTCTATCGCGCGCGCGGCCAACTAAAGACGGTCATGGCTGAAGGCGGCGTGGATGACGTGTATCAGCGACTGCAGGATGTGCTTTGAGCCGATCTGTCCGGATTCAGGTTTTAGCAACAACGCGAAAACCACGTTTTTCCAGTTGCGGAGTTGAAAGCACGGCAGGTGGTTATTTCAACAGACTGTCAGAGTAATTCCAAAAGTCTTTGTCCCACGACATCGCTTCGCCAACCGGTGAAGACTCGCGATTCACGTTCCCCAAGCATGATGGCCGAGAGCTCTTTTTTCGGTGCGACGAGTTCAGCGCTGATACCCAGGTCCGCAGCCTTTTTGGCGACTTCCGACTGCATTGTTTTCAGCAGTACTTTTTGTTGTTCGGTAGGCCGGGCCGGTGGCTGGTAGCTGTGATCGCCCTCTGCCGCGCTCGCCAGGACGGCCAGTAACTCTGTCGCCGATCGCTGTGCTGTAGCGGCCGGCATGCCGCTAACGGCGGCCAGGGCGGTCTGACTACCCGGGTTGCTTACGGCGAGTTCCAGTATCACGGCGTCTTTCAGTATCCACTGGCGGGGCCGGTTACTGCGAATTGCTCTTTGTTCACGCCAGGCGGCGAGTGCGGTGGCGGCACAGCGGGTCCGACCACTCAGTTTCCCCGCACCCTTGAGTCGTCCGATCGCCGCCGCCGGACTGTCGTCATATAAATCCGCATTGAGCAATCGTGTCGAGTCTTCCCCGGCCCAGTCGAGCCGGCCAAGTTTTTCGAGCCGTGCCGACAAGATGTCGCAGGCATCGAGCAAAAACTCAACGTCCTCCGCCGCGTATTCAATCATTTCCGTCGACAATGGGCGGCGTGTCCAGTCTGCGCGCGTATGGCTCTTCGCCAGTTCCTTGCCGAACAACTCCTTGACGAGCGTTGCGTAGCCCATTTGCGGCGCAAAGCCCAAGAGCCCGGCTGCTATCTGTGTGTCGAAAATGCATGCCGGCATTTGCCCGGCGGCCTGGTAGAAAACCTCGATATCCTGTCGACCGGAATGCAGTACCCAGTCGCAGCCCACCAACGCCGGCCAGAAATGGCGCAGGTCTGTGCCGGTCAACGGGTCGGCGCAGAAGATTTCGCCGGGTGTCGCGATCTGTACGAGGCAGAGTTGCGCATAGTAAGTTTTTTCGCGCATGAACTCGGTATCGACGGCGATACGATCAGCCTTCGCTAGTGAGGAAATCAACGCCTCATTATTTCCTGCATCAATAACTTCGATTGTCTTCATAGGTTCCATTGGCAAAAGCTTCGGTCCGGAAGACTATCATGCGATGATTCAAGCAGGTGACTGGAAAAGACCCTTTGTGCTGACTCTCTTCAAAATTTACGGTGACATGCTTGCACTGCGTCGGGGCGCGGATGCCATACCGCACTCTTCGCTGATGCTCCTGCTTTCGGTCGGTATGCTGATACTGTCGTCTGCATGTGCAGCCGCGTTGGTCGATGGAATGAGCAACCAAAACTACCTGCTGACATTTTCAGGGTACGCGTTGGGATTGGCTTTCTACGCGAGTGTGCTCTTTTTCGCGGGCTATCCTCGCCGTATTTTGCAAACTATTTCCGCGATCGTGGCCTGTGGCGCATTAATCACGTTGTTGTATGTAGCAGAGTACGTGCTGTTTAAGTCGCTGTTTGGCGTCGAATTCGCAAGTACCGTGGGAATTCTCATAATTTTCTGGTCTGTACCGGTCGAGGGTCATATCATTGCTCATGCGATTCGTCAGCACCGCTTCGTCGGCATCGTGATCGCAATGGCTGCCTTGATTTTACAACTGTGGTTTCAATCTGTTCTTACGGCGAATTCATGAACAGGCCAGAGGTTCTCTAGCAATGCACGTTCACATTCTCGGGATATGTGGCACATTTATGGCGGGAATCGCTGCGCTTGCAAAGGCGCGCGGTCACCGTGTGACCGGCAGCGATCAAAACGTCTACCCGCCCATGAGCACGCAACTGGAGCGCCTGGGTATCGATCTGATTGACGGCTTCGACGCCGGCCAGCTGGAACCGGCGCCGGACTGCGTTATCGTGGGTAACGCGCTGAGTCGCGGAAACCCCGTCGTCGAAGCGATGCTGGATCGCGGTCTTCCTTATACATCGGGACCACAGTGGCTGGCCGAGCATGTGCTGAATGACCGTCATGTCATGGCGGTGGCCGGGACGCACGGCAAGACCACGACAGCGAGCATGCTGGCCTGGATTCTGGAGGATGCCGGTGTCGCGCCCGGTTATCTGATCGGTGGCATACCAACCAATTTCGAGACCTCAGCCCGACTCGGCGACTCAGAGTTCTTTGTTATCGAAGCCGATGAATACGATACAGCGTTTTTTGACAAGCGCGCCAAGTTCGTCCATTACCGGCCCAGCACGCTGGTACTCAACAATCTTGAATTCGATCACGCCGATATTTATCGAGATCTGGATGCCATCCTGTGGCAGTTTCACCAGCTATTGCGCATTGTGCCGGGGAACGGACGCGTCATTTTCAATGGCAAGGATCGGAATCTGCAGGCAGCGATTGAGATGGGTTGCTGGACACCGCACGAAACGTTTGGCATGAATGGCGACTTCGATTGGTTCGCCGAATTCGTCGATTCTGCAGAGCGGCATATTCGAATCGCGCATCGTGATGGAGCGAATGCCGATGGTTTCTGGAAACTGGGCGGCAGCTATAATCTGGAAAACGCATTGGCGGCTGTTGCGGCATCGCGTTCGGCAGGAGTATCGGTCGCGCAGGCCGTTGCGGCCCTATCCCGTTTCAACGGCGTAAAACGCCGTATGGAAAGAACCGCTACCGTGGCGGATATCGCGATCTACGATGATTTCGCGCACCATCCGACGGCCATTCGCCGCGCCATTGAGGGCATGAAAAAACGCAACCCTGGGCAGCGGATCGTGGTCGCGCTTGAGCCGCGCTCGAATACCATGAAGATCGGTGCGCACAATCAGGGCCTTGCCGATGCGCTGAACGAGTCGGACCTGATTGCGTTGTTTAGACCGGCTGATTTCGGTGCCGATTTTGATGCGGCGCTGGCGCCGCTGGGCGATCGCCTGCAACTCTACGATGACTACGACGCCCTGGTAGCCGGCCTCGGCGCAAGGCTGTTACCCGGTGATCAACTGGTGTTCATGAGCAACGGTGGTTTTGGGGCCGTGCGTCAAAAACTGACGATGTGGCTGAACAATGAGCGGCAATCGGTACACTGAAGCAGTATCGGACGAAAGGCTGGCTGTGAACGAACTGAAAATACCGCTTTTTCCGCTGCACACTGTCCTCTATCCTGGCGGTCCTCTGCCGTTACGGGTTTTCGAGGCACGCTACCTGGACATGATCAGTCGTTGCCTGAAGTCGGAGACAAACTTTGGCGTGGTGCTAATCCGTGCGGGTGACGAAACCGGACCGGTGACAATGCACGAGGTGGGCACCCTGGCCAGAATTGCTGACTGGTATCAGGGCAGCGATGGCCTGCTCGGGGTAACCGCGATTGGAGAAAGACGTTTTCGACTGGTCGAAAACAGTTGCGAGCCGGATGGCCTTCATGTCGGCACGATCGAGATACTTAACGACCCGCAACATACGCCCTTGCCGGAAGAGTTCGCCCGTCTTGCAAAAATTCTTGCCGGCGTTCTGGGCGATCTCGGCAAGCTGTACGAGTCGCTCGGTGACCGTTACGACGACGCGGGATGGGTTGGTTATCGTTTCGCCGAAATTCTGCCCATCGATTCCGCGCAGAAACAATGGTGTCTGGAAACGGACGATCCGATCGAGCGTTTGCATCTCGTCCGGAAAATCCTGAAGACGGTCCGCGTCGCCGAAAAAATTCCGGACGCCTGACTATTCAGCAAGTTTTTTAAATACGGCGTCGGCCGCTGCAAGTGTAGCCTCGATTTCTTCTGCCCCGTGTGCGGATGATACAAACCCTGCTTCAAACGCCGAGGGTGCGAGATAAATATTCCTCTCGAGCATACCGTGAAAAAATGCGCGGAACCGCTCTACGTTTGCGCCGGCAACCTGACTAAAGCGGCGCACCGGCCCCTGATCGCAAAACAGGATGCCGAACATACCACCCTCGAATTCTGTCTGCAGTGGAATGCCGTGTTTTGCGGCGAGCCTCGCCAGTCCTTCGACAAGTTGTGACGTTGTCGCAGTGAGCGACGCGTAAAAATCTTCTGCCTCCAACTCATGCAGTGTCGCCAGCCCCGCGGCCATCGCCAGTGGATTGCCGGACAGGGTTCCTGCCTGGTAAACGGGTCCATCGGGAGCCAAATGCGCCATGATGTCGGCACGCCCGCCAAACGCAGCACAAGGCAGCCCGCCACCCACGATCTTGCCCAGTGTCGTCAGGTCCGGCGTGATCTTGTACAGGGATTGCGCGCCGCCTTTCGCGACCCGAAATCCAGTCATCACCTCATCGAAAATCAGAACAGCACCGGCCTTGCTGCAGCCTTCCCGAAGTGCCTCAAGAAAGCCTGCCTGTGGCGGTACCATGTTCATGTTGCCGGCAATCGGTTCTACGATAACGCAGGCGATTTCTTCATCCAGTTCGGAGAACGCTTCATCAACGGCAGTGGCATTGTTGTATTCGAGCGTAATCGTGTCTTTCGCCAGTCCGGCAGGAACTCCCGGTGACGAAGGAACGCCCAGCGTGAGCGCACCCGAACCGGCCTTGATCAGCAGCGAATCGGAATGTCCGTGATAGCAGCCTTCGAACTTGATGATCTTATCGCGTCCCGTATAGCCGCGTGCCAGGCGGATCGCGCTCATGGTCGCCTCGGTCCCCGAACTCACCATGCGCACTCGTTCAATCGACGGCACGAATTCACCGATCTTGTGCGCGAGCTGTGTTTCCAAAACACACGGTGCGCCAAAACTCAAACCGGATTTTGCCGTCTCAATGACCGCGTTGATCACGGCCGGATGTGCGTGACCAAGTATCATCGGCCCCCATGAGCCGACATAATCAATCAAGCGTCGACCGTCTTCTGTGTGCAGCCACGCACCGTCCGCACTGCGGATAAAGACCGGCTCGCCGCCGACGCCCGCAAAGGCTCGCACCGGTGAATTGACGCCGCCCGCAATGACACGACTCGCTTCCGAAAACAGACTCATACACTCTCTCCTTAACAGGTGCACATGCTACCGAAGCACACCGGCCTGTGAAACCCTGACAGCCCTGGCCGGTAGTTGACAGAAGTGTCGATTCGGCAGAAGGTCAGAGCATGAAAACCTACATGTGCCTCATTTGCGGTTATGTCTACGACGAGGAGACCGGCGATCTTGAGGCAGGGATTGAGCCCGGCACGCGCTGGGACGATATTCCTGCATCCTGGCGGTGTCCGAATTGTGGGGCCGGGAAGGAGGATTTCGAGATGGTTGAGATTTAGGTGGGTGCGATTGGGTGCCAGCGTTCCGAGTGACGCCGCGGGTGGGAACCCACCTCATTCGGAGGGCCTTGACTTAATCGGCGGGTACCCACCCGCGGCGTCACTCGGAACGTCATCACTACTTCAGTTGCGTCAGGCGGTGTTCGGGGTATTGCACGAATGAACAATTTTGGATGGCTTACGATCGTTTTTCTGGCGGTATCGAGTGGAGTGTTGTTCTACCAGAATATTCGACTCTCTCAATCGGTCGAAGATCTTGAAATACAAATGGAGTCTATGCGAGCGATGGAGCTGGCGCCGGTTCCGGAGCCAGCGACGCGAACAGCGGCCAGCGGAAAACCGCCTGACGTTGAGGCCATAGTCGGCAGGCAAGATCCGCAGGAAGACGTGAGCCCGGACGACGGCGGTTTAGTCGACGAGCAGCGCCGTCAGGCCGAATTCGTGAAGGCGTTCGCCAGTGGAATGCTGGCGACCGGCACATTGACTTCAACGATCGAAAACCTGGAACGGCAGTTTGCAGAAGAATTCGTCGATCCGGCATGGAGCGACCAGCAAGCGATCAACATTCAAACCGAGTTCGTAAATACTGAATCACTGGTCAGTTACCAGCTATCGAATCTGGAGTGCCGAAGAACGATGTGCAAGGGGCTGGTGCGAACATTCGGCAACCAGCCGTTTGAGGACAATGGTGTTTCACTCGCCGTTGCTTTGAGCGGGTTAGCATCTATTGATCTGGCTAAAATGCACATTCAAGATCGTGACGCTGTCTTTGCACAGGTTTTTTTCGCGAGGAAGGATTTGATCGGCGAGTAGAATCGGAAAACCGAGCCCGTCTTGTTCCTGGCAAGATCTTCACGGTTGTCAGCAGTGTGTGTGCATTTTGAGTGATGCCATGGGCGGGTACCCACCTCATTCGGAGGGCCCTGACTCAATCGGCGGGCACCCGCCCATGGCGTCACTCAGAATGTGATCGAGGTTGTGGCCGCTCAAAACGCCGGCTCATAGTGTTCTACCACGGGGAAAGGGTCGTAGTAGCAGTGCCTCCCGCCGGTCTTGCCCGGACAGCGATCCCACCTATTCCACCTGCCGCATCTGTACCGGCTCTTTCCCAAGCGCCCGCAGCATAGTCGGTACTCCGTCTTCCCCGATCAGGTGCAGCGCACCCACAATAATCAGATAGTCCTGATCATCCGCAAGCAATGCCTCAATCTGTTTCGTCCAGTTACGGTTGCGGGCAACCACCAGCGCTTCATACAGTTCGGGGTAGTTCTGCATTTCCGCGAGCATGTTTTCCTCAAGATACTTGAGGTCACCGTACCGCCATGCGGTAACAAGCTCGTCCATCATTGCGGCCATGTTGGTGCTTTCGGTCAAGGTCTGCATGAGCAACGATCGTTGTGCGTCGAGTGACATGTTGTCGAGGAAACCGAGTTGTTCCTCAATACTTTCCAGTCCGAGAATTTCCTTATGATCGTTGCCCGCCTTTTTCATAAGGAAGCTTTCAACACCAAACTGTGGATCGAAGCCTATTCTCATGAGAATAAGCTGTTCGACGTTGATGGCTGCCAGCCAGGGTTCTGTGCCTGAAAGCATGTTCAAGGGAATACCGATCTCGTCGGCAATCTGCGCGGCCTCAGCGTAGAGGGCGGTACCCATAAGTTCGCTTAGCGTGCCGCCGCCTTTGATCATTCCAAGGTCATTGATCAGTGCCTGGGTTGCGACAGGATCGAGGTCGTCCATGTCCAGTTCCATGATCAGCGTATCCGCATCCTCATAAGCGGTGACGATGGCCGTGGGGATTGGATGGTCCTGCTTGCGCAGCAAATGTACGGAACCCAGTAGATAAACCCGATTACTTTCGCCATCGATTTCCCACATGGGCAGTGGATGTTCGGCGGTACTCGCGATACCTGATGCGGTGATCAGGAACGCCACACTGAGCAGTCTGTAGAACATTATGAATCCTTTCATTTTGATTCTGCCGGTAGCCATATTAGCTCCGACTGTACGGAACCATCAGAGTGCAACAAAATTCTCCGATAGGCCGGTGGATTGTCGTCGAGCGCGAAATCATCGCTGTCTTTCTTGAATTGCCGGCAGGTCGATGGTGTGCCGATGATATGAATCGAGTTGTACCGGCTGTCGAACGCCTGGTGGACGTGACCAAAAATGGCTGCCCTGACTTTGCCGGTTTCTTCGATTCTGTGCAGAAATTCGTCGGCATTGCTCAGGCCGACGGAGTCTAGCCATTTGCTGCCCGTTGGTAAGGGTGGGTGATGCAGGCAGACGAGAACGTGTTCTGCATCGGTACCGGCAATGATTTCTTCGAGTCGTTGCAGTTCCGTATTTTCGACGTATCCAGCCGCATTATCGCGTACACAACTGTCCACGCCGATAACCAGCCAATTGTCGTGTTCTAGCGTGCCGCAATATTGAAAAGGCGATGTCGACAATGCATCACGCATCAATTCACGTATATCGTGATTGCCGGGTACGCAAAAAACAGGCAGACCGAGCGGTTCTATCAGATCGCGAAAGCGGTCGTAGGCGGCGCGGCTGTCGTCCTGAATCACATCGCCGGTCATCGCGATGAAATCAGCAGGCCAGTCTGAAGCGGTGATATCCGCCAGTACATCGCGCAAGGAAGAATGCGTCACCGTGCCCCGCAAAATCCCGCCCGGGTCTGCAAACAAGTGCGGGTCTGTGACATGCAATACCCGAATCGGTGCGGACGATGCTTGAATAGCGTCTGCTCGCTTTGCTGAGGCTATGCCGTAGCGCTGATAATAGCCGCTACGGGGGCGGCAAGCCAGAGACCTGGCAGACTAAAAGTTAACCTGGCAGGCCTGTGACGAGATGGATATTCCCTAATTCTAATCAATAGCGGTAATGATCGGCCTTGTAGGGCCCCGCCTTGGATACGCTGATGTAGTCCGCCTGCTCGTCCGTCAATTCGGTCAAACGTACACCGACTTTCTCCAGGTGCAGTCGTGCAACTTTTTCGTCCAGGTGCTTCGGCAGGACATAGACTTCGTTGGCATAGTTATCGCTGTTCTTCCATAACTCGATCTGTGCCAACACCTGGTTGGTGAACGAATTCGACATGACGAAACTAGGATGTCCCGTTGCGCAACCCAGATTAATCAAACGGCCTTCCGCCAGCAGGATGAGACGCTTGCCATCCGGGAAAACGATGTGATCGACCTGCGGTTTGATGTTGTCCCATTCGTACTGACGCAAATGTGCGACGTCAATCTCATTGTCGAAATGGCCGATATTGCAGACGATTGCCTGATCTCTCATGCGCTCCATTTGAGCACCGGTTACTACGTTGTAGTTGCCGGTCGCGGTGACCACGATATCCACCTGGTCGCAAATCTCATCGAACACCACAACACGGTAACCTTCCATTGCCGCCTGCAGCGCATTGATCGGATCGATTTCTGTAACCCAGACCGTGGCACCGAGTCCGCGCAGCGATTGCGCTGAACCCTTACCAACATCACCATAGCCGCAAACGACGGCAACTTTGCCAGCGATCATGACGTCCGTGGCGCGCTTGATTCCATCGACGAGCGATTCGCGACAGCCGTACAAATTGTCAAATTTCGACTTGGTTACCGAATCGTTGACGTTGAACGCGGGGCACTTGAGGCTGCCTTCTTTCTGCATCTCGTACAGTCGCTTGACGCCGGTGGTGGTTTCTTCGGACAGGCCGCGGATATTTTTCATGAGGTCGGGGTATTTGTCGTGCATGAGCTGGGTCAGGTCACCGCCGTCGTCGAGAATCATATTGGGCTCCCAGCCGCCCGGGCCGGTCAGTGTTTGTTCAACACACCACCAGTATTCTTCGTCGGTTTCGCCTTTCCAGGCAAATACCGGCACGCCGGTCACGGCTATTGCGGCGGCGGCGTGGTCTTGCGTGGAGAAAATATTGCACGACGACCAGCGCACTTCAGCACCCAGTGCGGTCAGGGTTTCGATGAGCACAGCCGTCTGCACGGTCATGTGCAGGCAGCCGACGAGACGCACGCCCGCCAACGGCTGCGCTTCAGCATACTCGGTACGCAACGCCATCAGGCCCGGCATCTCGGTTTCCGCAATGGCCAATTCCTTGCGGCCCCAATCGGCCAGCGACATATCGGCCACTTTGTAGTCTTGTGCATCGACAGCAACAGCTTCGTTACTCATCCTTATCTCCTTAAATTTTGAATTTGTTGGGTGGCTAACGAGCGTCAGCAGCCAGGTCGGCTGCCTTGTCGGTGCGTTCCCAGCTAAGATCAAGGTCCTCGCGACCAAAATGGCCGTAGGCGGCGGTCGCCTTGTAGATGGGGCGGACCAGATCGAGCATTTTGAGGATGCCGTAAGGCCTGAGATCAAAATGTTCGCGCACCAGGCGGGTCAGTCGATCTTCGCTGAGCTTGCCGGTACCAAAGGTATACACACTGATGGACGTCGGTTCGGCTACGCCGATTGCGTAGGAAACCTGAATTTCGCAGCGGTCGGCAAGACCGGCAGCGACAATGTTCTTGGCGACGTAGCGACAGGCATAGGCAGCGGATCGATCGACTTTTGACGGGTCCTTGCCGGAGAAGGCGCCACCGCCGTGACGAGCGGCACCGCCGTAAGTGTCGACAATAATCTTGCGCCCGGTGAGCCCGCAATCTCCCATTGGGCCGCCGATCTCGAAGCGGCCGGTTGGATTGATGTGAAATTCGGTTTTATCGCTTATAAACCCGGCGGGCAGAATTGGGTCAATAATTTCTTCCCTGATCCCGTCGCAAATGTCTTTCATCGATACATCCGCTTTGTGTTGCGACGACAGGACGACCGCATCGATGGCGACGGGTTTGTCATTTTCGTAGACGAAGGTGACCTGGCTTTTAGCATCCGGTCGCAGCCACGGCAGCGTGCCGTTTTTCCTGACTTCTGCCTGCTTGCGGACGAGTCGATGTGCGAACGTGATCGGCGCGGGCATCAGGACCTCGGTCTCGTTGCTCGCGTAACCGAACATCATGCCCTGGTCTCCGGCGCCCTGATCTTCAGGATCGCCCCGATCGACTCCCTGGGCGATGTCTGGCGACTGCTTGCCCAGGCCGTTCAGAACCGCACAGGAAGCACCGTCGAAGCCCATATCCGAGTCGTTGTAGCCAATTTCAAGAACTGTAGCGCGAACAATCTCCTCGATATCAACCCAGGCATTGGTGGTGACCTCTCCGGCAACCAATACCATGCCGGTCTTGACGAGCGTCTCACAGGCAACACGGGCGTTCGGGTCGAGATCAATAATCGCATCGAGTACGGCATCGGATATCTGGTCGGAAATCTTGTCGGGATGACCCTCGGAGACTGATTCCGAGGTAAAAAGGTAGTTATCGCTCATGGAATTAGGGTGTTCGCAGTGATGTGGGGCCCGGATTGTACCTCAGTACTCCGTCAAGTTGATATTGCAGGCTTCACGTTAGCCGATTCCGGCTTGCGGCCTTGCGATGAAACAGGGAAAATGCGCCGGCACGACCGCACTCACTTCACTGACTCCAACCACAATCAGAGCCGCAAAGGTCATTACAAGAGCCGATGAATAAAGAACCCAGTACCAGTACCACCCGCCGTGAACTTGCCAATGCGATACGTGCGCTCAGCATGGACGCTATCCAGGCCGCAAATTCGGGTCACCCCGGCGCGCCGATGGGCATGGCCGATATTGCCGAGGTATTGTGGAACGATTATGTCAAGCATAACCCGTCGAATCCCGCCTGGTTTGACCGGGATCGCTTCGTGCTTTCGAACGGCCACGGTTCCATGCTGTTGTACAGCGTCCTGCATCTGACCGGTTACCCGCTGACGATGGACGAGATTCGCAATTTCCGGCAGTTCGGCTCGCGGACCGCCGGACACCCTGAGCGCGAACTCGATCTCGGCATCGAGACAACAACCGGACCGTTGGGGCAGGGCATCAGCAACGCCGTCGGTATGGCGTTGGCCGAAAAAATGCTGGCGGCGACCTTTAACCGGCCGGATTTCGACGTTGTCGATCACCGTACCTGGGTATTCGCCGGCGACGGTTGTCTAATGGAAGGCATATCTCATGAAGCCTGCTCATTGGCGGGTACGCTAAAGCTCGGCAAGTTGATCTGTCTCTATGACGACAACGGAATTTCGATCGATGGTGAGGTCGACGGCTGGTTCACCGACGATACGGTGAAGCGTTTCGAGGCTTACGGCTGGCAAGTGATTGGCGATGTTGATGGACACAACAGTGCATCCATCGCCGCCGCTATTGATGCGGCGCTGGCCGATGCGGATCGACCTTCATTGATTTGCTGCAAGACGATCATCGGATTCGGCTCGCCCAACAAACAAGGGACTGCCGCTACTCATGGTGCACCGCTTGGTGATGAGGAAGTTGCTGCAGCCCGATTGGAACTGGGCTGGCGTTCACCGCCGTTCGAAATTCCGGAGTCCGTTGCGGCGGGTTGGGATGCGAAAGAGCGTGGCGCCGCGCGCGAACAGGTGTGGGCCGACCTGTATGCCGGATACCGCACCGCTCATCCGGAGCTCGCCGATGAGTTCGAGCGCCGCATGCACGGTGAGTTGCCGCAAAACTGGGCAGAATTTGCCGGCAAGGCGATCGCAACAGTGGACGCTGCGGGCGCTGATATGGCGACGCGTAAGGCTTCGCTGGTTGCATTGAATGCTTTTGCGCCCGCGCTGCCGGAACTTGCAGGCGGGTCTGCAGATCTGACCGGGTCAAATCTGACACGCCATGACGGATCGCGGGACATCAGCGGCGACGACGCCAATGGCAACTATATTCTCTTCGGTGTACGTGAATTCGGCATGACGGGAATTTGTAACGGTCTCGGGCTGCACGGTGGTTTGATGCCATATTCCGGCACCTTCCTGACGTTTTCGGATTACGCCCGCAACGCGGTGCGCATGGCCTCGTTGATGCGACTGCAAAATATTTTCGTCTATACGCACGACTCGATCGGTCTCGGTGAAGACGGACCGACGCACCAACCGGTGGAGCACACCGCGAGCTTGCGGATAATTCCGAACATGTGCGTCTGGCGGCCGTGTGATGGGGTCGAGACAGCGGTCGCGTGGCGGCATGCGATTGAGCGTCGGGACGGGCCCACCAGCCTGATACTGACCCGACAGGGGTTGCCCCACCAGTCGCGTGATACGGCGCAAATAGAGAATGTCGCCAGAGGTGGTTATGTACTTCGGGATACGGATGCGATGCCCGATATTATTTTGATTGCGACCGGTTCCGAAGTAGCGCTGGCAGTCGACGCGGCAGCCGCGCTGGCCAATGATGGCGTTGCAGCGCGCGTGGTCTCCTTGCCGTCGACCGACGTGTTCGATGCGCAGAGTGAGGACTACCGCGAGGCCGTATTGCCGCGCAAAGTAAAGGCACGCGTCGTGATCGAAGCCGGCGTTACCGCCGCCTGGGCTGCTTATGCCGGTGCCGATGGCCACGTGATCGGCATGGATTGCTTCGGCATGTCGGCGCCGGCACCGCAACTCTTCGAACACTTCGGTTTTTCGGTAGACAACGTTGTCAAGATTGCCGCGCAGGTGCTGGCAAAACAATAAATTCAGGTGCCCGGTCATCGGACCGGTGCCGCATTCATCAGGAGATAGAAATGACCATCAAAATTGGCATTAATGGCTACGGCCGCATTGGCCGCAACATGTTACGGGCGCTTTACGAGGGCGACAGGCGAGCCGAACTGGAAGTCGTTGCCGTCAATGATTTGGGCGATGCCAATACCAACGCGCACCTCACACGCCGCGATACGGCACACGGACGCTTCCCCGGAAGCATTGAAGTGGATGGCGATTACATGGTGGTTAATGGCGACCGGATTCGGGTGTGCGCAGAACGTGACCCGGCGAAACTGCCCTGGGCCGAACTCGGCGTCGATATCGTTTTCGAGTCTACCGGCTTCTTCCGCACGCGCGAGGCCGCCTCCAAGCACCTGCAGGCCGGTGCGAAAAAGGTCATCATCTCGGCGCCGGGAAGTGGCGAGATGGATGCGACTATTGTCTACGGTGTTAACCACGACGTCCTGCGAAAAGAGCACACGATTATTTCGAACGCATCGTGCACGACCAATTGCCTGGCACCGCTCATCAAGCCACTGCACGACAAAATCGGCGTCAAACACGGCATCATGACGACGATTCATGCGTATACCAATGACCAGGTACTGACGGACGTATTCCACTCGGACCTGCGTCGGGCCCGCTCTGCCACGATGTCGCAGATTCCGACCAAGACCGGTGCCGCAGCGGCGGTTGGCCTGGTTCTTCCCGAATTGAATGGTCTACTGGATGGGTTTTCAATGCGCGTGCCGACCATCAACGTGTCAGCCGTTGACCTGAGTTTTGTGGCCGCACGCGAAACCAGTATTGAAGAAATTAACCGCATCATGAAGGAGGCCAGCGAGGGTGAGTTGAAGGGCGTGTTGGCCTACAACGACGAGCCGCTGGTGTCGGTCGATTTCAATCATGACCCCGCATCGTCCACGTATGACGCGTCATTGACGAAGGTCATGCAGGGCACGCTGGTCAAGGTGATTTCCTGGTACGACAATGAGTGGGGCTTCTCGAATCGTATGCTCGACACGGCAGTTGCTTTCGCAAACGCGAAGTAGTCGATTGATGGCCATGCTGCGCATGGGCGATCTGGATCTCGCCGGCAAACGCGTATTAATTCGGGAAGATCTGAATGTGCCGCTGGCCGACGGTGTGGTCAGCAGCGATGCGCGCATCCGCGCCGCGCTGCCGACAATTCGTGCGGCACTCGATGCGAATGCGGCGGTGTTGCTCATGTCACATCTTGGCAGGCCGGTAGAAGGCGAATACGACACAGCGTATTCGCTGCAGCCCGTCGCAGATCATCTGGCGGCTCTGCTGGGAACCGACGTGCCCCTGGTTCGAGAGTGGATCGGCGGTGTGAGTGTCGCGCCGGGGAGTATTGTTCTGCTGGAAAACGTTCGTTTTCTCAAAGGTGAAAAAGCGAACAACGAGACGTTGTCGCGAAAGATGGCGGCACTTTGCGATGTGTTCGTGATGGACGCGTTCGGCACGGCGCATCGGCAGCAGGCCAGTACGTTCGGCGTGGCTCAATTTGCGCCGGTCGCCTGTGCCGGTCCGTTGTTGTCGGCGGAACTGGATGCGCTTGGCAAAGCACTCAAGGCTCCGGCACACCCTGTCGTGGCGATCGTGGGCGGGTCCAAGGTTTCGACCAAGCTGACGGTGCTTGAATCGCTGGCCGGTATCGTCGACTACCTGATCGTCGGCGGCGGCATCGCGAATACATTTATTGCCGCGGCAGGGCATAACGTCGGTAAGTCGCTGCACGAAGCCGATATGCTGGATATTGCCCGGTCTCTTGCGACAAATAAAAGCGGCCAGGCGGAAATACCGTTGCCGCTGGACGTGGTCGTGGCCGATGAATTCTCCGCTGCGGCCAGTGCAACCATCAAAACGGTTGCTGCAGTCGATAAGGATGATCTGATTCTCGATCTTGGCCCGAAAACGGTGGCCAATTTTGCCGGCATTCTGGCGTCTGCGGGAACCATAATCTGGAACGGCCCCGTGGGTGTTTTCGAGTTCGATCAGTTCGGCGAAGGAACGCGTGCGATCGCTGTAGCAATTGCGGCAAGTCCCGCGTTTTCAGTGGCGGGCGGCGGTGACACATTGGCCGCGATAGACAAATACGGTGTGGCGGACGAAATTTCATACATATCGACCGGTGGCGGTGCCTTTCTCGAATTCGTCGAAGGCAAGACGTTGCCCGCCGTGGCAATTCTGGAGCAGCGCGGTCGAGCCTGACGACCGTTCATCGCCAGGGACCGGTAATGGCGAGCGTCAGGCCGCGGTGCTGGATATTGACAAACATGACTGAGCCATCGGGTGAGAAGCAGATCCCGGCGAGTTCGGACGGGCTGTATGCATTGTCGGCCAACTCGTATTGCTCACCATTCGGACGTATGCCGATCAGGCCGCAATGACTGGCCGTATCTTCGCAAACGATCAAGTCACCCCAGGGACTCATCGTCAGATTGTCGGCGTGATGCAATACGCTTTGCGGCGTCGATTCCGCGACTAGCCGAACAGCTCCGGTATTTCCGGATTCCGCATCGGTTCCGTCTGCCGTACTGAGGCGATATTCAAAGACCTGGCCACTGATATTCGGTCCGCCATAGGTCGCCGTCATGAAAATGCTCCCTTGTGCATAGCAAAGACCTTCGCCGCGCGCGAAACGCGCCGCGCCTGCCTCGAATCCACGCAGCCGTAAATCGTCTGCTTCGGTATCCACCTCGGTCAGATCGACCCAGCGGGTTTCCATCCATGTTCGCAGTTTGGTCGTCGCCGGATTGTCCCAGTTGCGCGTGTCGAAGGATGGCTTGTCTGCGATGGCCATTGCCTGCAGCCGACCGCCGCGCGAAAGCTTGCCGGGGGTATTGGGGATGTAGCGATAGAAAAGGCTGCGGTGTCTGTCCTCGGTCAGGTAGACGACGCCGGAAGCCGGATTCACCGCGGCGGCTTCGTGCTTGAATCGACCCATGTCGCACAAGGGGACGGGCATGACGGCAGCGGTGGCAGCAGCAGGCACCTCGAATACATAACCGTGGCGTTTTTCGCGCTGAACAACGGCCCCGAATTCGAAGGCTACGCCCGGATCGCTAAAACTTTCCTCACAACTGAGCCAGCTGCCCCAGGGCGTTGGACCGCCGGCGCAATTGAGTTCCGTGCCGGCAAGGCTCAAATGCCGGTGAACGGTTGCACCGCTACGCGGATCAAAAACGATCGTCGTGGTGCCGCCGGTTCCTGGTGTCTTGCCGTGACCAGGGTCGTACATCTTCGACGTGTCGATTCGGTCAATTCGTTCATGTTCTTCACCAAACGGGCCAAAATCCGGATAAGACGGGCGGTTTTCATGGTTACAGACGATATTGACATTGCCGTTCGCACCGGAAAACGCAGCCATGCCGTCGGCCCGTCCAGGCACCAACAGACCGTCGTCCATCTCGTCACCGTGGCTGGAGATGACCCGGTAGGAAAATCCTTCCGGTAAATCCAGGATATTGTTCGGGTCTTTCAGGACGGGACCGAATGCCGATGACGCACCTGCCCGTATGCTGGTAAAAGAGCCCGCGGCTGCTATCGCGATGCTCTGGATAAAAAGGCGTCTGTCGATCATGAAGTACATTCTGATGGGTGCGCTACCGATACGATACTCTTCCCGGTGCTCGTCGGTAGCAAGAATTTTCTATTCGTTTGTCCTGCGTATGCAATAATCGCCACCATGTTACGTAGAACGAAAATAGTGGCGACACTGGGGCCGGCAACGGACGATCCGGAGGTCCTGCGCGAAATGATCAAGGCGGGCCTTGATGTTGTCCGCATCAATTTTTCACACGGCAACCCCACTGATCAACGTCACCGGGTTGGCCTGATACGGCAGATCGCGGCGGAGTGCGGTCGTGATATCGGCGTCATGGGTGATCTGCAAGGTCCCAAGATCCGCGTGAAACGATTCGGCGGGGGGAGCACTCAACTGGTGAACGGAGCGGGATTTTTTATCGATCCCGCACTGGACGAGATGGCGGGCGACAACGATGGCGTCGGCGTTGCTTACGACAATCTGCATCGGGATCTCAAGGTCGGCGATACGCTGTTGTTGAACGATGGTCAGATCACGATGACGGTCGAAAATATCGAAGGAACGCGCATATTCACAACCGTGGTCAATGGCGGGATTCTCTCAGATCACAAGGGAATCAATCTGAAGGGTGGCGGACTTTCGGCGCCGGCGCTGACGGACAAGGATCGGGAAGACGTCATTCTTGCCGCCGAACTGAACGTGGATTTCCTTGCCGTATCGTTCGTCAAGAGCGCAGACGATATACACGAGGCACGCAGTCTGTTGCGCGACGCCGGTGGCCGCGGGTTGATCGTGGCCAAGATTGAACGCACGGAAGCCATAGAATGTATCGATGAAATCATCGTTGCTTCGGATGTCATCATGGTTGCGCGCGGCGACCTTGGCGTCGAAATGGGTTATGCCGAACTTACCGGTATGCAAAAGCAGATTATCCGCCAGACGCGACGCCGTAACAAAGTGGTCATTACTGCAACACAGATGATGGAGTCGATGATCCATAATCCGATTCCCACGCGCGCGGAGGTATCCGACGTTGCCAACGCCGTAATGGATGGTACGGACGCCGTGATGTTGTCCGCAGAGACGGCGGTTGGTCAGTATCCCGTGGCCGTGATTGCGGCGATGAGCGATGTCTGCAGAGGAGCAGAGAAGCATGCACTATCCCGCAGCAGGACTTCGCATCGGATGGACGACAAGTTCCACGCAGTGGACGAAGCTATCGCGATGGCCGTCATGTACACGGCCAACCATCTTGCCGTAAAAGCGATCATCGCATTGACCGAGTCGGGTTCGACCACGTTGTGGATGTCGCGCATCCGTTCCGATATTCCGATTTACGCCTTTACGCCACACGAGGCAACCAACCGTCGCGTTACCTTATACCGCGGCGTGTATCCGGTCCTGTTCGGGCTGGAACACACCCGCGACCAGGCCCTCTACCGGGATGTCTTTGCCACCCTCCTGTCGAAAAACCTGGTCGAAGTGGGTGATCTGGTTATTTTTACGCAAGGCGATTTAACCGGCATATCGGGCAGTACGAATTCGATGAGAATTATTGAGGTCATTGCGGCGGGCTGACCGTTCGAAAGGGTTTGCGATGAAACGCCTGATTTTCCGATTGCTGATGGCTCTGGCCACGCTGTGTGCAGTAGCCGCCGTCGTTGTCTACATCGTGCTGCGGAGTAGTCTGCCCGAGTTGGACGGCGAGATTACGGTCACTGGAGTGCAAGCGAAGGCGACGATTGAGCGCGATGCCCAGGGCATTCCTGCCATCACGGCATCCTCACGTAATGACCTGGCATTCGCGACCGGCTTCGCCCATGCACAGGATCGTTATTTTCAAATGGACCTGACGCGCCGGCAGGCAGCCGGTGAACTGGCTGAATTGTTTGGCGAGGTCGCCGTGCCGCTGGATAGGCGCAATCGTTTTCACCGCTTTCGCAGCCGAGCCAAATCGGTCATCGCGGCCATGACGGCGAGCGAACGGGCCACGATGGTGGCATACGTCGAGGGCGTCAATGCCGGTTTTAACAGCCTCGCTGCGAAGCCCTTCGAGTATTTCATTCTGGCGGCTGAACCACGGCGCTGGAATCTTGAAGACTCCGTTCTGACGATTTATGCCATGTACATGGAGCTCAATGACGAACGGGCCACACGCGATGTCGAACGTGGCTTCGTCCGTCTGGCCCTGCCCGCGGATGTCTATCACTGGATGTATCCGGACGGCTCGGAATGGGACGCACCTATCGTCGGCGAAGCGCGTAAACAGATCGCGATCCCTGGGGCGGCCAGTCTTGATTTGCGCGCTAAAAAGCTCGCAAATCCTGGTGTTGCAATGGCTGAGGTTGGTGCGCCGCTATTGCCCGGCAGCAATAACTGGGCAGTGAGCGGCAAGTTGACGAGTACCGGTCGCGCGATGGTCGCTAACGACATGCATTTGCGAATCACGGTACCGGGTATTTTTTACCGTGCCCGTTTGATTGTTACTGGCGACGATGCGCGCGATGTCACTGGCGTGACTTTGCCCGGGACACCGGCCGTGGTATCGGGAAGTAACGGTATGGTCGCGTGGGGGTTTACGAATAGCTACGGCGACTGGTCCGATGCCGTTCTTGTGCGTCCCGCGGACTCGCCCGGAACCTACATCACCGCGGACGGCCGCCGGGAATTTACCACCTATCGCGAACGGATCGAGGTTAAAGACGGCGAACCCGAGGAACTGCTGATTCGCGAGACCATTTGGGGTCCCGTGCTCGAGGATGTGAGCTATCCACAAGGTGATGTTGCGGTGAGCTGGATCGCGCACGCACCCGTCGCGGTTAATATCAAGCAGATGCAACTCGAAAAAGTTGCCAGCGTTGCTGAAGCATTGTCGGTGGCGCAGCAATTGGGCATTCCGCCGCAGAATTTCGTTACGGGTGATGCGTCCGGAAATATTGGCTGGACGATCGCCGGGCAAATGCCACGCCGCCATGGCGCCGAAGCGCTGGTACCGGCGGACTGGAGTACAGGCGAGGGCTGGGCTGGCTGGCTCACGCCAGACGAGCATCCGCAAGTCGTCAACCCGGACAGTGGTCGTATCTGGACGGCCAATTCCCGCGTTGTTGACGGCGATGCGCTGCGCTTGCTGGGGGATGGCGGTTACGATCTGGGTGCCAGGGCGCGACAAATTCGTGACGCTCTGTTCGCTCAGGAACTTTTCGAGCCGACTGACATGCTGGCCATTCAAATGGATGATCGTGCAGTGTTTCTTGCCCGCTGGCGGGATTTGCTTCTCGACGTTTTGAATGATGAGGCGGTTCAGGGCAACGACGGGAGAGCAAACTACCGGGACTTGGTCGATTCGTGGACGCCGCGGGCATCCGCCGATTCTGTGGGTTATCGGCTGGTGCGGGCGTTCCGGATTGGCGTTATGGCAAAGGTGTTTCGTATGTTGACGATCCCGGTACGTGACGCCTTCGGAGCAGAGGTCAAAATCCGTCCCAGCAACCAGTTCGAGGGGCCGCTGTGGCAGCTTGTTCAAGAGCAACCGGCGCATTTGCTGACGTCGGACTATGCCGATTGGCGGGCGTTAATGCTGGCGGCGGTCGACGACAATCTCTCTTATGTTGCGGAAAACTGGACTGATGGGTTGGAGCACCGGACTTGGGGTGAAAGAAATATGGCCGCCATTGAGCATCCGTTGAGTCGCGCACTGCCGTGGTTGTCCGGGTGGCTGGACATGCCACGCGAGCCCCTGAATGGTGATGCGAATATGCCGAAAGCACAAAGTCCCGCCTTCGGTGCATCGGAGCGATATGCGGTGTCGCCCGGTGACGAAGACAGCGCCTACATGCACATACCGGCGGGGCAGAGTGGCCACCCTTTGTCGGCATTCTATCGGTTAGGTCACGATGACTGGGTTCACGGTCGCCCCAGTCCTTTTCTTCCAGGTAAACCCGAACACCGACTGGTTCTGACGCCCTGAAGGAGCATCGCATTGTCTGTACAGAAATTTACCGGTACGAATTCCTATATCGCCACTGACGACCTCACGATGGCCGTCAATGCGGCGGTAACCCTGCAACGGCCGATACTGATCAAAGGGGAGCCCGGTACCGGAAAAACCCAGCTGGCTATCGAGGTCGCCAAATCCCTGGGTCGCCCATTACATGAGTGGCATATTAAATCGACGACGAAGGCACAACAGGGGTTGTACGAATACGACGCTGTCGCTCGTTTGCGTGACTCTCAACTCGGCGATGAACGAGTACACGATATCGGCAACTATATTTTACGCGGCAATGTTTGGGAGGCATTCGACTCCGAAGAACCGCCGGTATTGTTGATCGATGAAATCGACAAGGCTGACATCGAGTTTCCGAACGATCTCCTGCGAGAACTCGATCGCATGGAGTTCTTTGTCTATGAAACGAAGCAACTGGTCAAAGCAAGACATCGTCCCATCATCATCATTACCAGCAATAACGAAAAAGAGCTGCCGGATGCCTTCTTGCGGCGGTGTTTTTTCCACTACATCAAGTTTCCGGACAAAGTGACGATGCAGAAAATTGTTGACGTACATTTCCCGGGACTCAAAAAGGCACTCCTGAAGGAGTCGCTGGATGCCTTCTATAAGTTGCGTGATGTTCCGGGTCTCAAAAAGAAGCCATCGACTTCGGAATTGCTGGATTGGATCAAGTTGCTACTGGCAGAGGATATTCCGCCGGAGGCACTAAGAGAGAACGCGTCCGGAAAGGCGATGCCGCCGCTGTACGGTGCTCTACTCAAGAATGAACAGGATGTTCACCTGTTCGAGAAACTCGTTTTCCTTGATCGACGGTCGCGACCCCAGTAGACGATGTTAACGCAGTTCTTTTTTCACCTGCGTGACGGTGGTTTGAAACCGTCGATCACGGAGTTGCTAACACTGCTGGATGTTATGAAGAGCGGCATCGCGGACAACAGTGTGGACAATTTCTACTACCTTGCGCGTGCGTCACTCGTAAAAGACGAAACGCAGTTCGATTTGTTCGATCGAATATTTGCCGCGCATTTTCGCGGTATCGACGATGCCCTTAACGATCTTGTAACCGACGTGCCGGAGGACTGGCTACGCCGTCAGGCCGAGCTGATGTTGAGTGACGAAGAACGCGCGCAGATTGAAGCGATGGGCGGATTTGAAGAATTGATGGAAGCCTTGAGAGAGCGCCTCGAAGAACAGGATGAGCGCCACGAAGGAGGCAGTAAGTGGATAGGCACCGCCGGTACATCGCCTTTCGGAGCATATGGCTACAACCCTGAGGGTGTTCGTATCGGTCAACAGGGCTCGAGGCACCGTCGTGCAACCAAAGTCTGGGACAAGCGCGAATACCGGAATCTCGATAATTCGGTTGAACTCGGTACGCGCAACATAAAAGTCGCCCTGCGGCAGCTCAGGAAATTTGCACGCGAAGGGGCGGCTGATTTGCTGGATCTTGACGATACCATCGACAAAACCGCGAGAAATGCCGGTTTCCTGGATATTCGCATGGTCCCCGAGCGTCACAATGCGATCAAAGTTTTGCTTTGCCTCGATGTTGGCGGGTCGATGGATGATCACGTGCGTATCTGCGAGGAAATGTTTTCGGCCGCCAGCAGCGAATTCAAACACCTTGAATATTATTACTTCCACAACTTTATCTACGAGAGCCTGTGGAAGGACAACAGCCGTCGGCACAACGAGCGCATTTCAACGACTGACCTCACGCACAAATACGGCGCAGACTATAAATTGATTTTTGTCGGTGACGCGACCATGAGTCCGTACGAAATCGTTTATCCAGGCGGCAGCGTCGAGCATTGGAACGAAGAAGCCGGTGCCGTGTGGATTCAGCGCATGCTGAATACCTACCCCAAATCGATCTGGTTAAATCCGGAGCCGCAGAATCGCTGGGATTACACACCGTCCATCAAGATGACGAGGGAATTGATGGGTGATCGGATGTACCCGCTAACCATTAACGGACTCGCCGACGGGATCAGGAAACTACACTAGCGACGGCTATTCGGGTGGTGTGCCGGTCAGTTCGGCAAGGTCAGCGAGCAATTCGGCCGAGTGTGTTTCCGGATTGACATCGGCGTAATGTTTCGCAATACGTCCTTGCGGATCGATCAGAAATGTCTGGCGTTTCGCGACCGATATGCCGAGCCAGCGGGTCTTGACGCCGTACGCATCGGCCGTCGTTCCCTCCGGATCGGCAAGCAACGGAAACGGCAGGCCGTATTTTTCGGCAAATTCCTTGTGCGAAGCTTCGTCATCAAGACTGACGCCGAGCACTTGCGCGCCCATACGGCGAAACTTGAAAATATCGTCACGAAACTCGCAGGCTTCGGTCGTGCAGCCCGGTGTGTCATCTTTCGGGTAAAAATACAGCGCGACCCATTCGTCGCGATAGTCTTCCAGCGAGTGCATATCGCCGTTTTGATCGGGTAATTCAAAGTCGGGGGCGGCCTCTCCGGTCACGATGTCGTCGGCGAGAACGGCGGGCCCGACGCCTGCCAGGAGAAAAGTGACGGCCATTGCGTAAATAAATTGTTTCATGGTGTGCCCCGTTTCGTGGGAAATTGTGATGGAATACCGGCCCCGATGTGACGGCTGCGATTGGCAGCCGCCAGACGATAACTATAATACGCTTTCGATATGGAAATACAGCCACCAAAAGTCAAATCTGCTCTGGTTCTGCCAGGTGGCGGTGCCCGTGGAGCCTTTCAGGTGGGCGTTTTGCTGGCACTGGCGGACCTGCTGCCCCACGGAGCGGCGAATCCATTTGCAATCATGAGTGGAACGTCAGCAGGCGCTATAAACTCAGTGGTGCTGGCCAGCAGGGCGCGGCGCTTCCGCGTTGGCGTCGCGGAGCTTGATCGCGTTTGGGGGAATTTCCACAGCGATCAGGTGTTCAAGGTGGACAGCTGGACAATGTTCAAGAGCAGTGCGCGCTGGGTTGCCGCCCTCATTACCGGCGGCAACCTGGTGGGCATGCCAAAGTCGCTGCTGGATAATTCGCCGTTGCGCGCGCTGCTCAGCCGTAATATTCGTTTTCCACGAGTTCAGGATGCTATCGACAAAGGCTATCTCGACGCGATTGCCGTAACGGCGGCCGGCTATTCGCGGGCTCGCTCGGTGTCATTTTTCCAGGCTGTCGCCGACACAAAAGAGTGGGCGAGGACTCGTCGCACAGGAGTCAGTCGAACTTTGAATCTTGACCATCTTATGGCGAGTATTGCAGTGCCGATGATATTTCCGCCGGTTCTGCTCGAAGGCGAGTACTTTGGCGATGGCGCGATGCGTCAGGCAACCCCGTTAAGTTCAGCGATTCATCTGGGCGCAGACCGTATTCTGGTCATCGGTGTGCGCAACGAGGTCGCAGATCCTGTTTCCGAACTGGGCGAACCGCTGCCTTTTCCAAGTTTTGGTCAGATCGCCGGATATATGCTCGATACATTATTTATGGACGGGTTGTATTCGGATCTCGAGCGCATGACACGCATCAACCAACTGATCGACTCCGTACCGCCACAATACAGAACGGGGGCGATGCAGCGAATGCGTCCGATCGATACGATGATTGTTGTACCCAGCAAGGACTTGCGGGAAGTGGCGCTCGAATATCGACACGAAATGCCGGCTCCGGTACGCGCGCTACTACGTGGCGTGGGTGGCAGCAAGAACGGCAGTGCAGGCCGTTTGCTCAGCTTTTTGCTCTTCGAACAGGGTTATACGCAGGCGCTCATCAAGCTGGGATACAGCGATGGCATGGCCGTTAAAGAACAACTGCTCGACTTCGTGCTTGGCAACGATGTCGCCAGGCTCTTCGCGCCAAGCTGGGTCAGGAAAGATCTGGGTGCTTACTCCTGAAATCGATATTCTTACAACAGGAAAATGGCACCCAGTCCGAGAAATGACATATAGCCAACGACGTCCGTAACCGTCGTGAGAACGACCCCTCCGGCAAGTGCGGGATCGATTTTCAAGCGTTTCAACATCAAGGGTATGGTAAATCCCGCAGCTGCGGCGGCAACGAGGTTGATGGCCATCGCGCCTGCAATGACTGCGCCAATTCGATAGTCGCCAAACCACAGGTAAGTAAAGACTGCCACCACCAGAGCCCACAGCAGGCCGTTGAGGATGCCGACGAAAATTTCCTTGCGAAATATGCCACGTGTATTGGTGCGGTTGATCTGTCCCAGCGCTATTGCGCGAGTCATAATCGTTAGTGATTGGGTGCCTGCAACCCCGCCCATACTGGGGACGACCGGCATCAACACGGCCAGCAGCACAATCTTATCGACCGTCGTCTGGAAAATATCGACGACTGATGCCGCCAGAAAGGCTGTCGCCAGATTGATTCCCAGCCAGACCGAACGTCGCAGTGTGCTCCTGGCGACCGGAGCGAACATGTCGTATTCCTCGTCCAGTCCGGCGGCGCCCATGAGAGAATGTTCAGCCTCGTCACGAATGATGTCGAATACATCGTCCACCGTAATACGACCAACAACGCGATTGTCTTCGTCCGTCACCGCGGCGGAAAGCAAATCACGGTTTTCGAACTCCCACACAACTTTTTCAGAAGGTGTTTGCGCGGGGATCGGTTCGATGTCGGCAGACATGACTTCCGTGACCAACAACTCAGGGTCCTGCGTCAGCAGCCGCGACAACAGCAAAGCCCCCTGATACTCATTGTTTCGATTGACGACAAATATGCAGTCGGTGCCGTCGGGAATGTGTCCCCGGGCGTGCAAGTAACGCAAGACGACCTCAAGCGTGACGTCAGGACGGACCGTCACGATGTCGATATTCATCAAACCGCCGGCACTGTCCTCGTCGTAAGCCAGTACCTGATGCAGACGATCGCGATCCTGCTGGTCCATTGTCCGCAGAACTTCCTGCGTCAGTTTCTCCGGAAGGTCGGCGACGAGATCGGCGAGATCGTCGAGTTCCATACCGTCAATCGCGGCGATCAACTCGTCGGTTTTCATGCCCTCGATCAGGCCGTCGCGTACCTCCTCTCCAACCTCAACCAGGACGTCGCCGCCCAATTCGGCATCCACCATCTCCCAGACAACGGCGCGTTCCCGCAATGGTAAGGATTCGAGCAGGCGGGCCAGTTCGGTCGGTCGAAGGTTGCCGATAAGTGCCCGCGCAGAGCGCATCTGGCCGCTGTCAAGGCGGTGTCTTAGTTCTTCCAGATTCGACTGTGGCTGCTCTTTGGCGTCCATGGGTTCTGCTCTTCGGCGAAGTTGATCCGCTGGGGCGGACACTGGATTGACGGCACCAATGCCTCGTTGGGGCGGAAGTGTAGCTGTCTTCGGTCACGAGGGCACTACCGGAGCAGAAAACATCTCAAACTCGAGTCGGGTGGG
The DNA here is from genome assembly GCA_013151645.1 of Gammaproteobacteria bacterium. Classification (GTDB taxonomy): domain Bacteria; phylum Pseudomonadota; class Gammaproteobacteria; order Steroidobacterales; family Woeseiaceae; genus JAADHU01. Next base: position 117 of record JAADHU010000010.1, on the reverse strand, counting down.
ATACCTTTTGCGCCCAGTGGTGCTACGGACCCGTGCGCTGAGGTCGGTCTCTGAGACACGCTGCAAGTACGTCCCTGTAAGCTCGGGCCCCGCATCCCTGCGGGGCACGGTCTCAGA
>JAADHU010000039.1 GCA_013151645.1 Gammaproteobacteria bacterium | reverse complement strand
CACGCTCCTACAGGAGTGCCAATAGAATAATTGTAGGAGCGTCTCCCGAGGCGCGACCCTCTTAGCCCCGGTCGCATGTCAGGTCACGCTCCTACAGCGGTGCCCATAGAATAATTGTAGGAGCGTCACCTGAGGCGCGACCTCCTGAGCCTGGTCGCGTGTCAGGTCACGCTCCTACAGGAGTGCCCATAGAATAATTGTAGGAGCGTCACCTGAGGCGCGACCTCCTGAGCCTGATCGCGTGTCAGGTCACGCTCCTACAGGAGTGCCAATAGAACCATTGTAGGAGCGTCACCTGAGGCGCGACCGATCTTACAGCAGTACGGAAATTCTACTCAGATAGGATAATCTGCCCCCTACCCCTCAGCCAGCTTCCGCTTCAACGCCTCATTGACCTGCCCCGGATTCGCCTTACCAGCGGTTTCTTTCATCACCTGGCCGACGAAAAAACCAATCAGCTTGTCCTTGCCCGCACGATATTCGGCGACTTGTCCAGGATTGGCTGCGATAACGGCATCGACAATACTATCGATGGCGCTGCTATCGGTAATTTGCCGCAGACCCCGCGCCTCGATCACGTCGTCGGCGCTGCCTTCACCGGACCACATCGCGTCGAAAACTTCCTTGGCGATTTTACCGGAGATCGTATTGTCGTCGATGCGGTCAAGGAGCCCGGCCAACTGCGCTGCACTCAGGGCACTGTCGGCGATATCCAGGCCGTCACGATTCAGCGCGGCCGACAAATCCCCGATGACCCAGTGTGCGACCGTTTGAGCGGATGCGGCACTCGCTGAGGCGGTCGCCTCAAAGTAATCGGCGAGCGGGCGACTGGCGGTGAGGATGATCGCATCGTCCCGCTTGATGCCGTAGTCCGCCACAAAACGTTCTTGTTTCGCGCCCGGCAATTCGGGCAGGGTCTCGCGAACCGCTGCGATGAAGGCTTCGTCAATTTCCACCGGCAAAAGATCGGGGTCCGGGAAATAACGATAGTCGTTCGCCTCCTCCTTGGATCGCATCGGACGAGTTTCGTTACGATCGGAATCGTACAGGCGCGTTTCCTGGCGCACACAGCCACCGTCTTCAATAACATCGATCTGACGTTCTATTTCGTAGTTAATGGCTTTTTCGACGAAGCGGAATGAATTCAGGTTTTTCAATTCGGCGCGCGTACCCAGTTCAGTCTGGCCGCGTGGCCGAATGCTGACATTGGCATCACAGCGAAAAGAGCCTTCCTGCATGTTGCCATCGCAGATCTCGAGATAGCGTACGATGGAATGAATCTTGCGCATGTACGCCACGGCTTCCTTGGCGGAACTGAGATCCGGTTCCGACACGATTTCCAGCAGCGGTGTGCCAGCGCGATTGAGATCGATGCCGGAGTATTGATCCAGCCCTTCATGAATGGATTTTCCGGCATCTTCTTCGAGGTGCGCACGCGTTATCCGAATGCATTTCTCCTCACCGTCGTCACCGGCGATTACGAGTTCACCACCGACAACAATGGGTAACTCGTACTGACTGATCTGGTAGCCCTTGGGCAAGTCAGGATAGAAATAGTTCTTGCGGGCAAAGACGGAACGGGGCGCAATGGTGGCGTCCACCGCAAGTCCGAATTTGCAGGCCATACGCACGACTTCGGCATTCAGTACCGGCAGTACGCCCGGATAGCCGAGATCGACCAGGCATGCCTGGGTGTTCGGATCGGCGCCATACGCCGTGGATGCGCCGGAGAAAATCTTGCTCGAGGTCGCGAGCTGCGCATGAATTTCGAGACCAATGACGACTTCCCACGCGGCGTTCATGCGAAATCTCCCGGCGCGATTTCGTGCCAGTCCGTCAGCTGCTGATATTGATGCGCGCAAGCAAGCAAGGTCCCTTCCGCAAAATGCGGACCCACGAGCTGCAAGCCCACAGGCAGACCACCCACCAGACCACAGGGCACAGAAATCCCGGGCAGCCCGGCAAGGTTTGCGCCGATTGTGTAAATGTCATTCAAATACATCGTAATCGGGTCGTCCACCTTGTCGCCCAGGGCAAAGGCGGGCGTTGGCGTTGTCGGTCCGACGATAACGTCGACTTGCTCGAAGGCCGCCTTGAAATCCTGACTGATCAATTGCCGTACCTTTTGTGCCTGCAGGTAATAGGCATCGTAGTAGCCCGCCGACAGCACGTACGTGCCGGTCATGATGCGGCGTTTCACTTCCGCACCGAATCCTTCGCTGCGCGTGCGGCAGTAAAGATCCATCAGGTCGACAGGGTTCCCGGCCCGGTGCCCGTAGCGCACGCCGTCGAATCGCGACATGTTCGACGAACATTCCGCCGGAGCGACCACGTAGTAAGTCGGCACGGACAGGTTCAAATTGGGCAAACTGACCTCTACCGTCGTCGCACCTTGCTCCTCAAGCGTCGCAATGGCCGCTTTGACCAGGATTTCGTTATCGGCATCCAGGCCCTCGTCGAAATGCTCCTGAACGATGCCGATACGCAAACCTTTCAGTGGCTTGTGCAGCGCCGCGAGGTAGTCGGGCACGGGTTCTTCGGAGGAGGTCGAGTCGCGCGGGTCGAAACCAGCCATGACACCAAGCAACAGAGCGGCATCTTCCGCCGAGCGAGTGATCACGCCCGCCTGGTCCAGGCTGGAGGCGAAAGCAACCATGCCGTAGCGAGACACGCGACCGTAAGTGGGTTTGATTCCGGTTGTCCCGGTCAGCGCCGCGGGCTGGCGAATCGAGCCACCGGTGTCGGTACCGGTTGCCGCAGGCACCAGCCTGGCCGCCACGGCGGATGCCGAGCCACCGGACGATCCGCCGGGTGACAAGCTCAGATCCCACGGATTCCTGACGGCACCAAAATAACTCGTCTCATTCGACGAGCCCATCGCGAACTCGTCCATATTGGTCTTGCCGAGCATGATCGCCCCGGCAACACCCATACGCTCCACAACCGCCGCGTCATACGGTGAGACGAAAGTATCCAGGATATGCGAGCCACAGGTCGTGAGGACGTCGCGAGTACAGAACAGGTCCTTGTGCACGATCGGCAAACCGGTCAATGGCTGCGTATTTCCCGCCGCGATCGCCTTGTCGGCGATGACGGCACTGTCCAGCGCCCGCTCCCCGGTCAGGGTAATGAATGCATTTAGCGCACCGCCCGCATTCGAGATGCGCTCCAGCAGTGCCTCGGTCAGTGTAGTCGCCGAAAACTCACCGCTTCTCAAGCCCCGGCGGAGTTCAGACAGGGTGCGCATGTGCAAGGCATCATGATCCTGTTTCATGGTTAGTCCAGCACTTTGGGGACGAGATACAGGCCATCGTGCACCGCGCTCGCATTGGCCTGGATTCTATCGCGCTCGTTGCCCTCGGTCACCGCGTCCGCTCGCAATCGCTGACAGGTATTCAGTGGATGGGCCATCGGTACGACATTCTCGGTCGGCGCGGCCTGCAACTGGTCGACAAAATCGACAATGCGGGACAATTTACCCACCACATCGTCCATTTCCTCCTCAGCAATCGTGAGCCGTGCAAGTGTCGCGATATGTTGTACCTGATCTTTGCTTAATGACACCAAAATTACCTCAAAAATGCGCGCTGCCCACATGAACCCAAGGGGCCGCAATAATACACAGCGCCTTGCTCAAAGTCGTGGGCATTGTTAGATTACGCTGTTGATTTGATTCGCCGGACCCTACCCCCACATGTTCAAAAATATTTTAGGCTATTTCTCGGAAGATTTGTCAATCGATCTCGGGACTGCCAACACCCTCATTTACTCGCGCGGTCACGGAATTGTGCTCGACGAACCATCGGTTGTTGCCATCCGCGAGGAAGCGGGACGTGGGGGCCGAACGGTGGAAGCCGTCGGTATGGAAGCCAAGAATATGCTTGGCCGTACACCGGGGAACATCACCGCGATCAGGCCGCTCAAAGACGGCGTGATCGCCGATTTTACGATCACTGAAAAGATGCTGCAGCACTTCATTCGTAAAGCGCACGGGACACGCTATTTCCGGCCCAGTCCGCGTGTTCTGATTTGCGTGCCCTACGGATCCACGCAGGTTGAACGACGCGCGATCCGCGAATCGGCCGAAGGCGCCGGCGCACGCAAAGTACACCTTATTCCCGAACCAATGGCAGCCGCGATCGGGGCGGGTTTGCCCGTGCACGAGGCGCGCGGTTCCATGGTGCTGGACATTGGCGGTGGCACATCGGAAGTCGCGGTCATTTCACTCAATGGCATCGTCTACGCGGCCTCCGTCCGCATCGGCGGCGACCGCTTTGACGAGGCAATCACCAACTACGTACGCCGCAACTACGGCATACTGATCGGTGAGGCCACGGCAGAACGGATCAAACATGAAATTGGCTCCGCATTTCCGGGCCAGGAGGTCAACGAGATCTCGGTCAAGGGTCGCAATCTGTCAGAAGGCGTGCCAAGAAGCTTTACGTTGAACAGCAACGAGATCCTGGAAGCGCTGCAGGAACCTTTGCAGGGCATTGTCGGTGCCGTTAAGGAAGCACTGGAGCAAACCCCGCCGGAGCTGGGCGCTGACGTCGCTGAACGCGGTATTGTACTAACCGGTGGCGGTGCCATGCTGCGTGACATCGACAAGCTGCTGATGGAAGAAACCGGACTGCCGGTTGTGATCGCAGATGACCCGCTCACCTGTGTGGCACGCGGCGGTGGCCGTGTCATCGAATTGATTGACGAACATGGCCCATCCGTTTTTGGCCTTGAATAGTCGCCCGGTACTTCGTCCCCGGTTCAGAAATGCGGGCTAAACGCCATGTACCGTCTATCACTGCCTGAATAATCGGAGGAGACCCGCTGATGGCCGCCGGAACTGACAGTCAGCACCGCTCTCCACGCCTTGCGTCCCTCGGGGTCCGCTTTCTGTTGCTCTGCGGGCTGAGCATTACCCTGCTGATTGTCGACCAGCGTGAAAATCATCTCGATACGGTCCGTCGCGCGGTGGATGCGGCTGTTGAGCCACTGCGAACGATCGTCGATGCACCCGTCGCCCTTTGGCAGTGGATCAACGACACGACGACCAGCCGCAGTGACCTGCTTTTGGACAACAATCGTCTGCGCACCGAACGCTTGCTCACCCAGGCCAGGCTGCAGCGCTATACCGCGCTCGAGGCCGAAAACGCGCGTTTACGCGCAATGCTTGAAGCGACCAGCCGCGTGCGTGATCGGGTCAGGGTGGCCGAGATCATGTCCGTCAGTCCAAACCCGTTCCGACATTCAATTGTGATCGACAAAGGCACGCGCGACGATGTTTACGACGGCCAGGCCATCGTAAATGCGGACGGTGTCGTTGGTCAGATCATCAATACCGGCCTGCTTTCAGCGCAAGGTCTCTTGATCAGCGATCCGGACCATGCGTTACCCGTTGAGGTCAATCGTACCGGGCTCAGGACGATTGCGGTAGGTACGGGTGAGTTTGATCGGCTGGACTTGCCGTTTCTACCCAACAATGCCGACATCGCGGAAGGTGACTTGCTGGTTACCTCGGGCCTGGGCGGTGCATTTCCGGCCGGTTACCCGGTTGCCATTATCAGCAAGGTTGAGCGCATTCCCGCCATGTCGTTTGCCGAAGTTTCGGCCCAGCCGGTGGCGGCATTGAACCAGATTCGCGAAGTCATGCTTATATGGCAGAGCGATCCGTCAAGCGATAGTGAGGTCGGTGATGAGTGACGACAGAGCATCCAGGCGCCTGCCCGTTCTGATATCCATCGTGGTCGCGCTGATGCTGGCCATCGCGCCAATGCCCAACTGGGCGATCCCGTTCCGCCCCGACTGGGTCGCGTTGGTACTCATCTACTGGTCGATGAATCTGCCAAGAACCTACAGCGTCGGCCACGCCTGGTTGATTGGCATCGTACTCGATGTCGCGCACGGCACGTTGCTGGGTCAGCACGCACTTGTTTTGAGCTGTGTCGTCTACGTGACGATCAAGTTTCACCTGCAGCTACGCCTGTATCCGGTATCGCAAATGGCATTGACAATCGTGCCACTGCTCGGTCTGTACGAATTTCTACTGTTCTGGATTAACGGCGTTGCGGGTATTCACGCACCGCTGGCGACCTATTGGGGTCCTGTCCTGACCAGCGCATTGCTATGGCCTTTGGTCACCCTGGTGTTGCGCACGGTCCCGTACCGGTCACGCGCGAGCCACATGTGATTGTATTGCCATGAGCCTGATCGCACCGATCAAGGATCACCATTCCGAGCGACAGCTCTTTGTCGCCCGAGTGGCTCTGTCGTCGGTGGTCAGTGTCATCCTGCTCGGCTTCGTCGTTGCCCGCCTGATTCAACTGCAGATCGTCGAGCATGAACAATTTTCCGAACGGTCGCAGGGCAACCGCATTCGAATCGAGGCCCTCGCGCCGACCCGCGGCCTCATTTTCGATCGCAAGGGACGCATTCTGGTGGAAAACGTCCCGACTTATCAGCTCGAACTCATTCCGGAACAAGTGGCGGATATCGACGACACATTGGAACGACTGGCGAAACTCGGACTCATCGATCAACAGGATATATCACGCTTCATCGACGTGTCAGACCAAGGGCCTCGTTTCAAACCAGTCACGCTCCGATTTCGCCTAAGCGACGAGGAAATTGCCAATTTCGCCGTTCATCGCCCGCGGTTCCCGGGCGTCGATTTTCAACCGAGGCTGGTGCGACACTATCCGCACGCCGCCAATACGGCTCACGCCGTCGGCTACGTTGGCGCAATCAGCGTTAATGACCTCAAGCGACTGGATCCGGTCGCCTATGCGGGAACTGCGCATACCGGCAAGACGGGCATCGAATTTTCCCAGGAAAAATATCTCCACGGTGATCCCGGTCACCGTCAAATTGTCACCAATGCCCGGGGACGACAGGTGTCGGTCGATCCGCGCGATGCCGCGGGTTCGATTCTGGATGCCGAAGCGCCCAGTCCCGGATCGAACCTGTACCTCACGATCGATCTTGACCTGCAGGTACTGGCTACGGAATTGCTGGCGGGGCGACGCGGCTCGATTATTGCAATCGACCCACAAAATGGCGAGATACTGGCGCTGGTCAGCGCCCCGTCGTTCGATCCGAACGGTTTTGCCCTCGGCATGACATCGAGTGAATTCAGGGTCCTGCAATCCGACGTCAACCAGCCCTTGTTCAATCGGGCGGTACGCGGCACTTATCCTCCGGGATCGGTCATCAAGCCAATCCTGTCGCTCGCCGCCTTGCAAACGGGCGCCACCAACCTGACTCGACGAACGTTCTGCCGAGGCTATTACACCTTGCCCGGCAGCACCCACCGTTATCGCGACTGGCGACCCGAGGGTCACGGTGAGGTCGATTTGCACGATGCGATTACACAATCGTGCGATGTGTATTTCTACGAAATCAGCCGCGATATCGGCATCGATCGCATGCACGATTACCTGACTCAGTTCGGGCTGGGCCGGCCGACCGGAGTTGACGTAACCGGCGAACTTCCCGGCCTCGTGCCGTCACGCGCCTGGAAGCGCGGCGCGTTTCGCGAACGTGCGGATCAGGTGTGGTTTCCGGGCGAAACCGTCATTGCCGCAATCGGACAAGGCTATATGCTGGCGACGCCCCTGCAACTGGCGAACGCAGCGGCGGCACTTTCAACGCACGGTAAACGTTTCACGCCCCACCTCGTCGCATCGATCGAAAACCCGTTGACCGGTGAGCGCACCGTGATCCAGCCTCGTCGTCTGGACGACGTTAAAGTCGACAACGCGTTTTATTGGGAAAACGTCATTGGCGCGATGCACGACGTATTACAAGGGCCAAAGGGCACTGCTCGCGCGGCGGGCGCGAATGCACCGTACGAGATGGCGGGCAAGAGCGGCACTGCGCAGGTGTTTACCGTCGGACAGGAAGAAAGTTTTGAACAAGAGGATTTGGACGAACGGCTGCGCGACCATGCGCTGTTTATTGCTTTTGCGCCGCTGCAACAGCCTCGCATCGCCGTCGCGGTCATTGTCGAAAACGGCAGCAGCGGCAGCCGTATCGCGGCGCCGATGGCACGCGCTATGATGGATCGTTATCTGGGGGTAGAAGACAGTGCGCCTTAGCGATACGCAATGGCTCATCGATGGCCGGGGTACAGGCTCTGGCGGCCTGTCCGGTGTTTTTCGCCGCCTCAACCTCGACGCGCCCTTGTTGGGGGGCCTGTTGCTGATTTGTGGCTTCGGTTTGTTCGTCCTGTACAGCGCCGTCAGTGAGGATATCGATCTCTGGCTGCAACAGGTCGTTCGCCTCGGGGTAGCCGTCGTCGTCATGCTTGTCGTCGCACAGTTCCCGCCGGACCTGATGCGCCGCTGGACGCCCTGGGCCTTCCTGTTTGGTCTCGGCCTGCTCTCGCTGGTGCTGATACTGGGTGAGGTCGGCCAGGGAGCGCAGCGCTGGCTGGACGTCGGCATTCGGTTTCAGCCCTCCGAAATCATGAAGCTTGCCGTGCCGATGATGGCCGCATGGTATTTGCACGACCGGCAACTACCGCCCACGGCCGGTCAGTTACTGATCATCGCCATACTGATCGCGGTACCTTCCTACATGATCGCCGTACAACCCGACCTCGGCACATCGCTCCTGATCGCCGCCTCCGGCGTCATCGTTATTGTCCTGGCCGGAATGTCGATTCGCCTCATGTTGTCGCTGCTGGTTCTTTCCGTTCCCGGCGCATTAGTATTGTGGCAGTTCATGCAGGACTATCAGCGCCAGCGTGTCATGACATTACTGAATCCGGACTCGGACCCGCTCGGTGCCGGCTATAACATTATTCAATCCAAGATTGCGATTGGTTCGGGCGGTCTGTTCGGCAAGGGCTGGACCAACGGTTCCCAGGCCCAGCTGGAATTCCTGCCGGAACGCAATACCGACTTTATCTTCGCCGTCATGGGTGAGGAACTGGGTTTGCTCGGCGTGTTAAGCCTGCTGGTTTTGTATGTATTCGTGGTCGGTCGCGGTCTCTATATCGCCACACAGGCACCGGATTCATTTTCCCGGCTGCTCGCAGGCAGTATAAGTCTCACTTTTTTTGTTTATGTATTTGTAAATATTGCGATGGTGACAGGCTTGGTGCCGGTAGTTGGGATTCCCCTGCCCCTGGTCAGTTTCGGCGGCACGTCGATGGTGACCCTGATGGCCGGATTCGGTATTCTGATGTCCATTCATTCTCACCGTAAACTGTTGCCCCATTGATGACGACTGCCATGACCTCAAAATTTTTCTTAATAACGCTGTTGCTGATCGTCTGCGGCCAACCTGCCCTGGCATTCGATATCGAGCGGGCCGATGTGCGCAAATTCATCGATACGATGATCGAGGAGCACAGTTACGATCGAACCACGCTGACTGCGGCGCTGCAGATGGCCACTGCACAACAGTCGATTCTCGACGCCATTAGCAAACCGGCCGAAAAGATGCTCACCTGGCAGGCTTACCGGAAGATTTTTCTGACCGAAAAACGCATTACAGCGGGGGCAGCCTTCTGGCAGGAACATCGCGACGAACTGCAGCGCATAAGCGAAGATACGGGCGTCAGCTGTGAGATCCTTGTCGGCATAATCGGCGTTGAAACCTACTTCGGCCGCATCACCGGCCGTTATCGTGTCATCGACGCGCTCGCAACGCTGGCATTTGACTATCCACCACGATCCAAATTCTTCACCCGCGAACTCGAACAGTATCTGCTGCTGGTGCGCGAAGAAGGTATGGATGCTGGCAAGGCAACCGGCTCCTATGCAGGCGCGATGGGCGCGCCGCAATTCATGCCGAGCAGCTACCGCGCTTACGCGGTCGATTCCAGTGATGATGGCAAACGCGATATCTGGAATAACTGGGCCGATGTTATTGGCAGCGTCGCCAACTATTTCGTCGCCCATGGCTGGAAAAGCGACGAAGATATTGTAACGCAGGCCACTCTGGGCCCCGATTGGCAGGGGGACCTGCCGAAGAACACGCTGAAAGCGACCGAAACCGTCAAATCGCTCAGCGATCAGGGCGTAATGTTCTCTACCAGTATGCCGGGCGATTTTGCCAGCCAGCTGCTCACGCTGGAAGGCACCGATGACGACGAACACTGGGTGGGTTTTCACAACTTCTTCGTTATTACCCGGTACAACCGCAGCGTGATGTACGCACTTGCCGTGCATCAGCTCGGACAGGAAATTGCGCTGGAGGTCGCCCGTGATGAATCCTGATCGGGTAAAAGTTTTCGGACTGGCTTTACTCCTGGTACTCACGGGCTGTGCCAGCCGCACACCCGGGGACGGACCGCCGCGAACCGGCTCGGTCGTTCCTCCACACCTGCCGAATGACCCGATACCGCGCGACGAGCCGCGCAGTCGCTATGGCAACGGACCGATTTACGAAGTTTTTGGCAAGCGTTACGAAGTGATGCCATCCAACTACGGCTATTCCGAGCGCGGCGTCGCTTCGTGGTACGGCAAAAAGTTCCACGGACGTCCTACATCGTCTCAGGAACCCTACGATATGTACGCGATGACTGCAGCGCACAAAACTTTGCCACTGCCGACCTTCGTCGAAGTACGAAATCTACGCAATAATAAAACCGTCGTTGTCCGCGTCAACGACCGCGGACCGTTTGTCAACAATCGAATTATCGATCTCTCCTATTCCGCCGCCATCAAACTGGACATGATCGGCTCCGGCACCAGCCTGGTGGAAGTCACCGCGATCAGTTTCGATAAACCAGCGCAGACCCGACCCGTCCGACATGATGCGAGCCGGGCGCAGGCGGCCGCGGATCGACCCGGAGAAGGCGAAGAAATATACGTACAGGTTGGTGCTTTTGGCGACAAGAATAACGCACGACGGCGCTTCAGCCTGCTGCGAGAACACGGCATCCGTGAAGCATTCGTCTACGAGGAATCCGGTCGCTCACCGACACTCTACCGGGTTCGTATCGGGCCCATCGCCGATGTCGGTCAGTATGACCAGGTGGTGGCGAAACTCGAGCGTATTGGCATCACCGAGACGCATCTCGTTACCGAATAAGGCGAAGCCCCCATTTGGCGTCGCAGGCGTTACAATGTGCGCCTGCAAAACTTACCCGCTGCCATAAGATGCCATTCAAAGCTCAAAACCTTCTGATTCTACTAGTAATCCTGGTGGCACAAGTATTCGCCCCCGCCTATGCACAGAAAATGCCGGTACCGGCGGCACCGGTGATTGGCGCAAAGAGCTATCTGCTGATCGACAGCAACTCCGGCCATGAACTCGCGTCGTTGAAACCGGATGAGCGACTCGCGCCCGCCAGCCTGACCAAGCTTATGACCGCGTACGCTGTTTTCGTATCGCTGCGCGAGAATCAAATCACGCTTGCGGACCAGGTCACCGTCAGCGAAAAAGCATGGCGCACGCCCGGTTCAAGAATGTTCATTGAAGTCGGCAAGCAGGTAAGCGTCGAAGATTTATTGCTTGGCATGATTGTTCAATCCGGTAACGACGCCAGCGTGGCACTCGCAGAACATGTCGCGGGCACCGAGTCCGTATTTGCGCAAATGATGAATCAATATGCTGCAGCGCTGGGCATGCGAAGCAGCCAGTTTCAGAATGCGACCGGCCTGCCCGATGAAAACCATTATTCGACAGCGCGCGATCTCGCCACTCTGGCACGTGCGATTGTCACCGAATTCCCGGAATACTATCGCTGGTACTCCGTCAGGGAATTCGAGTACAACGGTATTGCCCAGAACAACCGCAACTCGCTGTTGTGGCGCGACCCAAGCGTAGATGGCATGAAAACAGGGCGCACGGACGAGGCCGGCTATTGCCTGGTTTCATCCGCCGAGCGCGATGGCATGCGCGTTATTGCGGTGGTATTGGGAACGGCAAGCGCCAAAGCGCGTGTCGATGGCAGCCAGGCGCTGTTAAATTACGGCTTTCGCTTTTTTGAAACCCGGCTGCTGTATCGCGCCAACGAGAAAGTCGCCGATGCGCGAATCTGGAAAGCACAAAAAGAAATGGTCGAACTCGGTGTTGCTGACGACCTCTACATCACTATTCCTCGCGGCAGTTTCGATGATGTGGAATCGGTACTCAACATGCCGACGGTCCTGATGGCGCCTGTCGCACTGGGTCAGCCACTTGCCGAGCTGACAGTCAGACTGAACGGCGCGACGCTCCTAAACGAACCGCTACGTGCGCTCGAAGAAAATCCGAGCGGGTCTTTTTGGCAAAGAACGCGCGACGGAGTGCGGCTCTGGTTTGAGTAACGCCCTCATCGCAATGAATGATGACTGAAGAAAAGGATCTACTGGAACGCAAGGCAATCCTGGAATTTCCCTGCCGGTTCCCCATCAAGATAATGGGCCGAGATCACACGGTCTTTCATGAGGTCGCACGGGCAATCGTCGCAAAATACGCTGGCGACATTCACGACGACGCCATTCGCCAGTCGGCAAGCCGCAAAGGCAACTTCATTTCAATCACGATCACCATCGAGGCAATCAGCCAACAGCAACTCGACAGCATTTACCGGGATCTGTCCGCGCACGAAGAGGTTCTGGTGGCGCTGTGACAGCGCAATCATCCAGCCCCGGGGGCGGCAAAATCAATATCCGCTCGCTCGGACAGCAAGATTACGAACCTTTGTGGCGTGCTATGCAACGCTTCACGGACGAGCGAGATGCAAACACTGCCGACGAAATCTGGTTCACCGAACACCCGCCGGTCTTTACGCTGGGCCTGAATGCCGATCGCAAACACCTGCTCGCGCCGGGCGACATCCCGGTGGTGCAAATTGACCGTGGTGGTCAGGTGACCTATCACGGTCCCGGGCAATTGATGATCTACCCGTTGATCGATTTAAGACGATCCATGATTGGCGTCCGCGATCTCGTCACTGCACTTGAGCAAAGTGTCGTCGACCTCGCGGCCGACTTCGATGTACAAGCGGCGAGCCGTGCAGACGCACCCGGAGTCTATGTCGCGGGAACGAAACTGGCCAGCGTGGGCCTGAGAATACGGCGGGGTGCCAGTTATCACGGTATGGCGCTCAATATCGATGTCGACCTCGCACCATTCTCTCGCATTAATACCTGCGGGTTTCAGAATATGGCAGTGACCGATTTACGCGGCCTCGGCATCACCGCAAATCGCGCCCGGGTGGAATCCCTGCTCGAAGGACATCTGCTCCGGTATCTCGGTTTCGGCAAACGGAAAATTTTCAGGTACGATCAAACCATCGACGGTTAATGTCGTGCAGCTTTTCCGGCGTGCCGACGTCAGCCCATTGACCTTCATACAGCGCACCGCTCAATTGCCCCAGATCGGCAGCACGCCGCAGCAGTGGCACGATCGAGAATCGCTCCACAACCTGTTGCTCCAGGAACTCCGGCCGATAACAGGCGATGCCACTGAATGTGTGCGCCGGAGCGTTCCCATTGCGTATCTTGCCATCGATCAGATCGAAGTCCCCGCGCGCTTTGTCTTTCGGCGTCGGGACGAGCACCAGGTGACCGAAACAGTCGTCCGGCAGCTCAAAGCAAGGCAAGGAGAAATCGGTATAGACATCGGCGTTGAGCACCCAAAACGGATCACGACCCAGCATTGGCAATGCCCGACGAATACCGCCACCGGTTTCGAGAATCCGCTCGTATTCCGGGCTGTAGCAAACCTGCAGGCCGAACCGGTTGCCGGAACCGATGCGCTCGACAATCTGTTCGCCAAGCCAGCCAAGGTTGATGATGACGGTGGACACACCCGCGTCGGCCAGCGCACTCAAATGTCGTTCCAACAGACTGATGCCACCGACCTCCACCAGTGATTTCGGCACGTTGTCGGTGATCGGTTGCAAGCGCTCCCCGCGACCTGCCGCAAGAATCATCGCGATCATTCGCCCACCACCAATAGCGACGCGCAGCGTTCCTCAATCAGCTCCGCGAGAAAACCGATTTCCGGGTAACGTTGACTCACGGCGACGACGTATTGCAACGCGAACGGGACATCGCCCATATAACCCGGCTTCCCGTCCCGGTACAAAAGCCGGGCGAAGATACCCGCCGCCTTCAGGTGCCGCTGCACGCCCATCAGATCGAAATAACGCAAGAACATTTCGCTATCGATGTCGCCGCGAATACCATCATCAAGTGCCTCGTAGAATCCCAGCGCCCAGGTACGCACCTGATCGCGTGGCCAGCGGATATAACAGTCTCGCAACAGGGATACCAGGTCGTAAGTCAAAGGACCCAGGACCGCGTCCTGAAAATCCAGGATGCCGGGGTTATTCTCAACCGTTAACATCAAATTGCGCGAATGATAGTCGCGATGAACGAATACGGCCGGCTGCGCGAGTGCGCTGCTCACCAGTACATCACAACACTTTTCCCATTGGCGCTCATCATCGTCCGAGAAACTGAGTCCCAGGCGCCGTTCGCACAGCCAGTCATGGAATAAGGACAATTCGCGGCGCAGCAGCGACTCGTCGTATTTCGGCAGCTTGTCCTGAAAGCGTTTCCCCTCACGCTGGATGGTGATGAGCGTATTGATCGCATCCCGATACAATCGGCCGGCGGCCGGCCGGCGGGCCTTGAGCTCATCGAGATACGGACGCTGCCCAAGGTCCGATAGCAACAGGAACCCTCGATGAACATCGGCCGCCAGTATTTCTGGTCCATTCACGCCCATTTTTCGAAGAAAAGCCGCGACTTCGACGAACGGCACACAGTCTTCCTGCGGCGGTGGCGCGTCCATGACAATGTAGGTCTGCGGCCCCGATTGCACTCTGAAGTAGCGGCGGAAACTCGCATCGGCCGACGCCGGCCTGAGCTCCGCCGCCGAGAACCCCGGCACGCTCTCAAGCCAGGCTACGAGCTCGGTGAATCGCGGATCGTCGTGGCGGTTTTCAGTATTGATCGGGTCTTCCTGTCCGTTTATGCGGGCCAAATGCCAGCAAAATGGCACTGTTGGCTCATTGATGGGTCTATGGAACTGTGCGAAGGTAGCAAATCGCGATAGCTGATAACATCTTTTGCGCGTAACATCCTGCCCCGATTCATACACCCCCAACCAGTTTGGTCAGAAAGTCGATATCAGTTTGCCCAGATTCTCCCCATTAATCACCGCGGTACCCCTGTTGCTGTGCGCGCACTCTGTTTTCGGTCAACAGAACCCGATCTGCGTGGCGCCGGAAACAACCGGGCTTGACGATGAGCCGTTTCTGAGTCAGAGCGAAGACATCGCGCCAACCACCATGACCATCGAAGCCGGCTCGGTCGATCTAAAAGTCGGCCCTGACCCCGCCGCTATCCTGACGGGCGGCGTGCTGATTCGTCGAGACAATCGCCTGGCCGGTGCTGACAGCGCTGTTTACGATCCGGTGACGGAGGCATTGAGCCTCACCGGCCAGGTACGTTACAAAGACCCGACCACCAGCGTCACCAGCGATTCGGCCGAACTGTCGTATTCGACCGGGCGAATTTATTTTGCCGGTGCGGAATTTCAATTGGGCAACGGCAGTTCTCGCGGCGCCGCGGATGAAATAGAGATCTCGCGAAATGGCACGTTGTCCCTGACGAAGGTCAACTACACGACCTGCCCGCCCGGCTCGAATGACTGGCTGATCGAGGCAGCCGATATCAATCTCGACACGCGTGCGGGCAAGGGCAAAGCCAAGAATGTCACGCTACGATTTCAAGGTATTCCGATCCTGTATGCACCGCGTCTGACGTTTCCGATCGGCGACGCGCGCCTGACCGGTTTCCTCGCCCCGGAGATTGGCAGAGCCGGACGCAGTGGTAACGAAATCCGCTTGCCCTGGTATTGGAATATTTCCGAAAACTACGACGCGACAATCACGCCGCGCCTGCTGACAGACCGGGGTTTGATGGTCGGCAGTGAATTTCGCTACCTCACGAAAAAAAACTCGGGCGTCGCGCAATTCGAGTATCTGGCTAACGACAGTCAGTTTGGCGGCAAGCGTCAGTTTATGTCGCTCGAGCACCGAACCCTGTTTGACAACGGCTGGCGCAACACCGTCGACTACCGCCAGATTTCCGACGACACCTATTTTGAAGATCTCGGCGGCAGTCTGAGTACCGCCAGCATTACGCACCTCAATCGCAGCGCGGCGTTTGATTATTTCGGCGAAAACTGGTCCTTCCTCGGTCGCGTGCAGGAATACCAGACCATCGATGAGATGATCGCTCCGAACAACGCGCCGTACCGGCGATTGCCGCAAGTGCGGATCAGTGCACAATGGCCGACGCGTCCCCTTGGTCTGCGTTATGACATCGACACCGAGCTGGTGTATTTCGATCGTGATGTCGGCGTCACCGGCTGGCGTCTCAATGCAATGCCGCAAGTCAGCTGGTCGCTTGAGCGCCCCGGGTGGTTCGTTAAACCGGCGGTCGCGCTGCAATTCACACAATATGAGCTGGAAAATACCGAGCCGGGTCAGCGAACGTCTCCGTCCCGAACGCTACCAACATCGAGCCTGGACATCGGCATGATTCTGGAACGCACGTTGGGTAGCTCGAACAAGCTCGTGCAGACAATTGAACCTCGACTGCTTTACGTGCACACGCCCTTTCGCGAACAATCGGATTTGCCCGTTTTCGATACCATCGAACCCGACCTGAATCTGGTGCAGTTGTTTCGAAAAAATCGATTTCTGGGTGTTGATCGTATTGCCGACACCGACCAGCTGAGCATCGGCATAACATCACGGGTTTTCAACGCCAGTTCAGGTAGCGAAATCGTAACGGCAACCATAGGCCAGACTCTGTATCTCAGCGAACAGGGTGTCACTTTTCCCGGCCAACCTAATGTTACGAACGATTCGTCCGATTACATCGCGGAACTTCGATTCCTGATTTACAAGAATTTCAATTTCGATATCGGTCATCAATGGGGCAGCGGCGCGAATGGCACGGCAAAATCCGAAGCGCGGCTGCAATACCAGCCTGCGACCAATAAAGTATTGAATCTCGCCTATCGATTTCGGCGACAGACGCTCGAGCAGACCGACGTATCCTGGTCCTGGCCGTTGTCGAGCAAGTGGAATTTCGTTGGCCGCTACAACTACTCCCTGCGTGACAACAAGTCACTGGAACAATTTTTTGGTCTTGAGTATGAGAGCTGCTGCTGGGGATTGCGGCTGGTGTCGCGACGCTATGTATCGACTCGTAACGGAGAACGGAATTCTTTGATCGGAATTCAGTTGGTCCTGAAAGGCATGGCCAGCGTCGGTACGCGGGCGGACCG
This sequence comes from Gammaproteobacteria bacterium, assembly GCA_013151645.1. Lineage (GTDB taxonomy): Bacteria > Pseudomonadota > Gammaproteobacteria > Steroidobacterales > Woeseiaceae > JAADHU01. Next base: position 41,278 of record JAADHU010000039.1, on the reverse strand, counting down.
TATCCTGGAACGTGGTATTCTTGGCTATTCACGCGAATTCGAATAATCGTTTTATGAATAAAATCAAATATTTAATTGCTCTCTCCAGCCTTCTGCCCGCGGCAATCTACGCGGCAGAGGAACTCTCGGAAACCGGCGAGATGCTGGACGGAATTGCCGCGGTGGTGAATGACGGCGTCGTGCTCAAGAGCCAGCTTAAACGACAGATTGACAGGATTATCGTACGAGCTAACGAACAAGGAATGAAGCTGCCACCGCAGGACGTTCTTGAAGAGCAGGTTCTGGAACAACTCATCACCGAAGAAGTGCAGATGCAGCGGGCCAGCAGAGTCGGTATTGAAATATCGGATCAGATTCTCAACTCGGCGTTGAAACGTATTGCCGAGCAAAATGGCATTCGATTCGAAGACCTTCCGGAAATGCTGAGGAAGGAAGGTGTCGACTATGGCGAGTATCGCCGCGACATGCGTACCCAGCTCGTTCTCGAACAACTACGGCAAATCGATGTCGTCGGGCGAATTTCCGTGGCACCGCGCGAGATCGAGCAGTGCATTGCAGACCTGGAAGACAATGTCGTCGTCAATTCCGAATACAACCTGTCGCACCTGCTGATTTCCGTTCCGGACTCGGCCACGGCCGAAGACTATGCCGAAGCAGAGGCAGAAGCAGACGAGGTGTATCAGAAATTACTGGACGGTGCCGATTTCGCGGAAATGGCCATCCGCCATTCCGATATCGCTAGCGGCCTTGAAGGTGGTCGGATGGGATGGCGAAAAGGCAGTCAATTGCCGACGCTGTTTTCCGATGTCGTCGGTCCTCTCGGTGCTGGCAAGTTTTCGAAACCCATTCGTGCCGTTAGCGGCTTTCACATCGTCAAGGTCAACGAAGTCAGGGGTACGTTGGAACGAAGTGAAATCAAGCAAAAGGAAGTGCGGCATATTCTTGTCATGCCCAATGAGATCATTGATAACGAGACAGCCCAGCAAAAGCTTCGTGATGCACGAGCTCGCATTCTGGCAGGCGAATCGTTTGCGGAGGTCGCGAAGCTTGTGTCTGACGATACGGGATCGGCAAATAACGGCGGCACGATGGGCTGGGTAAATCCCGGCTCGTTTGTCCCCGAATTTGAAAAAGTGGCGGATGAAATCGAGATTGGCACCTTGTCGGAGCCGTTTCAAACGCGTTTTGGCTGGCACATTCTGGAAGTCACTGACCGCAGGACTTACGACAATACGGAAGAGGTCAAGGAACGAAACTGTGTCGAACGTGTACGCAACAGTAAACTTGCGGATGAATCGGAGCTCTGGGTTCGTCGCATACGCGATGAAGCATTCGTCGAAAAACGTATCTAGTTTTTCGCCAGCAAGACGACGCCTTCCTGCCCCGTCAAGGTGATACGCCGGTGAACTTGGCTGAATTGAAAACGCCCCTGGTCATCACCGCCGGTGAGCCTGCCGGTATCGGACCCGAGCTGTGTCTTGCGCTGGCAGAAACGGACTGGGCCCGACACGTCGTCATTGTTGCCGACCCGAAGGTATTGCGCCTTCGGGCCGAGCGCCTGGGCAAAACGGTTTCCCTGATCGAATTCGATCCGACCCAGCCCCGCTGCACCGAGCACGCCGCCGGCACCTTGCGCGTGTGGTCACAACCCATGCCCAACCCTGGCGTTTGTGGCCTACCGGATCCATCCAACGCAGCAGCGCTGCTCGTGGGTCTGCGTATGGCCGTCAGCGCCTGCCAGAATGATATTTTTTGCGGCCTGGTCACCGCACCGCTGCAAAAAAGCACGATCAACGACAGCGGTGTCACGTTTTCCGGCCATACTGAATTTCTGGCGGAAATCACCCGTACGCCCATGCCGGTAATGCTCCTGGTTGGCGGTGATCTGCGGGTTGCATTGGCCAGCACGCATCTGCCCTTGTCCGAAGTCTCCAACTACATTACGGCCGAGCGCCTGACCAAGGTCATCGAAGTGCTGCACCGCGGACTGCAAACGCGATTCGGGATTGATGATCCTGAAATTGTGGTTTGTGGATTGAACCCGCACGCGGGTGAGGGCGGCCATTTAGGCCACGAAGACCAGAATATCATTGCCCCGGTCGTCGAAGGGTTTCGTCAACGAAACCTCAGAATTCGCGGCCCGCTGCCCGCAGACACCGCCTTTACCCCGGCGGCGGGATACGCCGACGCGGTGCTGGCGATGTACCACGATCAAGGCCTGCCCGTTCTGAAATACGCCAGCTTCGGCAGTGCGGTTAACGTTACGCTCGGCTTACCCATCGTACGAACTTCGGTCGACCATGGCACCGCGCTGGATATTGCGGGCCGCGGAACTGCAGAGATTGACAGCATGCTCGCGGCCGTTGAACTTGCGGCCCAAATGGCTTGCCGATGACGTCTTCCCACCGGACGCGAAAACGATTCGGACAACACTTCCTGATGGACCCGGCGGTCATCAATCAGATTATCGGCGCCATCGCAGCTCGGGACGGTGACACGTTAGTCGAGATTGGTCCCGGTCAGGGCGCCATCACGATCCCGTTGTCCCGTTCACCCGCCACACTTCATGTCATCGAATTTGATCGAGACCTCGTCCCCATGCTTCGCGATCGTTTCGCCGATTCCAGTCACGTAACCGTGCATGAAGCGGATGCACTTCGTTTTGACTACGCGACGCTGGGCGAACGCCTTCGAATCGTCGGCAACCTCCCCTACAATATTTCGACGCCGTTGATTTTCAGGCTGCTTGATTTCCGGCAACACATCTTCGATTTGCATTTCATGATGCAAAAGGAAGTCGTCGATCGTATGGCGGCGACGCCGGGCAGCAAGAAATATGGCCGGCTTACGGTCATGCTCGGTAGCTTCATGGAGGTCGTGCCACTTTTCGACGTGCCGGCGAGCGCTTTTCAGCCACCGCCGAAAGTCACTTCGGCTTTCGTCCGTATGCGACCGAAGCCGACGGATGCGGTTCTCATCAATGATGTGAAACTACTTTCAGCGCTGGTCACGCAGGCTTTCTCGCAACGTCGAAAAACCCTGCGCAATGCGTTGCGAGGGCATGTCACGGAAATCGAAATGGAAAAAGTCGGCATCGACCCCGGCTCCCGGGCTGAACGAGTTGCCGTAGATACGTGGGCAAGTCTGGCGAATCTTCTGTCTGCAACGAACAAACCGTAACTCAATTCAGGTAGAATGAAGGCACTAGAATTCAGGCACCAACCGCGATACGCATGAATGAAAACAATAACATCAGTGTTGACGTAGCAACTGACTATGTGGACGCGCAATCGGAGCCGGAAATCGGGCGTTATGTGTTCGCGTATACCATCACGATAGAAAATGTTGGCAATGTTGCAGCGAGACTGATAAGTCGTCACTGGGTCATTACGGATGCGAACGGGAAAATCCAGGAAGTGAGTGGCGACGGTGTAGTTGGCAAGCAACCGCGCCTCACGCCGGGTGAAAAGTTTCGCTACTCGAGCGGCGCTGTCCTCGAAACGCCGGTCGGCTCGATGCAGGGGCGTTACAACATGGAAGCCGACGGTGGCACCAACTTCGTTGCGCCGATCGCGGCCTTCACATTGGCCGTCCCTGGTATTCTGAACTAAGGAACCTCTGATCAATTCTGAACTCGCATCTTACGTGTCAAAATATCCAGCTTCGGCGTTTCGAATCTTCGCAATAGCTCGCTATTACGTGCGATCCGCGTCTTGAATCTGAATATTTTGACAAGCAATCTGCTTCGCCCGGAATTGATCAGAGGTTCCTTAGCTCGGTTTTAACGCAGGAGAATCGATTGGCCGTTTACGCAATCGGTGATATTCAAGGCTGTTACGACCCGTTTCGGCGTTTGCTCGACAAGATTGGTTTCGATCCACAGGAAGATCGCCTCTGGCTGACCGGCGACCTGGTAAACCGGGGTCCCAAATCCCTTAAGACTCTGCGGTTCGTAAAGAGCCTGGGAAACGCCGCGATCACCGTCCTTGGAAACCATGACCTGCACCTCCTCGCACTCGGCAACGAGGCGCGATATTCTGCAACGCACTTTGACTCGCTGTGGAAAGTTCTCAATGCAGACGACTGCACCGAAATTCTCGATTGGCTTCGGCACCGTCCGCTCGCGCACTACAGCAAGAAACTAAATACGCTGATGGTGCACGCCGGTATCCCACCGCAATGGTCTGTCAGGAAAACATTGAGGCGGGCGGCAGAAATCGAAGGCGTCTTGTCGGGCGACAAGTACTTTGGGTTGCTCAAACACATGTACGGTGACCGTCCGCGACGCTGGAGCGGCGACCTCAAAGGCTATGCGCGGCAACGTTTCATTATCAACGCATTTACGCGCACGCGCATGATCTACGCAGATGGCCGACTGAATTTCACTCATAACGGGCCGCCCGACAAAGCACGCAAAGGTCTACTGCCCTGGTTTGATGCCAGGAATCCCGCATGGGCCGGCACCCGCATCGTCTTTGGCCACTGGGCCGCACTTGGCCTGGTCGTGGAACCGCAACTTGTCTGCGTCGATTCCGGCTGTGTTTGGGGAAGAGCCCTGACGGCGGTCAAACTAACCAAAAAAGCCCGTGTCACTCAGGTTTTCTGTGAATAAGGATCGCCACTCGTATTACTTGCCGGCATGAAGCGGTAAACTGCCGGCATTGAAAAAAGGACTGCATATGATCGACGACGACAGCATCAGTACGGATGAAGCACCTGCTCCGGTTGGCGCCTATCCCCATGCCCGACGCGTAGGTGAACTGCTAATCCTGTCCGGCATCGGCCCGCGCCCAGCCGACGGTGGCCCGATACCGGGCGTCGTTTTCGATGACGATGGCAGCGTCATTGATTATGACATTGAAGTGCAATGCCACGCGGTTTTTGAAAACGTCAACGCCGTTCTCGACAGCGCGGGTGCCCAGTGGCGTGACCTGGTTGATATCACGGTTTATCTCACCGATATTCCACGCGATTTCGACACCTTCAATCGTATTTACGGCGAGTATTTTTCGGCTGACAACGGCCCCTGTCGCACCACCGTGGAAATCAATCGTTTGCCAACACCAATTGCGATCGAACTCAAGTGTATCGCGAGTGCCTGAGCAAGCACCTGGGGAGATAATATGAAGTCACTGCTAGCATTTAATTTCAAACAGTGGATCGACGATCATCGTCACCTGTTAAAACCGCCTGTTTGCAATCAACAGGTATTCACCGACAACGATTTCATTGTCATGATCGTCGGCGGTCCGAACGTCCGCAAGGACTATCACTACGAAGACGGTCCCGAGTTCTTTTATCAACTCGAGGGCGATATGTTGCTGAAAACGATGCAGGATGGAGAGTGCGTTGACATCCCGATTCGCGAAGGCGAAATTCTGATGTTGCCACCGAAAGTGCCGCATTCTCCACAGCGATTCGAGAATACCGTGGGCCTCGTGGTTGAGCGTAAGCGGTTACCCGAGGAACTCGATGGCTTCATGTGGTTTTGCGAGAATTGCAACGCGAAAATCTACGAAGAATATCTCTACATTGCGGATATTGTCGGTCAGCTGCCACCCATCTTCGAGCGCTTCTACGATTCGGAGGAAAACCGTACCTGCAAACAGTGCGGCACCGTCATGTTGCCCCCTGAGTAAGGACCGCATTGCCTGTGCTGAAAATTGACATCCACACCCACATCCTGCCAGAGAACTGGCCGGATCTTCGCGAGCGCTACGGCTACGGCGGCTTTTTGCAACTCGAACATCACGGACCCGGCTGCGGACGAATGATGCTCGACGGCAAGCATTTTCGCGACGTAGAGCCCAATTGCTGGGACGCCGGCGTACGAATTTCCGAATGTGATGCGACCTCTGTCGATGTACAGGTACTCTCCACGGTACCGGTCATGTTCAGCTACTGGGCAAAACCCGCCGATACGGCCGATTTGTCGAAGCTTCTCAACGACCATATTGCCGGTCTCGTTGACGATCATCCGAAACGCTTCATCGGGCTCGGCACACTGCCCATGCAGGACGCCGACCTTTCCATCAAGGAACTCGAACGCTGCATGGCATTACCCGGTATGGCCGGTGTACAAATCGGTTCAAACATCAACGAACGCAACCTGGACGATCCGAGCATCTTTCCCATTCTGGAAGCAGCCCAGGATCTGGGAGCAGCGGTGTTTGTACATCCCTGGCAAATGCTCGGCGGTGAACGCCTCAGCAAGTACTGGCTGCCCTGGCTACTCGGCATGCCGACCGAAACCGCGCTGTCTGTTTGCGCAATGATTTTCGGTGGCGTGTTCGAGAAATTGCCAAAACTCCGCGTCGCCTTCGCACACGGCGGCGGATCTTTCCCGGGCATCATCGGTCGCGTCGAACACGGCTTCAATGTTCGTCCGGATATTGTCGCAACCGATAACGACCGCAACCCGCGCGACTACATTGGCAAATTCACCATCGATTCACTGGTACACGATGAAGCCATGATGCAATACATCGTCGACTTGTTCGGACCGCAATGCATTGCCCTGGGCAGTGACTACCCGTTTCCCCTCGGCGAGCATCATCCCGGCAAATTGATCGAGTCCATGAATTTCGACCCGCAAACCCGCGACTGGCTGCTGGCCGATACTGCGCTTCGCTGGCTGAACCGCGAACGTTCAGATTACGAGTGACAAGTATGAATAATTTCGAAGCAACGCGTGACTATGCGCAATCAATGGATGCCGCGGACCCGCTGCGTCAGTATCGGCAGCAATTCAACATGCCGATTCAGCGCAACGGTCTGGCCTGCATCTACCTGTGCGGCAACTCACTCGGGCTGCAGCCAAAACTTGCCGCCCGGTACGTTAATGAGGAACTGGAAGACTGGGCCAATCTGGGTGTCGAGGGTCATTTGCACGCACGGCGGCCGTGGCTTCCGTATCACCGCCTCGCGACGGATAATCTTGCCGCGCTGACGGGCAGCGAAAATCACGAAGTCGTGGCCATGAATACGCTGACGGTGAACCTGCATATGATGATGACCACGTTCTACCGGCCGCAAGACAAGCGCCGCAAGATAGTGATCGAATCCACCGCGTTTCCGTCGGATCGTTTCGCGGTCATGTCGCAGTTGCGCTTGCACGGTCACGATCCTGACGATGCACTCATCGAATGGATCCCTGACGAAACAAGCAACGAGCTCCGCATCGAGGACCTGCAGGCTATTCTCGATCGCGAGGGCGACGAGATAGCACTGCTTTTGTTGCCGGGCGTGCAGTATTACAGCGGCCAGGTGCTGCCCATGCAACGACTGTGCGAAATGGCCCACGAGGCCGGTTGCCGGATCGGACTCGATCTCGCTCACGCGATCGGCAACGTCCCTCTCGAATTGCACCGGTGGGGCCCGGATTTTGCGGCCTGGTGTACTTACAAGTATTTAAACTCCGGGCCCGGTGCGGTCGCCGGCGCGTTTGTCCACTCCCGCCACCTCGATGCCGATGGAACACAGCAACTACTCGGCTGGTGGGGACATATTGAGAAAACCCGCTTCAAGATGGGTCCGACTTTCACGCCCGCACAGGGTGCTGACCTTTGGCAACTCAGCAATCCACCCATACTGTCGCTCGCGCCGGTCATCGCATCATTGAGCATATTCGCCGACGCCGGCATGGATCGATTACGCGAAAAGTCCATTTTGCTCACCGGATTCATGGATTTTCTGCTGCAGAAGAAGTTTGCGGGACGCATCGAATCGATCACACCGCCGACCGCGCGCGGTTGCCAGCTATCGCTTGTCGTTCGAGACGAAGCGCTTGATGCCAGGGGTATTTTTGAAACACTCGAAGCTCAAAACGTCATCACCGACTGGCGCGAGCCCAACGTTATTCGTGTAGCGCCCGTGCCGCTTTATAATTCCTTCGAAGACGTCTTCGACTTCACGGATCGATTGCACAAAGCCGTCGATTCCGGCAACCGTTGATATCACATTGACGGCGTACCCGTCTCGGATGCCTTGCGACGATCGAGGATTTCGCAGACAAAACTCCATTCTCGATCAGCATTCCCGGGAAAAGTTAAGCTTTCGGTGAGTTGCCATTCTGCGGGAACCAAATCCGGGAAATATGTATCACCGGCAATTTCCGCCTCAATACGGGTCCGGTAAACTCGATCAGTCCGGCGCAGAAATTGCGCGTAAATATGACCACCACCAATTACCATGACTTCCGTGGCATCTCCGACGACTTGCAGAGCATCTGCCGGACACGAAACCACGTCACAACCCTCTGCGTCGAAAGCCGATTGACGGGTAATAACAATATTCTGGCGTCCCGGCAGCGCACGGCCGATGGATTCGTAGGTCAGGCGACCCATAATGATGGGCTTGCCCATCGTAAGCGCCTTGAATCGTTTGAGATCCTCGGACAAATGCCACGGTAAGCCGCCGTCTTTGCCAATGACGTTATTGGTCGAATGCGCAACAACGATCGATATTTTCACGGCAAAATATCAGACCGCAATTGCGGCGGGAATGTGTGGATGTGACGCGTAGTTCAGGATTTCGAAATCGTCGAATGCATAGTCAAGAATACTGTCCGGGCGTCTCTCGATCGCCAGTGTCGGTAGTGCCAATGGATCTCTGTCGAGTTGCTTTTCAACTTGCTCCAGATGATTGAGATACAAGTGGCAATCGCCGCCGGTCCAGATGAATTCGCCCACCTTCAGATCAGTCTGCTGCGCAATCATATGTGTGAGCAACGCGTACGACGCAATATTGAAAGGTACGCCGAGGAAAATATCGCAGCTCCGCTGGTATAGCTGGCAGGACAGTTTTCCGTCAGCGACGTAGAACTGAAACATACAGTGACACGGTGGCAGGGCCATCTTCGGGACTTCGGCGACGTTCCAGGCGCACACCAGGAGTCGACGGGAATCCGGATCAGTACGGATTCGGTCAACAACGTCGCTGATCTGATCAATCGACTCGCCGTTGGGTGTTGGCCAGTTCCGCCATTGCACGCCATAGACCGGACCCAATTCGCCGTCATCATCAGCCCAGTCGTTCCAGATGGAAACGCCGTTTTCCTGCAGGTAACGAATGTTGGAGTCGCCGCTAAGAAACCACAGCAATTCATGAAGAATGGAGCGAAGGTGAAGTTTCTTGGTCGTGACCAGTGGAAAGCCTTTACTCAGATCAAAGCGCATCTGGTGACCGAAGACGCTCAATGTACCGGTTCCGGTACGGTCTTCCTTGCGTGTCCCGTTGTCGCGCACATGGCGCATCATGGAAAGATACTGTTGCATTTAGGCCTCCCGGGTCGCGTGGCCCCGGTAGCCGAGAAACAGCATGACCGCGCCGGCGACAATCATCGGCATACTGAGAATCTGCCCCATGGTAACCCAGCCGAGTGCCAGGTAATCGAGGTGCGCATCCGGAACCCGATAGAATTCAACGAAAAAGCGAAACACTCCGTAGCAGACGAGAAACAACCCGGACACGGCCATGTAGGGACGTTTTTTCGCCGAAAAAAACCACAGAATCAAGAACAGTACCAGTCCCTCGAGCAGCGCTTCATAGAGTTGCGAGGGATGCAGGACTTCGTTGCCCACCTTGAATGCCCAGGGTACATCCGTCGGCTTGCCCCATAACTCGCCGTTGATGAAATTGCCAATGCGGCCGAAACCCAGGCCCAGTGGCACGATCGGTGCGACGAAGTCGGTCATCGTCCAGATACGTAAACCCATTTTGCGGCCGTACAGCCACACCGCAACAATCACGCCGACCAGACCGCCATGAAACGACATGCCGCCTTGCGTGATCTTAAGAAGGTAAAACGGATCTGATATCAGGTCCTGCCATCCGTAGACTAATGCATAGCCGAGGCGGCCGCCGAGAATGACACCGAGCATGCCGTAGAAAATAAGGTCGTCGACCTGGATCAACGTCAGCGGCGAGCCGCTCAGGCGCGCGCGTTTGCGCGCCAGTACCCAGGCGAATATGAAGGCAAGGACGTACATTAGTCCGTACCAGCGAATCTTGACGAAGCCGATCGAGAAGATGACCGGATCGATCTCGGGAAAAGTCAGCATGGACGCAAGCTTGCATAAATCTCCGCCGAGAGTCCACCACCCATTGGTCGCCGCGGGGCACTAATCGTTATCGGTTATAGTGTGGATCCCATCCGAATGGCCTGATCATGACAAAGAACAACAACAACCGGCTCATCACCGAGACCAGCCCGTATCTGCTGCAACATGCGGACAATCCGGTCGACTGGTACCCGTGGGGCGACGAGGCTTTTCAGGTCGCCCGTGACAGTGGCAAGCCGATCATGCTGTCCGTCGGCTATTCTGCCTGTCACTGGTGTCACGTGATGGCGCACGAATCCTTCGAGGATGCGGCAATAGCGAAGCTGATGAACGAGACCTTCGTGAATATCAAAGTCGATCGGGAGGAGCGGCCCGATATCGACAGAATATACCAGACCGCGCATCAGTTGCTAACGCAACAGTCCGGTGGCTGGCCTCTGACACTGTTTATCAATCCCGAAGACCAGCGGCCTTTTTTCAGCGGTACGTATTTCCCCAATGTTCAGCGTCATGGTCTGCCGGCATTCCCCGATCTCCTCAAAATGGTCTCGAAATATTTCCACGATAATCCCGAACAGGTTCGCAGCCAGGGCGCGCAACTGCAGAAAATACTGGCCAGCCTGGTGCCGCCAGTCGCGGCGGAAGGGGTCGCACTGACCGCGGACCCATTGGCGGCCGCCCGCGAGAAAATTGCCGCGGACTTCGATCGCGAATACGGCGGCACCGGCGGTGCACCGAAATTCCCCCATCCGACGACACTCGACCGGTTGCTGCGGCACTGGCGAGATACGGCCAACAGTCCCGACCCGGATGTCGAGGCGCTGTTTCTCGCCTCCCTGACACTAACCCGCATGGCCGAGGGCGGTATCTACGATCACCTGGGTGGCGGCTTTTGCCGTTATTCCGTCGACCGCTACTGGCAGATTCCGCATTTCGAAAAGATGCTCTACGACAACGGTCCATTGCTGGCGCTGTACGCCCAGGCACACATCGCAACCGGCGAAGCATTGTTCGAACGCGTCGCAACGGAGACGGCGAACTGGATACTCACTGACATGCGTTCGCCCAACGGAGGCTTCTATTCAAGTCGTGATGCCGATTCGGAAGGTGAAGAAGGGCTTTACTACGTCTGGACACCCCAAGCGATAAAATCACTGCTCCCGGACGATGACTGTACGCTTTTCGCCCGCCATTTCGGCCTGGACCAGGAGGCGAATTTCGAAGGCAAGTGGCATCTTACGATCAGAGAACCGCTTGCAGAAATCGCCCGGGATCTCGGCGACTCGGAAGACGATTTGCGGCAGCGCACCGATGCTGCACGACGAATACTGCTCGAACAACGCAACGCTCGAATTGCACCAGGGCTTGACGATAAACAACTGACGTCGTGGAACGCGCTGGCGATTCGCGGACTCGCGATCGCGGGAAGATCGCTGTCCCGTCCCGACCTGACCGCTGCCGCCCGGGATGCCGCTACTTTTGTCCGCGAGAACCTGATGCGTGACGGCCGACTGCTGGCGAGCCACAAGAAGGGTGAATCGAAGTTCGGCGCCTATCTGGATGATCACGCTTTCCTGCTGGATGCGCTGCTCGAGTTATTGCAATCACAATGGCAAATCGAACATTTGCAGTTCGCGACGACACTCGCCGACCTGTTGCTGCAACATTTCTATGACGAAAAAACCGGCGGATTTTATTTCACGGCAGACGACCACGAAGATTTGATGCATCGACCAAAACCGCTGGCCGACGAAGCGTTGCCCTCCGGCAACGGCGTCGCTGCCTTCGCACTACAACGACTGGGCTTCCTGTTAGGCAACACCCGCTATCTCGACGCGGCTGAGAAGACGCTCAGATCGGCCTGGAAGGCAATGGACGACTACCCGCACGGTCATGTCACATTGATAACGGCACTCGAAGAATTCCTGCAGCACCCGGAAATAATCGTTATTCGCGGTGACGAAGACGAGGCCGCGCGCTGGTGTGACTCCGCGGCGAAACTGTATTCGCCGCGGCGGCTGGTATTTTCGATCGGTGCAGACGCGAAAGACCTGCCAGGTGCGCTGGCCGAACGCAAAGCGATTCCGGGCCAGACGGTAGCGTATCGCTGCGTCGGCAACCAGTGTTCACTGCCACTCACCAGTTGGGAAGCATTGGCAGCGGAACTGACGGTCAACCGCAACTAAGCGAACGGATCATCGAGCGACGGTGACAGGGCGGAGAACAACTGCGGCCCCTCCTCCGTCATGTACAAACAATCCTCAAGCCGCACCCCGAACTCGCCGAAAATATAGATGCCCGGTTCGTTCGAGAAACACATTCCGGGCGCCAGCTCAGTGAGCTCACCGTGTACAAAATTGACCGGCTCATGGCCGTCCATGCCGATACCGTGACCGAGACGATGTGAGAGACCCGGAGTCTTGTAACCAGGCCCGTATCCCTTGCTTTCATAATACGCACGCACGACATCGTCAATTTTCCCGGCGGGCGTTCCAACCATTGCCGTTTCCAGTGCCAGCTCCTGACCACGCTTGACGGTATTCCAGACCTCACGTTGTTTTTTCGAGGGCTCGCCGAAAACCCAGGTGCGTGAAATATCCGACTCATAATCGTGAACACTGCAGCCGCAATCCATCAGGATAATGCCACCGTCTTTCACCACCTGCGGCTGGTCCGTACCGTGTGGGTATGCGCTGGCCTCGTTGAGCAACACCATCGAAAATCCCACGCGCCCGCCGAGCTCGCTCGTTGCCTGGTTCATGAGCATCGAAATATCCGCTGGCGCCATTCCCCGATCAACCTGTGAATAGACATGGCGGTAGGCCGCCATCGTGACGTCACTCGCCATCTGCATCAAGGCGATCTCGGCGGCCGATTTATACATGCGACACCCGCGCGTAACGGCCTCACCGGAAACGATCTCGAACCCCGCTGCAGCCCGCTGCACACCATCGACCACAAAATGGCGAACAGTCTCTTCGACGGCGATCTTGCCTCTCTTCAGCCCTCGATCCGCCAATACGCCCGCCACGAGTGCGAAAGGATTCTCGTGCTCATGCCAGGTACGCACATCATCACCGAAACTCATGCTCTCGCGAACAGACGGCTCTTCGAAGTAAGGCGTCACAACGGCGAAGTCGCCCTTGACCGGAATAATAGCCCCGGTAAATCGCTCCGAACGCCGCCAACGAACGCCCGTGAAATACACCAGTGCCGAACCGGCCTCAAGCAGGAGAGCATCGATCCCCGCGCGCCGCATGAGCCGCTGTACCCTGGCAACCCGCGCCTTGCGTTCGCTGACCGTGATCGGCTGCACTGCATCGGTCATTTTTTTCAGAGCAAGCGAAAAAGCCGGCTCTTCCGCCGCGGAACCTGTCGATGCGATGGCTGTGGTTATCCCCGCTGCGGTGGATAACTTCAGAAAGTCCCTCTTGCTTATCATGTCCAATAATGCTCCGGTATCCGGTGGCTTTGAATTGAAAAACGGATCAACTGTACGCGGCAAAGTTAGTCGAGCCAGATTACCGGCTTATTCCTCACGCTTGACGGCGATTCCCTGCATTTCAAAACGCGCATTGAACAACAAGGTGCCCGCACCTATGAAAGCCCGCGCCGGAAAGTGTTCTTTGAAATACTGCCGATAGACTTCGTTAAAGTCCGCGTAATATTTCACGTCCGAACAGTAAACCGTCACGGTGACCAGGTCGTCCATTGTGTAACCCGCCTTTGCCAGCCTGGACTTGTACTGCTCCATGAGGTTCCGCGCTTCTACCTTGGGATCGTCGGGAACCTGCCCATCCTTGGTAAGGCCGATATCGCCGGAGATATACAATGTGTCTCCGACTCTGACCGCACCTGAAAAAGGCGACGAATCGGTTGCAGGAGAGCCAGGGTCAATAAACGTCCGAGTCTCGGCGCTGGCTTCACTGATAAACCCACAAAGCAACAATGAAAGAAATACAGTGGTGACGACTGATGGCATGAGCTTTCCCGATAGGACTAACCAGCACGAAGTATATACGACCTCTATCTGATTTTTCTTCAATGCCGGAATCCCGATTGACAGAACAGGCCACAACAGCCATGCGGTTTAGCGGCATGAATTTACAGCGTCACCAGCGTCCGCTATTGTTAGAAGCAGGCAATGGAAGAAACTGACAATGAACATCCGCTGACAAGAGCGAAATTGAGAATTGCGCGACCCGTCACCGAAGCAGCTCGTACACATAAGCCCCCGTCTGTCGGAGCGCACATTGAAAGGAGGCAATCAGTGAAAGAAAGCCAATATTCTTCAGTTTTGATGGTGCTGGTATTGCTCGGTCTATCCGCGTGTGCTTCTTACACAACGCCGGGTGGCCCTGTTGATCTGACTGGAATCCAATCGGTGGAAATCCGGGAGTTGATGTCCAGGGAGGCCGCTGCCGGTTTCCCCGCGCTCGTCGCTTTTGCCAGAGTGCAATCCCCGGGGTACGAATCACTGACTGCCGAAACCTATGGTAACGGCTCGTACGTCGTCGTCACCAACCGCGAATTGATGTCTGACGCGAGAATTGAGGAAATATCGCGCTGGAACGGTATCCGCGGTATATCACCTCTGAGCAGACTGCTTATACCTACCCGCCTTAACAACATCGATGACCTTCGGACAGCGAGCGCAAACCTCAAAGCCGATATGCTCGTTGTATTCACGCTGGATACGTCGTTTCGTGTGGACGGACAATCGATTGGGCCGCTGAGTATTATTTCGCTCGGCCTGATGCGCGATCGGGAAACAATAGTAAACACGACGGCATCCGCTGTTTTTGTCGACGTTAGAACGGGGTTCGTTTATGGAGTAGCAGAAGCTACGGCCAACGAAAAGCAGATGACGAATGCCTGGACCAGTGTCAGTGCTGCCGATCAGGGGCGGGTAAATACTGAGCGCGAGGCATTCGACGGACTTATGCGCGAACTTGAAAGAACGTGGACAAACATTGTAGCTGAGCACGGATAAACGAAAAGGGTCGAACCGATTCAGATGCTGTCGGTTAATTCGGATCGCCCCCTTTGTTCCTTATTTTTTGTCTTCTCTACGCTGAAGGTAAGCAAGTATTTCTTCACGAGCCGAGTGCTCGTCGAGCCACTCTTTAAGGTCACGGATTTTCTCAAAGTCCTTACCAAAAAATGATGCGAGCCGGTCGGAACGCAGCGCATCAACGGTTTCAAGGCGGATACGACGTTGCCACGGCCGAGTGACGATCCCGGCCAGATGCCTCGAACCGACAAGACTTTCGATTAACTCCCACTCGCCGCCGTCCAGCCAGATATCTTCACAGCTTGCGCAATAGTCGATTCGACGATCCGATTGGGCCGATATTCGATACTTGATCATGACGGTACGGCATCGGCTACAGGTGATAGCGTTCCTGGTATCGGGAATTTCGCAATTGACGTCGACGGCTTCCCCGTCAGCGGCACTACGGTGATGAATTTCCCTCCACCGTCGATAGGCTACCAGGCTAATCAGGAGCCCCGTGCAGCGAGTACAAGAGTGGGCGGTGAGATTTCCTGCGATCAGCGTGTGTTGCAAATCAGCATCCGGGCATTTTGGGCAGGTAGTCATGGGCGATGCTCGTGTTGGCGTTCTAAGCGATTTGCACCGAGTATTTGGCGGGGGACCTGCCATTGCAAGGCTCAAACCGGGAAAAGGGGGCGAACGGAAGCCTCCCCCGGTTTAACGGACATTCAACGAGGGATTTTTGTGGTTTCGCAGGAGTATTCGATACTAGTGCTACACGGGTTAATCTACCGGTTCCATACCTCGATCAAAATGAGATCATGCCGATGAAAATCGTTGTCGCCTCCCGCAATCCGGCCAAACTGACCGCGGTCGAAGATGCCTTCAATATCCAGTTCCCCGCCGCGGCGCTGACTTTTGTTGCCGTAGACGTCGCATCGGGTGTCAGCGATCAGCCGATGTCGGATCGCGAAACGCGACTCGGTGCAGGCAATCGCGCTGTCGCGGCGAGGAAATTACACCCGGACGCCGATTTCTGGGTCGGTCTTGAAGGCGGAATCGAGGCGATCGGCGATCAGTTGATGGCGTTTGCCTGGATGGCAATAGCAGACGTTGACGGCTCATCGGGCGAGGCACGTACGGTGACCCTGCCATTGCCGCCCGCGGTCAAGAAGCTGGTGGACGACGGACTGGAGCTTGGTGAGGCGAACGATCGCGTTTTCTCCACCGTGAACAGCAAGCACAAAGGAGGTGCTTTTGGCTTGCTCACTGACGGGCTCTATACCCGTGAAGGTGTCTATACACAGGCGCTTGTTATTGCACTCATACCCTTCGTGAATGACTTGTATACACCATCAGCGAATTAGTACGCGGTCAGCAAACGGCCCGTCTCCGGTACGATCGCCGACCGATTCGGCCCCTCAAGCGTAATCGGTACCGATACCGGTTGCATGCCGGCATTTCGAATTACGGCGAAATGCAAATGCGGGCCACTCGAAAAACCGGTGTTGCCGGAATCCGCGATGTATTCGCCGCGTCCAACCACATCGCCCGGCTTTACGCGAATCGTGTTCCAGTTCAGATGTGCATAGACGCCGTAAGTACCGTCGTCGTGGAGAATCCGCACCAGGTTCGCGGCCGCACCGTCTTTTTCCGGATCGAGACCGCCACGAAAATTCGTGCTCGCCACTTCAAAGACCGTGCCGCCGCGCGCGGCGTATATATGCGTTCCGACCGGCATGACGATATCCATCGCATAGTACGCGTCCTCGGTCAGATGAGTGGTGGCATACGGAAATACCTGCGATATCGTGTGACTGTTCGCAACGGCGAAAGGCACGCGATAGGGTTGACTCGGCTGATGTCGACTTTCCGGATCGCCTGCCAGGTATCGATAACGGTACGCAATGACCGGTGATGCTGAATATTCAAGCATATCAAGCGTGAGCAACAGCGTTTCGCTCTGTGGCGGGAGGACGAAATGCAACGATTGTTCCGCTGGTGGTAGTGAGACATTGCGTAGTTCGTCGAGAGAGAGATCGACTTCCACCGGCGCATAAAAATCATTCTGCGCCAGCAGGCGAATCTCTCGGCCGACCAGGCGATGAAAGACGGTCACGACAGGTTGTATCCGGGCCGCGCTCATCGCTCGAACTTCGACTTTTCGCTGATCCGCAGGCGGTCGGTCAGTGTACATCCACTCACCGTTTGCACCGCGGTACTTGTATAGCTCCTGAGCGTCGACATTGCCAACGCAAATCAGCAAAAAGAGCGCCAACCGTTTAACGACTGCCACTAGTGCCGGACGAGCCATCGGTTCAGCCTATCGAAGACCGCGTCCAGCCGTCGTTCGATCGCTGGATCTCATAAGCCGGCCAATACTGGTTGTCCAGTTTAAGCGTAATCACTTCGACGGCGCCATTCCACGTTACCGTCTTCAGTCGCACGGATGTCTGATCCTTTTTACCCGCAACCAATTCGACGAATGTCTGCAGATCCGGCGTCTCAACTTCGTCTACGGCAACGATTCGCCGCCCGGCCCAAAGACCGTACCGTGTCGCTGGAGAGCCGTAGTTGAAGAAAGCGACATAGACACCGACGGGTTCGATGCCGCGCTGCGCCGCCATGGCACGATGCGGATCCTGCAACAATGCACCAGCCCACAGCACCGCGCGGCGGATTCCGTCGCCGTTGAGTGCAACCGTTTCGATCTCAATATCCTCGGCCTTGTCATCGCGCCAGACAGTCACGGTAACCTGCGGATGTTGAACCGCACGCTCCAACTCACGAAATGTCGTCACGACCTGCCCGTCGACTGCGAGAATCATGTCTCCGTTGCGCAGTTTTTCCATCGCCTGCGACCCCGCGACGATGCGATTGATGGCGAGCGCACGACGCCCTTGCGGATTGTGTGCTTCCAGGCGATCCGCCCAGGCGTCATCGAGGCCGAGTTTGCGGGCCGCGAACAGGGGCGCATAGTTCATTTCGGTTTCAAGCGAGTAAAGCGACTTGCCCGACCTGATGATCTCCAGCAACTCGGCAACAAGTTCGCTACTGATGCCTCGATTGAACTGTCCGGAATCGCCGCCCGTCTGAAAGGAAAAACTCGACCAGATCGCTGTGACTCGACCTCGACTGTCAACGAATACACCGTCAACGTCGCGCGGCGCATTGACGAGACTGACGCCCTCAAGATTGGAATCGCGAAACCTCAGGGTACGCGACAGCGGCAGGATCATCGGGTCAACCGACGCAACTGTTGTTTTCTGATGCACGAGTTGATGATCGCTTTTCAGACCCACGACCCAGACATCGTCACCCGACGACAATGCGGCGGTATTTAATCGTGCCGATTTCACCGGCGTATCGCCAATCGATGCCGGGTCATAAGAAACCAAGGCGAGATTATGCAGCGGGTGGATATATTCCACCTTGCCACGCACTTCGAGCGATCCGGCAAAGGTAATACTCACGTCGCCCATGGCGACGGGGACCGTGTTGCGATCAACCACGACCAGACCGCGGTCTTTGTCCACGATCAGCCCGGTACCGTAGTAGTGCTTTTCTGCAACACCCGAAACAGTGTACGGCAGATCGAAATTCACCATCACCAGCGAAGGCGCGATCACGTCGATACGCCGCTCCCCGTATTGATTGAAGCGCGTGCTGCCAGACTCCAGTGCAGGTTCTGCCGGCCCGTCATCCAGCGCGCGACACGGCCAGATGCCGGTTGCGTCGTCACGTTGACAATTGCCCGACGGGAACCAGGTTCGATCCATCTGGATGGATCTCACGATGCTGTTGCGGGGATCCTCAATCGTGTTGTACCGAATGGTTGTACGATCGCCGTCAGCGAGTGTGGCGAGAATATCTTCCATATCACTGATCGTATCGACCGGTTCACCGCCAACCTCCGAGATCACGGCGCCGCGCGGAATCGCCGCTTTCGATAGCACATAGCCAGGATTGGCAACGTAGACACCATTGACCGGCCGGTTGTAATGCCGTGCCTGCTGGTACGACAAGTTGTTGACGATTGCGTCACCAAACTGGAGAAACCTGTCCGGCGAGACACTGTGCAAATCCGTGACCACCAACTCTTCGCGAATCGTGCGTCCGCCGCGCTCAAGTTCGATCGTTACTGTCGAACCAACATTGTCATCGATGACATCCGCCAGCGGCACAAACTCAGTCGTCAGGACGTTGTTGATTCGTACCAGTATGTCTCCCGGCTCCAGTTTGCCGTCCGCGGGCGATTCGGGAATGACCATTTTCACCGTCAGCATGCCGGTCTGATCCGGATTTGCAGCTCGGGTCATTGCTTCCGTCTTGTCGGACAGGCCCAGACGCTTGAGTTCATCGTAGGGTCGCCGCACGAATTCTGTCTGCAGGGTACCTCGGCCGACCGGCTGATCGGCCTGTAGCAACTTCAATACACGATCGATGCGATCCAGGGGCAGGAAAAAACTGCTCGCGGATGAACTGTTGGCGCCGGCATTCAGCGCGACCACTTCGCCGTCGATGTTAAGCACCGGCGAACCCGACGAGCCGCCCGAAGTCCCGGATGCTGCCTGGTAATAGAAGGTGTTGAAATCGTTGTATTTGCCGCGACCGTAGTCCGGGGCCTTGCGATCCAGTCGAGCGATAGTGCCGGCCAGAATCGACAACTTCTCGCCGGCATCGTTGCCGACCACGCGGATTTCGCGACCGATATCGGCGGCGCCCGGCACCAGCGGCAACTCTGCAGGCTGTATGTATTGCAGTTCGCTCGGGTCGTATCTGAAAAAACCAAAATCGTGCACAGGATCGCGATATACCGGCGTCAAACGGACTTCCTCGTTATTCAGGAAAACCGCCTCCGCGACGACGGGACCGGGAGTCACGACATGGCGATTGGTGAGGATCAGTCCTTTTTTCGCATCGACTACGAAGCCGGTCGCCTGCGAAGACGAGTTCCATTCAGTGTCGAATGCCCGCGTACTGTCGACACGAATACTGACAACCCCGGAAGATATCCTTTCCAGCGTGCCGGCCCATTCGGCTAATTCAGCCCGTGCCGGGGACGACAGAAATACCAGCGCCATAACGGCGGGAAAGATTTTGTTTAGCATAATTACCTTTAGCGGTCGGCGCTCGAAATGAATCGCCCTTATTCAAAAGACCCGATTCCCGGCGACTGGTTCCAGAACGCGAGAATTGTTCCTGCTTGGGCAATTATGCGCTAATTATCGGTGCCACAAACGGCGCAGAGTCCACAATTCTGCTATTCGGCGACGACTTTGTAGGCAAGATCCAGGTTCCTGGCCGCTTTGACGTCGTCGAGACGCCGCACCGGCAACGAAAACGGTGCCTCTTTGTGCCGGCTTTCTCCACTCCTCGCCGCCTCGACGATCGCGATCATCGCATCGCAGAAACGATCCAGCATATCCTGCGTTTCCGTTTCTGTGGGTTCGATCAGCAGGCACTCGGGAACGAGCAAGGGGAAATACGTCGTTGGCGCATGATAGCCATAGTCAAGTAACACCTTCGCGACGTCCATTGCTGTCAGGTCGAGTGTCTTCGCTTCCTTTTTGAGCGTGACGATGAACTCGTGACTGGCACGTCGATCCGGATAGGCCAGTTCGAATCCCCCCTGGCGCAAGCGCGCCTGGATGTAGTTGGCATTCAGTGTTGCGAATTCGGCAATACGGCGCATGCCATCCTTGCCCACCATGCGCATATAAACGTAAGCCCGCAATAACACGCCGGCATTGCCCATGAAACCGGACAGCTGACCGATACTTTGTGGCAGGTCTTTTGTCGTTAGCCAATCATAGTAAGTACTGTCACCGTCGCCGGTTTTGCCAACGATCGGTACCGGCATGAACGGCAATAGACGCTCGCCCACGCCGATCGCACCGGATCCCGGTCCACCGCCGCCGTGTGGCGTAGAAAATGTCTTGTGCAGGTTCATGTGAATGACATCAAAACCCATATCACCGGGACGAACTTTACCGAGAATGGCGTTCAGGTTTGCACCGTCGTAGTACAGCAACCCGCCGGCATCGTGGACTATTTCGGCAACTTCCATGATGTGACGCTCGAATACGCCGAGCGTAGACGGGTTTGTCAGCATGATACCGGCGGTTTTCGGACCGACAGCCTCTCGTAAGGCGGCAACGTCGATATCGCCGTCGGCGCCGGTGGGTAGTTCGCGCACGGTACAGCCACACATCACGGCAGTCGCCGGATTTGTGCCATGCGCAGCATCCGGAACGATAATCTCGGTACGCTCATGATCATCGCGCGCGATGTGGTACGCACGAATCATAGCAACACCCGCGAACTCGCCTTGCGCACCGGCCATTGGCGTCAATGACACACCCATCATGCCGGTCACCGCTTTCAGCATTTCCTGCAAATCGTACATACAGGCGAGAAAACCCTGGCCGTGACTAACGGGGCCCAGAGGGTGCCTGCCCGCAAACCCCGGCAACAGTGCCGCCGCATTGCACGCGCGCGGATTATATTTCATGGTGCAGGAGCCCAGCGGATAGAACTGGGTATCGATCGAAAAGTTTTGTTGTGACAGGCGCGTGTAGTGCCGCACGACCTGCATTTCGGATACTTCCGGCATCAGCGGTACATCAGTGCGCAGAAATTCGCCTGGAATAGCCGTATCCATTGCGGCGGCGGGTGCCTGGGCAAATGCGCGCCGGCCGCTGCGTGATTTTTCAAATATCAAAGGCTCAGTCATTCTATTCGTCTTCCAGCAAGTCGGGGTCGATCGTAATTCCTAACGCTCGATAGGCCGCTTCGTAGTTGGGCTCATCGGAAATATCGGCAATTTGTTCGCGGTGCACGACGGTATTGTTTTCGTCCAGCACCACCACTGCACGTGAAAACATGCCGGCCAGCGGTCCTTCAACAATCTGGACGCCGTAGTTCTGACCAAAACCCTGGTGACGAATCGCAGAAAGTCCCACGACTTGCGTCAGCGAATGTTGCTGCAGAAAACGCGCATGGGCGAACGGCAGGTCATAAGAAATCATCAGTGCCGCGATGTCTTCGTGCCGTGTTGCGAGTCGGTCGAAAACGATAACGGATCTGGCACACACCGGAGTATCAATACTCGGAAAGATGTTGAGTATTTTTCGCAATCCGAGCCAGTTGGCCAGTGAGACGTCGTGGAGACTGGTATTGACCAGCGACACATCCGGCGCCCGACTGCCCACCGCCGGCAGCTCACCGTGCGTCTCGTAAACACCACCGTCAAATTTAATACTGTGCATTCACCGTTTCCTGATTTGATTTCATGTTCGAACGCGTGCCTGGGGTTGTTATGCCAGGATTTCACGTAACGCCGTGGCATAGATCTCTATATCGGCGTCCGTTTTTGTTTCAGTCGCACAGACAAGCAGCGCATTACCCAATTCGGGGTAAAGCACCGAAAGATCGTGTCCGCCCAGAATGTTCTGTGCCGCCAGCTCCTCCAGAACCACGCCCACCGGCCGCTCCAGTCGAATCGCCACCTCGTGAAAATGCGACCCGCCAAATAGGGTTTCGATACCATCGATTGCGGTTAACGCCTTGACGAGAGACACGGTTTTCTCGTGTGAAGCCTGCGCAACTCGCGCGAGCCCCCCGGCCCCGAGCAGGGACATGTAGATGGTTGCAGCCGTCACCATCAACCCCTGGTTGGTGCAAATGTTCGAGGTCGCTTTCGAACGCCGGATATGCTGTTCGCGGGCCTGCAGTGTCAGCGTGTACCCGGTTTTACCGTCAAGATCGGTCGTACGGCCGACAATGCGGCCAGGCATCTGGCGCACGATTTTTTGACGGCAGGATAAGAAGCCGAAATACGGGCCGCCCGATGACAGCGGTACACCCAGTGGCTGCCCTTCGCCACAAGCAATGTCGGCACCCGCCTCACCCCATTGCCCCGGCGACTTGAGCAGCGCGAGCGATGTCGGGTTAACGATAGCGATCACCAATGCGCCCTGTTCGTGGGCCCAGTTGGTGATGGCGTCCATTTGCTCAAGCGTGCCAAAAAACGAGGGCTGCTGAATAACGACGGCGACCGGCGCCTCACCTGCATCGCCCAGAACACCGAGATCGGTCGTGCCATCTTCCATCGACAGCGGCATACGATCGAAAACCAGACCTTGCGCGCCGGCAATGGCGGCCGCGACCTTCTGATAGGTCGCATTGACACCGGATGCCAGCAATATGCGTTTCGACTTCGATTTACGGTTGGCTCGCACGGCCATCAATGCTGCCTCCGCGAGCGCCGATGCGCCGTCGTACAGCGAAGCATTGCTGGCATCGAGCCCGGTCAGGCTCGTAATCATGGACTGGTATTCGTAAATAACCTGCAGCGTGCCCTGGCTTGCCTCGGCCTGGTAGGGCGTATAGGCGCTATAGAATTCCCCACGCGTCGCGATATCCCAGACCGCCGTCGGGATGTGGTGCTCGTAGGCACCCGCGCCGATAAAACACAGCGGCGCACCGTCCATGGCGGCGCGTGCACGCATGAGCCGGACGATTTCCATTTCACTGAGCGCCTCGGGGACACCAACCAAATCGTCGATTAGCAGTTCGCCGGGTATTTCGTCAAACAAGTCGTCGATGCTGTCGGCGCCGATTGTCTGGAGCATATTGCGAATATCGTCATTCGTGTGTGGAATAAAAGGCATGATCGGTGTTGTCTTCTCTGGTCGTTGCTCAATACGAGGACGATTTAATCGTCCAGCCCGTCGACAAATTCCTGGTAGTCATTCGGCGTCATGGTACCGGCCGCTTCTTCGCTGGGCCGGATACGAACAATCCAGCCATCGCCGTAGGGATCGGAGTTGATGCTTTCCGGCGAATCCGCAAGTGCTTCGTTAACCCCGGTTACTTCCCCCGAGACCGGAGAATAGACATCCGAGGCGGCTTTCACGGATTCAACCACCGCCATGTCCCCGCCGCTGACAACTTCCTGGCCAACTTCCGGCAGCTCGACGTATACGAGATCGCCCAGTGCCTCCTGTGCATGATCCGTGATACCGATGGTGACGGTACCGTCTTCTTCCTGACGCAACCACTCGTGTTCACTGGTGTATATCAGGTCACCTGGTAATTCCTGCATTTCACTTCTCCCCTTAATTCGTGGTCTTGTTTTGCTTCAAACTTCAATGGTTGCAACGCCATTGCGCACAAAAGGCGGTTTTACGACCCGCACATCGAATAGTTTCCCGCGCATTTCGACCTGAGCTCGGTCATAGTCTCCGGCAGGAAGACGCGCCAGGGCGATCGAGCGTTCCAGCGTCGGCGAGAACCCGCCGCTGGTGATTTCGCCCTCTCCCACGCCGTCAACCACAACGCGCAGATGATTGCGTAGCACACCCCGCCCTTCGAGCAACAAACCGCAAAAACGACGACGCTCATTGTTCGCGCGCATTTCCGTCAGTGCACAACGACCAACGAAATCGCGCTCGTCCGGCTCCCAGGCTATGGTCCAGCCAAGACCGGACTCCAGCGGCGATGTGGTCTCATCCATGTCGGTGCCGTAAAGATTCATGCCCGCCTCAAGGCGCAATGTGTCGCGCGCTCCCAATCCACAGGGGCGAATGCCGGCGTTTACGAATTGCTGCCAATACGAAGCGCCCTGATCCGCTGGCACGATCAATTCCCAGCCATCTTCGCCGGTGTAACCCGTGCGCGCGATAAATAAATCGTCGGCTTCAAGGGCCATGAACGGTTTCAATGCCAATGCGGCCGCCCGCCATTGCTGCGGAATAACCGTTGCGGCCAGCTGTCGCGCTTGCGGTCCCTGCACGGCGATCATGGCGGTTTTCGGTCTTTCGGTCACCGTCACCTCGAAATTCCCGGACTGCTTGTTGATCCATGCCAGATCTTTGTCCCGGGTTGCCGCATTGACCACCACACGGTAGTGAGTGCGGTCGAAAAAATACACGATCAGATCGTCAACCACACCACCATCGGGCCGCAGCATGCAGCTGTACATGGCTTTGCCGACGACGGTCAGCCTGGCAACATCGTTCGCCAGCAGGCGGCGCAGGAAATCGGTGGCTCCCTCGCCATCGACATCCACCACGGTCATGTGTGAAACATCGAACATGCCTGCGTGCTGTCTGACCGCATGATGCTCTTCAAGCTGGGAACCGTAGTGCAGCGGCATATCCCAACCGCCAAAATCAACGATGCGCGCGCCGGCGACTGCATGCGCGTCGTACAACGGTGTTCGCTTTCCCATGGTGGCTCCTGACGGTCGCGCACGACCGCGTTATCTCTGTGTGCACAAAAAAAGGGCGACCCGGAACGTCTTCACAGAAAACGTTCCGGGTCGCCCCTCTGTCCGCGTACCTGAGAGATCAGACGATCCCGGTTATAAACGGATCGCATACCCCTTCGGTGGGCCATTTCGGCCTCTCTCCAGAGCTAATCAGAGTACACAGTCCTTTTGCCTGAGCGTTTCCGAGCGAGTTGCGCCTTCGGCGCCCCCTCCAGCGTCCGAGGGAGTCTCTTCTGTGTAGCCTGTTGATTAGTGGCGGCAATCATAGCCAACTGGCGAGCATATTGCACCACCCAGGCATGGCGCCGGTTGCCACTGGTAGCGAGTGCGGCAACAATGCAGATTGATCATTCGGAGACCGTTATGTTCCTGCGACTATTTCTTGTGCTCCTGGCGCTGCTTTTTTGTGGTTCGACAACGTATGCCACGCCTGAGGATGACTTCGCCACACTGCTGGACGAAGCCTGGCAATGGCAACTGGCCGAATATCCCGTGTTTGCATCAAGACTGGGCGATCGCCGCTACAACGATCGCTGGACCGACCTGAGTCTCGATGCCTTCGAACAGCGTCACGAATCGCGCCGGGAATTTCTGCGACGACTACGCAGTATCGATCCGGCCACACTCTCCAGCAGTGACCAGTTGAATTACGATCTTTTCGGGCGTCAGTTGCAAAATGCGATCGATGCGCATGAATACCGTGCTTACCTGATGCCCATCAGCCAGCGTGGTGGCGTGCAGTCACTGGATTCGACGGCGGAGGGTCTCACTCTGCAGACCGTGCAGGACTACGAGCAATGGCTTGCGCGCATCGCATCCATCGATAAGGTGATTCAGCAAACCATGGACCTGCAGGAAGCCGGGCGTAAAAGCGGATACATGCCGCCTAAGATCCTGATGCAGCGTTTGCCGGCGCAAATCGATGCACAACTGGTTGAAAAAGGCGACGACAGCCCGTTTTTCAAAGCATTCACCCAGATGCCGGAAACGATTCCCGCCGCCGAACAGAAACGACTCCGGGAAGAGGCCATCACGATCATCGAAGCGTCGGTCGTTCCTGCCTACCGGCGATTCAGCCGCTATATGAACAAAACCTACCGGCCGGCGAGTCGGGACAGTATCGGCGCGTCATCGTTACCCAATGGCAAAGCATTTTACGAATACCGAGCACGGCGATTCACTACCACGCAAATGACGCCGGATGAAATTCACCGACTGGGACTGAGCGAAGTCGCACGCATTCGCGCGCAAATGCAGCTCATCATTGATGAGCTCGAGTTTGACGGCCGCTTCCAGGATTTTTTGCAGTTCCTGCGTACCGACCCGCAATTCTATTTCGAGTCATCCGAGGAACTGTTCGATGCGTATCTCGCCATCTGCAAACGCATCGATCCGCAATTGGTTGGACTTTTCGGAAAACTGCCGCGAATGCCCTATGGACTGCGCGCCATTCCCGACAGTATCGCGCCCGACACAACAACGGCCTACTACAGCCGCCCCGCCGGCGACGGCCGTCGTGCCGGCTACTATTACGTGAATCTGTATCGACCCGAAGTCCGGCCTAAATATGAAATGGAGGTTCTCTCGGTCCACGAGGCCGTGCCCGGCCATCATTTGCAAATCGCGCTGCAAATGGAAATGGGCGAAATGCCGGCGTTTCGGCGCTACGCCGGTTTCACGGCATTCACCGAAGGCTGGGGCCTATACAGCGAGAGTCTGGGCGAAGACCTCGGGCTCTACAAAGACCCCTACTCGCGCTTTGGCGCGCTGACTTATGAAATGTGGCGTGCGGTACGTCTGGTGGTCGATACCGGTATGCACTACAAGGGTTGGACGCGGCAGCAGGCCATCGATTTTTTCAAAGACAACGCGGCGAAAACCGAACTCGATATCATCAACGAAATCGACCGTTATATCGGCTGGCCGGGACAGGCACTCGCTTACAAAATCGGCCAGCTGAAAATTCTCGAGTTGCGCTCCAAAGCAGAACAGGCGCTTGGCGATGATTTCGACATTCGTACGTTTCATGACGCGCTGCTGGGCGGTGGTGCCCTGCCGCTTGAAGTACTGGAAACGCGCATGCATCGCTGGCTCGCAGAGCAACTGCGCGCGCGTTAATGCATGTAGTCGTACTCTTCGGGAATATCAGGGTAGGCGTTCACGAAACCATTCCTGTTGGGCATGCTGACCTTTGGCAATGACTGCTTATCGAGTACATGGTCCGCTGCAATGATGTCATTTTTATTCAGAATGAAAGCGGTGATCGCGTAATACTCCGCGTTCGTCAGGGACATCGGTGCAGTGTATGGCATTGAACGACGGATGTAGTTGAACACTGTTGTGGCATACGGCCAATAGCTGCCAACGGTCTTGTCCGGACTGTCACCGTCGAGCGTGCCTCTGCCGCCGACCAGTTTATTCGCAAGCGTGCCCTCGCCTTCCATC
The DNA here is from genome assembly GCA_013151645.1 of Gammaproteobacteria bacterium. Taxonomy (GTDB): domain Bacteria; phylum Pseudomonadota; class Gammaproteobacteria; order Steroidobacterales; family Woeseiaceae; genus JAADHU01. The sequence goes on along the minus strand of JAADHU010000039.1, from coordinate 13,500 downwards.
CCATGACAGGCAGCGCAATACATCTCATAGACCGCTTTGCCCTGCGTGGCCGTACCAGATCCCTCCGGCAGGTTTTCACCGTCCGGAAATATCGACAGATAGACACGCGCTATGTCTTCTGCGCCGGCCGGCTCACCAAAGCCGTTGTCCGCGTGCGCCGTCAATGTAAGACAGCCCGTGACCGCGACGATCCCCAACATCAGTGCGCTACGCATAAACATGTGCGATCTCCCCTTTCTCGTCCACTCCCCAGCTGTGGATGCCGTTGAAATGATAGCTACCGTGAGTCCCTCTCGCGGCAATCAAATCGGTTCGTGTGGGTTGCACACGGCCGGCCTCGTCATAGGCTCGACTTTGCAGCACTGCGGGACTCCCGTCCCATTCCCAGGGAATGCGAAAACGGGTCAGCATGATCGGCGAAACCGGGCCTTGTAGTGCCGCGTCAGCCCAGCTACGCCCGCCGTCAGCAGAGACTTCGACCCGGGTGATACGTCCATTGCCCGACCAGGCGATGCCGGTCACTTCGTAGACGCCTTTCTGTATCAGGACCATCGCATTCGAAGGACGCGTGATGACCGATTTTACGTCCATGCCGAGCGAAAACTGCAGCGCTTTTCCATCGGGCATCAGATCCGTGTAGGTCCGCGTTTCAAAGCGTGTCATTGCCGGCCGGTCGGTCACGCGAATGGAGCGAATCCATTTGATGCTGGTATTGCCCTCGAAACCGGGATTCAAAAGACGCATCGGATACCCCTGCCCCGGACGCAGCCTTTCGCCGTTCTGGTAGAGCGCAATCATCGAATCGTTCATTGCCTTGTCCATGGGTATGCTGCGGCTCACGGAGCCCGAATCGGCTCCCTCGGCGATAATCCATTTTGCGCCTTTTTTCAGGCCCGCCTCATCCAGTAGTGTCGCGACCGGTACACCCGTCCATTCACTGCCCGAAAGCAGACCATGGGTCATATCGAGATTCGCCGGCGTTGGTTTGTCCGCCCACAATCGACCACTGTTGCCCGAGCACTCGAGAAAATAGTTGTGCGTCTCCGTGGGGTAATTCGTCAACGCCGCGACATCGAATTTCATCGGCTGGCGGACCATGCCGTGGATGACCAATTGGTGCCGGTCCGGATCAATATCCGGAATACCGTGATGATTCACTTCAAAATGAAGACCGCTCGGCGTCATCGTCCCGTGCAACTGGTGATGCGGGGTAAACGCGGCAATAGATCGTCCGGTAGCCGCCTGACCCGCCGGTGGGACAGTCCACCGTTTCGTTCGTGCCATTTCGAAATGCGACGGCGTGCCGTATTCCTCGGTGGTCGCTCCCGGCGCCAGCATCCACTCCGGCTGCCCCTTGTTGACCGGATCTGCCAGCGACACACCGGCGGTTGCGGTCCCCGCGGCACCGAGCGCCAGCGTTCTCATGAACAAACGCCGATCCAGCAAACCGTTACCTGCAACACGCGGCAGATTTTGTGCGTCATTGGCCATTCTAATTCTCTCCCGGGATTATCATGCGACGCTCGCAGCAAAACCTAAAAGCGTCGATCAGTGCGCTCAATGTACATATCCATTTCGCCGTTTTCATACATGGGTATGTAAAACGAATCCGGATCGCACGTGTAAGGAAATATTTCGGTGTCGGCATTACGAACCCAGCGCCGTCTCCTGACGGGCGGCCTTTCGTAATTCTCGGGATCGAAGACGGTGAGGACGGCAGACAAGGTATTACCGTCTTCACTTAAAGTATAACGCTCCTCTATTCGCGCGTTTTCCGAAATGAGTTCGCCAAGAAAGTCGCGCACGGTTTTCTCGAGCAGCGATGTCTCGATAACCAGTGTGCTGCCTTCCCACCGCCCATTAGAGTGACCCATGCGTGACGGCGGCATGAATTCGTTCGCCTCCCGCCCGTCCATCCAGATGCGGCGCACTATGGATGAGTACTCATAGATCATGGTAAAGCGATTCTCCGAGGCGATAATTTCGAAAGGGAAAGAATAGGTGGCGATTGCAGGCAATCCGATGGACGTGCAGCGAACATCCGGCTGGTCATAGTAGGGCAGATAATTTTCCAGCCATTCCTTGCCTGCGGGTGTCAATGCCATGGTGTATTTACGAAAATCCAGTTCTTGTGTGGCCGTCCACATGCCCGTGATATCGACGGGTTTCGGCGCAGTGTCGACACTATCGACCGGCCCCTCTCGCTCCGCACGCCAGGGACCGGGCGCTTCTTTTTGTGCGGCACTACCAACTTGCCGATAGGTGCCACTGATGCTGTCATTTTCGAGCGACCCGACGAGTTTTCGGTCGAATACGAAACCACGGATGTCACGACTGTCGGCCGTCAGGACAATGTGATTGCCATCAATCTCAACGTTGGCCGGGCCTCCTTCCAGGAAGGCCGTCCAGCCGTCATCGCTGCGCGCCAGTTCAAGCAGGCCGACGAGCGTGCGCTTTTGGTCCTGAAGCGACACCATCCAGCGGCCCTCAAAGTCAGCATCGGCAGCCATCAACGTGACAGGGAACGTGCACACCAGTAACAGACTTAGCTTGCGTATCGTTTCGGCCAGCATGGCCATTTACTCCGGCACCCGATCAACGAGAACGGTGCCATCCGCCATTGTAACCGTCATGATCGACAGCATTTTTCGGCCATCGCGGCCGAGAAAACCGTACATTTCCACGACGTCGCCTACCTTGATCGACTTTTTCGTCCAGCCTTTTCGCGCCAGCCACACGACCGGCGACCCTCGCGCATCCCATATTTCCTCTGCGCCTTCCGCGTTGGTTACTGCAAACAGATATCGGACGTGCGGATTTCGAAACCAGACCTGTGTGACCTTGCCGGTCAGCGATGCTGTTTTTTCGGCGGTGAATTCCGCGGTGAAGGAGTGATGGCTGGAGACCGGGCGCACCAAACCGATACATAAACACGCTATCAGCAAAAACATCACGACCAGGTGCGCACGATTGTCATCGGTTGCCTGTCGCATATTGATCTACCCCCCGCAAATCGATTGTATTGATCTTACACCAGACGATGCCCGGTAATACGGCGCCGGGAGAACGATTTGTATCGTTTGCTCGCCACGCGAAACAACGCTCAGGACAAACTGGATGTTGCCGAGAATTCGCGTCGCGCGAACTTCGCCCTGGCATCCGGGGCGGCGGCATCACCCTGTATTTTATCGACTCGCGCAATGCGCCCCGACAATCCCATGCAGTTGGCAATTTGAATGTTTAGCCCCGGTCGCGCGTTCATTTCAAGAATGAGCGGTCCGTGATGCCGATCAATAACAATGTCGACTCCCAGGTAACCCAATCCGGTAACTTCGAGACCTCGCGCTGCCGATTCCAGGATAAAATTCCAACCGGGAATTTGCAATCCGGCAATCAGGGCACCGGTATCCGGATGTTCGTCCACGACCGCGTTGTCCAGTACGCCACCCAGTGTACGACCAGTGCCAAGGTCAATACCGGCGCCAACCGCGCCCTGGTGCAAATTGGCTTTACCACCGGACATTCGGGTCGGCAGACGAACCATTGCCATGACCGGATAACCTCGATAGACGATCACGCGAATATCCGGCACGCCCTGGTAACTGACTTCCGCGAATATCGGGTCGAATTCAACACAGTATTCGACCAGCGCGGTATCGGGATTGCCACCCAGACTGTATTGACCGCCGACCACATTACTGGTGTGGTACTGCAACTCGGACTCCATCACCAGCACGCCGCTGGCCAGGCGAAAACACTCGCGTTTGCGGGCGCTTCGTCCTGTTACGACAATTATGCCGTCGCCCCCCGAGCCGTGCGCGGGTTTGATCACGAAGCTGTCCCGTTCGCCGATAATCTTGCTCAGATTACGCAGTTCGGACTGATGGCCGATCAGTCCATACAGTTCCGGCACGGCCATGCCCGCCGTGAGCGCAAGTTCTTTCGTGAGTACTTTGTTATCGACGCGCGGATACAAATGTCGTGGATTGTATTTCATGATCATTTGAGCATTGCGCTCATTGACGCCCAGTACGCCGCGTTTTCTGAGGTTTCTGGCCGCGTTCAACATCAGTCGCCCGCCAACGCTTTGAAACGCACCAGTTCGGTAAGGCGGTACCCGGTATAACGACCGAGCAATATCACTACTGCAAGCACGACGAGCAGAAGTTCCGGGAACGAGGTTATGATGTGTTCAAGCCAGTTCATGCCCATCGCCAGGTAGGCGACTGCCGCGACCACCAAGCTGCCGGTTCCGCCGCGAATTGCATCGGCCGGTCCGCGTTCCTCCCAGACTACCGACATTCGCTCAATGGTCATCGCGATAATCACCATCGGAAACAGCGCAACAGACAACCCCGTTTCCATGCCCATTTTGTGTGACACGATGCTGATCACCAACATCAGCAACACCACAACAATCAATACCGCACTCAGTCTGGGCACGAGCAACAGCCGTAGTCGCTCCAGTAAAAACCGGATACTCAGGCCGAGTGCAACCAGCAGGGTAAACAGTACCAGTCCCCAGAATAGTTGCGTCTCCCGGAACGACAGCGCGATCAGCACCGGCATGAAGGTGCCAAATGCGTCAATACCCACGAGATTACGCATCAACACCATGATCAGTGCGCCGATGGGTATCATCAGTAGAACGCTGTACACGGCCTGGGTTTGAATCGGCAAACTGGCCAGCGAAAAATCGACCAGCGCTGACTGACGAACCTTTGCCCGCTGTTCCGCAACCGCCATTGAATCAATAAAGTTCTTTTGCACGGCAAAGCGAGCTTCGACATTGGTGCCACCGTCAACTTGCACCAGTGCGTCATCGCCACGGCACCAGATCAGAAAATGATTGGGAAGATTTTCAGTACCGCTGCGAGGGTCGAAAAAACGCCAGCGTACACCGTCGTGAATTTCCAGCCATGGGATCAAATTCGTCTGCCGCATCCGATCCTGCAATTCCAGGCCACGGATAATACGTGCCGGAATCCTCGCCGCGGCGAGCACCGTCGTCATCATCTTCACGAACTCCAGCGGCGAATGAACCTCGGCAAGCAATAAATCGACGCTGGAAGCCGGTGACGGGCTATTGACGACCCGCAGAAGTTCCGCCGTGAAAGAGGCCGCGTCGGCCGAATGCTCGCGAACATCGTTGACGATCACATCGACAGCCGTCTTTAGCGGTTCATTGATAACCGGAGGCAACGGAAACGGCGGCGTTGTATCGGACGAATCCGAATTCCGATCCTCGTAGACCACAATTCGGTAGTACAGTGTCTGCTGTCCGGCGGTCCGACGCACGGTCCATTGCGCCTGCCGTCCGCCACTAACGTAGTTGACGCTAAAGCCGTAGTTCCTGGAGACCGAGTATTCTTCCGAAGTGCCAAAACCCGGTGTCAATGTCGGTATTTGCAGACTGGCCTTGATCGGTCCCGGGCCGGCATCGAAGTGGACCGATGTTTCGACGGTCCAGGCGGGCGTTTCCTGATCGTCAGTCAAAGGGAACCCCAACACCTGCCATTTATAGGCAAATATAGAAACTCCCGCCGCCGTCAACAGCGCGGCCAGCAAATAAACGTAGCGCATCGTCATAGTTCGATTGGCCCGACTCTAACGTCCGGTTCTGCATCCCGGCCCGCAATTCTACACATTAACACCCAGTGCGACCTGAACCGCACGGCGTTGTATCGGACCGCTGCGATTGAAGAGTCGCATTCCGGCCCCTCGCAGATTGGCGGCGGCCTCGGAGTCGTTCAGGAACAGACGGTTCAGCGCATCGATAAAGTGCAACATCGTTTTATTCGCGCCTTTTCGTTCGCGCTCATAGCGCCGCAACGTCGGTAAATCGCCCGGGTGTTCGCCGCGCAACAACGCCTCTGACACAACCGTCGCCAGGGCTGCGGCGTCCGCGATACCAAGATTGGCTCCCTGGCCTGCCAGCGGATGTACCGCGTGTGCCGAGTCGCCGACCAGCGCCAGCCCCGGCATGACATATCGCTCTGCGTGTTGCGATTTGAGTGGAAACGATCCTCGTGATCCGGCTATCGTCAGTTTGCCGAGGACTTCATCGCTGGCCTGCTCAAGCATCGCAGCAAGTTCGACATCGCTCGCCGACATGGCACTATCGGCCTTGTCGGGTGTTGTCGACCACACCACGGAGACGCGGCCATCACCCAGCGGCAGGAGCGCCAGCGGGCCCTCCTTGAGGAAACGCTGCCACGCGGTGTCCTCATGGTGTCTTGCGGGGATCACATGCGTGACAAATGCTGACTGCGGATAGCGCCACGTTCTGACCGGAATACCTGCACTCTCTCTAACCAGCGAAGCAGCACCGTCGGCGCCGACCAATAAATCCGCACTGATTGAACGACCGGCCTGCAGCTGAATATCAATCAATGACTTGTCACTCGCCATGGATATACTCGCAATGGGCGATGCGAAACGCACCTCGACATCCATGCTCTCGAGACGCCGCAGCAGCGCGTCCTGGATCAGGACGTTCTCTACGATACAACCAAGTTCCGGCACCGCGAATTCCGCCGCGTCAAAGTGAAGCGTATCGGGCCCTTCGACGGATCCCCGTGAATCCCAGACGCGCATGCTGCGATACGGGCTTGCACGCAAGCCAAGAATTGGTTGCCACACGCCGATGTTCTGCAGGATATGCATTGATCCGCGTGAAATTGCAGACACTCGCAATCCGACCTCATTGTCTATACTGAACTGCGGTTTCTTGCCCGCATCGAGCAGTGTAATTCTGAGGTGGCCGCGACAAGGCGATTGTGCGAGCAGTGCGGCAGTGGCCAAACCAACCATGCCTCCGCCCACCACGACAACATCAAAGTCCTTTTTCATGTCAGCGGCAGACCACGTGACAGGCGCGGCAGTTTTCCCGCCAGGCCCATCGTATGTTTAGCGAACAACGTGCGCACACCGGGTATTACATCGAAACCAAGCATGCCGATATTTCTCAGGGTTCGCACTGCCGGGACGTTGCTGCCGAATAGCCGCACGATACCGTCGGTAAACTGTACGAGCTTGCCCTGGTCGGCTCGACGCCAGTCCGCATACTCTTCGAGTATGCAGTGGCTACCCGGATCGACATCGGCGCCAACGCGTGCGTCTGCGATGCAATCCGACAGTGCAGCCACATCTCTCAGGCCCAGGTTGAACCCTTGTGCCGCAACCGGGTGCAAGCCATGCGCGGCGTTGCCAATCAGGACACCACGCTTTACGACCAGCCCGTTCGCCTTGCTCAGCCCCAGCGGATAGGCGGCTCGGACACCCACTTTGGAGAACCGCCCAAGTCGCAGCCCGAACCCTTCCTGCAATCTTTCCGTGAATTCGGCATCGTCCATCGCGAGAACATTCTCCACCTCAGCCGATTGCACGATCCATACGAAGGCCGCGCGATCATCTGCGATCGGCAACATCGCCAGCGGCCCCGCTTCAGTAAATCGCTCGAACGCCCGATTTGCGTGTGCTTTCTCTGTCAGGACATTGCCGACAATCGCATGCTGGCCATAATCGCGATGTTGTGCGCTGATACCCAGCATCTCGCGCACGCTGGAACGTGCGCCATCTGCCGCCACGACAAGCCGACAAGACAACTTCCGGGTACTGCCTTCCTGATCGACGCGAACCACCGACTTCTGCTCGCCGCTTTTGACGGCAGTGATTCTGGCCGGACAAATAAGGTCGACCGTTTCCTGCTTTTCCAGTGCCGCCTGCAGCACCTCGCCAAGCACACGATTGATCACCACGTAACCGAGTGCTTCAACGCCTTGCTCTTCGGCATCAATGTGGGAAAAACCGAAGCGGCCTTTTTCTGAAACATGAATATTGTGAATCGGTGTCGCGGCTGCCTTGATTTCGTCCCACAGACCCATCGCCGTAAACATACGCTGGCTACTGCGGGACAACGCCGTCGACCTCTCATCGAAACTGGGTTGTTCTGCAGCAGCACGCGCTACCGCCTCGACCACGGCCACACGCAGCCCGAGCGGGGCCAGCGCCAGCGCAAAGCTCGTGCCGATCATGCCACCTCCGGCAACAACAACGTCGTAGTCTGTTTCGATCGTAGCGCTAAGCATCAGCGGGCCATCAATGTTTCGATGTCATCCGGATCTTTTACAGCCGACGCACTCAAGACGTCAGGCCCGTTTTTCCCAACGACCACATCGTCTTCGATTCTGACGCCAATATTCCTGTAGCGAGCCGGAATCTTGCGACTCGCCGGCAAGTAGATGCCAGGTTCAACCGTCAGTACCATGCCCGCTTCCAGCATCCGCCACTCGTCGCCGACTTTATAGTCACCGACGTCATGCACATCCATGCCGATCCAGTGACCCGTTCTATGCATGAAATATTCGCGATAGGCACCTTCCCGGAGTAACGCCGGCAAGCTTCCTTTGAGAATCCCAAGCTTCCTCAGACCCCGTGTAATCACTTTTACAGCGGCATCATGTGGATCGTTCCAGTGATTTCCGACACGGACTGCATCGATAGCCGCCAACTGCGCTTCGAGCACAATGTTGTAAATATCTCTTTGCTCCGGCGAAAAATGCCCGTTTACCGGGTAGGTACGCGTCACGTCCGACGCGTAGTAGTCGAGTTCGCAACCGGCGTCGACCAGCACCAGATCGCCGTCCACCAACAGCGCGTTGTTATCCACATAGTGCAGCACGCAAGCGTTTGCTCCGCCGCCAACAATCGGACTGTATGAGTTGATGGCACCACCACGGCGAAACTCATGAATGAATTCTGCTTCCAGTTCGTACTCGTGCATATCGGCACGGACGCAGGACATGGCACGATTGTGTGCTTTGGCTGCAAGCCTGGCCGAACGTCGCATCGTCGACAATTCGGCACGACTCTTATACAGGCGCATGTCGTGCAGGAGATGGTCAAGCGCCACGAACTCATGTGGCGTATGGCTGCCCATGGATGTTTGTGCGCGCAGCGATTTCACCCACTCAGTAATGCGCACATCGAAATCTGCGTAGGCTCCCATGGTGTAGTAGACGCAGTTTCGCTCCTCGATGATGCCAGGCAATATATCGTCGATATCATCGATCGGAAATGCATCGTCGGCGAAAAAGTCACTGACTGCGCCCTCGGTGCCGGCACGGCTGCCATCCCACTGCTCCCGGGTACGATCACGATCGCGACAGAACAGAACAAATTCGCCGTTGTCCCTTCCGGGTGCAAGCACGGCCACCGAGTCGGGTTCCGCGAATCCGGTCAGGTAGTAGAAATCACTGTCCTGGCGGTATCGATAGGCGACGTCACGACTCCGTTTGCGAATGGGTGCGCTCGGCAGGATAGCGACACCGTCGCCGCCAACCATGCGCATGAGTTGTTTGCGCCGTTTCGTAAATTCATTCTTATTCATGTCAATGAGCGCTTTGATTCATTGGCTTCCCGGCCGGGCTAGTGCAGCGCATCCGATACAGCCTGGCCCACAGCATTCTGACCACTTCCTGTGCGAACCCCGGCAAGTTCTTCATACGCCAACTGCACCGCAACACGAACGTATTCGACGAGTTCCGCATAGTCTGACTCACTGGATTCTTCATCTTCATTTTCGTCATAAGATGCCCGCGTAATCTCGAGCATGTCCTTGATCAACCCCGCTAACGGTTCCGTGGCAAGCTGTTGCTTCAGCGCTTCAGCATGCTTGCCTGAGACCAGGCCGTGCAGGAATCCCTCGCACCAGAAGCCGATCGACTCCGCTCTAACCGATATCTCCTCACCATCATCGGGTAACAAGAGTTCGAATTCCGATTGCCGCTCCGTGAGTTGTCGCCAGGTCAGCTGAAACAACACGTCAAGCATTCGTGCGCACTCTGCGTGCGACGCGTCTCCAGCACTGCGTTCGCCGAGAACCTGCTCCATCCACATCATCCCGCCGTCCGTCCCGAGAACGGCAAGCCGTCCGCAAAGAAGCCCATGCGCCTGAGCGCTGTTCCAGTCCGAACCGCAGCGTTTCAGTGCGGCATCGAGCTCATTTTGATCAATTGGATCGTCCATAGCGCGGAGTGTCTGCTGGTTTGTTGCCGTAATATACGGGCCAGAAGTAAATGATCCCATGTATTGACACAACTGACTACGTAAAAGACGCGCATCACGATTGATTCTGCGGTCGCTCGGCTCTATATTGGGTGTATGAGTGATGATGCAAACGCTATTTTTGAACACGAACTGAAACGGCTTGAGAAGCGTGTTGACGCGCTTGTGCACGTCTGCGATCAACTCCAGGATGAAAATCGGTCGCTGAAACACCGCCAGGACACATTGACCAATGAACGGGCCACCTTATTGCAGAAAAACGAACAGGTGCGCGCCCGTGTCGAAGCGATGATCGGGCGACTGAAGGCGATGGAACAGGGAAGCTGAGGACAGCTCAACGCGTGCGGAGCTGTATCGGCTCAATAAATAAAACCCAGGTGCTTTATGCGTTTGATTCGATCCATTGATCGGCCGGGAACGTAGTAGAGTATCCGTAACGGAAAAACTGCGATGAGCGATATGTATGCGCACGTGAGTGTGCGAATTCTCGACAAGGAATACCAGGTATCGTGCCCTGCGAACGAGCGCACCGCGCTCCTCGATTCCGCTGAGGTACTGGATGCAAAAATGCGCGAAATTCGCGATAGCGGCAAAGTTGTCGGCCTTGAACGAATCGCGGTGATGGCCTCTTTGAATATGGCCAATGAATTGCTGCAGGCCAACGCGAAAGACAAGGTACTGGAGGACACCCTCGGCAATCGGCTTAAATTGATGTCGGATCAGGTAGAATCGGTACTGGGTAACACTCGGCAGCTCGATATTTAGATATAATCTGTCGGCAATAGACAGACGAACAAGTTTGGCGTCTCCTGCAGTGTACGATGCGGACCCGGATACCTTCGACCCTAACTATTTACCTCGGGGTCGTGCACTGTCAGCAGCATTTGTGCAAGACCACCTCGTGTGGAAAGCCTGTTGCTGCTACGGCTGACCCCACCTGTTGCTCCGGTTCGAGAGCGACGGTCGGTAACGGCACAGGCGGGAGGCGCCTTCATCAACAGTCACTTGCCCGGAGCGGAATCAAGCAATGCGTCCACGCATTCGCGCTATCGTCGTTACCTGATGTCAATATGTTAGTCGGGGCAACCAAGGTCGAACTCCGGCGTGCCGGAAAATTCGCGCGACAAAGTCTCACAGTGATCGAACGGGAGGCCGCATCAGAAAAAATTTGTGCGGCGGCGATCAATTCCACGTTTTTTGAAGACGCAAAAACGATCGCCTGTTACCTCGCATTCGACGAAGAAGTAAATTGCCGGCGACTCATCGAACGCGCGTGGCGGATGAAAAAGCGCATTTTTCTGCCCGTTTTGCGAAAATCCCCGGAATTAAAGTTCGTCGAATTTTTGGAGGAAAGCGAAACACGAACCAGTCAGTATGGAATTGAGGAACCGGTTCGCGGTGATGAAATCGATCCCCGTGAACTTGATATTGTGTTCACGCCATTGGTCGCATTCGATTCGCAATGCAACCGAATCGGTATGGGCGGAGGGTATTACGATCGTACTTTTGCCTTCCTCAATGAACAGAGAGCCGATTCAGTGCCCAGGCTTTTTGGCCTTGCGTTCGATTGCCAACGTGTTGAACAGATTGGCGCAAGTACTTGGGATATCCGGCTTTTTCGCGTAATTACAGAAGCCGCGCAGAACAAATAACTGAACTCTCGTCCTACGGACCCGGCGTGTTTTCTTGCGTAACGAAGACAAGCGCCATGACCCGTCAATTTCGCTTCACCTACCTCTCTTACACAATTCACCAAGCATGATCGTGATTGCTCGGAGCGGTATGAGTGCCATTAAGCAATGCGGTGATGTTAATTTTTATCCGAAAGTTTTTCGGACCTCCAGTAACCTTGTTTTCGAATGCAAGATCGCATTTTTAGAAATGTTAATCACGTCACTTAACTTACTGGATTTTTTGCTTTTGTTGTATATACTCGACGCCGGGTACCGACACGGAGAAAACTAATGGCTACCAAGAAGAAGTCACGCAAAAAAGCTTCTAAACGCAAAGTTGCGAAGAAGCGTAAAGTAACGAAGAAGAAAGCAGCGCCGAAGCGTAAAGTCGCCAAGCGCAAGACGAAGAAAAAAGCTGCCAAGAAAAAGGTAGCGAAGCGAAAAACCAAAAAGAAGACCAAGAAAAAGGCTAAGAAGAAAACCGCTAAGAAGAAAACTGCTAAGCGGAAAGTGAAGAAAAAGGCCAAGAAAAAGGCCAAGAAGAAAACCGCTAAGAAGAAAACTGCTAAGCGGAAGACAAAGAAAAAGGCTAAGAAGAAAACCGCTAAAAAGAAAACGGCCAAGCGGAAGACAAAGAAAAAGGCTTCAAGGCGCAAATAGCCTGAGCTGATTAGCTGGAAGAATGGTCTTCTTCCAAAAAAAAGAAATATGCCCGCGAAAGCGGGCATATTTCGTTTGAAATAGGCAAAATGCTTACCCCCCCCGTAGCGAATTCTGCCGCTATCAGATAAGCTTCCTGTCGTTAAATTCAGAGACGCCAAACGGCTGCACCCGGCAGCAGGGCCGGCGCACCATAAACGACGTGGACTTATTCAATGGACCAATCCGACAAAAAGCTCAATGTGGCCAAAGCATCACTGGAGTATATTCAGGACGGTTACGTGCTGGGTGTGGGTACCGGCTCAACCGTGAATTTCCTGGTCGACCTGTTGCCGGACATCCGCCATAAGATTGACGCGGTCGTATCCAGCTCGAAAGAGACCACGGCAAGACTGGAAGATCACGGATTTGAAGTGACCACACTTAATTCCGCGGGCGACCTTGACCTCTACATTGACGGTGCCGATGAAGCTACGAAACACCTGCATTTGATTAAGGGTGGCGGCGGCGCACTAACCCGTGAGAAAGTTCTCGCCGGTGCCGCGCGAAAATTCATTTGCATTATTGATGAATCGAAACTCGTCGGCATGCTCGGGAAATTTCCACTTCCGGTTGAGGTGTTGCCGATGGCGCAATCTTTCGTAGCAAGGCAAATGGTCAAGATGCGCGGCCAGCCTATCTGGAGAGAGGGTTTTGTGACGGACAACGGCAACCACATAATTGACGTGCACAATTTGCAGATCAACAACCCACTGGAACTCGAAGGCCGTGTCAATCAGATTCCGGGCGTTATTTCTGTTGGTATTTTCGCGAATCGCCCGGCCGACGTGTTATTGATCGCTGACGACGACGGTACGAGAACGATAGGGCACTGATCCCAGGCAAGAATCGCCGAACGAAAAATTCCCGCTGATCCGGCTAATATGACAATGGTATGGGGATTCTTGACTCCGTATTCTATCGATAGGTTTGCGAAGTTTTTTCACCACGAACTTTCAACCTGCCTGCACCCGTCGTGTCGTGTCTTACAATTGATCGCATTGATTCTGTCAGCCGCTGTTCTGCCGCCCTCCGCCAAAACTCACCGGCAATGCCGCGA
>JAADHU010000020.1:59261-72149 GCA_013151645.1 Gammaproteobacteria bacterium | reverse complement strand
CCTACGGTGCCGGCCGTTACCTGTTACCCGGATTCGTGCCCTCGGGCAAGATCACGCTCGACTTCAATCGTTCGGTGAATCCGTCGTGCGCCTATAACAGTGGCTCCGCCTGTCCTATGCCGCCCGCCGGCAATCGTTTTTCTTTCCCGATTTCTGTTGGAATCAAGGACTATGCTCACCGGCCGTCAACCTAGAGTTCTGGCGGGATTCGTCCCGACAGCCTGCCGGTTTTTCCTGACGGGCAAGAAGTCAGGGTGGCGTTGGCGAGGAGGTCTGCGTCTCGACAAGCCCATCAGTTAACTCAGTTATTCGTCGACCGGCCCGATATTGACTTCATATTGGCGGATTACATGACGAAATCTCGCTGCCTCATACAAGGTGTTCTTGTTCGAAGATGCACTATGAGGAGATGTCCCGATGAAATTAGCAAGCCTGTTGGCTCAAGTCAGTTTCGTTTTGATCGTGGTGTTGTTATCAACCTCGGTTCTGGCCCAGTCTGACTGCTTCGCGAGAGTTGCGGAAATAGATCGACGTGTCGAGACGGGTAACTATCCAGCCGAAAACGTTCAGATAGTCCGACAGATGCAATCAATGCTCAGGCAGATGTGTCCGTTCATGGACGAGACCGCGCTTGCGGGAATGCAGGAGTCCATTGACGACCTCCTGCCTGCCGGTAGCGAAGAGGAAGCGGGCGATCCCCGGGTCCGTTCGGTGCTGCTTGCCGCACCGACTGGCCGATCCATTGCTGCTGAGGCTGTTGTGCGGGGCGAACCGATGAATCAGTTCTGGCTATGGGACTGGGACGTTTACGAAGGCCGGCTGCGAGTGCTTTATTCGTCATTCCCGAACACCGAATTTTTCGGGCGGCCCGACTGGCGATTCAATGTCTACGTAACGGAGATGACACCGGCCGGCGTTATCACGCACCGCCTGATTACCAGCAAGCAGGCCAACGACCATGCCGCGCTCATGCTGCGCCGTGGCTTTGATGAAATCCTGTTTCAACGACAAGTTAACAGGCCCGGGGCACCAGCCGCCCTGGAACGCTGGTCCATTAGCGATACGCGTAAGTTGACGACGGTCGACATCACCGGAAGGAAACTCTCCATGAACGGTGAAGCCTGGGTATATCGTGGCCTTCCGATGACCACCAGTGACGGAAACATACTTTACGTGGCACGGAAAATGGGTACGCGCCTGGAAGACCGGCCGCAGATCGGCTGGTTCAAATATTCGCCGGGCGGCGCCCAACTCGGTAGTGGCACCGCTGCCGAAATCAAAGACAATTTTGATATCTGGTCGTCGTTTCATACAAGCAACGGCGGCGCCGGCCTCATTGTGAATATCTCACCCGGTGGTGGCAACGGTACTCCCACGAATGACGTTGCCGCCGCGTTTGGCTTCATGGGCAGCGCCGCTGGCGGCAAGCGGGCGCTTATTGTCGACGGCAAAACCAATCTGACGTTTACGTCGACCAAGCTCAATGGCAACAGGCCCGCTACTGCTTCCGCAGCGACGACAACGGAGCAGACACGAAATCAGGTGATGTTGTTGGCGGCGCAATTCGGTGCGAGTCGCTCGGTTCTTTCCAACAATATCGGGCCCCACCGGCTCGATGCGGTAAAGGAAACCGGCCGCGGCTATGCCTATCTGGCCGAAGTTAATGCGGGCAGCAACGATACGCCACCCAGTAACGGACTGTACCTGATCGAATTCGACGCCAGCGGCGAAATCAACGAGATTTATCTGCAGCCCATCGTCGAGACACTAGAATTCACAGTGGTGAATTTTGCACCGTCTCATGACGGTCGTTTTTACCTGTACGGATACGGTGAGACTCGCGGCGATAGCCACGTTATCCTCATCGATCGGGACGGCAACCCGATCGCTCGCAGTCGCACCACTTTCGACAGCGCTACCTCGATTGCGGACATAGTTGCCGACGCAACCGGCGTCTGGCTACTCGGGGACACCGGTTACGGTAGCGATAACAATCTATGGCTGGAGCGAATCGAAATGGGGTCAGAGTGAACACCCCATTCTTCTGACCGCATTCCAGCCATTTCTAAAACTCGAATCGTTCGATCCAGATTCTGCCGGCATTGTTTTTTTGATAGGCGTGTCCGAACAACCACACGCCGCCGTTATTAGCTCGGCCTGCCGGATCGCGCCGCCGAACAGGTTCCAGTTGCCTGCCTCCGGAAGGTAGTCTCACCAGGTCGGCTCTGCATCGAATGGTGCCCCCTTTACCAATTGCAGTGTGCGTTTTAGATCCAACATAGTCGGTCTCCCAATTCTCCTGTTTCGTAACCCTCTCGCTGGTTTCAGGAAGTGCCGAGAAACGCGAAAGGAAGTGCCAGTAATGCCAACAATGATCCGTGCATGTCAGTTCTCACAATAGTTTGGTTTTCGCTCGGACCCCGATAACCATGCTGCTCACAGGCCATATGCCCTGGCCACACCTCTGCTCAGCTCGAAGCGAAACGTGTCACCCGATCGCAGCGCAGTTGACATGAGCACGACCAGTCCACTTTTTTGCAACGGGAAACCGATCATGTATGTTCGGTACCCAGCTTGAAGGCCACCGTGCCAATATCTCGTTGCGCCCCAGACACGGCCGTTGCCAGCCGAATATTTGATGCCAAGGGCCATCTCGCCAGGGTCGCGGCAGAAATCTAATCGGTCCGACGATCTACCGATAAATTTCCTGGTAAGCTCTGGTGAGAGCAGCGAGTCACCCCACTTGTTGATCGCAATAACGAACCTGGCCAGATCACTTGCTGTTGTTGTCAGGCTTCCTGGCGCCAATTCCGGGTTCGCTGTAGTGGGCTGAACAACTCCGCCCAAGTGACCGAATGCGTAGCGTTCTGAAGTAGAATCCGGCGGTGTCACGTAGGTGCTGCTGAGCATTTTGAGGTCGCGCAGAAGTTTACCCATGTGAGTCAAAAACCCCCCCGTGTGGGCATCGATCAACGCCTGGACAAGAACGAAGTTTGCTCCAGAATATTTGTACGATACACCAGAATTCGAAACTCGCATTACCTTCTGGCCGCTTTTCGCGTTTCCCACACCAAGGATCGAATCCGACAGGACAGGTAAATCGGCATCTAGTGAATATTTTCCGCTACCGCTACCTCCATGTGCATATTCGAATCCAGCGCAATGCTGCAAAAGTTGTACGATATTGCTCGCCTCAGGTCGGACATTTTTGTTGAATTTTTCACGATTTGGTCTTTTGTAGAACCTGCGCAGGACCTCCAGCTCACCTTCCTTGTGCAGGTCCAGCTTACCTTGGTCTACTAGTTGCAGGAGTCCGAATGCTGCGACAGGTTTTGAAATTGAGGCCGCGTTGAAGATCGTATCCGGGTGAACGTAACTTTCCGTGAAGTTCGCAACCCTGAGTCCATAGCCTCGAGCCCATGCGATTTGATTGTTCCGCACCATGGCAATGGATAACCCGGTTATGCCGAGAGCCTTCATTCTCTTCCAAATATGCCCGGCAGCAAAGCTGTTCTCGATCACCCAAACAGGATCACCAGGTCGCCTGGGCTCCGGCCCATTTGAAACGAAAAGGTATCTCTTATCGTCACGATAAAATACGACCTGATCTATTCTACGATTGTTTAGTCGATTATTGTTCAGATTATCGACAACTCTCTGCGTTGCCTTATTCGTTGCATGCCAAAGGTCATTGGTCAGGAGTATCCAACCTCTGTCCGTAGTGTAAGCCACATCATGTGGCTTACGTTGAGTGCCCGCCAGACGTGATATTTCTGTACGCAACGTTTGCGGCAGAAGATCACCCGAAATAGTTCCGTCGCTCAGAACCATTGTCCAGCGCCTGGAGTCTGAAGGATCAAATGAAAATGATGTTAGCGTTTTGAAGCGCCTCAGCGCGGTCTGTAGTTCGTTCTTCGCTGTTTGTCGTAACCCCTGCTGCTCAAACTCGTCTCCGGCAGCGACCAGCCACTGATTGTTTGCCGAAATCGCAGCCGCATCCAGGCTCCGACCCATGTCCGAAAATCGTTCGATAGCATCAGACATTCCGGCTGGAAGATTATCGCTATACCAGTTTTGCTTCTCTGTCGCGATCACCCATTGATCATCTGCCGTCAGCACCACCGAAGTAATTGGAACTCTGCAATCTCGTGCCTTCCCTGCTGCCGTGATAAAGGCTGCCGGGAACTGGCCAAACATCTGAATTCGAGGAGTACTGGATCCTACCGCGGTGCAGCCATTGCTGGCAGTGGATTGGTCGGGGCGCCACTCTCGTGGTCTGGCATTTCGTTTTTCAAGAAGGCTTGGCAACGCACTTTCATTTACTTCCTGCAGGTCGTCGGCCGTGGAGCCAGAGGACGCATAATTCGGCAGAAAATCCGGCGTGTTTTTCTCTGTCTCACCGATTCGGAATCTGTCCATCTCGTCGACTTCACCCGGAAAGTAGGTGGACGTACTTGGGTCAAACTGATCGTCTTGCGTCCATTGAGTCGACTTCGGGTCTCCACAAGCGACCTGTACTCCGAGCCGGTCTTTGCAGACATCCGGAAACGTAATGGAAGTGCTGCCTGCGACAGTAGGCCGTATCTTACCAACCGGATCGCCCAGTATGGGTATGTTGGCGAACCTTGATGATCCGCTAGCCGGCGTCGCCGTCGAGCTTCCACTGGCCAGGCCGGCTACGGTCTGCTCGCTCAACGCACGTGTGTATATTCGAACATCGTCAATGGCGTAACCTTTTAGTACTCCGCCGAAACTCCGAAATTCGTTGGCTCCGATAGTGACATAGTATCCGTCTACACCGTCAGGGCCGACAACCTCTCCCTGGATACTAACTTCGCCATTCTTCACATTCATTCTCAAGGAATCGCCACTCGGAGATTGATTGAACAACTGCACCTTGCCGTCGACGTGGAGTCGTATCGTTCTCATGTCATAGTCGAAAACACCGGCAACGAATGTCCATTGGTTTGGCTCGATATCGGTACCGCTGGGAGTCATGTTGAACGAATCTCGCCCGGCACCGCCACGAAGAACTTTCGGGTTACCGCCGTATATTTGGAGTACTGGGTAGCCAGGAGCGCTGGCGCCGATGATCTTGCCGATACCGGACCGCGGTGCACGCTTGATCCAGGCGGTAATTGTAATTTGCGGTGTGTCGATCGGGCTCAACTTGAGAGGAACAGCAACGGCTGAGCTGTCGCTAAAAAATATTGCCTGTCCGTATTTTCCCGGCACGAAGATGGGAGGGGTCGCACCCGGCTTGGTAACGATTTGTCCGGGCGAGGCGTTGCCGTCAAAGGGGAGGTACAGGGCACCGTCGAAAGGCGGCGCGGTCAGATTTCCTGAAGCAGTACCACCCGCACCACTTCCATCGACATTCCGGGTGATCACGAAATCGCCGACGTCCACCATTGCAGGAAACGATGCCAAACCTTTCTGACATATATCAAGGCCTTCGGCCATTGAAACGAAGCCCGTACTGGCCCGATTCTTTTCAGTTGGCCCTGCGTCTTGAATCCCAATGTAGAACCATTCTTTGGTTGCCAGGCCGGCCGGATTGGAGCGCACCTCCGCCTGGCCGGAGACGACCGCGCGGGTTCCATCTAACGAAGTCCACAGGCAATTTGCCACCGCAACCACCACCAGTTCTTCCAGTGCGCCGTTGGCCTTGCGATCGTATCGAAAGGAACCACCGGCACCACCACGACTACCACGGGCATCCGCACTTAGGGAAAATATGCCAGCCCCTGTGAACGCCCGGCCCTGACCCTTGAGAGACGATTGGGCGAGCGCCTGGGAAGTCCCGAGAAACGCGAAAGGAAGTGCCAGTAGCACCAACAACAATCTGTTCATATTAGTTCCCGAATCGGAATGGATACTCTTGTGGGCACAGAGCAAGATGTCGATATCCATGACAACAAGACTTTGCAAATCGGTACCAACTCTGCGGTTCTGGCAGCCTGTTGAAAACACCGTCGATGGTTTTTCAGCAGACGGCTGGTGCTCGGGTCGTACATTCTTACCCTGATCGCATTCATCTAACGCAGGCCAATCTTGCGACAAATGAGTTGTAAACCGACGATTTCGGTTTTATCACCACGACGGTAATTGGCATGAACCCTGATACCGGTGCTACTCATATTGTCCGGACATAGCACGGATCTACTCCACTCGGCACAATTGTTTAGTTCTACTTCGTCGGTCGCTGAATAGGTCAGGCTTCCATCCGCATTGATCGTGCTGCCCCAAACTCGAATTCCTTTCAAGCGTTGGTTCGCACGGTTGTTGCTGCAAATTGAAAGGCGTCCGATAGCTGCGGACGGCAGAGATACCCTGTAACGGGGAGTCGGCCTGTCTGTATCAGGTATGGGACAAGTGAGCCTTGCCCACGTGGGATTTTCATCCTGCCCAGTATTCGATACTTCCAACCGACAAGGGATGTCGCTCACTTCGTCCCAGGCAATCTCGTTCATAAAACTGGTTCCGAGATCGGCATCGCGAGTGATGCTTCCCGAAACTCCGGCAATAGCGCTGTAGTTCCAAACATTCATTGGATAGGGTTCGCCCAGCTGTGGTTCGGTGTCCGCTGCCGCTTCTGCGTCACGCCGTGCGGCTTCCGCTTCGTTTTGCAGGCGGGCTTGTTCATCGTCGGACGCCTCGCGCTCGCGCTGTCGCGCCTCTCTGGCGGCGTTTTCTCTATACGCCTCAGCTGCAGCCTCGTACTCCTCCTGCGGAGAGGTTATTCCCCCAGGGATTGTCAGGTTGTCGGCTGGATCGCTGGCAGTGGGCCGGGGATCGTCGAGTCTGGGTGTGCCAGCTGTCGGCGACCCGCCAGGTCTCGCGAGCGTCCCCCACGGGTTTGCATTTCCGATCGGGTCAGGATCACCCAGTACGGGTATATCTGCATACTGTGACGGGGCGGTATTCGGTGCCGCGCCCCCACCGGATTGACCGGCAAGGTTCGCTATCGCCTGCTCGCTTAATGCCCGCGTGTATATTCGAACATCGTCAATGGCGTAACCTCGGGCGACGCCCCCGAATCTACTGAATTCGGTCGCGCCAATGGTAAGGTAGTAGCCTCGCTTACCGTCGGGTCCGACGACCTCGGTTTGCGCGCCGACGTCGCTACTGTTCAGACTCATTCGCAAGGGATCGTTACGCTGGTCCTGATCGAAAAGCTGAGGTATGCCGTCGGCGTGAAGTTGAATGGTCATCGAGTCGTAGTCGAAAACACCGGCTATGAAAGTCCATGTGTTCATGTCTATCTCAGATCCACCGACCGTCATGACGAATGCATTCCGTCCAGCCCGGCCACGTACCACTTTCGGTCTGCCACCATAAACCTGTAGTCCTGGATGGCCTGTGCCGCGAGTACTCAATATTGTCCCGACGCCCGCTCGTCGCGAATATTTGATCCATGCGGTCATCGTAATTTGTGGTGTGTCTGCCGGGTTCAGCTCAAAAGGAACAGCGACGGCCGAGCTGTCGTTAAGCTGAATTGCCTGTCCGTATTTTCCCGGCACGAAGGTGGGAGGAGCCGCTCCCGGTTTGGTAACGATTTGTCCGGGCGAGGCGTTGCCGTCAAAGGGGAGATAAAGGACACCATCGAATGGCGGTGCGGTTAGGTTTCCTGGATCGGTAGCACCCGTGGAGCCACCGGCAACACCAGCGCCAGCGCCACCAGCACCACTTCCACCGACGTTCCGGGTGATCACGAAATCGCCAACGTCCACCATTGCAGGAAACGACACCAAACCTGTCTGGCACATATCAACGCCTTCGGCCATTGAGACGAAACCCGCACTGGCTCGATTCTTTTCAGCTGGCCCTGCGTCCTGAATCCCAATGTAGAACCATTCTTTGGTTGCCAGGCCGGCTGGATTGGAGCGCACCTCCGCCTGGCCGGAGACGACCGCGCGGGTTCCATCTAACGAAGTCCACAGGCAATTTGCCACCGCAACGACCACCAGTTCTTCCAGTGCGCCGTTGGCCTTGCGATCGTATCGAAAGGAACCACCGGCGCCACCACGGCTACCACGGGCGTCCGCACTTACCGAAAAAATGCCTGCCCCTGTGAATGCTCGGCCCTGGCCCTTGAGGGATGACTGGCCAAGCGCCTGCGAAGTTCCGAGAAATGCACAAGTCAGTGTCAGCAATACCGGCAAAGTTCTATTCATGTCAGTTCTCATAAAGCTGTTACAACCGTTGACAGGACGACGAGTTCAGATCAACTGAACACATGAGTTCAACGACGGCGCTTCGCTGTCAGGCCAACAGCATGGGTCAATGCCAGGATCGGCAACGTGAGCCGCACGCTGTGCCTACTGGACAAAGCAAATTCGAATTGCCGCGTTGTCAACTCTTAGCGCTAAAACAGCACCGATCCGCCACCGGGTCAGACATACCGGCCGTGCTACGTCGGGTTTTGACAGGATTGGACGTCGTTCTCTGTCAAGCCAAGATCTTTCGCAGCTGCGGAAAGATCTGCGGCAGTGGCGTTCACGCCGTAAACTTTGGATGCCGTCCGGGCAACGTCGTAGTTGCCAAGTTGGGCTGCAGTGCGAGTTACGGCGCTGAGCAGCCTGCCAAAGCCGCGCTTTCTCTTCTGGCTTGCCTGCGCGGCGGTGATCTTTTCCTGCAGGCAGGATTGCTGGTCCTCTCGCAATACGGCCGGGTTCGCGACCGTTGTCGACACTATCGCTGGCGGATTGTACGTGGGCGTGTTGCTCGCAGCCGGTGTTGTCGATGAGTAATTCGCGGTTGGTATTTGCATCATCCTGATGCCCGTTTCTGTCGGATCCGGGAGGCCTGCGTTGACCCGTATCTCGTTCACGACAGTTTCGACCTGGATACCGCCGCCATTGACCATATCGCGCAGCATCTTGATTTGCGGACCAATCAGGCTTTCCATCATCGTCTTCTGGCCCGGCGGCATTGACGCCATCCGGGCCTCAAGCTCTTCAAGTTGAATCTTGGACTCCACCAATTCGGCCTCCTGGGTCGGGTCGAGTATGCCGCCCATGCGCATGGTCTGCCGGTAAGACTCGTACAAGGGACCCACCGCCCGGTAGTCCGTATCGATTTTTTCGATGTACATTTCTCTCGGCCGACCATCTTGCAGCGCAATGCCGTCCATCCTGAGTTTCAGGGTCACGTACTGTCGCGTGTCGATCCACAGACTCACAGTATTGACGATGAATTCCTGTCCGTCCTCTGCCGGCTGCGAGTAATTGAGGTCAGTGGCGCGAAGATGAAAGCCCGGCCGGCCACCCACTGATTCGGTGCCGACCAGTTTGGCGACCGAAGCGAAGTAAGCCATTTGCTGTGCCTCGCTGAGCGCGTCCGCGTTATCCTCCCTGTCCCTGTTTTGCCTGGAAGTAGCGGCTGCTCTGATGAACGTTGCCAGGTTGCCGGTCATGCCCGAAACGCCTGCCTGGTCTCCCAACTGCCCCCCGATGACCTCAATCCCGCGTGCGTATATCTTTATTTCTTCAGGTCCCATGGCGGCACTTCCACCCTGCCGCTCCGCAATTTCATCGGGCAACACCAGCCTGAATGACGAGTAGGTCATACCGTCGGGCCCGACACCCTCGATCTTTTCGAAGTACACCAGCATGTTGCGACCGAACATCGTCTGATCGATGGTGTAGTTCGATACGCCCTGTTTGCGTTGTGCGTCCATCGCAACGGATGTCTGAATAATTTCCTGAGCACTTTGCGACCATACCGTTGCCGGCGAAGCGATCAGGAATACAGTGATTGCCGATATCAGATTTTTGCGCATGGCATTTTCTCCAGGAATCCCGTTGTCCGGGCGCAGGAGCGCCCCGGCGTCCGGGTTTTCACTCACTTGATATCTAAGTAGCGTAGAGTCGCTTCAGTATCCGCCACGCGGCGACAAGGATTAGTTGTCCAGGCCGCCGGCTAGCCGGCACAATCCGGGGTAGGGTTCAGGAATGCTGGCACCTTGCATCAAGGGGTGCGAGCTGTTGACCAACGCGCTGCCCGCGTCGATCCGACCTTGTTCTTCGAATGACAGTCCAACCAGGCATCGCGCGACCCCTTCGAGAAATGAACCTGGCACGTCCGCCTGAAATCGGTTCAATGCCTCGCTCGCGGCCGCCTCGGCGGCCGTCGGATTGCCTCTTTGCAATTCCGCGTTGGCGATGGATAGCAGCGGAAAAGCGATGATGTAATTATCGTCGTTCAAAACCGCCTTGTAGATTTCATAAGCCTTGCGATGCAGTGGAATAGACTCATCGTACCTGCCCTGGGAAGTAATCGCGCCGGCCAGGTTCTGGTAGCTGTCCGCTACAGTCGGATGCCGTTCGCCGTGCTTGTCGATATTCCGGGCAAGAACTTCCCGATGTATTTCCTCGGCCTTCGCCACTTCGTCACTCCGCTGGTAGAGATAGCCCAGGTTGTTCAATGCGGCGAGGGTATTGTGGTGCTCAGGGCCGAGGCTGACTTCGAGCACTGGTATCGCTGCCAGAAAATTATTCGCAGCGCCTTCGTAATCTGCGAATGTCGACATTGTCGAAGCCAGTCGGATCTGGACCAGTGCGGCCTGCAGGCTATCGGCACCGAAGTTGGCATCGGCGATGGCCTGAGCCTCTGCGATGGCCGCGAAACTGCTCTCGGACGACTCAAGATCGCTTTGCACGGAATAACGAATCAGTGCATCGACAAGCATTTGGGCATGTCCCGCAGGATTCGCCCGTAGCTTGTCGATACCGCTTCGCAATAGCGCCATCGGGGCATCACGATTGCCTTTGTTGAACTCGTTGGTGGCCGAGGCGATTTCAGCGACACCCAGTTCAGGGTCGTCGTCATCATACAGTTTTCTTGCGATGCTCAGTTGTTCCCGGAATACCTCATCGGCACGAGCTATTTGCTCGTCGCCTCGATAACGGGCGCCGAGAAAGCGGAGACTTTCTAGTACCTGGGATGACTCGTCCCCATAGAGGTCGCGCTCGATGGCGAGCGCCTCCTCACGCATGCGAATGGCATCGTCTCCCTGATCCAGGCTGCCCAGTACATCGGCGATAGATGCCAGCATGGTCGATTTCAGTTCCGGTTGGTCTCCGAGTTCGGACTCGATACGGAGCTGGCCGATTTTCAGAGCCTCAACGACGGTAATGTTACGTCCGCGATCTGCATCCGCCGGCGCGTAGGGGTCGGGACTGCGAAACAGCTTCACCATGAACTGCTGCGCGGCGGCAGCGAGCCGCTCCTCTCGCTCGATTCGCTGAGAATAAATGGTCAAGGTCGCTACGTAGGCGGCAATTCCGAGACAAGCAATCACAACGACCGGAAGAAGCCACGGTCGTCGCCGCATTAGCTTTCGCAGCCTGTAGCCCACCGTATCCGGCTGCGCGATAACCGGGAGCCCATCCAGGTAGCGCTGCAGATCGGCTACCATCTCGTTAGCTGAGGCATAGCGTCGAGCCGGGTCCGTACGCGTCGCCTTGCGGGTAATGGCGTCAAGATCTCCCTTGATAACCCTGAAAGACGGATTGCCGCGAACCGCACCGGCGGGAGAAAACTGATGGGTATGCTGCCGATCCGATTTGCCGGACAGGGGTCGTTGGCCCGTCAGCAATTCGTAAAGCACCAGTCCGACCTGGTAGACATCCGACGACGTAGTCACCGCTTCACCCGCATGCTGCTCCGGGCTGCCGTAGCCAGGCGTTAATAGCGAAACGCCGGTACGTGTAAGGGTCGACGCGCCGGGCATCGCTTCCGGATCCAGAACCTTCGCGATGCCGAAATCCAGCAACGAGACATTGCCGTCCGCCGTGACAAGAATGTTGGACGGTTTGACGTCCCGGTGCACGACCAAGTGTTTGTGTGCGTGATGCAACGCCCTGAGGACCGCGATGAGCAGTACAACGCGATCGCGGATCGGGAGATTTCTCTCCTCGCAATAGTCCGTAATCGCCACTCCGTCGACGTACTCGAGCACGAGGTACGGACGGCCGTCATCGAGCGCCCCGCCGTCGAATATCTTTGCTATGGAAGGGTGTTCCAGCGTGGACAGGAACTGACGTTCCGCGCGGAATCGAGCTACCAGATCATCGGTGTCGAGGCCTCGACGCAATACTTTGAAGGCGACGGTTTGTTCGAATTTCCCGTCGTCGCGATGGGCGAGGTAGACGGTCGCCAACCCGCCACGTGCCAGTCGTTTGCCTATTCGCCAGGCATCGATTTTTTGGCCGGAAAGATTTTCTGTGGCGTCATCTGAAAAGACCGATTCCAGCACTCGGTCTCTAAGCCTCTGGAGACTATCGTCGATCAGCTCGCTCGGCAATTCCGCGGCATCTAACAACGAGACGATATCAGTCTTCAATTCCGCGTCATCGCCGCAGCGGCCGTCGACGAATGCTTCTCGCTCGGCCCCGGTCAGATCGAGTGCACGGCTGTAGATGTCATCGATCCGTTTTTTTCGAGATTTGTTCAATGCACATCCATTTCCATCGCCTTGTGAATGTACCCGCGTGCCCGGTGCCATTCGCGCTCGACAGTTCGCACCGCCATATCCAGTGTCTCGGCTGTTTCAACAACGGTAAGACCTGCGAAGTAACGGCATTCGATAATCTGCTCAAGACGCGGATCGATTTCAGCTATGTCTTTCATAGCGTTGTCGAGCATAAGCACCGCCAGACTATCGTCATCCGACGAGTGACGGTCATCCTCGAAAGTAAGTGCCGCCTGGCCGCTACCCCTCTTTCCGGCATTGCGTTTGCGCGCGTAATCGACGAGCAAGTGCCGCATCACTTTTGCCGCAGCGCGCAAAAAGTGCCGGCGATCTGTCCAGTTTCGATTGCCGGCTGCCAGTCGCTCGAACGCCTCGTGCACAATGGCCGTCGTACTCAACGTGTGTCCCGG
>JAADHU010000020.1:0-59255 GCA_013151645.1 Gammaproteobacteria bacterium | reverse complement strand
CCGCCAGGTGAAAGTGAGCCAGCTTCTTGAGATCAGGATAGATTGCTGTGACCAACCGACCCAGGGCGTTGTCCTCGCCGCGGTCAACTGCGGCGAGAAGTGCGTCAATGTTCATCCGGTTATCCGCGTTGTCAGCCATATCCAAACGTTCCTTACCCATGGGTTGTGCAGCGCGCAATATCGACACTGACAACAGCGGTTATTTAGGCAGATTCGTCGTGATGGCGCAAGATGGAATCGACGCGTTAAGCCCCTGTGGTCAAGCCGTTGCGGAAAGTATCGGGTCTGGCGGTAAGGCGCTTTCCACCGAAGTTCACTGTAGAATCTCTGCAACACCCGCTGCCTTGTGTTTTCGGGAGACGCGTTGAGTTTTGATGGTTATTTAACCTAACCCGGAGAGTAGTCTTCATGGCCGACGGTATAATGCTCACCTGGTTTGTGTTGACCGGTTTGTCCCTGGCGTTCGTCGTTATTGATATACCCAAGACACCAGAGTCGGTGGTGCTCAAGTGGGCGTTTGTCATTCTGGTGGTATTTACCGGGCCGCTTGGTGCTTTCTTCTACGTGTTTGGTTGCCGTGAACCGCTGCGGGGAACTCACGAACAGTACGTATCGGCAACCTGGCGGCAGGTGCTCGGATCGACCATGCATTGTGCGGCTGGCGATGGCATCGGCATCATCTTCGGCGCCGCTATTGGCGCATTTCTCGGTCTCTCGGCGTGGGGTGATTTTGCGCTCGAGTACGCTCTGGGGTTCGGCTTCGGATGGGCCTTTTTTCAGGCCTTTGCCATGCGTGACATGGTGGGCGGTTCCTATACGCGATCTCTGAAAGAAACCTTCATTCCCGAACTCGTATCGATGAACCTGTTGATGACCGGCATGATTCCGACCATGAAACTTCTCATGCCCCGTATCGCGGGTGGTGATGATCCCTTGCGGCCCGCCTTCTGGTTCGTCATGTCGATGTCGCTAATCGCCGGATTCTTGCTGGCGTATCCAACCAACTGGTGGTTGGTCGTGAACCACATGAAACACGGCATGCTGACCGTTCGTCCAAACACGGGCAACGCCCCGGAACATGACGATATGGGTGGTCACGATTCGCCTGCGGAAACCGACGGTGGCCACGACGATCACGGCGACGGTAAAAAGCCGCAAGCGGCGACGATCGTATCCGTCGTTATATTGACGTTCGGGTGTCTTGCGGGAGGGCTTTGGCTTTCCGGCGCATTTTTCGGTTGATAGCGGGTTCGCACCGAAACACAGGGCAATCCACGCTGGCAAATTCAAAAATCGATACTGAAAATCGTGGCCGGCTTGGTATCGTCTATTGGCAGGTCTGTCATGCGAGAGTTTTGTCGCACCCTGTTTTGATCCCTGGGATCGTAGCCCCACTTTATGCGAGACTGGTCTTTGCCGGTGGTTTTGCCCGAACTACGCCACTCGAATTCTTCATTCAGGACTTGCAGGCGTTCTAGATCCTTGATGATTCGCCTGCGCAGGAGGTTTCCGTATTTCTTGTCGAGGTCGACGGGATTTCCTGGTCGATTGGCGAACACGACAATCTCCTCGACTACCGTCGCCTCTTCTGAATCCTCAACCTCTGTGTCGTCATTGCCTGCAGCACGCTCGTTTTCATCAGCCAGTGAAAGTGGTCCAAAGCACGCGATCATTATCACCGATATCGGTATTCTCATTAGCCGGCCGAATCGAGTTGATACGATCATTCGCTGTCAACCGGCATCCAGTCCAGCGTGCTGAACCAGTAGTCGTGTGTCGTCGCGAGCCATTTATCGGTTTGACGCGCGGTTACCCATGCATTCAGAAAGTTCAGCAGTTCCTGCTCACCTTTCCTGACCGCGAGAGCCTCACTGGATGCCAGTAGTGGCTCGCTAACCGGCAAATCCAGATTGTTGCCGTTTTGCAGTACCAGATAGCGGATTTCTGCCATACCGCCGAGATAAGCATGTGCACGACCTTCAAGCAGTTCTTTTTCCGCAAGTTCCCGGGTTTGGAATACGTTGACGGTTGCCTGGTCAAAAAGTGTGTGGCACACGTTTTCAGCCAGCGTGCCTTTGACCGTAGCGATGATCGTGCCCGGACGATTGAGCTCGCCCAATGTCGCAACGTCCTGAGTCATTTTTGTGTGGGTGGCAAGACCAACGCCCGACGTTGCTATCGGGCGCGTGAAATTTACTTGTAGCGCCCGTGCGGGTGTAATTGCCATGCCGCCCGCGATGACGTCAATTTCACCACGCTGGAGCGCCGGAATGATGTCATCCCACACGTATACCTTGAATTCCGTCTTGATGTGTATGTCTGACGCGATCTTATTGCCTACGTCAATTTCGAAGCCGATCAGGTCGCCTGACTTCGTTTTAATCGTCCACGGGGCGAATTCCGCGACGCCTATTCGGATCGTGCCTCTGTCTATAATATCGTCCAGAACATCAGCGTTTGCCGATGAAAAACAGAACACAATCAGGAGCGATAAAGTGGGTATCAAGCGGTTCAATCTCATTTCGATGGTTCTCTCTATTGGTTTGACGACTGACGTCTGTCGCCGTTAATCTCAATTACCGATGGCAGCGACCGAGTTAGCCTCTGAAAGGCAACGCTCCCGGTCGTCACGGACTGACTATACTAAGCTATAGACTGTTGTCGCTTTTGAACGTTCATTCATTAACTTTGTCCTCTCCGACGGCGGCGACCAGACGAGCCAACGCTTGTCTGGCATCTGTAAGTGACTTCCAGTATTGAACCTCATAATTCAATAGAGTCACCTGACTGCCGACAAGGTTGAGAAAATCGACTTCGTTGACCTGATATCCGGCGAGCATGGATGCCACCGTCTGCCTGGACTGCGGAATAATACCGTCCTGAAACAAGCTGAAGAGTTTTTTCGCTTCCATATAGTCCGTGCTCGCCGACGAAATTTCTGAGCGGACTGTAGCCCATTTATCTCTGAATGATTCTCGGCTTTTGCGAAGTTCCATGTTGCGCTGGCCGACGGCTCTGTCCAGCTTGCGCTTGTGATAGATGGGCAGATTGACGCTGAACATCACGGACAGAAAATCCGGGCGTTGCCCGCTTCTCGGAAATGGATTGCCTCCACTTCGATTGCCATAAGTCAGGCCAAGCTTGAAGTCGGGGTAGTACTCTTTTCTTGCCAATTCCAATCGTGACTGCGCTGCCTTGATGCCGTTTTCCTTTTCTCGCAGCAACGGTCGGACGTTTTCCGCTCGTTCATAGAGAAGGGCCTCGTTGATGAGGCTGGGCATGAATGTCGATACCTTACCCGGCAGCACGATCGCTGCGTCCGGGGAAGCGTCCATCAATACGTTCAGCTGGATTGCCTGATTTCTCCTGATCGCCTGCAGCCGGATTTCCTGATCGAATAGTTTCGACAGTTCCAGTTGAGCCAGCAGCGTATCCTGTTGCAAGCCATCGCCAACTTCATATTTCGTATTGGCGACCTGGATAAACTGGCGCAGCAAATCCTGGTTGCTTGCGACAACGTCCAGAGCACGATCAAGATAATAGAGCTGCCACCAGCTGCTTTTCGTATTGCTGATCAGCCGCAGGCGCATTTCATCGACCGAATTACCCGCCGCCATCGCTTCGAACTTACTGGCACCCTCCAGCAGAGCCAACTTGCCGGGAAACGGCATTACCTGGCTGAGCCCGATTTGCATTTGGGTCATGCCTTCCTGACCACGGTTGAAAGTGTCAGTAGGTAGATTCAGCGCATTCAGACTGAGTACCGGGTCGGGCAAGGTGCCGAGTTGTGACGGTATTTCCGCCATGGCCTCGTACCGCGCCTGCATTTCGGAGAGACTCGGATTGTTGGCTATTGCCATGGCAACGGCCGTGTCGACCAGCAAGGGTTGCACTGGGGGTTGTTGCGGAGCTTCTTCGGCCAATCCGGCCAACGGCGCCGCCAGCGACAGAACCAGTACCCACCATGACCACATCCTTTTCACCGGATTTGCCTGTACCTTACTGCGAATGAATGATTGTGGTGACCGGATCACGCGGCTGCTGTCGATATACATAAATGGTCTCCTTAATGCTTTATGCACCAAACTCTATTGGGTGTCGCCGGATTTCTCGTTGCTCTCGGGAGCCGGGCCATCTGTGGCGGGCACTTTTACCTCCATCATCTTGCTCGAAGCCTCGCGCAACTTGGACTCAGAGTCGATGAGGAACATGGCGCTGGTCACGATTTCCTCACCTTCCTCCACGCCAGACAGAATTTGTACCATGCCATCGGAGACGATACCTAACTCGACCTGACGGGGTTCGTATTTGCCCGTACCGCGTACGATGAAGACGGTGTCACGGTCGCCCGATCGCAACACGGATTCGTCCGGGATAACAATGGCATCCACTTGCTTGCTGGCGCGTATATCGATATTTGCGAACATATTGGGCTTCAGTTCAATCTCGGGGTTGTCGAACTCCAAACGCACCTTGATGGTTCGGGTGTCTGCTTCCAGATACGGATAGATGTAGGTCGCATTGCCGGTAAAGACTTTCCCCGGTAGCGCTGCGAGCGTCATCTGCGCCTCGTCTCCAACCTGAATCCACGGCAGCTCATATTCGTACACGTAAACGTAAACCCACACTCTGGAGAGATCGGCGATCATGTATATCTCGCTTTGCGGTGTGACATATTGTCCATCGCGCGCGCCGATGTTGATCACGATGCCGGAAAAAGGCGACTGAATGTGCAGGTACTTCATGACCTCGCGCGTTTCTTCCAGTTTCTTGATCTGATGCTCGGGCACATCAAACAACCGCAACCGTTGGCGTGAACTCGCCGCGAGTTCTTCGGCTCCGCGTCTGATATCGTCAATAGGGCTGCGCTGCAGGGCACTGAGATTGTTCAATGCCAGCAGATATTCCTGTTGCGTGGATACCAGCTTTGGCGCATAAATGGACAACAGGATTTCGTCCTTCTTGACCGCCATACCAGTCTCGTTCACGCGCAAATCGTCGATCCAACCTTCCGTTTTGGGGTGCAGGCGGGCTATGCGTTTTTCGTCGTAGGCGATGCGGCCGACACTTCTCACGCTGCGCGTCATTGTCGTGCGTTTCGCCAGGGCGGTACGGACACCGATATCCTGAACGGTTACCGGGTCGATCCTTACCGTCCCCGGGGCATCGTTATCTTCATTGATCGACGGCTGTTGGGCCTGGCTGGCAGAACGAGCCGATTGAGTGGTCGGTGCCTCGTTCTGGTTCGCAAACCAGTAGCCGATGCCGATGCCCAGGGCCATCGTAAATACGACAACGATTATGATTTTCTTGTTCATGCGAGGTCTCCTGACTGTGTAGTCGCCGCGCCATTGACCGCGCGTTTTTCCTTGAATTGCAAAATCAAACCGTAGAACACCGGTACCACGACCAGGCAAACCACGAGCGTTGTCAACATGCCACCAATCATTGGTGCCGCAATGCGTTGCATTACGCTTGATCCGGTACCCGAACTCCACATGATGGGCAAGAGCCCGGCGATAATTGCGGCTGCTGTCATAGCAATGGCACGTACGCGTTGGGAAGTACCGTTCAGCACGGCGTCAAAAATCTCTTTCGAAGAAAGTGGGCGCTGTAACTCTGCGCGTTTTCGCTCCACTTCGTGGCCGATAAATGTCAACACCAGCACACCGATTTCGGCCGCCACGCCGGCAAGCGCTATAAAGCCCACGTCCACTGCCACGCTCAAATTGTAATCCATCAGGTAGATCAGCCAGGCTCCGCCGACCAGCGCGAATGGTACCGAGGCCATCACAACCAGCGGCTCTATCATCGTCTTGAAATTGAAATACAGCAGCAAGAAGATGATCACTAACACCAATGGAGCCGCTAACTTCATCCGCGCATTGGCCTGCTGCATGTATTCGTATTGCCCGGACCAGAGCACCTCATAACCGGCCGGGATATCCACGGACTTGGCGACCGCCGCTTTAGCTTTCTCAACATAGCCGCCGATATCCGAGCTCTTGATGTCGACATATATCCAGGTATCGGACAGGGAATTCTCACTTTTGATTGAAGGAGGTCCACGGCGAATAATTAAATCAGCAACCTGAGCAATGGGAATCTGCATGCCGCTCGGCGTGGAAATGAGCATACGTTTGAGCTCTTCCGGAGAGCTGCGCTGCGCGCGCGCATAGCGCAGATTGACCGGGTAGCGTTCCAGACCCTCCACCGTCTCCGTAATGTTCATGCCGCCAACCGCGGATTGAATAACGTCTTGCACATCGCCAACGGTCAGATTGTAGCGTGCTGCTTCTTCACGATTTATTTCGAAGTCCAGGTAGTACCCACCCATTGCCCGGTCACCCATGGCCGACTTGGTTTCGGGCAGCATGATCAGCGCGCCCTCAATTTCTTTGCCGACGCGCTGCAGTACTGACAGATCCGGACCGATGATCTTGATGCCCACCGGTGTCTTGATGCCGGTGGACAGCATGTCGATGCGGGTCTTGATCGGGAAGCCCCACGCATTGGCCACGGCCGGAAACTGAATGGCCTGGTCCATTTCGTCAACCAGTTGTGCCGTCGTTTTTGACGGATCCGGCCATTCCTCCCTGGGTTTGACGCGGATCGTAATCTCCGTCATCGCCAGAGAAGCCGGGTCGGTGGATGTTTCCGCCCGCCCGTTTTTGCCGAACACGGACTTCACCTCGGGGAAGGTAATCAGGATCTTGTTCATTTGCTGCATCAATTCCTTCCCCTTGGTGATCGAAATACCGGGAAGAGCAGTGGGCATATAGAGGATGTCGCCCTCATCGAGCGGTGGCATGAATTCGCTGCCCAGTTTGCTCAGCGGATAGGCGACGCTCATCAATACAGCCAGTGCCACGCCAAGCGTTGCCCATTTGTATTTCAAGGCATTGGTCAGCGCGGGGCGATGAATAAATTTCAGGAATCGATTCACCGGATTTTTTTCTTCGGGCATGATCTTGCCGCGGATAAAATAGCCCATCAGCAGCGGCACAAGGGTCACGGCGAGAACGGCAGCCGACGCCATGATATAGGTAGCAGTAAAAGCAAGCGGCTTGAATAATCGGCCGGATTGCTCCTGCAACGTGAAAATCACCAGGTAGGATGAGGTGATGATCAGCAGCGAAAAGAACAGGGCCGGGGCGACCTCATTCGATGCGTCTCGTATCGCTGACCAACGCTCGGGGATGGTCAGTTCCGAGCCCTTTTCCTTCTCGCCGTTCTCCAGGTGTTTGTGCGAATTTTCGATGAGCACAATGGCGCCATCCACCATCGCACCTAAGGTGATGGCGATACCGCCAAGGGACATAATGTTGGCGGACAAACCCTGCCATTGCATCAGGATGAAGGCCATCAGCATACCCATGGGCAAGGTGATAATGGCGACCAGAGCGGATCGAGCGTGCATCAGGAAAATCATGCACACCAGGGCAATGACCACAAATTCCTCAAACAGCTTTTCCGTGAGGTTGTCGACCGCGCGCTCAATCAACGCGCCCCGGTCGTACACCGGCACGATCTCCACGCCCTCCGGCATGATTTCCTGCAATTCCGCGATTCTTTCACGAATGGCTTCAATCGTGGTCAACGCATTTTCGCCGAATCGCATCACTACGATACCGCCGGCGGCATCGCCCTCACCGTTGTAGTCCACGACACCGCGGCGAAGTTCCGGCCCCAGATGCACATGAGCGACATCCTGCAAGCGAATGGGCGTGCCGTTGGCATCGGCACCGACGGGAATCTGATTCAAGTCGTCAACCGATTTGATATACCCGAGCCCGCGCACCAGAAATTCGGTTTCGGCCATTTCAACCAAACGACCACCAACATCGTTGTTCGAGCGCATTATGGCGTTTTTGACCTTGGACAACGGAATGTTGTATCCAAGCAAGATGTTAGGATCCACTTCAACCTGGTATTGCTTGACGAACCCGCCGACCGACGCGACCTCGGATACGTTCTTGACCGTTTCCAGACGGTATCGAATGACCCAGTCTTGCAGCGAGCGAAGCTCGGACAGGTCGTGCTTGCCCGTCTTGTCTATCAATACATACTGATAAATCCAGCCTACACCGGTGGCATCCGGACCCAGTACAGGTTGAACGCCGGCCGGTAAATCTCTGGCAGCGGAACTGGCGTACTCGAGCACGCGCGAGCGTGCCCAGTACATATCCGTGCCTTCTTCAAAGATGATGTACACAAAGGAATAATTAAAAAAGGAATAGCCGCGCACCAACTTGGCACCGGGAACCTGCAGCATTGTCGTGGTCAACGGATAGGTGACCTGATCCTCCACCACTTGTGGCGCCTGGCCTGGAAACTCCGTGAATAGAATGACCTGTACGTCGGAGAGGTCCGGAATAGCATCCAGCGAGATATTCTTCACCGACCAAAGGCCCGCCAGGATAAGAAACCCGGTCGCCATGAACACCAGCATCTTATTTCTTAGTGTGCCATCGATTATTGATCGGATCATGGTTGTCTTCCTTTATTCAACATCGCTGCTTGCGTGAGAGATTGCAAAGCGTCCAGATTGGTTCGCGGAACGCGGCCCATCGCGTGAAAACAGGTCTCTTGCCTGATCAAGATGTTCGTCACAGTATACCCCCTAGGGGTATGAGTCAACAGTCGGACGATGATTCCTTCAGGCATTCTGCGGACGCCTGCGTCGAGCGCCGATTCGATGAGGAGAGATATACCCCCTAGGTGTATACTGCCAGTTTCGACCAAGACGGATCAGAAGCACGTATGAAAGAAATGTCGCAAGAACGACAAGCCATCTCCCGACGCCTGAAGCGGGTTGAAGGCCAGATTCGCGGGCTCGTGCGCATGCTCGATGAGGATCGCTATTGCATCGATATCCTGCACCAGATACAGGCTGCCAAGGCCGCGCTAAAAAAAGTCGAAACGGAGCTGTTGCGGGATCATGCACGCGTTTGCATCGACCATGCGCTACAAGATGGCTCAGGTGACGATCAGCGTGAAAAGATCTGGGAACTGGTGGACCTCTTTGAACGAGGGCGCTAGTCGCGCTGCACCAATGAATCTCAGTCCGCCATAGACCATGTCGATGTCTGGCATGCCTCATGCGAGGGCTTCGGCTTTCCGGGGCGTTCTCGTTCGATAGCAGGACCAAGAATATTCAACCGGGAGCAACTCATGTCATCGAATCGGCCGCTCAACCCTGACAGCTGCGATACAGGAACAGGCGATACATCGGCAAGAAATATCGTTCCGGCGATGAGTACGCCGCTGGCGTCTATCTTCGGCAGCGGCTTCCTCGTGGTGGTGCCGATTCTGGCGAGCGCGGTTGGCATCTATGCCGTGCCGGCGATAGTCGTCGTCGCCATCGTGGCGTTTCTGGTCGGCACGATTGTCCGACATAACATCCTGTGTGCCGAGCCCGTCCTGGCGAAAGGAATCAAGCGTTTCACTGTTGTCGTGGAACGGCTTTCTGATTTCGCGCTTGTTGCGGCTTATGTGGTGTCAGTTTGCCTGTACGTCCACATTCTCTCGGCTTTTGTACTCGCCGACTTCGGCTTGGACACCGCTTTTAACAAGAGCCTTCTGACAACGACAGTAATCGGCGTGATCACGACAATCGGATTGCTGGGGGGCTTGGCTCCACTGGAGAAGCTGGAACGCTGGGCACTCTACGTAACCCTTTTGATCCTGGCACTGCTGCTCATCATGTTCGCGGTCTACGATATCAATCAATTTCTGGCGCAAGGAAAATTTTCATTGCCGGGCACTCCTGACCGTAGTCTCTGGGAAATCGCGACGATTGTGGCCGGCACCCTGATCGTTGTGCAGGGCTTCGAAACAACCCGCTATCTGGGCGAAAGTTTTGACACCGGCACGCGTATCCGGGCCTCGCGCTGGTCACAATATTTGTCGCTCAGTGTCTATGTGCTGTTCGTTACATTGGCACAACCGATCGTACCGGCCCTGAACGGAGATTACGGCGACAACAGTTTGATCACTCTGGCCGCGACGGCCTCGTTACTCCTGCCCTTGCCATTGATCGTAGCGGCCAGTTTGTCGCAATTCTCGGCCGCCGTAGCAGATACCCTTGCGGCCTCCGCGAATATCAAGGAAACCAGTCAGCAACGTATCAGTACGCGTTGGGGCTACCTGCTCGTTGGCGGTTCAGCGATGGCGCTGGCCTGGTCGGGTTCTACATTCGAGATTATTGCCCTGGCATCCCGTGCTTTCGCTTTTTATTATTTGCTGCAATGCATGGTCGCGTTCTCGGTTTGCCACAGCCTGATGCAACGCATCCGTTTCGTTTTTATCGGCTTGATTCTCGGTTTTGTTCTGGTTTTCGCGGTGCCGGCCGGTTGACCGACGGGCACATGAAAATACAGGTGGCGTCTGGCGACGGTTGTTCTCCATAGACCGGCAGCGGCAAGCCGTCATGTGCACAGCAGACGGCGCCAGGAAGAAAATGCGGCCACTTTAAGTTAGAGTTATACCAACAAAAAAGTGTCATTCGCCCGGCGAGACCTGCGCCGTTCAGGGCGTTCACGGAATGCGATCTTTCATGGAGGATATTATGCCTGCTCAACCTGTCTCCCGCGTGCGCAACGTCATGATGTTTGCGCTTGTCTTTTGTGCCGGTCTGGCAGTCACCGCGGCCGTTGCGGATACGCTGAACGCGGTCAGTAGTTCGCGCGGCGGACAGTTGGGTCAGCTGTTCGCGTTAAACGATGAACGGCAAAGGATGCCAGACTACTACGCAAGCCTGGTTCCACCGCAATTGGCGTTTGCGAGCATATATTTGCACCATTATCCCGAATCGCTGGCTGACGACGGTTTCGTCGAAGCGTATACGCGACTTTTTTATGCTGAAGAGTTCGCGCAGGTTCAGCGCTCGCCAGAGTACCGTACGAGCCCCTTCAAGCGGCGCAGTATCATTGAGGGCTGGCGTACCCGGTTAGCTGACAGGGAGACGAAGGAATCGCTGACACTCAATGTATTCTTACCCGTCATGCTGAATACCAACGCGTATGATTTTGAGGCGCAGACCTTTCCGATGGCCTTCGCTTTACAGGAAGAATCGCCGATTTCATCCGGCGTCCCCGGGTTTGCGTGTTTGAAGCTGGACAGGACGCTGGATCTAAACGCCTATGATGTGCCGGAAAGCGAAGTTAAGTCTTTTCTGGCGAAAAACCGCAATTCACGCATTCCCGGTCGTGGTGCCTCGATTTTCGTGGCGGTGCAGCTCAGAATTACCGGCAAGCCCGGCACCAAAGGCGCCGCGCGCCCGCGCTGCCAGTTAGCCGCGCAAGTCCTTTCGATCGACGCGGTGGAATACCTCGGCAGCGACGATTACAGCACTACCTATGCTGTGCCTGGCGCTGTTATGACGGCCTATTATTCTCGCGCTGCCGCCGCGAACACGGCAACCGCGGTGCAGATTCCCTACGACCAACGAGAGCCATCAGCCGATGCCCCGGTCGAAGCCCGGGCATTTAATCTGCAGACGCGTAAGGGATTGATCGTCATGCCACCCGCGGGAACCGCTCCGAGCTGGTTTGTGGCAAGAGACAAGATTCTGGACGCGCTCATGGATTACGGAGACTTTCTGACCCTGGGCGTGTACCCGAGTGCCTTCGACGGTGCCGCCGCTGCGCGCTGCATGACACAGACCTATCTGACCGCCGAGGATGACCAGCGGTATTTCAGCGGCAAAACCCGACGTGCCGCCTGGCGCGGCGCTACAGAATTCGAGCAACGGCGTACTGATGCGGCTTTCAAGAAGGACGCATTGCCGAAACTGCAGGCCCGTCGTGTGCAGACCCCACAGCGCTTCTTGATTCTCGGCGACGTAACGCTACCGGAATACGACTTCGAACAGGGTGGGTTCTGGCTCAATAGTCTGAACGCGACGGCGACGGTGGATACTTTCTTCGGCCATTGCTTCAAACGGTTGCAGATTTTGCCAATGGCGGATCAACTGCATCAGTTCTGGAGTATTGCGCCGGCAGATGCCGAAGCGGTTCTCAACGGCGTGCCGGTTTCTCACACGGTCGGAACGCGCAAGATACGCACGGCCTATATGGCGACCGAGGTGGAACTGGTCAACCTGAAATCGGCACAAGCGCGGCGACGCGACGGCTCCTTAGCAGGGCAACCCCCATTGCGATTAAAAATTCTTTCTGCACGCCTCTATGCAGACAAGGAGTTGACTCGCGAGATATTTTCGCCGCCGATTATTCGGGCTGCACCGTCTGTTCTGGAAGCGGGTATGCCCGATTCCACAGCGTACTCGAGAACCTACCGGATCGACTACGGCGGCGAGGGAGATTACCTGCGGCTGCTTAAAGCCCGTGGGGATTTCGAGGAGTGGGAATGGCCGCAACTACTGGCGCAACAACAGAGTCGTGACGCGCGTTATTATTCGTTCATGAAGCCAAATTACCGGCCGCAGACCATGTCAGCGGACACAGTGTACGCGCAGGATGAGCAATATACGCCGTTTTTCCCGCACGGCATCGAAGGCCGGAACTCGGGCCTCGAGGCACACACGATGACGCCTGAGCAGATGGCCCTGTTCATAGCATGGGCGAAACGCCAGGCGGCCGCACTACCGTAGCCGTCACGAGGAGAGAACGTGCATCGAAAAATCACCCAGGAAACCGGCATGATAAACCTGGTGGCGCGATTGATATTGGCCACGTTGGCGTGCGCTCATTCAGGCGCCGCGGTGGCTGACAGTGGTGTGAGTCCGAAGGTGCTTAATCTCATGGCCAACAAAGGGATCGCGCGCATGGTCGCGCTGTCCGACGATGCCATGCCGCAAAGGATCAACAATTCACGATTGTCGGCACAGATTCCCGTCGAGCAGTTCGCCCGTATTCTTTTGCACTTCGAGCCGGAACGATTAGATGTTCCCGGAAGAGCCGCCGCCGGCCGTGGAACGGCGGAGACGTCAACCGTCGATTTCGCGACCGCTTTGTTCACGGATGAGTGGACAGCGGATATACGTGGCGCGACCGACGCGTTTGCCCGTCGCGAATTAACACAGCGTTGGCACGCACGGATTCAGAACATGGAGATGAATCCACGCACGACACTCCGTATTTTCTGGCCGGTGACGCTGATTCCCTCGCGTTACGATTTCGACACGGAAACATTCCCGGTCTACGGCAATGCTCCGTTCAAGATCACAGATCTGCCGACGGGAGGCGCCGCCGGGGGCGTAAACTGCATTCAGCTTGACCGCTCGTTCGAACTGCCGAAAATCAGCGTTTCAGCGAGCGAGGCCGAAGCGTTTATATCGCGTAATCAAAATACCGTCGCGAAGGGCAATAGCGCGGCAATCTTCGTTGGCCTGCAGATTACGGTTATCGGCATGAACGAAGATTCCCCGGCAGGGAGACGCCGTTGTGACCTCAAGGCGCGCGTCGAATCGATCAAGGGTTTTGACTACGTTGGCGTGGAAGCACACGGCTACCGTGAGCAATCGGCGGTTCCCGGTGAAACCTTCGGGACCTGGTACCAGCGTGGCGAGGATACCGGCCTGGATACGGGCGGCGACGTTTCGACGCCGTTTCATGCCCGGGAGACTGTCGCGACCGCGGCTGCAGAGGCGAAACAATTTAAACTCAGGACCAGCAAAGATCTGGTGCTTATTGACTCCAGTGAAGCTGACCGGCTGGCGCTCGCCAATCTGGAGACCTACGCGGATTTTCTGTTCATGGGGGCAGCACCGGAGTTGTTTACGGTACCGACTCGGGCCCGGTGCGTTGCCAACCAATATCTCTCCGACGCTCAAAAGGCCGCCTATTTTGAACCGGGTCACAACGGCCAGTGGCGGGGCGCCAATGAATTTGAGGTGAAGCGATATCAACAGGCCTTTGTCGATACAGGATTGCCACAGATACTGCGACGTGCCGTGGCGCCGCCGCGGCGTTTCTTGATCGTCAACGAAATCGTCATGCCCAGGTACGATTTCCAGAACAACGGCTTCCTGCTCAATGCGCTGAATCCAAGTGCGTCGTTCGCGGGCATTAGCGGGCCGTGTTCGCCGGACACAATCAATCTCGGCTCAGGTGACTACATCGACCCGTTCTGGAGTTTGCCGCCAGCGGAAGCGGAGGCTCTGCTGCTGAGCCTGCCGCCGGACCGCAATACCGATACTCGACGAGTGTATCTGGCGAGCGAGGTTGAGCTCGGCATGTTACCCGGTGTGGAGCGTATACCGGGCCGACTGGAATCTGCGCAGGTGCCGGTGATTTCGCGACTCAAGAAAACGACGTTGTACGCCGACCGGGATTTGCGGCGGCCACTGTTCTCGCCAAGGATTTATGCAACAAGAACAACGGTCCTGGAAGCTGGCCTGCCAACGTCAGCAACAATATCGCAGAGCTACGCAATGGACTACGGTACCGAGGCCGATATGTTGCGCACGCTCAAAGTCGAAGGTGAACTCACGCGGCAACAATGGTCAAGTCTTGCGATTCAGCAATTGATGCGCGACGAAGCGTATACCCTCAAAGCCACGCGGGAATCATATCGTCCGGGATCGACATTGTCGCTTGACGAAACCTATACGCCGTTTTTCCCCTGGCGATTTCGAGCGACGGGTGGCCTCTATGAGGCGCTGACAAAAGAGCAAAAAATACTGTTCGAGCAATGGTCCAGAATGCAGGCGGAAGCATTGCCCTAGTCCGGACTAGCAAACCGGCGTCCGCTTTTTCTCTTCGTCGTGTTTGTAGTCCGTTAGTCGCTTGCCTTTTTCGTCCGCGAATTGCTGCTCGCTGATCACCAGTCGACTGATCCTGTCCAGCCGGAAATTGCGGAAGTCCTGGCGAGTTTCGCACCAGCCGGTAAACAGCCATACCGGGCCGAAAAAGGCGAGGCAAAGCGGCCTGACGATTCTCGTTGTCTTCGCACCACTCAGGGCCTCATAGTCGATTTCGACCTTGTGCTTTGTGCGAATGGCCCTGCGGAGTGCCGACGAGTCAATCTTGATCGGCAATCTTGCCTGGCTAGGCGGCGAGAACAGCGCCGTCTGTAAAATTTCCTGGCGTAACGTGTCTGGCAAAACCGCCGCAATCTTGTCAATTGCGCGCCTTGCGGAAACTGCGATATCCGGGTCGCCCCAGCTACCCACCATTTGCGCGCCAAGCGCCAGCGCATCGAGCTCCTCGACGTTAAACATGAGCGGCCGTACCGTATAGTCCTTATCGAGAACGTAGCCGACCCCCGCCTCACCGAGAATCGGTACATTGGAACGACAGAGGTCGGCGATATCCCGGTAAACGGTGCGTACACTGACGGCAAGCTCGGTCGCCAGGGTGTCCGCCGTGACCGCCTGTCGGCGCGCTTTCAGGTATTCGACAATGCGAAACAATCGGTCCGCTCGACGCATCTTGTACCTCCACAATCTTTTTACCTTACTGACACCCTCCTGACAACACGCTGTCAGGAGGGCGGTGGAGAATGGCGCTTCACTACTAAAGGGAATAACACCATGTTGACGCTTTATCACCACCCGTTTTCTCAGCATGCCCGGCGAGTCGCCGCGCTGCTCGAACAAGCCGATATACCTTATGAAGCGGTGCCTGTCGCGCTCAACGAAGGCGCGCACAAGGCGGCGGACTATCTCAAGATCAATCCGAATCACCAGGTACCGACGCTCGTCGACGGCGATGTCAAGATCCACGAGTCGAACGCAATCCTGCGCTATTTGTGCCACAAATATTCACTGACCGACTGGTATCCGGAGGATCCGGCCGTGCGCGCCTCGGTCGAACAATGGCTCGACTGGAATCAATGTCGCTTGTCGCGTTCGGTGATCGATATCGTGCTCAACAAGGTTTTCATGGGAGACGATGCCAATCAGGCCGAGATTGCACGCGGTGAAGAAAACATGATCGAGCTGAGCGCAATTCTGGGCGATGCACTCGAACAGCATCGATTTCTCGCCGGAAACTCTGCGACCATCGCCGATTTATCCGTTGCATCCAATATTTCGCAATTACAGCTTGCCGATGCAGCGCCCGACCGTTCGTCCATCCAGGCGTGGTATCTGCGGGTATGCGATATACCCGGCTTCAGAATAACGCTGCCCAAGATGTAGTCGGGGAGTATTCGTTTGCCGGAAGCCTTCAAAAATTTCTTTAGCCGGACCCTGATCGAGGGCATGGGCGATCACTTTGTGCG
This sequence comes from Gammaproteobacteria bacterium, assembly GCA_013151645.1. Lineage (GTDB taxonomy): Bacteria > Pseudomonadota > Gammaproteobacteria > Steroidobacterales > Woeseiaceae > JAADHU01. The sequence goes on along the minus strand of JAADHU010000020.1, from coordinate 43,067 downwards.
CGTCTGGCCGGCATTCGATCGCAGCGGATTCGTATCGGCTGCGTCCAGCGGGCTGGAGCAACTGGAACTCAAGGAACGCTCGGCGCAAATTACCGCTGCGATCGCGAGTTTTTTCCCGGGCGACTTTGAAAAATCCGCATCAATAGTGCTGATGAGTCTCGCACCTGTTGAGGGCGCCAATATTGGCAATACGCAAGTGAACCGCAACGGCATCGACGGCTGGGCTGTGATGCCAATGTCCGACTATGTCGGTCTTTACGGTCGCAACCATTTTGATCTTGCCATGAGTGTGCAAAAAGAGATGACCAGACGCTCCAGCTCGGAGTTCGGCATTCGTTATCTGATTCTCGACGACCCGCAACGAGCGCTTGCCACGCTGGCAACGTGGACGGACGATCCCGACCATCACGTTCGCCGCCTGGTGTCGGAGGGTTCGCGTCCACGTCTTCCCTGGGGCATGCGCCTGCCCGTATTTGTTGCAGACCCGTCCCCGCTGTTGCCGTTGCTCGAAGCGCTCAAAGACGATGAGTCGGAATACGTTCGACGCTCGGTGGCGAACAATCTCAACGACATCGCGAAAGACCACGCCGGCGTTGTTGCGCGAGTGGCACGGGAATGGCTGCGAGACGCGAACGATAAGCGGAAAAAACTCGTCAAACACGCATGCCGCTCGTTGATCAAACAGGGTCACCAGGAAACCCTGGCCGTGCTCGGCTTCGATCCGCCCGACATTGAAGTTGAGCAATTTACGATCAGGACACCTGTGGTGAACTTCGGCCATTCGCTGGAGTTCGAGCTTTCGTTGACCTCGACCTCGAAACAATCGCAGCCGCTGATTATCGACTACGCCATACACCACCGGAAAGCGAATGGCAAAACGACACCGAAAGTTTTCAAGTGGAAAACCATTGCACTTGACCAGCAGGCATCCCACGCAGCGATTCGAAAACACCCGCTGCGACAAATCACAACCCGGGTCTACTATCCGGGCATGCACCGGGTGGAGATTCTGATCAACGGCGTGTCGTTCGGTGGCGCTGAATTCGAACTGATCATGTAGTTACGGTTGTCGAGACTCAGTCCTGATGGCCGTCGCCGGCAATATTGACCGCGAAGGCAGCTCGCACCCTGGCCTCAAGCTCAGCGCCGGCTTTTTCCGGTGTTCCAGCGTCAAAGGGCGGCTGCGGGTCGTATTCGATGGCGAGCTGGATTTCCCTGGCAACGTCTTCGCCAGCGAGTTCCGCGGCCAAAGTGAGACCGAAATCGATCCCGGCCGTCACGCCGCCACCGGAAATACGGTTGCGGTCCCTGACAACTCGTTCGGCGACCGGTTTTGCGCCGAAATTCGAGAGTAGATGTCTGAAAGCCCAATGGGCACCGGCCCTGTATCCCTTCAGCAGACCCGCCGCTCCCAACAACAACGAACCGGCACAGACTGACGTCACAAACCGTGCTTGTTCGCCCTGGCTTTTTAGAAATCGCAACACAGCATCGTCAGCCATGAGAGCAGCCTGTCCCGTGCCACCGGGCACGCAAATGACGTCCAGCCAGGGGCAGTCGGCGGTTGTGTTCGTGGGATTAATGGAAAAACCGGCATCCGTGACGACGGCATGCAGGGTTTTCCAGATCATGTGTATCCGCGCGCCCGGAACCCGGCTCAGGACTTCGGCGGGGCCGGTCACGTCCAGTTGCGTAACGCCGGGATAGATCAGAAAACCGATATGTATAGTCTGGGTCATGGGCCTCTCCTTCAATCATGTAGCCTGGACTAAGCGAGAGATCAGCGAAATGACAAAAAGAGGCATTTTTCCGCCAAACGAGTACCGCCGACAGATCGGGAGTGCGAGCAAATCGCAAAGCCGATTTTGAATCGCGGTGTTGAACATACCGTGATTGGTTTTCTCAACCGACCGTCAGTGGCAATCAGTTTTCTCCCGACGCGTGCATCCTCTTGTACAAAGCCGGTGAAACGTCGAAACGAGCCTCAAACGCCGCAACGAAACCAGCGGTAGACGCGTAGCCAACCGCCGCCGCGATGCGCTTGGTTGCCAGACCCCTCTCCAGTAGCTGACGTCCCCGATCAAGTCGTGCGCGACCAAGATACCTGTGTGGCGACAACCCTAATGCGTCGGTAAATTTTCGATAAAAAGTACGCTCAGACATTCCGGCCTGAGCGGCCATATCCGAGACTTTGATGGCCCGATCGAGATGGGCATCGATCCAGGCGATCGTATCTTTGAACGCGTCGCCGCCCGCCGATTGCGCGCTGAGCAACGAACTGAACTGAGACTGATTGCCAGGACGTAGTGCGTAGACCACCAATCGGCGGGCAACTCGCATCATGGTCCTGGAACCCAGATCAACCTCTACCATCGCGAGCGCCATGTCGATGCCCGTGGACACGCCCGCCGATGTCCAAACCCGGCCATCCGTCACATAGAGCGCGTCCGGGTCGACTTCGATCTGCGGGTAGGTTCTCGCCAGTTCCTGACAGGCCGCCCAGTGTGTGGCGGCACGCCTGCCGTCGAGAATACCTGCACCTGCGAGCAGAAATGCACCGGAACAAACAGAACCCACCCGCCCGGCCCTTGCCACTGGCCCCTGAAGCCAGTGGCGTAACGTCAGCGAGTTCATGGCAGATTGGAGTGGACGCCGCGTCGCACCCACTACCAGCACGGTATCTCGACTGGAAATGCGTATTGTGCTGAGCGCGCGGGATGAAACTTCGACGCCGGTGCTGGTGCGTACCGGGCCTCCCTGAACAGAGGTCAGAATAACTTCATAGCGGGCTTCATCTGCGTCCAGCCTGGATGCGGAAAATACGGCGGCCGGGCCCGACATATCGAGCAGTTCAAATTGGTCGTAGACAATAAACAGGATGCGGCGTCTCATTACCATTGGCAGAGTACTATATAAAAGCATGAAATACGCCATCGGAATTCAGTTCGGAACCCCAGGGAACGGCTTTGAGCACACGGGTTTGAGGACTGACTAAATTCGTTAGTGACGAAACTCGAATCGGCGAAAATCTCGGATATACTCTCCTGACCTCTCGCTACCGTTCCGAGATCATGGCCAAGCAGCGATCGTTCATCGAAAACCTCACGTACCGACGTGTGCCGCAGATTGTTGGCATGTACGTTGCGGCAACATGGCTGGTGATCGAATTGGGCGACTGGGTAACCGATCGATTCGGCTTCCAGCCCGATGCCACCTCGTTCGTCTTCGTTGCCATGCTGGTGATGCTGCCCGCGATAATCCTGTTCGCCTACAACCATGGTGCCCCGGGTAAAGATCAGTGGAGCAAGAGCGAACGTACGATGATTTCTCTAAATGCGCTGGTGGCGGTTGGTGTGTTGTATTTCATCGGCCCCAGTCTGGTCGTTGAAGCAGCGACGAAGACCGTACAGATTCCTGACGAAACCGGCGTCATCCAGGAGTTTGAGGTGGCAAGAGAGGGTTACCACCGCGAGGTCCTCGGTTTCTTCTGGAAGAACGAATCCGCCAGCAGCGAGCTCGATTGGTTGTCTTACGGTCTGCCCGTGATGCTCGCCCACGACCTGAATCGAGTGTCGCCGGTGCTCACGGTAGTCACGCCTTTTCAATCAAATGGCGTGCAAGCTGAAATGCGCTCGAGAGGCTACGAGTCATTGCTGGACGTACCGCGGGGTTTGACTATCGAAATCGCAAGAGATCGAAGAAGTTCCGCATTGATCGTCGGCCGCTTCGGGCAGGACGGTGAAACACGAACAGTCGATATCACCGTGATCGATGCGGAAAGTGGCGATGAGCTGGGGTCACACAGTTTCTCCGGAGCCGATTGGCTGACGGCGGTTGATGACGTTAGTGAGGCCGTTCTCAGGTTTCTCGAAATTGAGCCTGGCGATAATCAGAGCGATGATCCGATCAGCCAGCATCTGAGCGATTCAATCGTCGCGATAAAACACTACGTCAATGCCGATATCGCGTTAACCATCAGCAACGATTACCCGACCGGTATCGCCGAATATGAAAGCGCCGTAGAGCTGGACCCGGCTTTCGCGGAAGCGAGCGGTTCATTGTCGATCGCCTACTATCTGAGCGGCGATATCGAATCGGCCCGGGTAACGGCTTCAAAGGCATTAAGAAACGGCTATCGTCTTTCGGATACCAGCAAGTTCCGGCTAAAAGCCAACCGCTATATCTACGATGGTGACTACGTTCGCGGCGAGCGCGTTCTGGATGTCTGGACCCAGGTGCAACCCAACAGCACGGCCGCATTCCGTGCTCTGGCCGGCACATCGAGGTTCAAAGGGACGGCGGAAGGGCTGATCAAGGCAAGCGCCGCCTACGACCGGCTCCTTGAGCTCGATCCGAACGATCTCGATATTTATCGCGATAAAGCCAGTCTCGAACTGCAACGCGGTGACTACCAGGCAGCGGCCGGTTATCTCCGCAATTTCCTCGACCAGAAACCTGACGACGGTGCGGTTCACTTGCAACTGGCGGATATCTACCTGGCGCAAGGAGACCTGGATGCTGCGCAACGCGCACTGGAGGATGCGGCCATACTTTCCGATGATCCGCTGCCCTCGGAACTCGGGCTGGCCAGGCTGGCGGCACGTCTTGGCGAATTCGACCGTGCGGAAGAGCGGCTCGCCGGGCAGTTGAGCGCCGACCTCGGGCCACAGCAGCGAATTGAGGTGATGGGCGTGCAAACAGAAGTCGCTCTGGTTCGGGGCCGAATTTCGAGAAGCCTCGAACTCATTATCGAAATCAACGATATGGCGCGAGCGCTAATGCCGCCGATGGTGCGGCTGGTGAGCATCGAAAGCCAGCAATCGAGTTTTCTGTTGTTACTCGGCGAAATGGACGATGCGCTTGCGTTTGCCGATGATGTTATCGCCCGGCTGCAGCCGCCGCTGAATTCGTATTTGAACTTTACGTACACGAGCATTTACGCTGAGATGGGAGACCGTGAGCGCTTCAGGGAATGGGCGCAGAAGACGATTGACGTCAGGGATCAACTGCCGGCGTTTTTCGATCCGTTTTTCGAAATGGATGCTGCCCGGCTGGCCATTTGGGACGAAGATTTCGATACCGCGTCACGGCATATTGATCGAGCGCACTCGCTGTTTGCGCAGTCCTTTATTCAGACGCTGCAGAACAACCTCAGCACATTGTCGCTGCAAGTAAAACTCGCAGAGCTCTATTTGGACGCAAATGAGCCGGAAAAATGTCTGCAACAGATCGAGGGCATTCTGCGGATATTTCCGGCCCACGCCCATGCAATGCTGGTGGCCGCCAAAGCGCAGTTCGCACTGGGCGAAGAGAAGGTCGGGCTTGCGTTGCTCGATGAGGCGCTGAAAATATGGTCGGCCGCTGACGAAAACTATATACACCGAAAGCAGGCCGTCATGCTGCTGGATGGCCGGGAATTGCCGACCAAACCGTCGCTTGCAGCCGCATCCGTCACGAAATAGTCCGCTTATGTAACACCAGGTAAACCGATTGCTTATTGCCGGCACTAAGTGCCTGACCACAACACGTGGTCGCAGTGGCGAGTCCGCCGGGCCGAGGAGCAATCATGTTAGCCGGATTTTTACGAGTATCCATTCGCAGCAAGAGTATAGGGGCGGTATTGACTCTGGCATTGCTGCTGCAGGGTTGTGGTGGGGGCGGAACACCCGGTCCCGATGCGCCGGCACCGCTACCGCCGCCGCCGCCGCCGCCGGTATCGCGTGACGAGTTACTGGCGGCATCGCGCTTCTCTGCGGCCGCCACCTTCGGACTAAGCTATGCGGAGATCGAAGCCATGGCGCGCAGTGGCAACGAAGCCTGGCTTGAAGCGCAGTTCGCGCAACCCGTCACGTTGCATGTGCCGATTGTCGATCAACTGGTGCTCCGTCGGGAAGCGGGGGAATTCGCTGAATTCGAAGACGACATCGAGCTTCTGACGCGATTTCGTCGTTTCGCATGGTGGCATCGGGCGGTAACTGCCAATGACGCATTGCGTCAGCGCGTCGCTTATGCGCTCAGTCAGATATTCGTTGTTTCCGACAACGTCGATGCGTTGGTCATCAATCCGTACGCGCTCAGCTCCTACTACGACATGCTGTTGAGAAACAGCTTCGGCAACTTTCGCAACTTGCTGCGTGATGTCGCCTTACACCCGTCTATGGGTATCTATCTCAGTCACGCGAATAATCAAAAGTCCAACTCCGCCGCGAACACCTTTCCAGACGAAAACTTTGCCCGGGAAGTGATGCAACTATTTTCGATAGGATTGTTTCGGCTCAACATCGATGGAAGCCAGTCGCTCGATGGCGAGGGCAATCCGCAACCCACGTACACAAACGTTGAGATTCGGCAGTTTGCGAGGATATTCACCGGCTTTTCCTACGGTGGCCCCGGGGCACATTTTGGCAATGGCGAGCCGAATTTTCGGGCACCCATGAGGATGTTCGATGAATTCCACGAGCCGGGCCCGAAAAACCTCCTGGATGGCCATGTAGTACCGCCAGGACAAAGCGGGGAGCAGGATTTCGAAGAAGCAATCGATGTTCTTTTCAATCATCCGAACGTAGGCCCGTTTATCGGCCGGCAACTGATCCAGCGACTGACCACGTCGAACCCTTCTGCCGCCTATATTGAACGGGTAGCGCGCGCTTTCAATGACAATGGCAGCGGCGTTCGTGGAGACCTGCAGGCCGTAATTCGCGCGGTGCTGCTAGACCCGGAGGCGAACAACGCGCCCGATGTAAACTCGACTTTCGGCAAGTTGCGGGAACCCGTTGTTCGTTACACCAGCGCGCTGCGACAATTCAATGCCACGAGCCAGGATGGTTTCATTTTCAATAGCGGCTATTACCTGCAGATTCTGGCACGACAACATCCGCTGTCCGCGCCCAGTGTTTTCAATTTTTACTCGCCCAATCATTTACCCCCGGGCGCCCTTGCTGATGCCGGTCTGATTTCACCTGAACTCGAGATCACTACCAGTACCAGCATTGTTGGCCTGTCAAACCTGATCGATGCGGTCATCGTTAGTGACTACGTGACTGACGCTGAAACACCGTTCGAGAAAGCAACCCTCGATATCGATGAATACGTCGCCATCGCGGCCGATATTCCCGCCTTGATGGACCGGCTCGATCTGCTATTGACCTACGGGACTCTTAACGCAGAAACACGTCGTGCAATCGAGGGCGTTCTCGAAGAGCTCGACGATCCGGGGCTGCGAGTACGTTTCGCGATCTACCTGGTGCTGATTTCCCCGGACTACGCTGTCCAAATTTAGGAGCGACTCATGATTTCCCGAAGAAAGTTTCTGACACACGGTTGTTCTCTCGGTGTAGCGACTGCGACGGCTACATCGACCCTGTTGCAGCTCGGTCTGGCGAGGACCGCTGCAGCACAGTCGGCACAAGGCTATCGCGCACTGGTCTGTATCCTGCTAGCCGGTGGTAACGATTCCTTCAATATGCTGGTGCCGGTTGATGCAGACCAGTATGCCGAATACCGGACTATTCGGTCCGACCTTGCACTCGGTTCCGCCGATCTTCTGCCGCTCCCGGGCACGACCACGGCGGGACGAAGTTACGGCCTGCATCCGGGCATGACGGCACTGCACGCACTCTATGCCGCCGGTGAGGCGGCCATGATTGCGAACGTCGGCACCTTGATTAAACCATTCGATCCGGCTGCTTATGCCGCTGGCAACCTGTCGATGCCGCTCGGCCTCTTTTCCCACTCGGACCAGATTAACCAATGGCAAACGGCAGTGCCCGACCAGCGTGTTGCGCAGGGCTGGGGTGGCCGCATCGCTGACCGTATGCAAGACGTAAACATGGTGAACGGAATTTCGATGAACATTTCGCTTTCCGGGACCAATGTGTTTCAAAGCGGTAACGAGGTGGCGGAATACAGTATCGAGGCTTCGGGCGATGGCGCTCCGGGAATTGATTCTTATGACGACGGTACGGAATTCGGTTTTTTTCGAAAACGTATGATTGACGACCTGCTCGGCGTACAACAGACGCAGCCGTTTCGTCGCGAATACGCACGGCGCTTGCGCGGTGCGATCGATGCGCAGGCGGTGTTTACCGGTGCACTGCAATCGTCTCCGACACCGGCGACACAGTTTGCGGGCAATCCGTTCTCACAAAGCTTGCGTCAGATTGCCCGTACGATTTCGGCACGAAACGTTCTGGGAGCAACACGACAGACGTTTTTCGTCACCGTCGGTGGCTGGGATCATCACGACGAGGTTTTGAGTAAGCAGGCCAGGCTGCTGCCGATTATCAGCAACGGCTTGCGGGAGTTTCGCGACGCACTGGTTGAACTTGGCGTTTTCAATGATGTGACCACTTTTACGACATCGGATTTCGGTCGGACGCTGACGTCGAACGGTCGTGGTTCGGATCACGGTTGGGGCGGGCATCACATCGTCATGGGCGGTAGCGTCGCTGGCGGGCAGATTTACGGCAACTATCCGGTTCTGTCACAATCCAGCCCGCTCGATGTCGGCCGGGGAATTTATGCACCGACCACCTCCATCGACGAGTATTTCGCGGAGCTGGCCTTGTGGTTCGGCGTCAGTGTATCGGACCTCGATAGTGTGTTGCCGAATGTCCGTCAGTTCTATTCGCCTGGAGACACTACACCGCCGCTCGGTTTCTTGCGGTAGGCCGTATCGGGTATTGTGATTGAATTACGGTAAACCGATTCTGTCCGGTTGACACTAAATATGTAATGCCACTGATGACGAGCAGCAATGAAAAATCCGATGAAGAACTGGTTCGCCAGTTTCAAAAAGGCAACATGGACGCGTTCGACAAGATCGTTCGGCGTTACCAGGACAGCATTTTTCGCATGGCGTCTGTGTGGTTGCATGACTCGCAGTACAGCGCAGATGTTGCACAGGAGGTTTTTCTTCGCGGTTTCAAGGGTCTTCGCTCGTTCCGCTTTCGCTCTGCCCCGTTTACCTGGCTGTACCGGACGACCAAGAACGTTTGCCGCGAGCAGAATCGTCGTCGAAAAACGGAGTCGCTCGATTTCGAGCCAATCGACGATCTTGCGAATCCGGAGACCGAAATGAGCCGGCACAGTACGGCCAGGGAGGTACGGCAGCTTATCGCGAAATTGCCGGAGCGGCAGAAAGAAGTCGTGTTGTTGCGCCTGTTCGAGGATTTGTCGGTGCGAGATACAGCAAAAGCGATGCGTTGCCGGGAAGGTACGGTCAAAGCCCTGTTGCATAAAGCGACGCAACGATTGAAGGCGAACTTTGATTCGCAAAGAGTAGAAACATGAATAGTGAAACGGACAAGGTTGAGAATGAACTTGAGTCGGAACTCAGGGAACGCTACCGATCAATTCAGGCGCCACCTCATCTTGCCGCGCGAATTCGTGCGCGAGTCAGTGATCGGCAGCCCGTTTCACGTCGTTGGCTGCCTGCCTGTGTCGCCCTCCCCGTGGTCATTGCGGTTGTGGCGATCTTGTCCATCGATATATCTCGGAAAAGTCCTGCTCTGACGAGCCCGCCGCGGCCCTCTCTTGCCGCACTGTCTCGATTGGCGCCGAGCAAGCCTGCCAATGTATCGCCTAGCCTGAGTCATATAAAAACCGTACCGAGGCCGTCAATGCCAAAAAAACCGGCGCTGCGGTGGGGAAACAACCCCCACACTTATCGTGAATTCAACCCACTACACAAGTTCGAGGAGAACGACTATGAGTATGTATAAGAACATCGCGCTGGGAACTGTCACCAGTCTCATGCTGATATTTTCGCCAGTGACCCATGCGCAGTCAAACAACGATTTGCGCACCATGCAAACCTTCCTGGATATCATGAACAGCTATTTCGGCATCATTGAATCTGCGTACGAGATAAATTCAGATTTCGAAAAGGCGGCGACGTATCAACTGCAGAAGATTCAGGAGGCCTACGAAGACCGTGGCGAAAAGGCGCGTTCTATAGAAGTATTTCAGGAACTGCTGAAAAAGACGAAGAACCCGGTCATTCGCAATGCTCTCTATATGATCATGAGCGATACACTGAAGGAAACCGGCCGTTCGGATGAAGCAATTGAACTGCTCCTGCAGGGATTTAGCGAGAATATCGCCGCCGCCGGGGGCGGTTAAGGCCGGTCGAAAGCACAACGTCGATTCGTTCGCAATGACGGGCGGCCTCCGGGGTATGGTCGCCGATCGCCGTTGTCTTTTCGCAAAAGAGCGGCATTCGTTTAAGATGTCCGGATTCAAGGCTCCTGGTCCTTTTCGGCCAGGGGCTTTTTCGTAACTTGAGGCAACGACAACCATGAGCCTGATTTCTGCGGAACAGATCTTTCAATTGGCGGCAGTTCTCATCGGACTTGCCGCTTTTGGCTTCTGGGTGGAGACGACGAGCATCGGCCGGAAGTTATCGGGCGTACTGATTATTCTGTTTCTGGGAGTCGTGCTATCGAATATCCGTCTTATTCCGCATTCGGCCGCGCTGTACGGGACCATAAGCTCGTTGCTGGTGCCGCTGGCCATTCCCATGCTGTTGTTCCAGGCCGACTTAAAAAGAGTATTGGCCGAAATCGGACCAATGTTCAAAGCCTTCGTCGCGTCGGCGCTCGTGATCGCTTTTTCCATTGCTTTGCTGACGGTTCTGTTCGATTTCGGCGAATATGAAGCACAAGTTGCAGGCACATTGGCCGCCAGTTATATCGGTGGGTCTCTGAACTTCGTAGCAACGGCCCAGGCGGTCGAATTAACCGACCCGAATCATTACGTTGGCGCCCTGACGGCCGACACCATCGGTGCCATTTTCTTCATGATGGTTTTGTTATTGATGCCGTCGCTGTCCGTGGCAAGGAAAGCGATGCCTTCGCGTTATTTTTCGGCTGACGGTGAGCCCGTTGAGGCCAAATCGATCGTCCAGGAGGAAAGCGGCCCGGCACCGTTTAATATCGCCGGGCTGGCTGCGGCGCTGGCCACCAGCACGGCCATCTGCGCGCTGGGGCAGCTTATCGCCCGGACCCTGGGTCAGGACAAATACTTCATTCTCATTATCACCGTGCTGGCGCTGGCAGTTGCCAATTTCGCCAAGCCGCTGGTACGCCGGTTTAACTCGGAATTTGAGGTCGGAACGTTCTTCATGTACCTGTTTTTTGTCACGATCGGTGCAAGTGCCGATCTTGCGACCATAGCAGGCACGGCATTACCTTATGTTCTTCTTATTTGCGGGTCCGTCGGAATTTTCTTCGTGCTGATTCTTGTCGTGGGCAAGGTTCTGAAACTGGATCTCGCGGAACTCATGATTGCTTCCAATGCCTGCATTCTGGGACCGGCTACCGCTGCAGCACTGGCCGCCGGTCAGGGTTGGCGCGACCTTGTTACGCCAGGCATGCTGACAGGCATCCTGGGATATTCGGTCGGTACGTTTGTCGGTGTGACGATAACGGCTCTGCTGTGACGATTCTGCAGTGAACCAGAGCGCAAGAAATGAGCGGTTCGATCGTGCCCCGCCCTTACAGGAAAATTTCGTGCTTTCTGTTATCGATGAACCGCGAGTAGCGCGGTGTTAATATAGAGCATTGAATGTGAGGGTAGAGCTGGAGTCGAAATGAATACCAAAAACATCAGGTTAGTGGCGGTTTTTGGAACGTTTTTGATCGTATCCGGTTGCGCAACGCCGATTGACGGTGAAAACCCTTTGACGCCCAACGTGTGTGTAAGAGTGGCGACAATCAGTTCGTTTGACGGCCTTAGCGACCGGGAAGTTTTCGTGACCGCCGGAGTCCGCGATTATTACCTTTTTTCGGTAATCGGAGTTTGTAACGGGCTTGAAGATGCGACCGCTATCGCCGTCGAGGACGAAACCGGGCGAATTTGCGGTGACGGTTTCGGCAGTATCTTTTTTCGTGATGTGGGTCTTGGCCTGCAATCGTGCAGGGTTCACACGATTGAGCGGGTTAGCAGTATTGACGAGGCGAGAGAACGAGTCACGGCGCGCGCAGCGGAACGACGGGGCCATAACAAAAATTAGAACGTCTTGCAGCATCGGTCTGACGACTAAAAGTAGCGTCGGCATCATGAGGTCCGATCATGAAATCGGCTCCGATCAAGAAGTATCGCGTTAAACGCGCGTTCAAGTGGCTTAGCCGAAAACTGATTCCGCGCAGTTTTCGGGTGCAAAAGATCGTTCGTAAATGGAGTAAGGATGACAGCGGAAACTGGCCGCCAACGGAACACAGCGACAAGACGGGTTTGCAGCGCTACGAATACAGTTGGTTGTCGCAAAACGGCGAAGACGGAATCATTCGCCATCTTTTTTCCGAAATCGCTTATGAATCCCGGTTTTTTGTTGAATTCGGCTTCGGTGCCGGACAATGCAACGCACTGCGATTGATCGTCCACGAGCAGTTTCGAGGTCTGATGATGGACGGTTCGGCAGAGCAATGTTATTTCTTCAATCGCGTCGCAGCGAAACTGAACATGCCGGACGTGAAAGCGGTCCACAGTTTCATTGATCTCGACAATCTTGAATCACTCATTCGTGACAACCACGTTCCCCGGGATATTGACTTCCTTTCGATTGACGTCAATGGCAATGACTACTGGTTCTGGAAAAAGCTTAGCGTGATTTCGCCGCGCGTTGTGTGTATCGAATACAACGCCGGGTTGGGTCCCGAGCGGTCGTGCACGATACCGTACGCGGCAGACTTCGACCGGTTTAGCGTCCATCCGAGCGGCTTTTTCGCAGGCGCGTCGTTAGCAGCACTCGAGACGCTCGGTAAAAACAAAGGTTTTCGGCTGCTAGGCTGTGATTCGACCGGCACCAACGCATTTTTTCTGCGCGACGATATTGCGACACCGCAGTTTCCCACATTAACGGCTCGGGAAGCCTACAAGCCACATGCCAACTGGGTTGGTCGTGGCCTGTCCGAAGCTGAACAACTTGAGATCATGCATTCCATGCCCTACATCGAGGTCTAAAAACCATGCCCAATCTGTCAGACTCTTTTGTTCGATCCTGCTCGCCCATGCTGGTTTTATTGTGTATTCCGGCGACATTACTGGCCGAGGATGTACCGCAAAATACGCTGGATGAAATCGTTATTACGGCAACTCGCCTTGAAACGACCGTGAGGGATGCAGCGCGGTCCGTTTCAGTGGTTGATCAGGAACGAATTCAAAATGGCCGGCAACAACTGGCACTGGATGAAGCGCTGGCCGGCATACCGGGGCTCTACATGCAAAATCGATACAACTTTTCCCAGGACCTGCGTGTATCCCTGCGCGGCTTTGGAGCACGCTCTTCTTTCGGTATTCGCGGCATCAAGATAATCATCGACGGTATTCCGGAAACGCTGCCCGACGGTCAGACCGGAGTGGACAGCATCGATCTTGGGTCAGCGCGGCGCATTGAGGTGTTGCGCGGCCCGTCTTCCTCTTTCTATGGCAATGCATCGGGTGGCGTCATCGCTGTTGAAACCGAATTGGGCCAGGAAGACCCGTTTGTTGAGGCAAACGTCGCTGCGGGAGATTTCGGTTACGAAAAGTACCAGCTTAAGACAGGCGGTCGCACGGATAGCCTCAATTACCTGATCAATGTCTCTACACAGAAACTGGATGGCTATCGTGACCACTCCAGAGCGAAAGGCTCTTTGGTCAACGCGAGATTCGGCATTCCGCTGGGAGAGCAGGATTCGTTGACTGTCGCGTTCAACTATACCGATCAACCCGTCGCAGAAGATCCGGGCGGCATCAACGCGGCGCAAGCGGCTACCGACCCCAGTTCGGCAAGAGACCGGAATCTGCTTTTCAATGGCGGTGAGAAACTGGATCAGCAGCGGGTCGGTTTCGTCTACGAGAGGAATCGTTCCTCGGGAAATCTGACGCTAAGGAATTACTACGTCTGGCGGGATTTTTCAAACAGACTACCGTTTGAGGGCGGTGGATCCGTCGACCTGGACCGGTATTTTTACGGGTTGGGCGCGCAGTTCGCTTTCGGCGATATGTTACCGGACAATTTCGAGTTATCGGTCGGGATTGATATTGATCGTCAGGACGACGGTAGAAAACGATTCGACAATCTCCAGGGGATTCTCGGCCCAATGGTTTTCGATCAGCAGGAGGTAGTCGATGGAAATGGCATCTTCGTGCAAAGTCGATATGAGTTCAATGACAGCTGGTCATTGTCCGCGGGGCTGCGTTACGACGAGATTTCCTATGACATCACCGATCGCTACCTGGCGGACGGGGACGACTCCGGCAGCATTACATTCGACCAGTTAAGTCCGTCGGTCGGTATTAACTACGATTTCGGCCGTGGCATCCTGTTCGGCGCCTTTAGCAGTTCGTTCGAAACACCGACCACGACCGAGTTGGCGAACCCGGATGGTAGCGGTGGATTTAATCAAGCCCTCGATGCACAAACGGCAAGGAGTTATGAACTCGGGTACAAGGCGGGCGGCCAGCAGCTGTACTACGAATTGGCGGTGTTCTACATAGATCTTCAGGACGAGCTGACGCCATTCGAAGTGGCGAGTTCCCCGGGGCGTACTTTCTTCGCAAACGCGGGTGAATCCAGTCGAACGGGAATTGAAGCGGCGTTATCCTGGACCGGGACGGCCGGTTTTGGTTTCGATGCCTCTCTGACCTGGTCGGATTTTCAGTTTGATGAGTTCATAGACGATAACGGCAATGATTTTTCCGGGTCGCGTATGCCCGGATTGCCGGAGATTTTCGGCTATCTCGGTCTGCGATATGAATCGGACAATGGTCTGGTGATGGCGTTTGACACGAATTATTCGGGCAGTCTGTTCGCCAACAATAGCAACACGGTGAAGGTACCCAGCTACGTGGTGTCAGACCTTCGTGCGACGTACGAGTTTCAGAACGGAAACTGGCTGTTTCGGCCGTATGTCGGTATCAACAATCTGTTCAACGAACGCTACAACAGCAATATTCGCATCAATGGGTTCGGCGCTCGATATTTTGAGCCCGCGCCGGATCGCAATATCTATGCGGGTATCGTGATTCGGTTTCAGTAAGAAGGCCGTGCACTGCGCGGTATCGCGCCAGCACAATCAAACCAGGTCAATGCAGGAGCGGCCAGGTGCCGCTCCTGCAAGACGTTTTACGGCTTGGCGATGACCATTTCGACTTCAATGAATACATTGGGCCGGGCCAGAGCAGCAATCTGAAAGGCCGATCGTGCCGGTTTGTTCGGCTGATCTTCGGTGCCAAAGTACTTTACGTACGCCTTCATGAAACCACCGAAATCCATGCGACCGCCCAGTTCCGGATCGCCAACCAGGAATACGGTCATTTTCACAACGTCGCCAAAGCCGACGCCCAGGTTTTCGAATGACTTTTCGAACTTCTTGAAGACACTCAGCGCCTGGGTTTCGGTGTCGCCGTAATATTCACGACTGCTCTTGTCGGCGTCAGGATTCGCGACAGCCGGCAATTGACCACTGTGGAAGATCAATGTTGTATCCGCGGTGACCTCGACTGCCTGGGCAATCGGAAAGGTCGAATTGTTTGGCAACGGGTGGCGCGTCACATCTGCCTGGGCCGCGATACCTGAGAAAATCATTAATCCAGCAAGTAAAAATCGTTTCATGGTTCCAATCCCTCAATCTGAGTGCAAGGTCGTAATATACCGAACCACATCCTGCATGGCTTGATCATCTTCCAAAATCTGTACTGTGGCGCGCATCTGCACGCCGTAGTTGTCGGCGGGGTCACTGCCGCGGATACCGTCCCGGTAATTTCGCAGCTGGGTGAGCAAATACCAGTCATTGAGACCTCTTAACGCCGGCGCGTGCAAGGCTACGTTTCCTTCACCGTTGGCTCCGTGGCACACCGCGCAACTCGAATAATTTTTCTTGCCGGCGCTGGCATCGCCATCAAGCGTTTGCTCCGGGAGCGGTGAGCGTGTAGCACTGACAAACTGCGCGGCCGTGGCAATCTGCGCGTCGGAAAGAGCCGCCGCCATCGGGCGCATTTCCATGCCGGCCAGGTCCTTCTCGTGGACGCCGCGCCAGCCGTTCTTGAAAGCGTTTAGTTGCAATTCAACGTACCAACCGGCCATTCCGCTCAGGCGTGGCGCAAATACGTTCTGGTTGCCCCTCATCTGGACACCGTGGCACACGGTACAGTAAACAAGATCGTCCGGCGGGATCGCCGGTGCTTCGTCAGCGAATACCCACTGAGGGATCGTAACGGCAACAAGAACGGTAGCGATCAGGGTCAGGGTCAGGTGTCTCATTAGCCCTTTCCTTCTACGGCGGATGCCGCCCGGACTCTCTTGTCCATATCGAGCAACGCGTATTCGGCGGATGCGAAGGCGCCTTCCTGCCAGCTTGAATGAAAACTGACTTGATCGCCGACCATATAGTGTTTTCCTTCAGGTTGCCGGATCAGTTCAAAATACTTTTCTTCATTCTCCGGCGCCATGCGGCTGCCGCAACCCATCATGTGATTCATGCGTCCCCAGGGAACGCTGACGCCCGCTTCGATGTAATCGGAATAACCCTTGTGAATCTTGTCGCCGCACTCGCCCGCATAACGGATGCGTTCCTGCGGCGTCAATCGTTCGAAAAAATTTGACTGGCCCCAGAACGTATAGGCGCCGAGAACCACACCTTTCTGGTGTTGTATGCCATGCGACGGATACCAGATCTGGCGAATACGCTGATTGGTGCTGGTAATTCCCCCGTAAATACCCTCGCGTTCCCAGAATCGTTCTTTCATCTGCAGTCCGAGCTTGAAGAAATTGCCGGGCCCCAGCGCGACCAGGCCGTCATTGTAGTCCTTGGAAAAATTGTTGGGAATGCCCTTCATGAGGTGCGAGGGGATACTGTTAAAGCAGAAGTCGGCGTGTAGTTTCTTGCGTTCGCCCTTGTGGTTGTAATAGACGTCAACGCCGTCATTACCGAGTTGAATGGACTGCACCTGGGCGTTCACCGTGATCGGTGATTTGATGTTTCTTACGAAACCCTTAACGATGTTATCCATCCCGCCGACCGCTTCCATCAGGGGCTCACCCCAGTCGAAGTTTTCCGTTCTGGACAGACCGCCGGCCCAGAAATTGCTGTCCAACAATGCGCTGAACTCGATGGGTTGTTTCAGTTCTCCATGTTCGAGGAAGCCGCCCGATGCATAGCCGGCTCGCGATGTTCCTTTGTAGTGGCCGTTTTCGTCCAGGTCGCCATAGATTTTGGCGAATTCCCGCATGCGCACCTGGTCCTCTTCGGACAGTGGCTGATCAAACGCGTTTTTGTCGACCGCCTTGGACAGCAGCTCGGACATGAAGCCCCGGGCATCGGCGATGTATTCCGCCACGCGGATGGGCTTGCCACCGAAATGATCGGTTTCATGGATGTACGCCGCTCGATTCACATTCGCTTTGATCTGTAGCGGTATATTGAATGCCTTGCAGTAATGCAAAACACGCTTGTGATGCCCGGGCAGTCGTGCCGGTCCGGCATTGAAATACAAATCGGGATCATCGTCGAAATTACATACCTGCGGCTGACCCATTTCGTCAATGATATCGCCGTGTCTGATGGTCAGATTGCGGCCACCGATGCGATGCGAAGCTTCAATGATCGTGCAGTCGTAACCGGCACGTTCGAGTTCGTAGGCGATCGTCAGGCCCGCGATTCCGGCACCGAGAATGGCAACTGATTTCTTCTCGCTACCGGGTTGCTGCAAATCCAGCATGGCTTTCGGGCCGGTATCGGCCAGGAGTCCCATCGCCAGGCTGGTTTTGTAAATGGCCGAAGAACCGCCTGCTGCGCCGACCATGCCAAGAAAATTACGCCGTGAAAGATTGTTCATGCTTTGTTTCGTCTGCGAAAGTGATGAATGAACGTGGGGCTGATGCTGATACTAAAACTGGCTTTCCCACCCATCCTTGGTTCCGGTCTACGGGAATTAGTTCAATCTTGACCAAACCAATGGAGGCGTATTAGGCCTTATGTGCAGGGTGAATTCAAACTCGCGGCTGCGTCCGCTTACAGCATGCGTAACACCTCGAAAAACGAGAGAAAACAACGATCTGGTTAGCAATCGCTGCTGCGAAAAGCAGTGCCAGCCGGTCAGGCGTGTGGCGGAGAGGCCGCCTCGCTAAGCAGAAAAAGGTCCGTTAACAATGCCCGCAAATGGATGGAGGCGTTCAGGTTATCGACCATTTCGGAACTGATCCCCTTTTGCTCCAGCACCAGGGATATAGCGGCATGCGCTTTCCTGGCATCGTCGAGAATGACCCAGCCGAAGGTGCGGTCATCGCCGTCGAGGGAACTTGAAATGCTCGAAGCAGCCTCCGCCATTGCAGTGAGTCGAGTGCGTACTTCGGACGCTGCGTCGCCGCCTGTTTCGTCCGTGTCTTTCCCCTGTGCGGCATAAGCAAGCAGGTATTCATAGCCGGATTCGATGGTTTCTATTTGATCATGCACAGCAGTACTCACGCCGGGTGGTTGATAGTGTCAATGACAGGGTTTGTCCGCAATCGTCAGGCAAGAAATCAGGCTGAATCTTCCGGCCATTTTTCAGGATCGTGGTGAGCTTTGAGTTCATCCTCTGAAATCCAGCCCTTGATCATCGAGCGAGTGTAGAAAAGTTTCTCAGGCCGAAGCGCGAAATAAATATGCAGCGAAATAACGCCGATCAGAGCCAGTGTCGACAGTCCGTGTACGAGGAAAACCCAGCCCAGCGTTGCTTCCGACAGCGCGTTGGTCCGCTCCCACCACGGCGTATCGATCATGGCGAACATCACCAGGCCGCTGCCAATAACCAACAGCACCAGCACCGTGACGGCAAGGTGCATACCCTTTTGCTCGATGGAGTATTTGCCCGGTTTTCGCGACGCATCCACTGTTTCCCTGAGGTCAGTTGGATGAATACTCATGGATGACCGATCTTGCCAGAACAAAGAGCGGACGATGTGAAAAAGAACGCTGGCCGTCAGCACCAGGCCGGCCGCCCAGTGCAACGTTAACCAGGAGAATTCGATGCCGACAATCGGGAAAATTCCGGTGATCAGCAAAACGATCACGCTGCCCGCCATGACCCAATGAAAAATGCGATCTTTGCCATCATGTCGCTCAATGCGCTTGCCTTCGCTGGAAGGCCGCGGTTTCTGCTTTCGATTTCCCACGACGACGGCGTGGACGGCAATGATGACGAATGCCGCGACAATAACGACCCACAGCAGGTCCCAGGACACGCCGAGAATCACTTCGCGGCCCCAGACATCATTTTTGTACGTCACCAGATCCATGGCATTATCCTCTCATCGCTCGACGCACAAGATTTTCCATCAATGGAATCTTGAAGTGATTGTAATTCAGTGGCTTGGCGCCCTGGCTGGCAAGCGCTGCCAGCGCATCGCCGCTTTCGTCTGAAAGAGTTCTGCCGCGTGCGGCATTCTCAACGTCGTGGAGCCGGTAGGGCGTGCATGCGACACCGCCGCAGACGAAACGACTGTTTGTAATGGTGTCCCCATCCATTGTCATCACGACGGCAATGCTGACGAGTGCGAAGTCCCAGACGTCACGGTCGGCAACTTTTTCAAAGTAGAATCTCGATCCGGCCCAATGCGATGGAATTCGTACCGCCGTGAGAATTTCGTCGGGCTCAAGCGAGGTCATGTTCGTGATATGCGTCGCCGGCCCGACAAAAAAATCTTCAGCCGCAATTTCCCGGCGGCCGTTGACGCTGCGGGCGATCATCGTTGCCTGCAGGGCGACGAGAGCCGTTGCCGTATCGGATGGGCTCACAGCGACGCAGCGACTCGCATCGAACAGTGCGTGTTCGCGATTCATGCCTTGCGGGCTATCCGCGTAACAAAGATTGCCGCCGGCGCGATAGCACGCGAGTCCACGACGGTAATACCAGCAGCGGGCATCCTGGCCGACGTTGCCGCCGAGCGTACCGACGTTTCGGATCTGCGGACTTGCCACTCTGGACGCTGCACTGGCAAGGAGTTCGTAGTCGCGCTTGATCAATGGGTTGGCAATGATTTCCCGCAGCGTGGTGGTGGCACCGATTTCGAGTCCATCGTCTGTTTGCCGAATTCCGTGCAGCGCCTCGATGCCATTCAGGTCGATTAACGCGGTTGGTTGTTTGGCGCGGTCTTTTAACCAGCCGTAAGTATCCTGTCCGCCACCAAGAACCCAGCCGCCTTTGCCGAATTGCTCCACGAGATTTAATGCGTCACCAATCTCAGCGGGCTGAAAAAGCGGTACATCGGGCATGACGTCGTAGGAAGGCATGTTTTCCTCAGAAATTGTTGGTCTGTTGCGGCTTAAAGGACTGCGGTTTGCCCGCAATGTGGTTCACGATCATGTCGCGACTCACTGGCGTGCGACCAAACGTGTGGCCACCGAGCGCATCGGAGATGGCCGAGGTCAGCGCAGCGACAGAGCAACCCATCGCGGGTTCGCCGATGCCGCGCGCACCGAACGGATTTTGCGGATCGGGTAAATCGACGGCACTGGTACGGATGACCGCTGGCACATCCAGGTAAGTAGGAATGCCACATTGATGATAGCCGACGTTGGCTGGCAGGCCGTTCTGCGGGTCATACACGTGGCGTTCGAGGCCCGCCATACCCATGCCCCAAACGGCGCCGCCCTTCATTTGTCCTGCAAGGCCCTGCGGGTGCATTACCGTGCCGCATTCAGCAATGCCGACGTAGTCGAGAATGTCGTACTTGCCGGTTTCCAGGTCGAGTTCGATTTCGACAAAAGCCGCTGCCAGCCCGGGTATGACACCTTCCTGGGCCAGCTTGTCCTTCGCAACGCCAATCAGGCCGGTACCTGCAATATTCTGTACCGCTCGCTGCGTTATCTCGTGAATGTCATCGGGGTAGCTTGCGCCGCTGTAAGCGCCGCCCAGTTGTATGGCGCGCGCCGCGACCGCCGCATACGTCATTCCCTGTGCGGGGCTACTGATGTTAAAAACTCGCTCGCCATCAATGTCGTAGTCATCCGCGACGCCGCCCAACGTCTCTGCGGTAATGGCTTTCATTTTATCAACGGCATCCATCGCGGCAACGTAATTGGCACGCGTATGGGTGAAGGTCGACACGCTGCCAGCCTGGTAGGAACTCCACGGCAGGTTGGCTTCGGTGTTGCCGTGATGAATGACGCAGTCTTCCCACTCGCACTTCAATACTTCGGCGGCCGCGCGGGTCGTTGACGCGTAAGAGTAAGTGCCAAGATTGCCAATGCCGGAATGCAAATGAATCTTGCCGTCGGGTGTGATCCGAATCAGTCCATCGAACCCCTTGGTGCCCGCGGAATGATAGCCCTGGCCAATACCCACACCGATGACCTTGTTGCCGTTGCGGCGTGGCTGGTTGTATTTCGTATCCCAGTCAAACATGTCGGCGCCTTTCTCCAGCGCTTCGGTCATGTAGGCGCTGGTGACCGGTAGTTGCTCGGCGTAAACCGTGGTGTCGCTGTTGACCGCATTAATCTTGCGAATTTCCAGCGGATCCATGTGCAACTCGCGTGCCGCCCTGTCCATTAACGGCGCCATCACGGCGGCAATCTGGTTCTGTCCCGGTCCGCGCTGCGCGCCTCTCGGCGTAGTATTGGTTAGCACCGGCAAGCCGCGGAAACGCATGGCCGCCGGGTCATAGACCAGCGATACTGCGCCGCCCGCCGATGAGCCGTCACCGCCGGTTGCATTGGGACCGATATCTTCGATGATGAAGACGTCCGCGGCCGTCATGCGACCGTTGCGCGCAAAACCCATCTTGATCCAGCCCTGGAAACCGACCCGGGCCGAACCAATGTAGTATTCCTGTTCACGCGTAATGCGCAGTTGTACCGGCCGGCCGAGTTTCTTCGAGAAATAACCGGGCAGGGCGGCGATGGGGTAGGCACCGATTTTAGAACCAAACCCTCCGCCCGTATTTTCGCTGATCAAAACGACCTTGCTCATTTCCACGCCCAGCAGCCTGGCAAGGCCCGGCATCCAGAAACTCTGGCTTTGCGCGGAACCGTAGACGTAACAGGTGCCGTTTTGCCAATACGCCATGGCGGTGCGCGCTTCCATGCTCATGTGCGCGTAACCGGTGGTCACGAATGGCGCTTCGAAAATCACTTCGGCGTTAGCAAAACCACCCTCGACGTCGCCATAAGACCATTCGTCCGTGAACTCGCCCGTGGGTTCTTTGCCGGCTCGAAACTCGTCGACTTGCTGCTGGCTCCATTTCACCGTGCGGAAACCGGAGCCTTCACGAGAACGCACAAAGATATTGCCTTCTTCACGCGCGTCCGGCCCGCCTTCTATCAGGCTGTCCAGTGGATCGACGGCAAACGGCAATGCTTCGATCGTAACCTTGATGCGGGTCATTGCTTCTTCAGCGGTCAGTTCATCGACGGCCGCAACGGCCAGAATCGGATCGCCGATATAAGCCGGAGAATTGGTGAGGATGGCCGCATTCGGTGCTTCGACCGCGGGTACGTCGTCGGCCGTTAACACACCGATCACGCCTTCCATCGTGTCGAGCGCCGAGGTATCGATATGGGTGACTTTGCCGTGCGCTATCGGACTGGTGTAAAGACGCGCGAATACCATGCCGTCGACACGAAAATCCTCCGCATATTTGGCTTTCCCCGTCACCTTGCCGAGGATGTCCGGCGGCACAAAATCCTTGCCGATGTGCTTGTAGTCCGTCATCAGCTTTGCCCCGAAGCGCGCATGACGCCATTGAGATAATGATCGTAAGCGCCGCAGCGGCAGATATTGCCCGACAGCGCCTGTCGCGCCTCTTCACGGCTGGGTTTCGGGTTTTCCTTTAACAGCGCAACGGCTGACATGGCCTGACCGGGCGTGCAAAAGCCGCATTGCGGTCCGAGTTCGTCAATAAAGGCCTGTTGCACCGGGTGCAACGTCCCATCCGTCGACTGCAGACCTTCAATGGTCAGTACGGCGCGCGCTCGTACACTGTGGGTTAACGTCGAGCAGGCGTAGTGGGCAATATCGTTAATGAGCACCGTGCACGCACCGCATTCGCCGCGGTTACAACCGATCTTGGTGCCGGTCATGCCGAGCTTGTAACGCAAGGTGTGCGCCAGCGTTTCCTGCGGCAGGACATCGACTCGTCGCGTGCGGCCATTGATATTCAGGGAAATCAGCCGTTCAACGGCACCCCGGTGTCTTTCCACCGCGCTGGCGGACTGAATGCCTGCATGAGAAGCGGCGGCGACGCTCGAGGCAATCACTGCCTTGATGAAGTGCCGGCGCGAGAGGTTCGGGTTCACTGCTTTGCTACCTGCCTTTAGATTTACCTGATCAGTGTAGTCGTCCTGTTACTTTTTATCAGCGGGCCACGGTGTTCCCTGGTCCATAGCCGTAATCGGCCCCATGCCCTTGTAGACAAACTTCTGCAAGCGTTTGCCCTCATAGGTTTCGGTCGTATAAATATTTCCCCTGGAATCCGTCGCGATATTGTGCACCGCAAAAAACTGACCGGGGTTGCGTCCACCGTCGCCGAAATTCGTCAGGATCTCGAGCGTTTTTCGTTCAATGATAAAGATCTTTCGATTCGTGCCGTCCGCCAGATAGATAAAACGCTGCTCCGGGTCCGGTGAAAACGAAATGTCCCAGACGGCTCCGTCGCCCAGGCTGTTGGGCTTAACGAACATTTCCGTTATATAGGTGCCGTCCGGCTCGAAGACCTGCAAGCGATTATTAACGCGATCGCAGACGTAAATCAGCCCGTCATTCGATGGCTGTGCGCAATGCACCGGATTGCGAAACTGCTGCGCAGGTTCTTCCCCGGGTGTGAAGGGTCCAAGATTCGTATCGTCCGGCTTGTTGCCGTACGCGCCCCAGTATCGTTTGAGTTCGCCGGTATCGGCATCGAGCACTGCGACGCGTTTGTTGCGGTAACCGTCGGCGACATAGGCTTCATTGGCATCCGCGTCGAAAGATATTTCGGCAACACCGCCAAAATTTTCCTGACTGTTGCTGTCGGTTCCCGCACCTGCGGCGCCGAACTGCATAAGAAATTTGCCATCGCGGGTGAATTTCAGGATGTGAGAATCGCCGCGGCCGTTGCCGCCAATCCAGATATTGTCTTTGTGGTCGACGGTGATGCCATGGTTTGAACTTGGCCAGTCGTAGCCTTCGCCGGGTCCGCCCCAGTGATTGACGAGATTACCGTCCGGGTCGAATTCGAGCACATTAGGCGCCGGGATGCAGCAATCGCTCTTGATCGGGTCGGTTGCCGCACCGATCTCGGTGCGCTCATTAAAAGTATCGCGCCGGTGAATGATGTAAACGTGATCGCGGGAATCGACAGCGAGACCGATGGTGGCGCCGAGGATCCAGTGATTCGGTAGCGGTTTGGGCCAGAAAGGATCGACCTCAAACACGGGGGCTTCCCGCGTTTTTGCTTGCGCCTCGCTATCCAGGAAATTTTGCCCGGCGTTTAATCCGGTGAGTGCGACTACAACGGCAGCCAGCGTAAAAAAACGTTTCTTGGTCAACATCTGCCTTCCCCGATATTTTGCTCTAACTGATGCGTCCGAAACCGGCATCCTGATTGTCAAAAGGTATCGATACCGACGCGCGGCAGTATACTATGTAATCGGAATCGCGTTCCGATCGAGACTCGGTGGGCGGAACAGATCGCGCTTTCAACTCAGTATCAACAAGCCATTCCCTGGACACATTCTTGCGAGCAAAAGGCAGTAAATTAACAGCGAAGACGGTCGCGGTATCGATCATTCTGGGTGCTATGTTGATGATCGCTGCGCGCTCCGATGCACACGAAGTGCCCAATGATGTGGTGGTACAGATGTACCTCAAGCCTGAGCCTCGCCAGGTAGTGATATTGATGAGCGTGCCGCTCGAAGCAATGCGCGATGTCACTGTTCCGCTGCGTGGCCCCGGGTACATTCGAATTGACGAGGCTGATGAATCGCTGCGCGATGCCGTGGAGATCTGGCTCACCAACTTCATTAAGGTCTATGCAGACGATTCGTTGCTGGGCACCTGGAGCATCGATGCAGTGCGTGTGTCACTGCCGTCCGATCTGTCGTTCGCAAGCTATACCACTGCCTACAGGCACACTAACGGTACACCGTTGCCGGTAACCACGGACTTGTATCGCGATCAGGCGTTGCTTGACGTGATGGTTACCTATCCGCTGGCGTCGGCTGCGACGGATTTTGCGATTAATCCGGACCTGGGCAGGCTCGGGCTGCGGACCACAACCGTTTTACATTTCATGCCGGAAGAAGGCGTGCAACGTATGTTCAGACTGGTGGGCAGTCCCGGCCTGGTACCGCTGGACCCACGCTGGTATCAGGCGTTCGGCCGGTTTGTGCAAAGCGGTATCGGACACATTCTTGACGGCACCGATCACCTGTTGTTCGTGTTGTGTCTCATTATTCCGTTTCGCCGGCTACGTCCGCTGGTTGCAGTCGTTACCTCATTTACCGTTGCGCATTCCATTACCCTGATCGCGTCCGCGTATTCGCTGTTGCCGAATGCGCTGTGGTTTCCACCATTGATCGAAACATTGATTGCCGCGTCCATCGTGTACATGGCGCTGGAAAATATTGTCGGTTCGCGTTGGGAAAGGCGCTGGATGATCGCTTTCGGCTTCGGTCTGGTGCATGGATTCGGTTTTTCGTTCGCATTGAGCGAGTCGTTACAGTTCGCCGGCAGCCATCTGCTGACGTCACTGCTTGCATTCAATCTCGGTGTCGAAATCGGCCAGCTGATGATTATCGTCATCGCCGTACCCATCCTGAACCTCTTGTTTCGAACCGTCGTCAGCGAACGTATGGGCACCATTGTATTGTCGGCATTGCTTGCACACAGCGGTTGGCACTGGATGAGCGAACGCGCAGCCGCGTTGAGCGAGTATCAATGGTCATGGCCGGCTATGAACGCCGCGTTTCTGGCCAGCATCCTGCGCTGGCTGATGTTGCTGCTGATTATCGGCGTCGCTGTCTGGCTCTTATATAAGGTGTATCGTCGCTTCGTCATGTCGACGACATAATGAGTGCGACTTTGATATTCCGGCGGCAAGCGTTAAGCTGAAAAAAGGGTCAGATCCTTTATTTTCGCGCGGGGCACAAGAATAACAACGAAAGGGGCTGACCCCTTTTCTGATCACCAATACAGGATTAAGGGGGTTTGACCTCTTTTTCGGGGGAGTATTTATGCAGTCCGTAATGATCATCGCTCTCGGTCTCGCCGGGATGACATTTGGCTGGTTCGTCTATTCGAAGTTTATTGCCGTCAGGATTTATCGACTCGATCCGGATTTTGTCACACCGGCGCACGAGTTCGAAGATGGCGTCGATTTTGTGCCGACGAACAAGTACGTTCTCTGGGGTCACCACTTCACGTCGGTCGCGGGTGCCGCGCCGATCGTCGGGCCGTCCATCGCGGTTTACTGGGGATGGGTGCCGGCTGTCTTGTGGGTCACGATTGGCACAGTATTTTTCGCTGGAGTGCACGACTTTGGTGCTATCTGGGCCAGCTCGCGTAACAAAGGCAAGTCCATCGGCGCACTCTCGGAGGATGTGATCGGGAAGCGTACGCGAGCGCTTTTCATGATCGTCATCTTTTTGGTTCTCCTGATGGTGAACGCCGTATTCGGCGTTGTTATCGCCCGCGCTTTTGTGAGCACACCCAATGCGGTTTTTCCGGCGTGGTCGGCCATCGTGGTTGCACTGATTGTCGGTCAGCTTATCCATCGAAATTACAAATTGACGGCACTCACCGTTGCCGGTGTCGCGGCCCTGTACGCATCGATTTTCGTCGGCAGCGTTTATCCGATTGAACTGCCGGAAAATTTGTTCGGCCTGGCGGCAAACGCGAACTGGATCATTATCCTGTTTATCTACGCCGCGATTGCATCCATGTTGCCCGTATGGGTGTTGCTGCAGCCACGCGACTTCATCAACGGCATGCAGCTATTCGTTGGCCTGATCTTGCTCTACGGCGCGGTGCTGTTGTCGCTGCCGGATATTTCGGCGCCTGCTTTCAACGCCCAAATGCCGGAGAACGCGCCGTCGTTGATGCCGCTGTTGTTTGTGACCATCGCGTGTGGGGCCGTTTCCGGTTTCCACGGGATCGTCGGTTCCGGCACGACCTCCAAGCAACTGAACAAGGAGACGGATGCGCGGTTCGTCGGTTATCTGGGGGCGGTGGGCGAGGGCACGCTGGCGTTGATAACGATTGTTGCGGTCGCCAGTGCGGCGCTGGCAGCGACACCGGAGCTCTGGCACGAGATTTACAATACTTACGGCACCGCCGGTGCCGGTACCTTCATTCAGGGTGGCGCACAGTTGATTACCAACGGCTGGGGTCTGCCGGTCAATGTTTCGACCACATTGCTGGCAACGATGGTTGTGCTGTTCGCGGGCACGACCATGGATTCGGGCGTCCGTTTGCAGCGGTATATCATCCAGGAGTGGGGCGAAATTTACGACATCCCATTGTTCAAGAAGGGTGTGTTGGCCACCTTCATCGCGGTGGGTTGTTGCCTGTTGCTGGCATTTGGTGCCGGCGGCTCGTCCGGATCCGGCGGGCTCTCCATCTGGCCGCTGTTCGGTTCGACCAATCAGATTCTGGCCGGCCTTACACTCCTGGTCATTAGTGTCATGCTGATCAAAATGGGCAGACCGGCGCGCTACACACTCATTCCGATGGTGTTCGTGCTGTTTACTTCGGCATGGGCGGCGGTCTTGAAGCTGATCGAATTCTATCAGGCTGGCAACTGGCTGCTGGTGTCGATCGATGTTGTTGTCCTGGTGACCAGCGTGCTGGTCGCGCTTGAGGCGGCCTCGGTGATCGCTAAGATTCGGCGCGAAAAGCCCTGAAACGCGCTTCAACAGGTGTCGTTTCGGCACCGCAAATTGGCCGATTCATCGCTGTTGCGCGAGCGCCATTCCGTGGGTGACAGGCCGCGCTTTCTGGGAGCGGCCCTTTGAAATCTATAGAATTAGCCCCAAATATGGTAATTGTTGCTAAAAAGACACAACCGCTTTCTGCTGAAACCAAAAATAAAGCCCGATGGAGCTTTATTTTTGAATCCCACGGTGTTTCAATTGCCAGTCGCAGCCGTCGTTGTTGCTTGTACGCAAATGACGATGCGAATGATTTTTCACACAGCTTCCACGGGGGAGAAAGTAAATGAGGAAACTCACAAGATTTATTATGCCGATATCGGTGCTTGCGCTGGCTATACCAGGGCTTGCAACGGTGGCAAGTGCGCAGGGTGCGCAAGAAGACGCGATTGAGGAAATCGTTGTCTCCGGTCTGCGCGGTAAACCGCGTTCGTCGGTGGACTCCGCAGTTCCTATCGATACATTCGACGCTTCAGCGATTTCAGCGGTTTCGCATACGGACTTACAGGACGTATTGCAGACACTGATTCCGTCCTACAATGTTGGCCGCCAACCAATTTCGGATGGTGCCAGCTTTATCCGTCCGGCTGAGCTGCGTGGACTGCCTTCGCACCACACGCTGGTACTGGTTAATGGTAAGCGTCGTCATCGTGCGGCTCTCGTCCAGATCGGTGGTTCCGGTACACAGGGTCCTGACGTTGCAACCATTCCTTCCGTTGCGATCCAGACCATCGAAGTACTGCGTGACGGTGCATCCTCCCAGTATGGTTCTGACGCCATCGCCGGTGTAATCAACTTCAACCTGAAGAACAACAGTGAGGGCTTCTCTCTCGTCCTCGATTCAGGCACAACGTACGAAGGCGACGGCGATACTTACAGCCTGGCCGGTAACGTTGGATTGCCGCTTGGCGAGAATGGCTTTATCTCCCTCTCGGCCGAAGCTTACAAGTCCGATTTTACGGAACGTGCAGAACAGTACTGTGAACCCTGGTTTTGCCTGACACCGAGCAATCCGATCTTCAATGACAACTCGGAACTGCGTCAGGGCTTTATTACGGGCACGCCTACCCCAACCGCTGCAGGACTCTTTCCGGGTGCCGCGGCCTTTACGGGTGTTTTACAGCAGGCATTTCCTGGCGGCGTACCGAATGCTTCAGTCGCAGGCTCTGTAGTACAACCCTGGGGTCAGCCGAATCTTGAATCCATTCGTACTTTCTACAATGCCGGTTATGAACTGTCTAACGGCATGGAACTGTACAGCTTCGGTAACTACTCCCAGAGCAAGGGCGACGGCAGCTTCTTCTATCGCTATGCGGGTAACGGCACAATTGAAACCCTGCGTAACGCGGACGGATCTTTTTACAATCCGTTGCAGAAGTTCGCTGGTGGTTTCACGCCTCGCTTCGAGGGTGAAGTTCAGGACATCAGTGTCGCTGGTGGTATCAAAGGCGCTAACGACGGTGGTTTCGCTTACGACGCCAGCGTTCGTTACGGTTCCAATGAAATCGATTACAGACTCTTCAATACGATCAACCCGTCCTACGGGGTAGATTCGCCGACAGATTTCAAGCCCGGCATTCTGCAAAACGAAGAGCTGCAATTCCAGTTGGATCTCTCCAATGAATTCGATATCGGCACGGCTTCACCGCTGGTATTGGCCTACGGCACAAGCTACATGGACGAGACCTACAACGTTAAGCAGAGCTCGGACGTGGCTTCATATGCAGCCGGCCCGCATGCGTTGGCAGATCCTTACGGCTTTTGTACCGGCGAAGCTGATTTCGCTAACCGCACAGCAACCACAGTTGCGGGCGGTGGCGACTTCACCTCCAGCCTTGGTGGCGTAGCAGCAGTGGCGGGCGACCAGATTGCCAACCTCGACTGCACCGATCCGAATGACCCTGTTTACAGAGTCGTTGGCGTTGGTTCTAACGGTTTCCCGGGCTACTCGCCGGCATTCTCCGAGAAGTACAATCGTGATTCTTACGCGTTTTACGGTGACCTGAGCACGGACGTGAACGATCGATTGTTCCTGCAGGCCGCAGTACGCTACGAAGACTACTCTGACTTCGGTGATGAGCTGGTCGGCAAACTGGCTGGTCGTTTCCTTATAACCGATCAGTTCGCGGTTCGCGGATCCATCGGTACGGGCTTCCGAGCACCGACACCGGGTCAGCAGGGTACGACCAACGTTTCAACGCGCTTGCCAAACGGCCTGCCGGTTGCGACTGGTCTTTTCCCGGCTACAGGTTCTGTCGCGCAAGCACTGGGTGCAACGCCACTCAGAGCAGAAACCTCTACCAGTTACACGGTTGGTTTCACGGCGGAGACGGATAACCTGACGATAACGGTTGATTTCTATCAAATCGAAATCGACGATCGTTTCAGCGCCATCTCGACGCTGGATGTGTCGCCTGATCCCACAGCCGGTTCGGCTTACCAAAACTTCCTGGCGCTGCAAGCGGCCGGTGTTGCGGGTGCCGAGACCATCGGTGGGGTGTTCTACTTCACCAATGCGTTCGACAGCAGAACGAGAGGTGTGGACGTTGTGGCTTCCTACCCGCTGGATTGGGGTAACGGACAGGAAACGAATTTCCAGTTCGCTTATAACTACAACAAGAACAAACTCACTTCGGATGCCAGCGCCTTCCTGAACACGGAAGACCAGTTCGACTTCGAGAATGCGAATCCGAATACTCGCTGGAATGTGACCGCGAATCATGCAATCGGTGATTTCTCAGTCATGGCTCGCGGACGGTACTTCGGTGAATCTGCAAACTCGAACAGAGGCACACCGCTGTTTGTTCAAGAGTTCGGTTCAACGTTCTTCGTCGATCTGGAAGCTTCTTACCAGCTCAACGATAACTGGCGTCTCACCGTTGGTGGTCGAAACATATTCGACACGTTCCCCGACAAGGTTGACAGAGTTGCCAGTAACAATGACCAGTGCTGTGGTCGTACCTATGTTTCAGGCAGTCTCGTGCCTTGGCAGGGTGGTTACTTCTACGGTCGAGTATCAATGGCGTTCTAAGGATGCCGGACAAGCAGGGCGTACGCAGTTTGTGCGCCTGGCTTGGATCGTAAGCAAAGCAAGAACCAGAGGCCGTCTCGTTTGAGACGGCCTCTTTTCGTTGTGGGTCCGGTCGTGCAGACAAGCGCTGGTTAACGCACTGGAGAAAGACGCCTGCGGACATCATCGTGACGGTGGGAGTGATTAGGCGGCCCCGGGCGCGAAGAAACGGGGCTTCAAAGTGCGGATTCGAACCAATTGAGAATATCGCGTGTCACGTCTTGCCGGTTCGTTTCGTTCAACATTTCGTGTCGGCCATTCGGATACACGTTAAGTGTGACGCGGGAATGGCCATTCGTCCGGTAGGCGTCTGCCAGTGCTTGCAGTCGTTCGGAGCCACCCACAGGATCAAGTTCGCCGCCGAGGATCAATATCGGTATATCGGGCACTCGTGCTACGGATCGGGCCGATGAAATTTCCAACAGTCCGCCGAGCAGGTCTTTCCACAGCTGATTGCTGGAGGGGACGCCACACAACGGGTCGGCAACGTATTTGTCGACCTCAGTATTATCACGAGATAGCCAGTCGAACTCGGTTCGGTTTGGTGCGAAACGCTCGTTGAAATCACCGAAACCCATCTTGTTCAGGGTGGCACTTTTCTTTTGTGGCCCGCTAACCCAGACAGCGATCGTCGCGAGTAGCCTGCCGAGCCGCAATTGCGTTCGATTGGGCCACGTCGAAGCGGATAGTACCAATGCGCTGACATTCTCCGCATGGCGCAGCATAAAACTCTGCGCGATATAGGAGCCCATGCTGTGCCCGAACAGGATCAACGGCAGGTTGGGAAACCGCCTGACCAGATCCTGCTGCACCTGCACTGCGTCATTAACTACCCGGTTCCAGCCGTTGTCATCCGCGTAGTGGCCCAGTCGGTCGGGCGCGCAGTTCTCGCCGTGTCCGCGATGATTGTGTGCGACGACCACGTAGCCATGAGCGGTGCACTGACGCGCAAAACGATCGTATCGTGTGGCGTGTTCGCTCAAGCCGTGGAATACGTGCACCAGCGCGCGGACGTCTCCCTCGGGATACCAGCAATCCACTAATATTCGATGATTGTCATCCGCCTCGAGAACGCGTCGCTCGCAAAGGCCTTCCCTGTCAGCGGTCATCGTCTTTTCCCCAAACCCTTAGCATCTCCATAAACGTGTATGACGCAGACCAGGTAATAAAGGTGAGCCCCGAAATAGCCTCGGTGCCGGTTAGAAAGCGAATGGCACCGATGGGCACAATGTCACCGAACCCGACCGTCGTAAATATTGTTGCGGAGTAATAAACGCAATGGAATATGGAAACCTCCTCGATACCGACCAGTTCACCAAAGTCGCCGTACGACAGGAGGGCAAAGTAGGTGACGCCGAAGATCCATATTTCAGCAATGTGCACGATCAGGAGGCACAAGATCAGGAATATAACGCGGCGGCGATGCTGGTGTTTCGGTGTCGGCAGCCAGGCACTGATCATGCGCAGGCTTTCATAGTGCAGTACCACGCACAGTACGACAGCAATGACGGTCGCACCCACAATGATCCAGTAACTAAGTGGTAGCATGTTGTTCCTCGAGAGCCTGTCTCATCATACCAGTGCCGTCACCCTGACTGAAAACGGTGTCGGCACACATTTCAAGACGGAGGATTCATGATCGACTTGTACTATTGGCCAACGCCGAACGGTAAGAAAGTCAGCATCATGCTCGAAGAGTGCGGTCTGCCCTTTCAACTGAAGGCGGTGAACATCGGTCGAGGTGAGCAATTCACGGAAGAGTTCTTGCGTATCAGCCCGAACAATCGCATGCCGGCAATTATCGATCACGAGAACGGTCTGTCCGTCTTCGAATCGGGCGCGATTCTTACCTACCTGGCCGAAAAGTCGGGCCAGTTCATGCCAGCGGAAATCGCACCGCGCTACGAAGTCCTGCAATGGCTCTTCTGGCAGATGGCGGGCCTGGGTCCCATGGCGGGACAACTCAGTCATTTCGTTAACTATGCACCCGAACCCATTCCTTACGCGCTGGAGCGATACAGGAATGAATACGACCGCTTGCTCGGGGTGATGAATACGCGTCTTGATGACCGCGATTTCCTGGCGGGCGACTACTCGATCGCCGATATGGCGTGCTTTCCCTGGGTAGCCGGATACAAACGTTTCGGTACTGACCTGGATCCGTTCGCCAATTTGCGTCGCTGGTTCGACGCACTGAAGACACGTCCGGCGGTTCGTCGTGGCATGGACGCCGGCGAAGACTGGTCGCGGCCGGAACTAACCGATGCAGAAGCACGCAAAGTCCTGTTCGGACAGACGGCGCGCTCCGTCACGAATTTACGCAGTGGCAGTGAGGACCAGCAGACATGATGAAATTTTACGATTGCCAGCCGGCTCCCAGCCCGCGTCGTGTGCGGATCTTCTTGCACGAAAAAGGCGTAGAAATACCGACTGTCCAGGTTGACCTGGGAAGCAAAGAGCAACTGGGAGACGACTTCAGGGCGGTCAATCCGGATTGCACGGTGCCAGTTCTGGAGCTGGAGGACGGTTCTCGCCTCACGGAGATACTTGCGATTTGTCACTATATCGAAGCACTTCATCCGGAGCCTCGATTGCTGGGTCGCGACGCGAAAGAACAAGCGCTTATCCTGATGTGGAATGCGAAGATCGAGCAACTCGGTCTGGCCGCGTTAGCCGAGATGTTTCGCAACAATACCCGGGGCATGCGTTCTCGTGCGCTGACAGGCCCGATCGACTTCGAGCAGATCCCGGCGTTGGTCGAGCGCGGGCGGGTTCGCGCTGAAGCATTCCTGGCCCGGTTGAACGAGCACCTGTCGTCTTCGGAGTTTATTGTCGGCGATCGGTTTACGCTGGCGGATATTTCGGCGCTGGTGATGATCGACTTCGCGAAGTGGTCGAACGTGTTGATTCAGGAACACTGGGTCCATTTGCAACGTTGGTATGATGAAGTTTCCAATCGGTCCAGCGCCAGTGCCTGAATAATGTGGTTGCGGTCATTCCCGGTCGCGTGTCAGGTCACGCTCCTACAGGGGTGCCAATGGGACAATTGTAGGAGTGTCTCCTGAGGCGCGATCCCGGATCCAAAAGACGCGCCACGATCGACTTACACGCTCAATCGTTTAACGCCGTCTTTCGCCTTCGCGATCCATTCACTTTGTGCCCTTAGATAGTGTCGCGGCGCTAACTCGGCTGCATCGACGATATCCTGAAACAACTCCAGCGCCCGTTCGCGCTGCCTTTGTTTCTCCAGCAACGTCGCGAAGCGGCATTTCGCTTCGGCACCCGCGAAATAGGTGCTGACAGCCGCGTATTCCTTTAACGCATCGTCCAGCGCATCGCAGTTTTCGAGGGTGCGGGCGTACAGCAGGTGCCCTTTCGCCGATTTGAAGGAGGGGTTTTCGGCAGCAAGACGCTCCAGGGTAATTTTACTGCCCGCAAAATCGCCCTGGCCGAATTGCGCCTCGGCGAGTCCGAGCAATAAATTGGGATCGTTTTCGTACATCCCCTTCAGTGCACCTCGATAGTGTTCGATGGCTTCTTCAAAGCGCCCGGCGGCAATCAGTTCGTCGGCCAGATGACGGGCCGCATCGACGCTGCCGGATAGCTGATATTGCTTTTGCAGCTTGCGAATATCGGCATTCGGATTCAGGGATTTTCTGAGGCCCTTCACGGCGGTGCGAGTTCTCGGGTTGCCGGACAACTCCGGCAGCAATTCGACGAAAAAATAGACGAGCGACCCAATCATCGGTGCGAAGAAAATGATGAATGCCCAGAATATCGGTCGACCCGTTCGCAAGACATGCACGATCAGGCCAATTTGCACGGCGGCGCTCAACAACCAGAGTGACTGACCCATCATGAGGGCGGCTGAGCCTGCGCGTGCTCACTCATCATAGAGCGGAAGCCGAGAATCAATAGTAACGCCAGTTTCAGCATTTCGGTCGTGGCGTAAGCAGCATGGGCAATGGACGGTGCCGGTTCGGTGCCGGCAACGATGAGTTCAGCCCGGCTGGACAGCAGCGGTAATAGCCAGGTCGACTGCAACATGACGATGACGACAATGGCGGCACAGTAAGCCCAGAGTTCCCGTGCTTTGCCCGACAATCGTACGAGCAATAACAGCATCACCAACGCCACCAGTTCCGCCTTGTTCAGGGCCTGGAACACGACCCTGCCCACGTCGAGCGCAACCGGTCGGCTCAGGGTCGGGGCCGAGAATTTGACGGGTGTCTCCAGCAGGGAAATGCCGGCGGTCATACCAAACCAGACGAAGCACAGCCAACCGGGTTGCACGACGATTTTTTTCAGGTCTTTCAGTTTCTTGCTCATACGGGGCATAATCCTTCAGACACCTCACCTGCTTTCATGGTACGCAGCTAATTACAAAAGGCTATCGTGATTCCGGACGTAACGATATGACCTCAGCGACAGAATCACAACTGGCTTCGGCGGTCCTGATGATTCGGCCCGCACGATTTCACAGCAACCCCCTGACGGCGGCATCCAATCGCTTCCAGGGAAAGCTCGATGCCAGCGAAGCGCAACAGCAAGCCGCTGCACTGCGGGAATTCGATAGGCTCGCCGAGGCGCTGGTGACGGCCGGCATCCATGTGGTTGTCATTGACGATACAATGGAGCCGCCCACCCCGGATTCAATCTTTCCAAATAACTGGATCAGCTTTCACGGCGATGGCACGGTCGTGCTTTACCCGATGGAAGCGGCAAACCGCCGCACAGAACGTCGTCCGGACATCATTGACTCACTGGCTCGCGAACACGCTTTCCACGTGAGTCGGATCATTGACCTGACGGCGCATGAGCAGCACGGGCAATACCTTGAGGGTACCGGTAGCCTGGTGCTCGATCGAACGCATCGCGTCGCCTATGCCTGCCTCTCGTCCCGTACGGACCTTGATGTACTCGGCGATTTCGCTCAGCAACTGGACTATGAAGTGATGGCCTTCGATGCTGTCGACCGAGACGGCATTCCCGTTTACCACACCAACGTCCTGATGAGCGTCGGCGAGAGTCTCGCGGTTATCTGTGACGAGTCGATTGCGCGCGATGAGCAACGCGAGGCGGTGCTGCGAAGCCTGCGGGATACAGGTCATGACGTCGTATCTCTGACCTGTGAGCAAATGGAAGCATTCGCGGGCAACATGCTCGAACTGCGCACGGAGTCGGGTTCACGGTTATTTGCCATGTCGGTGCGTGCACGCCGATCGTTGACGGACGACCAACTGGCCATGATCGACGCAAAGGGTGAAATCGTCAGTGCACCCATCGATTGCATCGAAGACTCATCCGGTGGCAGTGTTCGCTGCATGCTCGCCGAGATCCATTTGCCCAAAGCATCTGAACAGCGGACGGTGTGACGCGAATGACCAACAAAAATACCGCTCATCAATACAGGATCGTGCCCAGGGATCCGGGTGCCCATCTTTTCGAAGTGACGCTGACGGTCGCGGCACCAGACCCCAACGGACAGGAGTTTCGCATTCCGGCGTGGATACCCGGCAGCTACCTGATCCGCGATTTTGCACGCAACCTGGTGTCCATTCGGGCGGAATCAGAGGGCTGCGAAGTTGCTTTGCTGAAGCTCGACAAGAGCCGCTGGCAGTCCGACGCGTGCGCGGCGCCGCTCACCATCGTCTGCGAGATTTACGCGTATGACCTGAGCGTGCGCGGTGCACACCTCGATACCACGCATGCCTATTTCAATGGTCCGAGCGTCTTCCTGGCGGTGGTCGGGCAAGAGCACCATGCATGCGAGCTGGACATTTGTGCGCCACCCGAAACGCTCGGTGAGCATTGGCGCGTCGCGACCTCCATGCAGGCGAAGACCGCGGAAGAATACGGCTTTGGCACCTATACGGTGTCCGATTATGCCGAGTTGATCGATCATCCGGTCGAGATCGGCGACCTGTTGATCGGAGAATTCGAGGCGGACGGTATTCCGCACGCAATCGCCGTTCGCGGTCACGACAAGGTCGATATGGCGAGAATCTGCAGTGACTTGACGAAGGTCTGCGAACAGCACATGAAGTTGCTCGGTAAGCCGCCGGACCTGGATCGCTATCTGTTTATCCTGCTGGTATTGGCGAACGGCTATGGTGGCCTGGAACACCGCTGGTCCACCAGCCTGGTGTGCAGCCGGAACGATCTTCCACGACGCGGCGACAAGCGCGTCAGCGACGGTTACCGGAAATTCCTGGGGCTTTGCAGTCACGAGTATTTCCATCTCTGGAACGTCACGCGCATGAAACCCGCCGTTTTCACGCCATACCAACTGCAGGCGGAAACGCATACCGGTCTGCTGTGGGTGTTTGAAGGCATCACTTCCTACTACGACGATCTCGCGCTGGTGCGCTCCGGGTTGGTCACGGCGAAGAGCTATCTTGAGCTGCTTGGCCAGACGATCACCCGCGTGGTGCGAATGCCCGGACGCTTCAGGCAATCGGTGGAGGAGTCGAGCTTCGATGCCTGGACGAAGTTCTACAAACAGGATGCGAATTCGCCGAACTTTATCGTCAGTTACTACACAAAAGGCTCGCTCATCGCCTGTGCCCTCGATTTGACCCTGCGACGGGTGACGCACGGCAAGTGCAGTCTCGATGACATCATGCGGGAATGCTGGCGCCGCTACGGGGACGGCCGGAGCGGCATGCCGGAACGCGGTCTTGAATCCATCGCTCATGAAATCAGCGGCGTGGATCTGGAAGATTTCTTCGATCGCTACGTGCGTGGCACGGCCGATGTGCCGATGGACAAGCTCCTGCTCGATTGCGGCATACGCTTGTGCCTGCGAGCGGCAAAGAACAGCAAGGACGTCGGCGGAAAAACGGCCGGCAACAGTGAGCTGCCGGCGTTGTGGATGGGCGCCACTTTGATGCAGCGAGGCAGTCGTTCGATATTCAATCGGGTCACCGCGAGCAGCCCGGCTGAACGTGCAGGCCTGGCGCCGGGCGATGAGGCCGTCGCAATTAACGACGTCAAGCTCAGCAAAGCCAATATTGATGCGCGTCTTCGCGAGTACCACGCCGGAGATCAGATCACGCTCAGTGTTTTTCGGCGCGATCAGCTAATGAGCCTGCACATCGTGCTCGAGGAAGCGCCGGAGGATACCTGTTATCTCGTCATCGACACCGACGCCAGCGACGCGGCTGAAAAAAACCGCCAGTCCTGGTTGTCGGGTTAACTCCGCGTCCTCTGTCTCTGCATGAACTTCCTGAAGAGTCCGCACATTCGCCTGTTCGCCGGGGCCACGATCACGAGTTTTGCGGCGGTGTTTGTGAGTCTCGTGAATGTGTCGCCGACCGCAAGCGGCTTTTATCGCGTGTTGTTCGGCGGCATCGCCTTAAGCGCGTTCCTGCTGCTGACCGGGCGAAAACTGACATTGCCGCGCGTGGCCTGGGTGGCCATATTCCTGTCGGCCGTGTTCTTTGCGCTCGATCTGTGGTTCTGGCATCGCAGCATTCTGTACGTTGGGCCGGGTCTTGGAACGTTGCTGGCCAACATGCAGGTGTTCTTCATGATCGCCGCTGGCGTGTTGTTTCTCGGGCAGCGACCGTCAGTGCGACAAGTGATCGCGATCCCGCTGGCGATCGTCGGCCTGGCCATGGTCGTTGGCCTGGACTGGAGCGTGTTGTCGGCGGACTACAGAACAGGCGTGATACTCGGCCTGCTGACGGCCGTGTGCTTTGCCGGTTACATGTTATTCATGCGCCGGGCTCTGATACAAACCTCGCATACCGTGCCGATTCGCGAAGTGGCGGTGATGTCGTTTCTTGTCGCGGCAATGCTCGGCGCAGCCGCCCTCATTGAAGGTGACTCGCTGGCGATTGCGAGCGTGGCGGACGTCGGCTGGCTGCTCGCCTATGGACTGCTGTCGCATTCGGTCGGGCTGATGCTCATCGCCAGCAGTCTCGCCAAGGTCAGTACAACCGAGGTCGGCATTGCGCTGTTACTGCAGCCGTCTCTGAGCTTCGTGTGGGATATTCTGTTCTTCGGCCGTACCGTCACCGCAATCGAGTTGACCGGTGCCGTTATCGCATTGCTGGCGATTTTTCTCGGTTCAACGCGAAGCTCAAAGCAGTCGCAAAGCACCGCTTAGCACTTCAATACTGAACTGCGTTTGCAAAGGCTGAATCTCGCCGTCCAGGTGTGAGGGAACCGGCGCATCGGCGGTTAGCTCGCACTTTCGAATCGCTTTCCAGTCTACCTCGGGTGCATCGAGATGGGTGCCCTGCATGATCTTCGGCAGGAGACTCATGATGCGTCGTCGCGTGACCGCTTTTGCATACACCAGATCGAGCAAGCCATCGTCGTTCTTGGCCATGGGCGCGATATGAAACATGCCACCGACCCACGGACCGTTCGAGAAACTGGCCAGCGTCAAAGCGCCTTCGAACCGCTCGTCCCCAAAGCGCAACGACACGTGCGGCGTTGCGATGCCGTCCCAGATGCCACGAAAAACGGCGAGCAGGTAGACCAGGTCACCAATGGGCAGGTTGATGCTATGGGAAATTCGCGAGACCTTGGCGTCAAAACCGATGCCCGCCCCGTTGGCAAAGAAACGCTCGTTGCAGCGCCCGGCATCGATTTGCCGTCCGGGTGAGCCGCTGCTGATTCGGTCGGCCAACAAGGTAGCGGCATCTTCCCAGGACAACGGAATGGAGCAGGCCTTGGCGAAATCGTTGCCGGTGCCGGTCGGAATAACGCCGAACTCGACCTCGTGACCGGAGCGAAGAATACCGTTGACCGCTTCGTGAATGCTGCCGTCTCCACCGGCCACCAGGATTTTTCGCTGGCCGTCGTTGATTGCGCCGAGAACCAGTGCCTCCAGATGTCCGGGTTCCTGGCTGGCGATAGCGGTGTGCGCAATGCCATTGGCCTCCAGTATCGCGCTGACGGATGCGGCGCGCCGCCCGGTACGACCGCGTCCGGCAACCGGGTTGAAAAAAAGTGGAATTGCCTGATTGGTCAAGGGTTTTAGGCGCGTTTGATTCGAGGTGGCTGATGCTACAATGCAAACCAGTCTTGTACAAAGATGGAACAATGCTGGAACTCGGTACAAAATTCCTGCTCGCCTATCTTGTCGGTTCAATCATGGGTTCACTCGTCGTCGGCTATTTTCGCGGCGGCGTGGATATTCGTACGATGGGCAGTGGCAATGCGGGCAGCACCAATGCGTTACGGACGCAGGGTTGGGTGTTCGCGCTGGGCGTCATGGTAATTGACGTCGGCAAAGGGGCACTTGCGGCTGGCGTTATTCCGGATCTGTCGTTGCCATACGTCCCTGAAGATCCGTACATTTCCCGCACCTGGCTCATGCTGTGCTGTGCCGCGGCATCGGTGCTTGGACACGTGTGGCCAATCGGGCAGCATTTCAAAGGCGGCAAAGGCGCCGCTACGCTGGTTGGCACGCTGACCGTCATTGCGCCCATCCTGATTTTGCCGGTGCTGCTGGTGTGGGGTGGCTTCCTGGTGATGTTCGGCTATGTCGGTCTGGCAACGATGTCGGCGAGTGTCGCGGTGCCGGTGTATCTGCTTCTGACACGCTTTCCGGATGACCAACCGCTCATTATTTATACGCTCGTGCTGGCCGGGTTCATGATCTTCAGCCACCGAATGAATATTCAGAGAATGCGTGCCGGGACTGAGCCCAAAAACACGCGTTTGATGATTTTTCATCGTTCGCAGTCGAGTTAGTCGATGAACACGATCAGCGCCGAGCGGATTCGGCAGGCACTCTCTCCGTGTACGCACAAGTCGCTTGCCGGGATTGAGGTGTTTCGTGAGATCGGCTCTACCAACAGCTATTTGCTTGAGGCCGAAAAACCGATGCCGGGGCATATGCGCGTGGCGCTCGCGGAGCAACAGACGGCGGGCCGAGGTCGGCAAGACAAGTCATGGTATTCACCGCCAGGCGCGGGATTGTGGATGTCCATTGCGTATTCTTTTACAGTGCGTCCGGCCAATCTGTCTGCGCTCACGCTGGCGGTGGGATCGACAGTGGCGAACGAGCTCGCGGCTCTGGGCGTTGCGGGTGTTTTGCTGAAATGGCCCAATGATTTGTTGATCGATGAACGCAAGCTGGGCGGTATCTTGCTGGAGTCGTGTGCAAACGGCATGACTGCCGTCGTCGGAATCGGTATCAACATGCTATTACCAAAGAATACAGACAAGCATATCAAGGCATCGCGGCCGGCGATCGACCTCGACGCCGTGCTCGCGGTCGTACCGTCCATCGATATCCTCGCGGCCCGGGTGATCGAGCGTCTGCGCGAAACGTTACAGACTTTCGGTCGTGACGGTTTTGCATCGTTTGCGCCGGAGTGGTCCAAACTCGATGCGCTGGCCGGACGCGAGATCGTCGTCGATCAGGCCGGTGTCCGGGAGACGGGTACCGCTCGGGGGATTGCCCCGGACGGCGCCCTGCTTTTGCACAATGGAGATGGGCTGAGGCGAGTCGTTAGCGGCTCGGTGAGCATTGTTGATCGCAAGGAGGCCGTTGCGTGAGTGGATCGAAAGCGCTCTTGTTCGACATCGGCAATACGCGCATCAAATGGGGTGTATTGAACAACGGCAAAATCGGCCGCACCGGCTCGGTTAGTCATGCGGTCCTGAAGGAAAAGGGCTTTGCGTCATTGACGACGCGTTTGCCCCATGGGGTTGATCGGGTGATCGCCAGCAATGTCGCCGGACCCACTTTCGCGACCCGACTGTCAGGCATTATGGGTATTCACTGCAAGTGCGATATTCATTTTGTGCGCAGCGTGCGCTCCGCATTCGGCCTGGTGAATGCCTACACCGAACCGCGCCAGTTTGGTGTCGACCGCTGGGTCGGCATGGTGGGTGCACGCGCCGAGTTCAAAACCGCATTGTGCGTGGTCGACGCGGGCTCGGCGGTGACCATTGATGCAATCGACAAGACTGGCAAGCACCTCGGCGGATTGATCGTGCCCGGCATCGACCTGATCGCCAGCGGCTTTCTGAAAAACGCACACGATGTGCACCCCAGGAAACGCTCGGCGAGGATGCCGTCAAAGGGTCTCGGTATCTTTGCCAGGAACACGCACAGCGCGGTTTACAATGGCGCGCTCAGCGCCGCCTGCGGTGCAATAGAACATTCGATCCGAGCACTTCGAGGTGCCGGGCAGCGTCCGAAAATCGTGCTTACCGGTGGTGACGCGTCGCGCATTCTGAAGCAGCTTGAGGGCAAGTTCGTTCACCGACCGCACCTGGTGCTGGATGGTCTGGCCTACATGGTGGAGAGCGAATCGTGAGGAATCTTCTGCTGGTCCTGGTGCTCGCGAACGTGCTGTATTTCTTGTGGGGTCAGTTCGTGAGTGAGCCGACAGAACCGGGCGTTGCCATTGTCAGGGAAACCGATCTTGGGCCTCCGCTGGAAGTATCGGATGCATTGAAGGCCGAAGCGGTGACCAGCGTCGGTGCCGTACCGGGTGCCGGAAAGCCGTCGGACCTTGAGGCTGTCGTCGGTCGCTCCTGCGTGACGATCGGGCCGTTCAAAACCGGTGCCGATGCCGACGCGACATTGGGCGAATACGAAGGTGAGGGCATGCGCGCGAGCATACGAACGACCCAGGGTCAGATCTTCGTCGGCCACTGGGTTCAGATCCGCAATATTCCGGATCGCACGGCGGGCAATGCGATGATCGACAAGCTGAAAGCCGGCGGCCTCGGTGATGCCTACATGGTGGAAACACAGGACGACGGCCTGAAGATTTCCCTGGGCCTGTTCGGCGAGATCAGCCGCGCAGAGCGGATCGAATTGCAGGCAAAATCACTGGATTTGCCGGCCGACATCAGCCGACGCACCCGCGAGGCGACGGTATTTTTCGTCGATATCGGCTTGCCACCGGGAAAAGGGGCGGGCGCGATCATTGGAAAGTACGGCGAAGACAAGGTATTGCTGCGCGATCAGGCCACTTGTCCACGGTCGGATTGATATTTGCGGCCGAAACCCTTGCTGCGGCGGGCTTTAGATAGAATAATGCGCCCCGATTAGCCGGCATAGCTCAGTTGGTAGAGCAACTGATTTGTAATCAGTAGGTCCCGAGTTCGACTCTTGGTGCCGGCACCACTTTTTCTAAGAAATAATTAGG
>JAADHU010000082.1 GCA_013151645.1 Gammaproteobacteria bacterium | reverse complement strand
ACGAGGAATAATTGGAGATTCTGAATGGTCCCGATGGGAAAAAGTCGTGTGCCAACTACACCAAATGGACCAGGGAATGTGGCGAAGAAGGGCGCGCGTCCTTTCCGATGAGTTTCTCGGATACTTGGAAAGATGCAAGAACGTAAGGTGAGGTTTCTTAGCTAGGCCGGTCTAGATACGTCCGCTTCAGCAATGGCGCTGCGACCAGAATTAGTTGTGCCGATTTAGCTCCGACTGCCAGTAACCCAAAGCCTACTGTGATCCATAGAGCTGCGACGCTATCTCAATAGTCATGGTCGAAAGGGCGTCATATCCGGCGTTGTTATTGTTCAGGATGATAACAACACCATTTTGATCGGGAAGCAGCGTAATCATGCTCGTGTAGCCAATCAGTTCACCATTGTAGGTGATGACTTGAAGGAGGGCGTCTCCATCCAGAGAAACAGCCCCGACCGTCCAGGCCATGGGTGCCTCACGATCGTACAGAATCGCTTTGCTCTCGTTCGTCAACAAGGTCTCATCCCGCAAAGCGGTGCTCCACCTGTAGAGATCACGTGAAGTTGAGTACTGTGAGGCCGTCGCCCGAAAAAGGATGGGGTTAGTCACAGGTATTGGCGAGAGAGAACCATCATCCTCACGCAGATAGTTTTGTGCCAGGTTTTCTATCAGGCCGCTCTCATAGATTTGCCCCGTGCTATTCAGATCAAGCGGCGCCAGAATGCGGTTCTTGAGACCATCCTCGTAAGACACCCCTGTCACTTTTTCGACAATCAGACCAAGCAAATAAAAGTTCATATTTGAATAGTGGTAGTTCGTGCCGGGTTTGAATTTCAGGGGTAAAGCAGCGACAGCCTCGAGCAATGTCTCTTGCGTCAACGATTTCTTGTAGTCGTTGTCAAACCAGCCTGGAATATCGATATAGTGGGGAATGCCCGACCGGTTCTGGAGCAACTGCCGGATTGTAACTTGATCACTGTAGCTGGCAGAGTATTCCGGCAGTTGCGTTTGCAGCACGTCGTCAAGCGACAAAAGACCGGATTCAATCACCTGAAGGGCGAGAACAGCAGTAAAACTCTTGGTCAATGAGGCGATTGCGAACTTCGTGTCGGGCTCAATGGCGAGCGCCTGGTTGATGCCTGAATGGTCAAACGCTCGCTGCAGAAGAATTTGTCCTTGATCGGCGACCAGTATCACTCCTGAAAATGCGTTGTCAGATGCGAGGCGAGAAACAGCGTCATGCAAGCGTTCATTTTGAGGCTTCGTATCAGCCCGGTGTTGTGGAACGGTTTGATCACTGCAGGAGGCTGCGAGCAAAGTGAAGGCAAGGATCCACGCACCAGAAATTGTCGTTCGCGCCACTTCTACGCACTCCGATTCAACAAGGCTACTACAGCAACGAACTATACATCTAAAGTTATCGTTGATAGCCCACTGGATTTCGAGGACGACCTGACCGGAGCGCTCCGCCTCGAAACAGGTGATCTCGGCGATCAGACGGAAGTCGACCTGTGCCCGCACCACCGGTTCCCATGGGAACGCGAGAACAGTGACGGCCGGCATCATGTTGTCCACATCAATCGCCACGACACGGTGAATTGCTCTTATGAGGGGCTCTGCCCAACGGCTGAACTCATCGATCTCCAGTTCCGATCCGCTGCCGCGGGTCGCCAAACTGGCTGCCCTGGTACCCAGGCCCAGCGTCAACCTAACCCGATTCCGCGGTGTGTTTGCGCCGAACAGTAAATACCGGGTATGGGTGACGCCGGCCAGGCGGGGCAAGGGCAGCCCAAAATTGTCAGCGGATGAGGATGAGAAAACACCCGCG
This sequence comes from Gammaproteobacteria bacterium, assembly GCA_013151645.1. Lineage (GTDB taxonomy): Bacteria > Pseudomonadota > Gammaproteobacteria > Steroidobacterales > Woeseiaceae > JAADHU01. Next base: position 4,113 of record JAADHU010000082.1, on the reverse strand, counting down.
CAACCTCATGTGCCGATGGCCATTGAAGGCTTTCCTCATATCAACGGGATGACGATACAGGTAGATCGTCGCATCGAACGGAGGTCGAATCACCCGAGTTCACTCGCGGCGAGTACCAGCGTATTGGCGTTGTCGGCATCCGATGCCGAGCGGAGTTTCGGCAGAGAATAACAAGTTAGATAAAATATTTTATGTAAAACAATAAAAATATGTTGTAAAACATAATTCGATAGCGTAAATTGCCAACCATGGACATTCGCATCAATCTCGACGTAGAGATGGCAAAAAACAAGATCTCACTCACGGATTTGTCGACTCGAATCGGCATCTCAATGACCAATTTGTCGCTACTAAAGAACGGCAAAGTCCGCGGCATACGGTTCACCACGCTAGCAGCGATCTGCCGTGAACTGGCTTGCCAGCCTGGAGATATTCTGGAGTATCGGCTCGACGTCGATAACCACCCAACCGACTCGATTTCAACGTAAACGGCGCTAAGGAAGCTAACATGAACAATAACGACTATTTTTGGCCGGGAATCGCGGCAATCGCGGTGGCATTCCTGTTCCCCGTTTATTGGATTTACGAAATAGCAACGATGGGAACGACGTTTTCGTTTAGTGACTACCCGTACAACTCCGGACCCGCCAGCTGGATCTTTCTCCTAATTGGTGCCCTGAACGTGTACGTTTACTATGCGTTCAAACATCAGTTTTACAACCATCACAACTATCGCGACGTTGATGTAGTGCTGGGTATTTTGATTGCCGTGTGCAGCGCATTTTATCTGGGTATGTTTGCGGTTGATGCACTATCGCCCTGGTTCGGAACGTCGTACAACAGCATCGCGCTCATGTCGATTTGGGTCGGTAGCCTGATCGTTTTCGGCGTTCTTGATATCCTGCTTGCGGTGCTGTTGTTGCGAAAGTCAAAGGAACTGCCGGTTTTGGTTCGAGTATTTGCGGTCGTAAATTTACTGCTCGGAATATTCGAAATCACAGTGCTCTTGTCCGTTGCCGTAATTGTTTTGTTCCCGATAGCTATATTTACTCTGGCGCTGAATTTCTGGCGGAAGCCCGAAGTCATAGAAATCGTCTAGCGGGGTCGCCGCAGTGGTCCACTACAATACGGCTAACCCGTTCGTGTGTCGATGACCGATCGATCCCCTCGGCATCCTTACAAATGGGGACGTAACGCGTTCCTCGTTCGGTGCAGGTGTTCAAAAACACATAGTGGCCAGGGCCTCCTTTAACATCGGACTCAAGATAGCGACTTTCCCTGATCGACTCCGATATTTCCTCAAGTCGGTCATAGTCGAGCAGCACCCGAAAAACCTGTTGCGGTGTGGCATCAAAAACGCTGGTATATACCAGGGTATATCGATTGACGTTAATAGTGATTACCCTGGCTTCCGTTTGGCGCGCCATTGATCGATAAGTACGGCGACAATAATAACCGCGCCGGTCATGAGTCGCTTGGTGGGTTCTGCCACCCCGATCTGCGCCAGTCCGTTCTGCAGGATCGCTATGATAAGGACGCCGGCAAATGCGCCAATGATGGTTCCACGACCACCCATCAGGCTGGTGCCACCGATAACGGCCGCCGCGATCGCGGACAATTCCAGGCCGATACCCGCATTCGGGTCTGCAGACCCCAGATAGGCAGCGTTGAAAACGCCTCCGAGTCCTGCCAGGGCGCCCGAGACCGCCAACACCAGCATACGGTAAGGACGTACATTGATGCCGGACATGCGCGCTGCCTGCTCGTTGGTACCGATGGCGACTATGTAGCGGCCGAACACGGTTCTGGTCAGCAGGAATTGCCCGCCAATGACCAGTGCGACCGAAAAAATCAGAGCAATCGAAACACCCAGGCCGGGTATTGGCATCGCGAGCGCCTGGATGTCGGCGCCGATGTAAACGGTCTGCGAATCGGTGCTCACATAGGCGAGACCACGCGCCATTTCCAGCATGCCGAGCGTTACGATAAACGACGGTAGAGAAAAATACGCAACAAGAAGACCATTGACTGACCCACACAACAGGCCGGCCCCAAGGCCGATAAGGCACGCCAGCGGCAAAGGCACACCCAAACCGACAGTTGCGACGCCAACGACAGCGGCACTCAATCCCAGTACAGAACCGACCGACAAGTCAATTCCTGCTACGATCAGGACGAATGTCATGCCAACGGTAACCACGGTAAGCGCTGGCAATTGATTGAGAATGGTCGTCAATGTCACCAGCGAGAAAAAGTGCTCGGTGGCGAACCCGAAATAGAGAATTAACAAGACCAGCGAAGCAACAATGAAGTTCTCCTCCGTATGCCGGCGGACGAACCTTAAGATATTCATCATTGACTGCTGCCTGGGGCTGGGTGGGTGCACAATCGGGCATCGACCGGGTGTTGCGATTTTCCCGTAAACTCCTGGAAGGCGGCCTCTAGAATATCGGTCTCTGTCCACTCACCCCGCCTGAATTCCCTCACCAGGGTGCGGTTGGACAAGACCAGAATTCGGCAGCACACCTGCATGAGTTCTTCAATTTCGCTCGAGACCAGCACAATGCTCTTGCCGCGGCTACGCAATTCGTTCGCTCGTAAATCGCATTCTTGGCTCCAACATCGATGCCGCGGGTCGGATCATCGAGCAACAGGATGTCCGAGTCACAATGCAGCCAACGGGCGAGCAATGCCTTCTGCTGATTGCCACCACTCAACTGGTCAATATCCTGCTGCAGAGAACTGCATCTAATGGCGAGCTGTGCAGCGAACGTCTTTCCAACATGCAGTTCCCTGGATCTATCGATAAGACCCATGGACGAAGCGACTTTGCCGATGCCGGGCAGTATCATATTTGCCAAAACAGACTGCCCTGAAAAAATGCCCGATGACTTGCGATCTTTCGGCAGGTATCCCACACCCATTCTTACCGCGTGACTCGCGTTCGCGATATTCGTCTTCGCGGTATCGGTACAACGAAAGACAGAACCAGCGGTCAAGGGAACAAGGCCGAATAACGCCTTCAACAGATCGCTCCTGCCGGCACCCGCCAAACCGGCAATACCAGTAATCTCGCCTGTGCAGCAGGTGAAGCTGATGGGCTTTGGTAACTCTCGCGTCGTGATTGCTGCGGCGACAAGAACCGGCTCTTGCCGATGCCCGGAGATGACCGTAGCCGCCGTATCCTGATGGACGCGTCCCGTCATCATTTCGAAGATATCCGCCACCGCCAGTGCATCGGCTGCCACCGACGCCACGACCCGACCATCTCTCAACACGGAGATCGTATCCGAGACGGATAGAACGTCATCGAGGCGATGACTGATATAGATTATCGAGGTCCCCGTTGCAGCGAGGTCGGTAATAATCGTGTGCAACCGTTCCGCCTGCGCCGTAGTAAGCGCGGCGGTCGGTTCGTCGAGAATCAACACGCGACACTCGGCCGACATGGCCTTGGCCAGTTCCACAAGTTGCTGATCGGCCAGGCTGAGACTCTCCGCGATGGTTTCCGGCGCCAGCCGTTCAAGCCCGACGACCTGCAGCAGTTTGCGTGCTCGCTCATACAGTTTCCCGCGATCAATACAAACTGTTCCGCGGGGGAGACTGCGCAGGCAAATATTCTCGGCAATGGAAAGTGTCCCCACAACGCTCAATTCCTGGGCCGCAAAAGACACGCCCGCCGCAAATCCGTCGGCCGGGCTGGTGGGTGCATACGCCAGTCCATCCAGCCTGATGTCGCCGCTGTCTCGCGGCAGGAGGCCGGCAAGAATGTTCACTAAAGTCGATTTCCCGGCACCGTTTTCGCCGACAATCGCATGGATCTCGCCGTGCTTGATCGAAAGGCTGACGTCTCGCAGCACGGGACTGGCAAACGACTTATTCAGACTTTCAATGGAAAGACGGGCGGTTTCCATCTCGCACGAACTCAATGAATATTTTCGCGCGTTACGAGGTCGACGGGCGTCGATTTATCGGTCAGTTGTGCCCCGGACGCCAGAATTTCAAGTGCATACTCGATCCCATACACGGCCAGCAGGTCCGCGTGCTGATCGACGGTAGCCAGCACGCTGCCTGCTTCAATCAGACCACGCACAGCAGATATGTTGTCGAAGC
>JAADHU010000050.1 GCA_013151645.1 Gammaproteobacteria bacterium | reverse complement strand
GAAATCAAGGTGGATACAGCGTTGCCGTTTGGGTCGTAGTGGTGATTTACGGAGGCGACACGGCGGTGGGCGTCCGGGATCGAGTTAAGGCTCTCCGAGTGAGCGGACGCCCACCGCCGTGTCGCCTCCGTAAATCACCACTACGACCCAAACGGCAACGCTGTATCCACCTTGATTTCTTTAAGAATAATATTCGAACGAACCTGCAACACCCCGGGCAGTTTCAGAATGAAGTCATCAAGAAAACGATTGTAGGCCTCCATGTCTTCGACAACGACACGTAAGTGGTAATCCGCTTCGCCGCTCGTGGCAAAGCATTCCAGGATTTCCGGATGCCGCTGAACTTCCCGGACAAAGTTGTCGACGTTTTTCTGTTCATGTCTCGCGAGAGAAACGAGTGTCATCGATGACAACGTGAAGCCGGCTTTGCGGGGATTCACGATAACGGCAAATCGATCGATGATGCCGTCGGCCTCAAGCGCACGTATGCGACGCCAGCACGCCGAGCTCGACATGCCCACCTTTTCGGCCAGCTCCTGCATTGTAAGGCGACTGTCCTTTTGCAACTCGCGCAAGATGGCGCGATCCTGTGCACCCAGCATGATATTTCGTCTCTTTGGCCAATATCAGTAGATTTTACCACTTTTTTCCGTTTTTTGGGGGCTTTTACCATTTTATGAGCGAAAATCGGGCTATTTTGGCATCCGTTCGCAACCGAAACCTGCCATCATTGAGGGCTACTTGCTGCATCGCACAGGAACCAACATGGCCGTCGCCAGCGCACCGTCATCAGCCCGTTATCCGCTCGACAACTACGAATTAGCGGACCGTTACCAACGCGAATCGGGTCGCGTGTTTCTTACCGGCACGCAGGCGCTGGTCAAGCTGCCACTCATGCAGCGCACCATGGACCGCGCGGCAGGGCTCAATACCGCCGGGTTTATCAGCGGCTATCGCGGCTCGCCGCTCGGCGGCTACGATCAGGAACTCTGGCGAGCACAGCGTTTTCTTGATGAGAGCAACATTCGCTTTTTGCCGGCGGTCAATGAAGAGCTGGCAGCCACCGCAATTCACGGCACGCAGCAGGTCGAGAACGATCCCCATCGAACCGTCGATGGCGTATTCGGTATCTGGTACGGAAAAGGTCCGGGCGTCGATCGGGCCGGCGATGCGCTAAAACACGGCAACGCGTACGGCAGTTCGCCGCACGGCGGGGTACTGGTGGTAGCCGGTGACGATCACGGCTGCGTGTCTTCGTCGATGTCGCATCAATCCGATGTCGCGTTCCTGAGCTGGATGATGCCAAACCTGAACCCGGCAAGCGTCGCCGAATATTTGCAGTTCGGCCTGTACGGAATTGCACTGTCGCGATTCTCGGGCATGTGGGTCGGGTTTAAAGCGATCTCCGAAACCGTCGAGTCGGCAATGTCGATCGAATTGCCGCCCTATCGGCAGTTTACGATCCCGGCCAATTTCATCATGCCGCCGGAGGGACTGCATATTCGCTGGCCCGATTTTCCGGGACCGCAGATCGAAGAACGATTTGAGGCAAAAAAGGCGGCCGTGCTGGCTTTTGCGGAAGCGAACCCGATCGACCGAAAAATATTCGATACGCCCAACGCTCGTTACGGCATTGTGACCACCGGCAAGGCACACCTGGACCTGATCGAAGCGCTACGCCTGCTGGGTATTGACCGCAGTGAAGCGAGGCGGATCGGTTTGGATATCTACAAAATCGGCATGGTCTGGCCGCTCGCACACGACTCGGCACTGGATTTCGTGCGTGAGAAGCACGAAGTACTCGTGGTCGAAGAGAAGCGCGGCTTGATTGAGAGTCAATTCAAAGAATATTTTTACGACTATCCCGGCCACAAACCGAAGCGGATGGTCGGTAAGGCCGACGAAAACGGTGAACCGCTGGTGCCCTGGACCGGCGAATTATCACCCATCCAGCTTGCCGGCATTGTCGCGCAGCGTCTCGATGCAACGGGTATTACGCGCACGCTTTCAGAGCGTGCGAATGCACTTCGCTCTCGACAGGAACACGTTATTGATATCAGTGGCGCGACCCGCACACCGTATTTTTGCTCGGGTTGCCCGCACAACTCTTCAACGAAACTACCGCAGGGATCCAAAGCGCTGGCCGGTATCGGTTGCCATTTCATGGCTAACTGGATGGATCGTGAGACGGAAGGGCTTATTCAAATGGGCGGTGAGGGCGTCAACTGGATCTCGCGTTCCCTGTTCAATGGAGATCGACACATCTTTCAAAACCTGGGTGACGGTACCTATTATCACTCGGGCTCGCTGGCCATTCGTCAGGCGCTGGCCGCGAAAACCAATATTACCTACAAGATTCTCTTTAATGATGCGGTCGCAATGACCGGCGGACAGCCTGTCGATGGACCTGTCAGCGTCCAGGCAATCGCCCACTCTGTACGCGCCGAGGGTGTGGCGCGCATCGCGCTCGTTTCCGACCAACCGGACGAGTTTCAACTGGCCGAATTTCCAACCGGCACGACCCTCTCACACCGCCGTGATCTGGATTCCGTGCAACGAGAGTTGCGCGATGTCAAAGGCGTGTCTGTCCTGATCTACGCGCAAACCTGCGCCACCGAGAAACGCCGCCGCCGCAAACGGGGGGTGCTGGAAGACCCAAAGAAATTTGCAGTCATTAATGACCTGGTTTGCGAAGGTTGCGGTGACTGCTCCATCGAGTCCAATTGCCTTTCCATCGTGCCCAGGGAAACCGCCTTTGGTCGCAAACGACAAATCGACCAAAACAACTGCAACAAGGATTTTTCCTGCGTCAACGGTTTCTGCCCGAGCTTCGTCACCGTGGAAGGTGGCGACCGCTCGCCACGCAGTGCCAGCGCGACAAGCAGCTATCCGCAGGAGAAAATCGATTCACTGCAGGCGCCGGACCTCCCGCCACTTGACGAGAGCTTTGACCTGCTGGTCACAGGCATCGGTGGCACGGGTGTCGTGACGGTCGGCGCCTTGATCACCATGGCCGCCCACCTGGAGGGTAAAGGCGCCAGTGTGCTCGACTTCATGGGATTCGCGCAGAAATTCGGCCCCGTGTTGTCTTATATACGCATCGCTCATGAACCCGCGGCGCTGAACCAGGTACGCATCGACGATGCGCAGGCTGACGCATTGATCGGCTGCGACCTCGTTGTCAGTTCTTCGCCAAAGGCATCCCGGACGTATGGCCGAAATCATACCCGCGCTGTACTCAATACAACTGAAATCTCTACGGCGGACTTCGTATTGCACCGCGATGCCAACCTAAAAGCAGATCAGAGAATCCACGCAATCCGCAACGTAATCGGGAAAGACAATCTTGCAACCGTCTCCGCGAATCGACTTGCGAGCGCGTTTTTGGGCGATACTATTTACTCGAATGTGCTGATGCTTGGCTACGCGTGGCAACATTCGCTGGTGCCGGTTTCCGAGGAAGCCATTCTGCGCGCCATCGAAATCAATGCGGTTAAAATCGACGAAAATAAGAAAGCATTTCGACTTGGCCGCCTGGCAGCCGCGGACCCTGTATTCGTCGAAGCGCAGATCGAGATTTCTCCACCATCGCTCGAAGAATCACTCGACGAAATGATCGAACGCCGCGCCCGCTTCCTGCAGGACTATCAGGACGCCGATTTGTCCCGCCAGTACGTGGACCTGATTGAGCGAGTCCGCGATGCGGAGGCCCGGCTTGAAACCCATGAGGGATCCGAACTGACGAAGGCCGTAGCACAAGCGTATTTCAAAACGCTGGCCTACAAAGATGAATACGAAGTCGCCAGACTGCACGTTGACACCGATTTCATTGGCCGCATCCGGCGGGATTTTGGCCCGCAGGCGAAAATACGCTTTCACCTGGCGCCGCCGGTACTCGGCGCGTCGCTCGATGCGCGCGGCCGACCGAGGAAGAAGGAATTCGGCGCCTGGGTGATTCCTGTGTTTCGAATGCTTTCGCGGCTGCGGAAATTGCGGGGCACGGCGTTCGACATCTTTGGCTATACCGCCGAGCGGCGCAGCGAAAGAGCACTGATCGAAGAATTCAAAGAAACGGTCGCTGGCTTGCTGGCTGGCCTCACGGCAGCCAATATCGCGGATGCCGAACACATCATCCGCTTGTACACGGACATCCGCGGTTACGGCCCGGTAAAAATGGCGGCCTTCGAAAAAGTCCGACCACAAATCACCCAGGCCATGATCGATTTCACGGCTCACGTGGAAAAGGCGGCGTAGCGTTCAGGTGGGTCCGTCGCGCCTCGGGTGACGCTCCTACAATGGTTCTATTGGCACTCCTGTAGGAGCGTGTCCTGACGCGCGACCAGGCTCAAGAGGATCGCGCCTCGGGAGACGCTCCTACAATTATTCTATTGGCACTCCTGTAGGAGCGTGTCCTGACGCGCGACCGGGGCTAAGCGGGTCGCGCCTCGGGTGACGCTCCTACAATTATTCTAATGGCACTCCTGTAGGAGCGTGACCTGACGCGCGACCAGGCTCAAGAGGGTCGCGCCTCGGG
>JAADHU010000037.1 GCA_013151645.1 Gammaproteobacteria bacterium | reverse complement strand
GGCCGTTGTCCACCCATCGCGAATCGACGATGATGTCGCGGTCTATCTGCAGTGCGCTGGCGATCCTGTCGAGATCAGTATCGTCCACTGGGCCTGCACGAATCAGATCCGGCGCTGCGAACGCCAGCCGATTTTCGGTGCGACGAACGGTCACCAGGCCGATGCCACACTCCTGCACAATCTCCGTATCATTCTTCGGCTTGCCGCCGGCGGACAGCCAGGCATGGCAGCTGCCCAGGGTCGGGTGTCCGGCAAAGGGCAATTCGTGCGCCAGCGTAAATATGCGGACACGATAATCAGCTTTGGGGTCGGTGGGCGGCAGTAGAAAAACTGTCTCGGAAAGATTCATCCAGCGAGTGATTTTTTGCATGTCCTCGGTCGACATCCCGTCTGCATCGAGAAAGACAGGCAACGGATTGCCGGCGAACGATTGCTCGGAAAACACGTCGATAAACTGGAAAGGGCTGCTCATCACGGTTGCCGGATGCTGGTTGATCGTCGGAGAAATGTTACCACGGCAGGAGGGCGTAGCCGTTGTTTTGCAGGACGGTCAACATTGTCATCGCGGACAATGCGACCTTGGCCGGGCCCGCCAGCTCATTTTTCTCGAAACCCTGAAAGCGCATCGACTGACCGCAAATATAGAATTTGACGCCGACCGCGTCGAGTTTTTCGAACAGATCCAGATTCGGGTTATCTGCGTGGTACCGAGCCTGGTAAGCCTCATGAGACAGCGCGTTTTTTAACGCTCCGCCGTGAATGACGACGGCAATGTCCATGTTTTCAAGCGCGACGCCGTTGCGCGCATGCATGTTCAGGTAACGCGCAACGCTGACAAGATTACTGTTTAGAGAAGCGACCTCGCCGGGGTAGGCGGACAGGTCGAACATGACCTTATAGACCGCATCCTCTTCCAGGGCGACGTCTCGAAAATCGATCGGGTAGGTTGGGCCATAGTCCTTGATGATCGGGCCCATGCCGGGTTCTTCGGCAAGCGATGCAACAGCGATAAATATCAAACAAACGGCGAGCAGGATTCGATGGGTCATATCAATGGTTCCAGGGTGTGGTGACGATTTCCGCAAGTTTCGCGTATTTTGGTTCCGTTGTCCCCGCTCTCGGCCAAAACAATCCGTTTTAGTGCCTGTGGCCGAGGGCTCCTGCCGGTACATTCCATGAGCAGCATGCGGTCGCCTTGCTTTCGGCAAGCCCCTCACCGACAATCCCGCCATGCAAATCGGAGACTTTGAATGAAAATCGGCATACCGAAAGAAATACACGCGGGTGAACGGCGAGTCGCGACGACGCCCGAGGTGGTGTCGGAGCTCAAGAAACTGGGCTTCAGTGTTGCGGTAGAAGCCGGCGCGGGTTCCGCCGCAAGCTTTTCCGATGCGGCTTTCGAGGCGGCCGGTTGTGAGATTGTCGCGTCCAGCAAGGATCTATGGACGCAGTCGGATCTGATCATGAAGGTCCGGGCGCCGGAAGCCGGCGAAGTTGAGCTGCTGCGATCGGGCCAGACACTGATCAGTTTTATATGGCCGGCGCAAAACCCCGATTTGCTCAAGACACTGACCGATCGCGGCGTGACCGTGATGGCGATGGACAGTATCCCGCGTATCTCCCGTTCGCAGAAAATGGATGCCTTGAGTTCCATGGCGAACATTGGTGGTTATCGTGCAATCGTCGAAGCCGCACAGCATTTTGGACGTTTCTTTACCGGTCAGATTACGGCGGCCGGCAAAATACCGCCGGCGAAAGTGCTGGTTATCGGCGCGGGCGTGGCAGGCCTTGCGGCGATCGGTGCAGCCAAGAGTATGGGCGCGATTGTCAGGGCGTTCGACACGCGGCCGGAGGTCAAAGAGCAGGTCGAAAGCATGAATGCCGACTTCCTGTTGCTCGATTTTGACGATGAAGACGGTTCCGGCGAAGGCGGCTACGCGAAGACGATGAGCGAGGAGTTCATCAAAGCCGAGATGGCATTGTTCGCCGAGCAGGCGAAAGATGTCGACATCATTGTTACCACCGCGCTGATACCCGGAAAGCCGGCGCCGAAGCTCATTACCGCGGACATGGTGCGCTCGATGCGAGACGGCGGTGTAGTCGTGGATCTCGCAGCTGAGCAGGGCGGCAACTGTGAGCTCACCGAGCCAGGCGAGGTGGTCGTGCGTGACGGCGTATCCATCATCGGTTACACAGACCTGCCAAGTCGTCTGGCGGCCCAGGCGAGCCAGTTGTATGGCACAAATTTACGACACCTGTTGACGGAACTCAGCCCCGAGAAAAACGGTGAGATCGTTGTCGATATGGACGACGAGGTTATTCGCGGTGCGACAATCTGTACCGGCGGAGAAACGACGTGGCCACCGCCTGCCCCGAAGCTCTCCGCAGCGCCGCCGAAGAAAGAACCGGAGCCGGCACCGGTGGTGGTCGAAAAGAAGCCCTCCGTACTTGGCCCGATCATAGCCGTTGTCGTCGGTGCACTCGCGTTGCTCGGCCTCGGCGCCGTCGCACCGGCGTCATTCATGGCTCATTTCACCGTATTCGTGCTTGCCTGTTTCGTCGGCTACATGGTGATCTGGAACGTGTCGCCGGCATTGCATACGCCGCTCATGAGCGTGACGAACGCAATATCGAGCATCATCGTTATCGGCGCACTATTGCAGATAAGCTCAAGCAACACGCTTATTATGTGGATCGCCACCTTCACGGTATTGATTACGAGCATCAATATTGCCGGCGGTTTCGCCGTGACCCGTCGCATGCTCGAAATGTTCAGGAAGTGAGAACGACATGATTAACGCTGGTATCGTAACCGTGTCGTATATTTCTGCGACGATTCTATTCATCCTGGCCCTGGGCGGTCTTTCCAACCCGGAAACCGCACGCCGCGGTAACTGGTACGGCGTGGCAGGCATGACCATCGCCTTGCTGGCGACGTTCTTTGGCGTGGTGACACAAAACTACACAACGTTGCTGATTGCGCTGCTGGTCGGTGGAAGTATCGGCTTGTTACTGGCCAAACGCGTGCAGATGACGCAGATGCCGGAGCTGGTTGCAATGCTTCACAGCCTGGTCGGGCTGGCAGCCGTCCTGGTCGGGTTCGCGAGCTTCATGGATCCTTTGACGCACCTCACCGGCGTCGAGCTCACTATTCATGATATCGAGACCTACGTCGGCATCCTGATCGGCGCTGTCACCTTGTCCGGTTCCGTCATTGCGTTTGGCAAACTGAGCGGTCGTATCGGTGGCTCACCGTTGACCTTGCCGGGTCGGCACCTGTTTAACCTCGGCTTGTTACTGGCCGCAATCTGGTTCGGCCGCGAATTCGTAATTCAGTCAGCAGCCGGCGGTGGCATGACGCCGTTGCTGATCATGACGGGAATTGCCCTGCTATTCGGTATCCATATGGTCATGGCGATTGGCGGTGCGGATATGCCGGTCGTTGTTTCGATGCTGAACAGTTATTCGGGCTGGGCGGCGTCGGCGACTGGTTTCATGCTCAGTAATGATTTGCTGATCGTAACCGGAGCGCTGGTTGGTTCGAGTGGTGCCATCCTTAGTTACATCATGTGTCGTGCCATGAACCGGAAGTTTCTGTCAGTCATTGCCGGTGGATTCGGAACCAGTGGTGGCAAGGCGGCAGCGTCGTCCAGTGCGGATCAGGGCGAGGTTGCCCCGATCGATGCGCAGGAAACAGCCGCACTGCTTGCGGCTGCGAAGGAAGTCATGATCATTCCCGGATACGGAATGGCGGTTGCGCAGGCGCAGCATGTCGTCAACGAAATCGCGGCGACGTTGCGGGCAAGGAACATCAACGTTCGTTTCGGCATCCACCCGGTTGCCGGTCGTATGCCGGGACACATGAACGTGTTGCTGGCCGAAGCCAGGGTTCCCTACGACATTGTTTTTGAAATGGACGAAATCAACGACGATTTTCCGGACGTCGACGTATCCGTCGTGATTGGTGCGAATGACATCGTCAATCCGTCAGCCCAGGATGAACCGGACAGCCCGATCGCCGGCATGCCGGTTCTGGAGGTCTGGAAGGGCCATACGACGATCGTCCTGAAGCGCAGCATGGCCACCGGTTATGCCGGTGTGCAAAACCCGTTGTTCTTCAAGGAGAACACGCGCATGTTGTTCGGCGACGCGAAAGAAACACTGGACGAGGTCTTTAAGGCATTGTAGCCATGTGCGTGCTGGCCATCGCACGCTTCGGTCTGATACTCTGCGGGCATGAACCTGCGCATCATCTCGACGGCATTGATTGTATCTGTGTCGTTCGGCTGTGCATCTCCTGAGGGTATCTACTCGCCCGCTTGCATCGCCTATGCGGGCAGCACCATTCGGCTGAGCGAGGGTACCTTTACCTGGGAGAAGTTCACGGATCAGGTTATCGTCGATGACGATGGCAGGGTGAGCAATCCGTTCCCCGGATATCCATTGCAGGGCAGCTACCGTATCGATGGAAAAACGGTTTACCTGCAGTCGGATACAGGCGAAGCAATGGAAAACCTGTACCTTCATAAGCGCGCTCGACGCGACTACCTGCTGACATCGGCGCAACACGATGCGGTCAAAGAGTCCGGTAATTTTGACAAATGCGCGCTGACCCTCGGCGGCATGGGCGATAACTGAGAACCAGCGCACACTTTCGTGCGTGATGTTCACGAGAACCTACGGACAGTCCCTTGTTGAGATCATCCCTGTTTGATTAGCTGGGAGCCTGTCAGGACGACAAGACGGGACCTTTATGAAAGCGTTCAAGGGCATGCTGGCGACAGCTATATTTTTCCTCTCACCGACATTATTTGCCGCGAATTCAAGCGATGTGACGGTGTTGCATTACGAGACGTTGCAAAGACTGAATGTCGAGAGCGGCCAGAGTCCGACAAACCAGAAAATCGGTGCCGCCACGCCCGTTACGCTCAGTTTCGATGCATTGGGCAGAACGTTCGATCTGAGGCTTGAGCCAAACGACGGCTTGTTGTCTGCATCCTCGCGGATCGTTTCATCGGAAAGTCTCAAAATATACCGTGGCCGCCTTGCAGGTGCTTCCGGGTCATGGGTGCGAATCGTCTCCTTGAATGGAATGCCGCGCGGTTTGATCTGGGACGGCGAACAGATGTTCGCGATAGAGGCCCCCGGGGACAGTGAGCTGTCATTGACGGAGCCTGTCATCTATCGACTTGCAGACACGCTTGTCGCGCCCGGCACCTTGTCCTGTGGCAATACATCCTTATCGACAAACGGCGCAACGGTTTTCCAGAAGCTGATGGGCGAATTGAGTGCGGCGAGGGCGCAGGCGCCCGGTGCTTTTTCTGAAATAAATTTCGGTGCGATCGGTGACTTTGAATTTACCGATGCTATGGGCAGCGGTGCCGATGCGGCGATTATTGCGCGTTTAAACAACGTTGATGGAATCTTCAGCGAACAGCTGGGGGTGCAGATTACTATTCAGGTGCTCGAGACCTATAGCGACAGCGCGGACCCTTTTACCGATACACTAGACGCGAGTACATTGCTGGATGAATTGGCGACCTACCGCCAGGATACGCCGGCGCAAAATTCACAGGGTCTTACCCACCTTTACACGGGCCGCAATCTCGATTCATCCACTGTTGGTATCGCCTATGGCGGAGCGTTGTGCCGGCAGAGATTCGGTGCCGGACTGAGCGAAGGTAATCGTGGCATCACCACGGACAGCCTGATCGCCGCTCACGAAATCGGCCACAACTTTGGTGCGCCGCATGACGGTGAGGCGGGCTCAGCATGCGAAGCCGAGGCCGAGACCTTTCTCATGGCGCCAAGCATCACCGGCAGCGATCAGTTTTCTGCCTGCAGCATTGCCGAGATGCAGGATCACGTTGCGACGGCTGCCTGTATCACATCACTGCCAAGTATCGACATGACGGTTTCGCTGAGCACCCCATCGCCGGCGACACTGCTGGGTAATACGGTAACCCTTACGTTCGACGTGACCAATAACGGCACAATACAAGCGAGCAACGTTGCCGTTGATGCCACGTTACCGAACAATGTGTCCTTTCTTTCGGCGGCGTCATCCGTGGGGAGTTGCACCAACGGTGCCGGTACGATCAATTGCGTGCTGGGCGATGTACCGGGCAGTAGTGGGCGTACAGTCACAGTCACCAGTAGAACAACCGCGGTTGGAGCTGGAGTTTTCGACGTGACGGTCAGCGCAGACGTCGATGACAATCCAGGCAACAACCAGTTAGCGGCGCAGATAAACGTAGACCCTGCGGTCGACCTGGTCGTCAATACACCAACGTCAGCATCCGTTGTTGTCGATCAAAGCACCACCGTCAGCGTCCTGCTTGAGAATCGTTCGATACTGGAGGCTACAACAGCGGTTCTGAGTATTTCCCTCGATAGTGGATTGCGAGCCGATAGCGCAACCTGGTCGGCCGGAAATTGCACTGTGTCGTCCCAGCAAATCGATTGCCAGGGGAGCAGTCTTGCCGCTCAGTCCAGTACCGCGCTGGACATAGCCGTTACCGGCACCGCCGCAGGCACAAGCTCATTCACGGTAACTTTGTCTTCAAACGAGGCCGATGCCAATCCGTCGGATAACAGCGCCAACGGCAGCATCACTGTTAGCGCGGTGAACAACGGTAGTGCGGCCGGGGAAGGCGGAGCTGGCGCCAGCGGCCCTCTTCTTCTGTGGTTGCTAGCCTGGGGCCTGTTGATTCGAAGTCGACGCCAGGCGTGACCTTTTATCGCATTATCAATACGCTCGTGATCGGCCGCCGTGTTGCGTTACTCTCTGATGTTCTCTAGCGAGAGGAAGAACGAATAGTTCAGCGCCTCATCTTCGATTCGCTGGAAACGCCCGGTTTTGCCGCTGTGACCGGCGGCCATGTCGGTCTTCAACAGCAACAGGTTGTCATCGGTCTTCAATTCCCGGAGTTTCGCTACCCACTTGGCCGGTTCCCAGTATTGAACCTGGGAGTCGTGCAAGCCGGTCGTAACGAGCATGTTCGGATAATCCATGGCCGCCACGTTGTCATAGGGCGAGTAGGATTTCATATAGTCGTAATACACTTTCTCGGCCGGGTTGCCCCACTCATCCCACTCGCCTGCAGTTAACGGAATATCTTCGTCGAGCATGGTGGTCACCACATCGACAAACGGTACTCGGGTCACCATGCCGTGATACAACTCAGGCGCCATGTTCGCGACCGCCCCGATCAGCAGCCCGCCGGCACTGCCTCCTTGTGCATAGAGGTGCTCCGCCGAGGTGTAGCCTTCCTCAATGAGGAATTTCGAAACATCGATAAAATCGGTAAAGGTATTTTTCTTTTTCAATTGCCGGCCGTTGTAATACCAGTCGCGTCCCATCTCAGAACCGCCACGAATGTGAGCGATGGCGTAAATAAAGCCGCGGTCGAGAAGGCTGATCACATCAGCATCGAACCAGGGTTCCATGCTGAAGCCGTAGGAGCCGTATCCGTATTGCAATAACGGATTCTTGCCGTTCTTTTCCATGCCCTTTCGGTATACCAGAGAAACAGGCACCTGCGTACCATCGCGAGCCGTCGCGAAGCGTCTTTCTGTTCGATAATTATTGCGGTCGAAGCCTCCGAGAACGGTTGCCTCTTTAATGAGCTTTTGTTCCCTGGTGACCATGTTGAAATCGTAGGTGGAGTCGGGCGTTGACAACGATTCATAGCTGTAGCGGAACCACGGTGTATCAAATTCGACGTTGTCGTCCGCATCCGCCGTATACACCTCTTCGTCAAACGCGAGCCGATACTTCTCCCCGCTTGAGCGATCGACGATCTCGATTTGAGTAATGCCGTTTTCGACCACGGTAACCGCCAGGAAATCCTTGAATACCTGAAAATCCGTGATCAATACATCGTCGCGATGGGCCACAACTTCTTGCCACGCTGATTTATTCCGCTTACCGAGCGGTGCTTCGAGAATCCGAAAGTTCGTGGCGCCTTCATTCGACATCACGTAGAAGCGATCGCTACCGTCTGTCAGGTAGTACTCATGATTGTCCTCGCGCGGCAGGAAAAGCGTCGGCTCATCCGTCGGGTAGTCAGCCGACAGGTAGCGCATCTCCGTGGAAAGCGTTTGTGTGCTGCCCAGAACAAAGAATCGACCGGACAATGACTTGCCGATGTCGAGATAGTTGGTTTCATCCTTTTCTTCGTAAACCAGGGTGTCATCGGCCTCACCAATCGTATGACGAAACACACGGTACGAACGCAGCGTTTCCGGATGTTGCTGGGTGTAGAGGATGGTCTTGCTGTCATTCGCCCATTCGAAGTCACTGGTCGTATCCCTGATGGTTTCCGTCAGGGTATGGCCGGTGTCGAGGTCAAGGAAATACAGGTCATAAAAACGCCGACCCTGCGTGTCCACACCGTACGCCGCGATACGATGGTCGGGGCTGACCTCGAAACCGCTCACTGAGAAGTAATCAGCGTCGCCGGCCAGTTTGTTAACGTCGAGCAATACTTCTTCATCGGCGTCGAGAGAGCCCTTCTTACGGACATAGATCGGGTACTCCATCCCTTTGACGTAGCGTTGATAGTAAAAGAAGTCGCCGCGTTTCACCGGCGCCGACTGGTCGTCTTCCTTGATGCGGCCCTTGATTTCATCGAAGAGAATGCCTTGCAAGCCCTTCATCGGAGCCATCATTTTCTCGGTGTACGCGTTTTCGGCATTGAGGTAAGCAATGACATCCGGGTTTTCCCGCTCTCTCATCCAGAAATAGTTGTCGATACGGACATCGCCGTGCTGTTCGAGACGAGTCGGCGTTTTTTCGGGCATGGGTGCTCCAATACTGTTTTTTCTGGCACACGCCGTCAGCGATAGCAGCAGGGCGAGTAACGCGATAGAAAGGGATTTGTTCATTGCGAGTGATCCGAAACGAGAGCGTATGCATTATGGCAGTTTTAGTACATCAGACGCCATGGAAGCCGGCCAATCGCGGGTCGTGACTATGGATCAGCCGCGCCTGTCGATCAGTAGTTACCGAAACCCCTTAAGTACAGCTTCTTATGTCCGTAAACACCAATGTCCATCAAAATCTCCGTCGCCGGTCAGTTTAAAGCCGGGTTTGAACTATGGAGCAAGTGTTGATGAAAAATAGTGTGAGAAAAACGTTGCTGGCATCGGCCGGTGTCCTGATGCTGGCAAGCCCGGCATTGCGCGCAGCGGAAGCCGGAGACTGGTTGTTTCGTGTCGGTGTGGGCGCAGTGAATCCGAAGTCAAACAACGGTGATATCGTGTCCGTCGACACAGGTACAACGCTCGTATTCAACGGAACATACATGTTTAACCAAAACGTCGGTCTGGAAGTCCTGGCCGCTCTGCCGTTTTCTCACGATATCAATCTAAAGGGAACCGGAACAAAAGTAGGTGAAACGAAGCAATTGCCGCCCACGGTCAGCTTGCAGTACCATTTTGCGAACGATAGTGCTTTCACTCCATACGCCGGGCTTGGCGTCAACTACACGCTGTTTTTCGATGACAAAGCAAGGGGGCCTCTGGCAGGCTCCGCACTTGATCTCGATCCCTCGTTCGGCCTTGCAACACAGGTGGGCTTCGACTATGACCTGTCAGACAACATGCTGGTCAATTTTGATATTCGCTGGATCGATATTGATACCGACGCCAAGCTGGATGGGGCACCATTGGAAACCGTCGCAATTGATCCTTTCGTGTATAGCCTGACGGTCGGTTGGAAATTCTAGGTTCTGACCATTTCACGCACTGCCGTAGTGCGCAATCGACGAGACAAAACTGCACCACGATCCGACTGCGGGTCGTGGTGCGTTACCGGCCTTCAATGCCAGGCAGTTCGGCTCGATTCAACGCGATACAAGACATGGTCACGGAGCCTGCAAGCTTGTTCGAAATCAATGTACGGTACTTTGATCGAACCGGAAGCAAGATAAAATCGCATTGTGGCCAAACCCTTGCGACGTTGTGGTGCAGTTTGCGTGAGACTGACGCGTTGCACTTTACGGTGTAAGAATGCTGTAACGCGATAACCGAAAAAGCCGCGTCGCAGTGCGATTCCGTCACGCGCGAGGAAGACCCCGTAACCTCGATACAAGCGCCATACACCGTAAGCATTGAACGGAATCCAGAGCAGGAATAGCAGTGAGGAAAGGCCTGCCGATGTCGCGGTCACTGCAGCCAGAGTCAAGGCAGGTAGAATACCGGTCAACAGGATCCGGGATCGGATGTACTGACGCGCGATCGGAAGAAACGCCTCCGCTCCAGGATTGAGTACGGCATCCGAAAATTCATCTGAAAAGATTTCCCGGCACAGCATCGGTAGTTGTCGCGGCTCGCACAGAGGAACAATAAAACTCTTGCTACCCTTGGTTTGACTGCTTGAAGCCTGTTTCGCTTGCAGGCGAAAACGTCGAAACCACCGCAACATCACGTTCTGATTGGCGACCACTGTTTGTATCTTGTTGAGGTTGATCGAGTGTTCGTGACGCGTGAGCAAACCGCCGGTCGATTTGAGGACATTGCCCTCGATGGATAGCTCGAATCGGTGGTAACGGAGAAATGCGCCCACGATGGATGCTGCCATCAGAAACACCAATATACCCAGCACAATTGCAGCGACTGAAGCAGTGCCGACTTCCAGGCCTGCTCGCGCCGCATCGGCGGCTGAGATGATGGTGCCGTCTTCGATGCGCTCGCCGATCTCCTGTTCGGCCTCGTTGCCAAGACGGTCAACCAGGGGACCGAGGAAAACCAGGAAAATCAACGCGCGATTGCTGGAGAGACCGATTTTGACCATATCCACGGCCCGGAGTAACAATAATTTTCGGGAGAGGACGATCGGTGTCGCCTCGTCGTCTTCGCTAGTCGGTTCCTCTTTGCTCGTGCGTTTCGCTTGAGTCGATTGTCGAATACTTTCTTTCAAGGTGTTGGCCAAAGCCATATTGACGGCGGGAATATGTCCTTCCTGCTTCTTGGACCCGGCCGTGTCCAGCATGATCGTGACGAGACCGAACGCACGAAAAATAACACTTTGCTGTGTATTGATTGCCTGCACTCGGTCGAATTTGATGTCGAGTTGCGTTTTCTTGAGAATGCCTTCACGAATCAGTACGGAATCGTCGGTAATGCGGTAGCGAAAAAACCAGTAACGGAGGATTGCACCAATCGTCGTGACGATGAAAAACAGAGCGGCGCCTAAGGCAATTTTTCCAACAAGGTTGCCTTCAGAGGCATAGAGAAATGCAGCCAACGGTGCCAGAGACTGAACGGCATTTTTCGCGATGGCCTGATAAATCTTGCCAAGATAGAAAACGGCGGCGAGCGGGGAGGTACGGCGCCAGTCGTCAGCCCTAATGTTGCTCAACACTGGCCCCGACTTTTTCAAGTATGAAAAAGCGTAGTTTTTCAGCAGTGTCCGCCGACAGGCCGTGAATTTTCAGATCTCCGCCGGTTCCGCCGGCGGTAAACAACTGCAACGTTGCGATTCCGAAACGACGTTCGAGAGGTGTGCTGCTTTTCTCAACGTGCTGAATACGGTTAAAGGGTACAGCGGTCACCGTGTGCCAGAATACGCCCGATTTATAAAGGATGTCTTTCGCGCGGATGGCATAGCCCTTACGCGGTACGCTGATCAGCGGCCAGCTGACGGCCGGTATCGCGACGACCGGCACCAGCAGCCACAGAAGGCCGGTTTTAACGTCGATATCATCGGCGAGGGCAACTTCGAATAGCCGTTGCAAGACCAGTATTCCAATACTGAGAAAAACAACGATCAGTCCGGCCTGAAGCAACAGCAACCGCAGAAATTGGCTGTCCATGTCCCGCCAGCTAACGGTGCCGGCACGGGGCAATTCATCCTCGGAAATCTCGGGGTTCTCGAACATCACGTTACTCGCAGGACTCGCATTGGGCATTATAGCTTTCGGCCATCATAACGCCCTTCCTGCCGCCTGTGCCGATGCCCAGGCCCACTGAAAATTGAAGCCGCCGAGATTGCCGGTGACGTCGATTACTTCGCCGATACAGTAAAGGCCGGGATGGCGCCGGGATTCCATTGTTTTCGATGACAGCTCGTCCGTATCAATACCCCCCAGAGTGACTTCCGCTGTCCGATATCCTTCCGTGGCGGCTGGTTTCAACGTCCATCGTGAGAGGGTTTCTGCCACTTGTCGCAATGCTTTGTCCGACGTTTCAGCCAGGGGTGTTTCTGCAAGGTCCGGCCAATACAGTGTTTGCAATTCGAGCACCAATGCCCGGGGCAGAAACTCGGCGAGAACAGTCCGTAACAGCGCCTTTGGCTGCGTTGCCTTGGCGTCGAGCAGCAAGGAACGTGCCTCGTCGTCCGGCAGCAGATTCAGTTGAATTTCTGTTCCAGGCAACCAGTAACTGGAAAGTTGTAACGCAGCAGGACCGCTAAGGCCCCGATGCGTGAACAAAATGCTTTCGGTGAAGGTCACGTCGCGAGTACCAAGCGTGGCACGCAAACTGACGCCGGACAATCGTTCGGTCAAGGCATGCATAGCGCCAGTGAAGGTAAAAGGCACCAGTCCGGCACGGGTATCTCGCACACTGAGTCCGAACTGACGCGCCAGCCGGTAACCCAGGTCAGAGGCGCCCATCCTGGGGATTGAGAGGCCGCCCGTGGCAATGACAAGCGATTGGGCCGAGAAGGTTCCCTTGTCGGAGATTACCGTGAAATCCTGCTCGTGCTCGATGGTCTCAATACCGCAGTTGGTCACGATTCGCACATTCGCCTCATCGCACTCCTTTGCCAGCATCGTGAGAATGTCCTTCGATGACCGGTCACAAAACAGTTGTCCCGCGCTTTTCTCATGGTAGGCGATACCATGTTTTTCAACCAGGGCGACGAAGTCGCGGGGCGTATAGCGGCTCAATGCAGAAATACAAAAATTCGGATTGGTGGAAATGAAATGCGACGGGTTGCAGTGAAGGTTGGTGAAATTGCAGCGGCCCCCGCCGGACATCAGTATCTTCTTACCAATTCTGTTCGAGCCTTCTAGCACCCGTACACGACGGCCGCGCCGTCCTGCGGCGATCGCACACATGAGCCCGGCGGCACCACCGCCCAATACAATGACATCGCTATCCATCACGGCGGCAATATAACAGGAGAAGCAGGCCGATGAGCCCGATCAGCCGCAAAGCCTGAGCAGACTGCCGGTTCGTCTGCTAGGCTTCGGTGCTGACAATCTGCACAGAACTCAAGGAAGCATCCCGCAATGAACAAGCAAATTCGCCTGGCGAGCCGGCCATCCGGCTGGGTAAAGGAAGACAATTTTACGCTGACCGAAGAGGCTGTACCGGAACCGGCGGACGGGCAACTTCTCGTGCGGAATATTTTCATGTCGGTCGACCCCTATATGCGCGGTCGTATGAACGACACTAAATCCTACGTTCCTCCCTTTCAGATCGGTGAGGTTCTGCAGGCCGGTGTCGTGGGGCAGGTTGCCGCGAGCCGGCATGCGGATTTTGCGGAAGGTGACTATGTTACCGGCATGCTCGGCTGGGAGAATTTCTCAATCAGCGACGGTACGCAGCTGCGCAAAGTCGTTGCCGGCGCCGTACCGCTTTCGTATTACCTGGGGATACTGGGAATGCCGGGCATGACGGCTTACATCGGCTTGTTCAAGATTGCACAGACACAGCCTGAAGACACAGTATTCGTCTCAGCGGCTTCCGGCGCGGTGGGCAGCGTGGTCGGACAACTTGCCAGCATTCACGGTTGCCATGTCGCAGGGTGTGCGGGCTCCGACGACAAAGTCGCGTTACTTACCGAAGAGTTTGGCTATGACGCGGCATTCAATTACCGCAACAGCAAATCGTTGTCGACCAGCATTCGCGAGGTCTGCCCCAAGGGGATTGATGTTGATTTCGAAAACGTGGGCGGCGAACTGTTTGAAGCTGCGCTGTGGAACATGCGCGACTTCGGGCGTATTGCTCTTTGCGGCATGATTTCCAGTTACAACGACGAGCAGCTTGAACCGGGGCCGCGAGGCATGATGCTGATCATCGGTCGACGGTTGAGGATTCAGGGTTTTATCGTGAGCGATCATCCGGAGGCTTGTCAGGAGTACGTGGTCAAGGCATCCGCCTGGCTTGCGGAGGGCAAATTGAAATACCAGGAAACGATCGCCGAGGGCGTCGAAAATGCTCCCGCCGCCTTTATCAATATGCTGACGGGTGGCAATGTAGGCAAGCAAATCGTAAAACTGGCGGACGCTTAGCAGCCATGACGTATCTCCGCGGAATGCCCGACGCCGACCTGAAGGAGTTGCTGAAAAGCGAGCCTGATCTTGGCGTACCGTTCGCGCAGTATCACGAAGTATTGCTGCGTGGGTCTTCGCCCTTTTCGGTGGGTGAGCGTGAGTTGATGGCCGCGTACGTATCCGGACTCAATGCTTGCGACTTCTGTTGTGGTGAACACGAAGCGGTGGCGGGGCGTTTCGGTATCGAACCTGGCACCTTGACGGGCCTCCTGGCCGATATTGAATCTGCCGCCGTCAGCGAAAAACTGCGGCCGGTCTTTCGTTATCTGAACAAATTGACGTTGCGGCCAGCTCGCATGGTTGCCGCTGATGTCGAGGCGATGTATGCCGTCGGGTGGGACGATCCCGCGCCGTATCACGCGGCGAGTGTGTGTGCGCTGTTCTCCTTCGACAACCGATTGATTCAGGGTGTCGGAATACCGTCTCACGGCGCGAAAGAGTTGCAGGAAACGGCGGATCGTTTACACGCACGGGGCTATGCCAGTACGGTCGATTTTATCAAAGGTCGTTAACCAGAATTTCCGCTGCCGATCGACCGACGATCGACCGGTAGATTTCCGGGTCCGTCGCGCCTTCGGTGCCAATGACCAGGACGCGTGAATTCTCGTCGAGACCCAGTGCGCCGGTGAGCTTGGGCGAACGGCGTGCCGCGAGCAATCCAGCCAGCCCGGCAACGGCCGATTCACCGGCGACAATGGCCGGGTCGTCCCCACCGCACGAGAGTTGTCGCATGCTCGGGGCGACGAGATCATCGCTGACGGTCATGAAATCATCGCACCCGGTATCCAGAATATTCCACGCAAGCGGAGACACTTCTCCGCAGGAAAGTCCCGCCATCATGGTTTCTTTTTTGATGTCGACCACTGTTGGTCGACCCCGCAGGGCACTTTGAAAAAGACAATCCGCTCGCTCGGGTTCTACGACGGTAAAACGCGGCCGCTGCCGGCCAAATTCGCGCCAGAGTTGACCGCAGACGGCTCCCGCGAGGCCGCCGACGCCTCCCTGAACGAAGACGTGCGTCAGAGGCGCGTGCTGTTGAAGTTGTTCAATGATCTCGGACGTCATCACTGAGTAGCCCGCCATGACCTGTCGCGGCAGATCTTCGTAGCCTGCGTAGGAGGTGTCCGAGACAACAAACCAATTGTTCGTCGCGGCATCGGTCGCCACCTGGTGGACGGAGGCGTCATAGTTGCCACTCACACGGATGACCTCGGCACCGAGATCTGTCATGGCCTGGGCACGTTGCTTACTGACCTTTGCGTGGATATAGATCTTGCAACGACAGCCGAATTTTCGTGCTCCCCAGGCTACCGATCGACCGTGGTTTCCATCCGTGGCAGTGACCACGGTCAGTCTGCTGGCTACCTCGGCGTATGTTCCGTCACCGATCTCCGTATCGCTTACAGGCTTTCCAATGACTCCGGAGATTTCCTTCGCCAGCAGCCGAAGCACGGCATAGGCACCCCCCAGCGCTTTGAAGCTACCCAGGCCGAAGCGGCTGGATTCGTCCTTGTAGTAAAGGTGGCCGATGCCAATTTCTCCGGCAAGTTTATCCAGCGAGTGCAAGGGAGTGATCTGATAACCGTCCCAGCCTTCGATCACCTTTCTCGCCAGCGTGCAATCTGCATCCCCAAGGACCCATTGCAGCGAATCTGGAAAAGCTTCGCCGGGTATCGCACGGGAGTTCTTGTGATAAGTGGTGAGCGCGTGATCGAAAGGGGATAAATTCATGAGTGCATAGTACCGTGGCTAGCGAACGAGTTGGGATCGCACCAAAAGCGTCCAGAACCGGGCGCCGGTGCTCAGAATGTCGTCATTAAAATCGTAGTGGGCACTATGCAGGCCGCAACCGCCAGGATGCTCGCCACCGTTTCCCAGCAATACATAACAACCGGCTTTCTGCTGCAGCATGAAGCCGAAATCTTCCGAAGCCATGATTGGCTTGCAGGCAGCATCGATCTTGTCCGCGCTGACACACTCGTGCGCGACCTTTGCGGCAATCCCGGCTTCCCTTGTCGAATTCACCGTTGCGGCAAACTCGTGCGTGTATTCGAATTGATAAGTGACGCCGTGGGCCGTGCAGATCCCGGAGACAATCCGTTCCATGGTCGTTTCTATATGTTGCTGCAGCGCCGCCGTGAAAGAGCGGGTATCGCCACGCAGCACGACTTTTTCCGGGACGACGTTGCGCGTGGCATCGACCGAGAAGTCGGTTACCGATACGATCCCGCTTTCAACCGGATCGAGCGTTCGCGTTGCAAGCGTGCGCAGCGCAGTGACGATTTCTGCGCCAATCGCGATGGGGTCTATGGTCAGCTGCGGCAGCGCAGAATGCCCCCCCTTGCCGTGGATGACGATCTCGAAATTGTCCTCGCAGGCCATGATCGGGCCGGGGCAGATCGCGAAATGCCCGGTCGCAAGCGATGGCATGTTGTGCATTCCGTAGACAGCGTCCACCGGGAAGCGATCGAACAGGCCGTCGTCGATCATCGCCAATGCGCCACGTCCGTGTTCTTCGGCGGGTTGGAAAATAAAGACCGCGGTGCCGTGGTAATCGCGATTTTCAGCCAGGCTCTTCGCGGCGCCCAGTAACATTGCGGTGTGTCCATCGTGGCCACAAGCATGCATCTGCCCTTTGTGCATTGACCGGTGGGGAAACGAGTTTTCCTCGTCGATGGCCAGCGCGTCCATATCGGCACGCAGGCCGATTGATCTTGAACCATCGCCGCCGTTGAGTACGCCGACGACGCCAGTGCCGCCCACTCCTTCATGGACCTGTGCACCAAAACTCCGCAGCAGTTCAGCCACCCTGGCCGCAGTGCGGTGTTCCGCAAAACCCAACTCCGGGTAGCGGTGAAAATCGTGGCGCCACTGCATCATTTGAGTGTGTAGATCATCGGCCTGCGAACGCACGGTGGTTTCCTCCAAAGAGCCCAATAACGGCTGACTTTATTGTAGTCTACAGCGGGTCTCAGGCCACCCATGGTCGCTACGAGGGATTGTTATGCGTTCAAAGACGAAGGTATTGCTGGTCATTGCGTTCCTGCCCGTCGTACTGGTGTTCTTATTGGTCGATCCCATTCCGCAATGGCCCGAATACCATCAATTCGTTGACGGCCGCACCCTGCTCGGGCTTGCCAACGCGCACAATGTGATCTCTAACCTCGGTCTTCTCATCGTTGGTGCCTGGGGTACGCTTTTCGCTTTGACGCAGTCGGGTAAAGCCGCGACCGGAACGCTACAGGTGTTATACCTGACCTTCTTCGTGGGACTGATTCTGACGGGCCTGGGTTCTGCCTACTATCACTACTCGCCTGGCAGCAAGACGCTGATCTGGGACCGTTTGCCGATGACGATCATGTTCATGGGTCTGTTTTCTTCCATCATTGGCGAGCTTGCGGATTCACGCGTTGCCCATCGGTTGCTGGTGCCGTTGCTGGTTGTTGGCGTTGGCAGCGTTTTGTGGTGGGCATGGACGGAAACGGTCGGCGCCGGAGATCTACGGCTCTATGCGGTCGTCCAGTTTGTCCCTCCCGTACTGATCGTTTTCATGCTGCTGGCCTTTCCGACGCCTCGACGCTACGCGCCTTATATAGTGGGCACCCTCTTGTTGTATGTGCTCGCCAAGCTTTGCGAGGAGTTCGACGCAGGTATCTATTCGCTGCTCGGCGGCATTAGTGGGCACTCGTTGAAGCATTGGGTCAGCGCGGCGGCCAGTGGCAGTATCCTGCTAATGCTGATTCGACGTCACCGAACGGCGCAGGCCTGACGGACGTAACTGCTCTCGTCAGGGGTTTTGCAAAGTACACGTGGTCGGAATCGGCTGCGGAATATTCCAGCGGCGATTCGCCGGGCCAAGAAACTGATCCGCCCGCAGCGGTCCGTCCTGGTTGCTGAACCAGGTCACCAGGACATCGCGCACCATCGGCAGGTCGGCTGAGAACGTGAAACCGCCATCCGGCATGATCGGTGTCAACAGGCCATCGCCGCCAAAGACTAAAAAGTCGTTTACGACAACCTTGACTCGATCCTCGTCCAGAATGTCGCGGCCGTCGTCAAGTGTCATCCTGACGTTCATTGTGTCGCTATCGCAGGTGATGAGCACGTGCATGCCCGAAATTCCGGCGCGCCGTTGGTGTCTGGGTACCTGATGTGCAAGGACCTGACGCAATTCAGCACCGGACAAATCGAGAACGACGACGCGATTGTCAAAAGGAAACATCTTGAAAACACTACCGTAGGTTAGATCGCCCTCGGGTAGATTCGCACGGATGCCACCGGACACGTTGTGCAGCGATACATCGGCATCGTTCGATTCCAGCATCGCCTTCACCATCAGGTGGCCGAGTGCGGTTTCGGGTTCACCGTCAAGCGTTATAGCGGTATCCAGATAAACACCAAGTTTTTGCGCTTTCTTTTTTTCAACCTGGGCGGCGACCTGTTCGGCAATGGAAATAACGGCTTCGTTTGGCACGATTGGTCTGTTTTCGTAGCGAGCGACGACGGCGGAAGTTGCTTCGTCTTCCGCAGATGCACATTCATTGCCGTTATCGACAACGAAAGCGCAAATCCGCTGCGGTGGAAATATTTCACGGTCCTGGATGATATGTGTCGCGCGGTTCAGCGTGAAATCAACACGCCCGAAAAAGCGTGCATTGGAGTAGCTGGATACGATGGATACGCCATTGACGACGTGGGCTATTCCCCGATGCGCGTGTCCGGCAAAGATGTGATCGACCAGACCTGGCGGTAGTTCGTTGGCAACCTGCATGATCTCGCCGGTCAGGTCGCAGGACGACAGGTCCAGCGGGTTATCGAAGTTTTCACACCGACCGCCGGCGTGTGCGGTCACAATAATCAGTGTTGCACCGCTGGCGCGAAGTTTCTGTGCTTCGTCGACAATGGTTTGTGCCAAAGGTGCCGTTCGCAGCCCGACCGTATTGGCCGCGATGGTGGTTATCAGCGCGTTTTTAGTCATCACGCCGATGATGCCGACCTTGACGCCTTCCACCTCCACCATCGTTGACGGCTGTACGTTGGGCCACGCGACGGGCAGACCGGTTGTTTCGTCGATCAGATTGGCGGCGAGTAATGGAAACCCGGCTTCGGTCGCACGCCGTTTCAACGAACCCTGCGGATCGTCCGTATCGTTCTCCGGAATCGGCATCGGCCCCGCTGGCCCGAAATCGAACTCGTGATTGCCAACGGCAGCGGCGGTATAGCCCAGTGCGTTGTAGGCTGCTACCACCGAGGCGCCTTCCGACAGATTGGACTCAAGCGTTCCCTGCCACATATCACCGGCGTCAATCAGTAGCACCGCGCCGCCATCATTCGCACGAGCATCTCTCAAGGCAGTGACATATCCAGAGAAAGTCGCCAGACCTCCTCGGCCTGGGTGTGCAATCAATGCGCCGTGCACATCGTTGGTGCCGAGCACGGAAATTACAACGGAATTGTCGTTCGCGTCGAGCTTGCTGGCAGGTTCGGTGCAGGCACCGAAGGCGAATATCGTGAGGAGAGAAAGCGTTACGCGACAACGAGAGACGAACGTCGAATGCGTTTCTGGAATCATCGCGTGAGCCGTAAAGGAAAAATACAGTCTACCGTACTGGATTGGGCGCATAGCAAGATAAAGGAGAGACCCCGGCTTCGCGGGAACTACCCGCTCCGGATTGGCGACATTGAATTAATTTTTTCAATATCCTGGTTTTTCCGCGTACGCAGGTGGAGAACTGCAACCGTTCCGCCCCTCGGCCGCGGCTTGAGATCGATGGTCCAGCCGTTTTTGTTCGCAAGCTGGCGGGCGATAGCCAACCCCAGCCCGCTACCACCGGTACGATCCTCTCGCGCAGTGTCCAGTCGGTGAAACGGGCGGAACACCGCTTCAAGTTCGGCCTCAGGGATACCTGGACCGCGATCACAAATTCGAATGCTCACCAGTCCCGGTTCGCATTGCAGTTCCGCGTCGACCGGTTTGCCGTTGCCGTAATGAGCGGCGTTATCAAGTAAATTGGTCAGGATACGGGCCAAAGCGAACGGATCGCCCACGAGGTGGCAGCCGGGGTCGGGCCCTAGTCGAACATCATGACCGGCCCGTTGCAGGTCTTCAACCTGCATGCGGAGAACCTGCCAGAGATCAACTTCTTCCTCTCGCACGTCAGACAGGCCCTGAGCCAGTTCCATGAACTGTTTGACCAGGTTTTCCATTGCGGCCAGATCGCGCCGTATGCCGGCAACGAGTTTCGGATCACCTTGATCACCGATCATTTCGATCGCGAGGCCAAGACGCGTTAACGGTGTCCGCAGGTCGTGAGAAATGCCGGCAACCATGACGGTACGGTTCTCGAGCAGGTCGTGTACTTCCAACGACATGCGGTTAAATACACGTGCCAGCGTCGCCAATTCTTCCGGACCGTCCTCCGCAAGTGGCGGTGGCTGACTTCCCTGGCCAATTTCTTGCACGGCGTGGGATAGTCGTTCCAGCGGCCCGATAACTCGACGAACCACCACAATACTGGTGATTAGTACCAGTAACGCGCCTCCGCTTATGACCAGAAGCAACACAAGCGGTGGGCTCGCACTGATACGCTCTCTGGCAAGGCCCACGCGAACGGTGTTCCCGTTCACCGGAATATCGACCCAGACTCTGTGTCCGCCGGGATTCCTGAGTACGTCAATCGACTCGCCGGTGCGTCGGGCAAGCGCATCACGCAGGAAGAGAAAATACGGATAGTCGATTTTCAGCACGGGCAAACCGGGCGTGCGGGTAGCGATGGCAAGTCCGTGATCCTGCATTAGTCGCTGACGAAGATTGGCATGCTCTTCCGGTACAGATTCGTGCCAGGTGTTCGCAGCCAGAATCATTAACGCGGCCAGATCATCCGCTGATCGCTTCGCAATCGGCATCGCTACGAAATAGATAGCTGCACCAAGCGTTATGATCATGAACAGCAGTAGAGCGAGTGAGATGGTAAGTGCCGTTCGTGACAGCAAGGATTGCGGGATAATCTTCAATTCGTTGTGGGCTCAGTGTTGAATTGATAGCCAACCCCCCAGACGGTTTTTACAAATCGTGGATGTGATGGGTCATCCTCGATCTTGTGTCGCAGCCGCGTTACCCTGACATCGACGCTGCGGTCAAGTGGGTCGCGGTTGTTGCCCGCCAGATCCTCCATGATGAAATCGCGACTGAGGACCCGATTCGGGTGGCGCACAAAGACATTCAGCAAGTCCAGTTCGGCTCGCGAGAGCTCAATTTGCTGGTCACCCCGACTCAGTGTTCGTCTCAGCGGGTCAAAGAGAAACGGCCCGAATGAATAACCGCTATCGTCCTGTGTATCCGATTCGTTGGGGCGGCAATTACGGCGTAGCACCGCACGCACACGCGCCAGCAACTCACGCGGATTAAACGGTTTTGCCAGATAATCATCAGCACCGACTTCCAGCCCGACAATACGGTCGACATCGTCTCCTCGGGCCGAGATCATAGGCGGGTTCTGGTCGCCACGAAGGCGACGCGCCAGTGACAGTCCATCTTCACCCGGAAGCATCAGATCGAGAATGACGAGATCCGGCGTATTGTCAGCCAACCATTGATCCATTGCCGGACCGTCCGCAGCCGCAGCGACACGAAAACCCTGCTCTGCGAGATAGCGGCACAGGAGGTCACGAATGCCTTCGTCGTCATCAACCACCAGCAGAAGCGGTTCGTCGGGTGTTTTTTCCGGAGTACGTAAATTCATAGGAAACAATTTGTAACAAATTTTCTCGGTGGTGACATACCTGCGAAACACTGTCGGTGCATGCTCAACTCAATGACTAATTATACCCGCATTGGCCGCTGAACGATGGGCGCGGGACACAAGTATATTTTCGACGGAATCGGGAGAATCACAATGAAACCAGGAATTGTGCGACTTGCAGGGTTACTGCTCGGCGCGAGCCTTGTGCTTGGCGGTGTGGTGTACGGGCAGGAAACAGCGGCCGTAACTGATCAAGTACGACAGCAAGATCGTAGTTTGAATCGGGAAACGATGACGAACAACGACAAGCAGACGATACGCCACGATCGCAATCAAAATCGGATGAGGGATCAGGGCACCGAAAAACAGCAGCAGAACCGCGATCAGAATCAAGACCGTGAAAAGTCACGTGGCTACGACAACCAGGGCCAACGAAGGGGTCAGGAAAATGGACAAGGCCGTGGCAGGAGTCATGGCCAACGCAGCGGCAAACATTGATATGAGTAGACACAGGTTTTGTTGGGCGATTGCCGTGGTTCTGGGCTTGGTCTCAATAGTGCTCGCTTCCAGAATCATGGTAGGCGGCGTTGTCGGGACCTCACCGGATGGCCGTGCGGCGATCATCGTAACGCCGGCAGAGCGCGATCTTGTTCTTGAAGAAATGCGTGGTCTGCTCGAGGCGGTACAGACGATCATCGTGGCTAACAATGCAGGGGACTTGAACACGGTGGCGGTTGCCGGACGAAAAGTCGGGCGGGCGAACATGGGTCCACAGTCGGCAGAATTCGCGGCCAGGTTGCCGATGGGGTTTCGCAAACTCGGAATGGATACACACTTACGATTCGACCAACTGGCGCTCGACGCCGAGCAATTCGGGAGCACGGAACAAGTCTCGCAGCAACTCGGTGAGCTAACCGGAAATTGTGTGGCCTGTCACAGGGCCTATCGCCTGGTCGCCAGTGACCCAGGGTAAACAGCCGTGAGTATTACAAGCAGCCGTCCGTCTGGTTTCTGCTGCATGAATTTTCACAACTGCGAGCAACAAGAAATGCACTCTATAGGGGAGCTGGAAAAATGCGACGAATTATCTTCGTACTGACAGCAGCGGGAATGGCGGTAGCCTTCGCGCATGCTGTATCGGCACAAAACACGCAGATTGGCATGGGTAAGGGCCACGACATGCCCGCGTTCTCCGGCATAGGCCTGGATGGTGATAGAGAAATGGTAACAATACATGCAGAGCACACAAGTGAAGAACATGATTCTCCGGTCGCGGCATAAATGGTTTAACCGGTATCGGCTCTTACCGATACTGTTCGTGTTCCTGGGCGCCTGCGGTGGAGGAGGCGGCAGCGATCCTGGAACGACACTTCCACTGCCGACGCCGACGCCGGTTCCACCTACTGCGATTGCTGACAGTACCACCAACCACGCATTTTCTACCGATCACTTCACGGGGTCTCAAAACTGTTCGTCTTGTCACGATGGACTTCGGGATGCCGTGGGCGATGACGTTTCCATCGTTGTGGACTGGCAGGCAACCATGATGGCCAACAGTGCCCGAGATCCGCTTTGGCGAGCCAAAGTCGCCAGTGAAATCAAACGCAACCCGGCGCTTCAAGAAGAGATCGAGACAACCTGTGGACGTTGCCATGTACCTATGGCGAGCACCGAGGTGGAATTCTCCGGCATCAGCGCCGCGTTGTTTGGCGACAGCGGTTTGTTGCATCCGGACAATCCCTTGTTTGATGCCGCAAACGAAGGCGTCAGCTGTACTCTGTGCCATCAAATAGAAGATTCAGCGGCGCTTGGTAGTGATGCTGGGTTTTCCGGAAATTTCACGGTCGCGTTCAACTTTGGTATCGATCGTCTGTTGTACGGGCAGTATGACAATCCCTTCGTGACACCGATGCAGAATCAGATCGGCTTCACGCCCACTGCGAGCGCACATGTCTCGTCATCTGAACTCTGTGCCACTTGCCACAACCTGAGTACAAGGGTTGTTGACACTCAGGGCATTGTCACCAACCAGTCCTTTCCGGAACAAATGGTTTACACAGAGTGGCAAAACAGTGTATTTGCAGCTACCGATAGTTGCCAGGACTGCCATATGCCGTTGGCTACCGGTGATATGACAATATCGACGCGCCCAACGAACGGCCTGCCGCTTCGTGCCGACTTTGCGCAACACACATTCGTCGGGGGCAACACCTACATGCTGGATATCCTCGGTCAGAACGCGCAGGCGCTCAACATCACCGCGAGCGGATTCGACAAGGTCATCGCGGAAACGCGTACGTTCCTCGCCAGTGCGGCGAGTCTCACGCTGGAAAACATCGTTCGTGCTGGTGACGACCTCGATTTTACCGTTCGAGTAAGTAATCTTAGTGGACACAAGTTTCCGACCGGATATCCCTCCCGCCGGGCATGGCTGCACGTCACAATTTCCGATGCATCGGGCGTCGTCGTATTTGAGTCGGGTGCAATCGATGCGATGGGAAAAATATCAGGCTTGGAAAGTGACAGCAGTCCCGGCCAATTTGAAGCGCACTACGACATCATCACCAGTGCCGATCAGGTTCAGAGCTATGAAACAATCATGCAAAATGTTGACGGCGACCTGACTTACACGCTGCTGGAGGCGGCAACTTATCGTAAAGACAATCGTCTGCTGCCAACTGGCATGGACAAGACCCTCGTTCCGGGGACCATCCAGCCGCGCGGCGACGCAATGACGGATTCGGACTTTGTCGGCGGCGGCGACCGGGTGCACTATCAAATCGCCGGTCTGGCACCCGGTAACTACACCATTGAAGCCAGTTTGAATTACCAAACCATGGCTTACGGCTTCGGTCAGGACCTGTTTATCGACTCGGACGAAGCACGTGTCGCCTTTTTTGAGGATCTGGATAACGGTGCACGCATGCGCTTTGAACTTATTAGCAGCGACTCCGGCAGTATCAATTTCTGACAGGCGTGCCGTGGTGCAATCGCATCGATACAGACAACCAGCCACTGCCGCAGATGATTTGCACGTTACGACGAGCAAGAAACGTTACCGATACATTTTGTAACAATTTCGGTCATTCCCGAAATCAACCGGAAACATCGCTGCCGTAATCTTGTTTTCGTGGATCGACCATACGCGAATAGAAAGGGTCGCATTGGTCGTGCCATGGGGCTTACCGCTAATCGCCAGCATGTTCCGGTTTGCTGAATTTGATGCCGGCGACAGCCAGTAAGTACTTCGCGGCCGTTTGACCTGGGAGTGAACTGATATGAATCGCAAAGCGACCAACAAAAAACGAACGATAACGCCTCTGCGCGCTGCCGTCGTGCTGACGCTCTTGTCGACACTTTTTGTGTACGGCTGTGAGACGACCATGCATGGACAGCAGGGTCAGGTAATTGGTGCTGTCGTTGGCGGCGTTGTCGGTGCGCAGGTAGGCGATGGTCACGGCCGGACGGCTGCGATTATTCTCGGTTCTCTTGCCGGTAGCATGATCGGCCAACACATCGGGGAGAGCATGGACGATACGGATCGTATGCTGGCGGCTCAATCGCTAGACGACTTTCGAACCGGTGAGTCAAGAACCTGGGTCAACCCTGATAGTGGCTATCGCTACACGCTTACGCCAACACGCACTTATGAGCAGCGTAGTGGACCGTGTCGAGAGTTCAGCCTGGACGCAACGATAGGCAACCAGACGAATGAGGAGGTCTACGGTACAGCATGCCTGCAGGCCGACGGCAGCTGGTTAGTGCAGTAGAAGGCGGCAGCGCACCAAGAGATCATCCACCATCGGACAGAGGGGATTTTCATGAACACATCGATTGCAACCGGAGCCGACCTGAGTCGACGCTTCGTATTAGTTCGCGTCGCCGGGATCATCGGGGCGATCTTTGGGCTGCTCACAGTTCGCGAGGGTGGCGCGGTGCTGTTCGTCGACGGCGCGGCGCGTGCCGCAGCCGGCGATTTCGTGCCGTTCGTTCTTTGGTTTAACTTTCTGGCCGGCTTTGCCTACCTGGTTGCCGGTATCGGTTTGTTGTTTCGACAAGTCTGGGCGGTACGCGTCGCTCTCGTCATTGCGCTTGCCACGCTCGGCGTATTCGCAGCTTTCGGTGTGCACGTGGTCAGCGGGGGTGCGTATGAGATGCGTACTGTGGTCGCGATGACTCTTCGCAGCACCGTATGGCTCGTAATCGCAGCGATCGGCCGGCACGTGCTGACAAAGCAAGACACCCGCTCACTCATGCAACCGGGCAATTTCGATGCAAAGCAATCACACGAGGAGAGCGAGCAATGATTCCATTTCACTTTGCCAAACAACGCCGAAACTCGGCGCAGTGTACGTTGATGCTGGTCGTTACAACCCTCTTGACGGTTGTTGCGCAGGCCGAGGTAGCGAATCTCAGTGACACGTTCGCACACGTCAATTCCACGGTGGTCGAGATACGAACACTGAGTTCGCCGTCATTGTCGCAGGAGAACGGCACAACTCCAACCGGTGAGATCGGTCTTGGGTCCGGTGTCCTCATTGCCCATGATCAAGTACTGACGGC
Source organism: Gammaproteobacteria bacterium (assembly GCA_013151645.1). Classification (GTDB taxonomy): domain Bacteria; phylum Pseudomonadota; class Gammaproteobacteria; order Steroidobacterales; family Woeseiaceae; genus JAADHU01. Next base: position 15,682 of record JAADHU010000037.1, on the reverse strand, counting down.
CAGTCACGTGGTCGAGATTGCAGATCGTATTCAGGTGAGATTGGTCGATGGAACGACGCGCCGAGCTCGCGTGACGAGTTCGGAACGCTTTGCCGATGTATCGCTGTTGACGCTCGATGCGCCGGTGTCGGGCATTGAGCCTGCCGAATTGGGCGATTCCGACCGGACCCGGGCGGGCGATCGCGTCTTCGTTGTCGGCGCTCCGTACGGCATGAGCCACACACTGACGGTCGGTTACGTCAGCGCGCTGCACCGAGACGATGCGTCCGGCGGCTTTAGCTATGTGAATCTTATCCAGACCGACGCGGCCATCAACGCCGGAAATTCCGGCGGGCCGCTCTTCAATGAAAGCGGTGAGGTGATTGGTATTGTCAGTCACATCCGCAGTCGCTCGGGTGGCTCGGAGGGGCTGGGATTCGCGGTCGCGATCAATTCTGCGCGCGAACTCGTAATCGACAATCGCTCGTTCTGGTCCGGATTCATCGGCGTGTTGTTGCCGCCCAATCTTGCGCGTGCGCTGAACGTGCCGCAAACGAGTGGCATGCTGATCCAACAGATCGCCGAGCAATCCCCGGCCCAGGCCATGGGGCTCAGGGAAAGTGATATTCGCATCGAGGTTGATGGCCGCCCGCTCATGGTTGGTGGCGACATCATTCTCGCCGCGAACGGAATTCGCCTCATCTCTCCCGATTCCGTTTTGAAGGCTCGGGACGCTATTCGCATGCTGCCTGGTGGCGCGCGGTTAACCATCGAGGTTTTACGGCAAGGCCAAAGAGAAACGATTGAGTTCGTACCTGCCGAGGGCTCAAAACAGCCGCAATCTGGCCTCGCGGCACAACGTGAAACAACATAGGAGTCCGACCATGAGCAATGTCACCAGACGGTACAGCCTAAGGCTCGCATTCGTTCTATTCCTGGGAGTGCTTGCAGGCGGATGTGCCACCATAAAGTCCGGTTCGCATTACGATGAACTCGCGTCATTCGACAATTATCGTTCCTTCAGCTGGATCGCCGATGAGCCGTTGATTGTCGGCCACGGTGACAGTCCGTCTGTCAGTCCGCTAACGCAGAAGAAAATCACCGACGCCATCGAACGCGAATTGGTAAACAGGGGGTTTGTGCTGTCAGGTGACCGTGAAACTGCCGACTTTGTCGTAGCGTATACCGTTGGTACGCGGGACCGTATTGAAGCGACATCGTATCCCATCGCCTATCGGGGCATGTGGGGATGGCACCTGTACGGTGGCCACTACTACGACACGGAGGTGGTGCATCGTATGTACACGGAGGGTACGCTCGGAATTGATGTTTTCGATGGTAAGACGAAGCAGCCGGTATGGCATGGCTGGGCCACCAAAACCATCTCACCGTCAGATCGCCAAAATCCGTCGCCGTCGATTCAGAAAGCGGTCAGCGCAATATTCGCCCGCTTTCCATCCACCGCCGGGGAAGACTGAGGTGACGCCGTGAACAAGAAGCTCATCGCGACTGGATCATTGGTTGCCATCGTTGGCGCGGCGGTGGTCGCGTTTTTCTACTTCCAGCCGGAATCAAACCACGGCCTGCTGCGGGTATCCGGCAATATCGAAGTCACCGATGTTGAGGTTAGCTTCAAGCTCCCCGGCTGGGTCAAGGCGCGGCCGGCATCCGAGGGGCAGTTCATTCAGGCAGGCGATCCGGTGGCGGAACTCGATAGCACCGAATTGAGCGAAGAAGTTTTGATGCGTCAGGCTGAGCTGGCGGCCTATCGGGCGGAACTGGCGGCGCTCCTGGCCGGTTCCCGGCCAGAGGAGATTGCCGAAGCCCAGGCGACTGTGCGGCTCGCGCAGGCCGAACTCAATCGACTCAAACTTGAATATGAACGGGCACAAACCCTGCTCCGCAGCAAGACCATTGCACAGGAGCAATACGACAGCTCACTGGCGGCCTATGAGGTCGGCCAGGCACGACGTCAACAAGCTCGCGAACAACTCAAATTGGTGCAGAAAGGACCGCGCCAGGAAGAAATTGATCGTGCCCGGGCTCGGCTCGAGCAAGCCACCCAATCCCGGGCGCTGGCCGAAACACGGCTTGGCTATGCGACGCTCAACGCACCCATTGGAGGGGTGGTTCTCTCGGAAAACGTAGAGGCCGGCGAATACGTGGTGCCCGGTGTGCCGATTGTCACCGTTGGAGACCTCGTTAACAGTTGGTTACGCGCCTATGTCAATGAAACCGACCTGGGTCGCGTCAAGGTCGGTCAGGAGGTTTGTATTTCAACGGATACGTATCCCGATCGAGTCTATGCAGGAAGCGTGTCTTTCATTTCATCGCAGGCAGAGTTCACGCCTAAAAACGTCCAGACGGCCGAAGAGCGCGTCAAACTGGTCTACCGTATCAAGATTGACGTCCCCAATACTGACATGGAACTCAAACCGGGCATGCCGGCCGATGCAGACATCTGGTTGGGTGACGGTCAGGCACCATGCTTGCTATAAAAACAGAGCACCTCAGCAAATCGTTCGACGCCGTCGTGGCGGTCAACGATCTTACGTTGTCAGTGAACCAGGGAGAGATTTTCGGGTTGGTCGGTCCGGATGGAGCGGGCAAGACAACGACCATGCGTCTCCTGACCGGAATCATGGAACCCGGTGGCGGTGATGCATGGGTGGCCGGCCATCACATTGTTGACGGTGCTGACGCCATCAAGGAAGACATCGCGTATATGAGTCAGCAATTCGGCCTTTATCCGGATCTGACTGTACTGGAGAACATCCACTTCTATGCCGATATATACCTGATGTCCCGCAAGGACCGCGATACGCGCGTCAAGGAACTGCTGGATTTCAGTAATCTGACGCCTTTCAAGAATCGACAAGCCGGAAAGCTCTCCGGTGGCATGAAACAAAAACTTGGGCTTGCGTGCGCATTGATCCACACGCCGCGTGTCCTGTTTCTGGACGAGCCGACCAATGGCGTGGATCCGGTATCGCGCCGGGACTTTTGGCGGATTCTTTACAAGTTGCTGCGAGAGAAAGTCACGATTTTCGTTTCTACCGCCTACCTCGATGAAGCCGAACGCTGTGCTCGGCTGGCCCTGATGCATCATGGTTCCCTGATCGCCGTCGGTACGCCCGCCGAGGTCAAGCAATTGATGCGCGGCTCGCTCATCGAGATCGAGGCGGACCAGCCGCGCCAGGTGGCGACGCAACTGCGGGAGCAGCTTGACGCGGACAGCGTGGGGTTGTTTGGCGATCGTATCCATGTAGTAGCGCGCCATGCGAGGCGCGCAATCGATCAGAGCGAAGCGATATTGCGGAAGGCGGGGCTTGCGGTTCAAGGCATTCGCACGATCGAACCATCGCTGGAGGATGTGTTCGTGTCAGTGTTGGCCAGTGAGAACGATCATGGCAGTCACTGACGCGGCACCCGCAGTCACGGTCAATGGTTTGACGCGCCGCTTCGGTGATTTCGTTGCAGTCGACGGCGTGAGTTTCCAGGTGGCCAAAGGCGAGATCTTCGGCTTCCTCGGTCCTAACGGTTCCGGCAAATCGACTACGATACGGATGCTCACCGGAATTCTTGCGCCGAGCGGCGGCAGTGGCACAGTCGCTGGCTTCGATGTGCTGAGTCAAACGGAAAAGATCAAATCTCATATCGGTTACATGAGCCAGAAGTTTTCGCTTTACGAAGACCTGACCGTCGAGGAAAACATCGACTTTTATGGCGGGATCTATCGCATCCCCATGAAGACCCGAAAAGAACGCAAGGCATGGGTAATCGAGATGGCCGGGCTTCAGACTCACCGGCATTCACTCACCAAGATCCTCTCTGGCGGTTGGAAACAACGCCTGGCGCTGGGCTGTGCAGTGCTTCACGAACCCCCCGTCATATTCCTGGACGAACCAACCTCTGGTGTCGACCCGTTGAGTCGCCGCCGATTTTGGGATCTGATCTACGAGCTGTCCGGCAAAGGCGTGACGGTATTCGTGACGACGCATTACATGGAGGAGGCCGAGTATTGTGATCGTATTGGTCTCATTCATCGTGGCGAGTTGATTGCAGTTGGTACGCCCAACGAATTGAAGACCCGCTTGATGCGAGAGGAGGTGTTGGACGTTCGTTGCGAACGACCGCAGGACGCGATCGAAATGCTTGAGGCGCTGGTTTCGGTCAAGGAAGTCGCACTGTTTGGCAACGGCCTTCACGTTGTCGCACCGGATGCTGATACGGCGAAGCGGGAGATCCATGCGGCGCTGGTTTCGGCCGGTTTGCACATCGAACACATCGAGAAAATCAAACCGTCGATGGAAGATGTGTTCGTGTCCCTGGTTGAAGCGCGAGACCGCGTTGCGCAGGCTGCATAGGGTTGGGAGAATGAGCAAAGGCACTCAAGAGCGACACCCGGCAAAGCACTTGGCGTATCCGCTGACGTTCCCGCGTGGTTATGGCGCTGCCGGCAAAGTATTCAACGTCGTGGAGACAGCCGAGCGGGCCGTAAGCATTTTAACGCGTTTCTACAACGGACGACTTCCATCGTGACGGCTTCCTTTCCAACGTCAATGTTCCGGAATCGAAACGCATCAACGCGTTTTCCGATGAGGTGCCGGCGATGAAGATCCTGCGCGTTCGAGCCATCGCGAAGAAGGAATTGATTCATATTCTGCGGGACCCGCGCAGCCTGGGAATGGCGATCGCGATTCCAATGCTGTTACTGCTGCTGTTCGGCTACGCGCTGTCGCTGGACGTCGACAACGTGCCTACTGTGGTCTGGGACCAGAATCATTCACAAGCGAGTCGTGAACTTATCAGCCGGCTCGGTGGTTCGCGTTATTTTTCGCTGGTGGATTCCGTCACCAGCTACCCGGAAATCGAGCGCGCAATCGATAGCGGGAAAGCGCTGCTCGCCGTGATCATTCCTCCTGAGTTTGCCGGTCGGATTGAATCGAATCGTCCTGCGCCCGTGCAGGCCATCGTTGATGGTAGCGACCCGAATACCGCAACCATTGCCATTGGCTATCTCGACGTCGTGATGTTCGCCTATTCGCAAGACGTGGCCATGCACACGGTGCGCCAGGTTCGTGGCCAGACGGTCGCACAGCCGGTCGACCTCCGGGCCAGAGTGTGGTTTAACGCCGATCTCAAATCGCAGAACTACATCATTCCCGGGCTGATTGCCGTGATCATGATGGTGATTGCAGCACTGCTGACATCACTGACCGTCGCACGCGAGTGGGAGCAGGGCACCATGGAGCAATTGATCGCGACGCCGGTCAAGGGCAACGAATTGATTCTCGGCAAATTGCTGCCGTACTTTGCGATTGGTTTACTGGATGTGCTGCTGGCCGTGCTAATGGGCGAATTCCTGTTCGGCGTACCATTGCGAGGCAGTGTGGCTTTACTTTTTGTCATGGCAGCAATCTTTCTTGCCGGAGCTTTGTCGCTCGGTATGTTGATCAGCATATTGACCCGTAACCAATTGCTCGCAAGCCAGCTCGCGATGGTGCTGACCTTTCTGCCGTCGTTTCTGCTCTCGGGCTTCATGTACGCTATCGCGAATATGCCGTTGCCGGTGCAGGCCCTGTCTCGGCTGGTGCCAGCAAGCTACTTCGTCACCATGCTGAAGGGCATCTATCTGAAAGGCGTCGGTCTCGAAGTGCTGGCGCTGGAAGCCGGTTTACTGACTTTATTCGGCGTGGCACTCGTGCTGCTTGCCAACAAACTCTTTCAGAAAAAGCTGGTGTAGTCGTGTTCGAGCGCATCAAGCATATGTTGATCAAGGAGTTTATTCAGATCTTCCGCGACCCGAAGATGAAGGCCATCATCTTCGTTATGCCGATTCTGCAGGTACTGATTTTCGGCTACGCTGTGACGCTGGACGTCAACCACATTAACACTGGTGTCTATGATCTGGATAACAGCGTGGTTAGTCGTGAACTCATCGCCCGCTTTGAGAACTCCGGATATTTCAACATCACTGATCGCATAGAATATTCTCGTCAGATCCGCGAGCTGCTCGATCGCGGTGAGGCAAGTGCCGTTATCCAGATCAACAAAGGCTTTGGTAGCGCGCTCCGCGCAGGCCGTACGGCTGACCTCCAGCTGATTGTTGATGGGTCAGACTCCAACACCGCGGGTGTGATTCTCGACTACAGCGCCAAAATTGTGGGCCAGTTCTCACAATCTGTACTTATCAATCGCTTCACCCGAATTAACGGTGCATTTCTAACGCCTGGCCGGGTCGAGCTTGAAACACGTACCTGGTTCAACGAAAACCTGGAGAGCCGCAATTTTTACGTACCGGGCGTAATCGCCATCGTCGTGATGTTAATCACCCTAATGCTAACCAGCATGGCCGTGGTTCGTGAGAAAGAGATTGGCACTATCGAACAAATCATGGTGGCGCCCATCACCTCGGCTGAGTTCATTCTCGGCAAGACCTTGCCATTCGCGCTGATTGGATTTGCCAACGTGATCGTGGTGACATTCATCGGCGTTTTCTGGTTTGGCGTACCGATCCGTGGCAGCCTGTTGCTGCTGTTCTTTGCGACCAGCCTCTATTTGTTGACGACGTTAGGCATCGGACTACTGATCTCAACACTAAGTCGTACTCAGCAGCAAGCCATGATGAGTGCGTTCTTCTTCTATTTCCCGGCCGTGTTGTTGTCAGGCTTCATGTTTCCGATCGCCAACATGCCGCAGGTCATCCAGTGGCTAACCTACCTGAATCCACTGCGTTATTTTCTGGTCGTTATTCGCGGTATTTTTCTGAAGGGCATCGGGCCGGAAGTCCTCTGGCCGCAAATGCTTGCGCTGGCTCTACTGGGTGTAGCGACGCTATGGCTTGCGTCGAAACGTTTCGAGAAAACACTGTCATGACAAACGGCACGACTTCATGTCCCAAAAAACCGGGAAACGTCCGGTGGCTGGCGCGTTTGCCACTCTTACTCATAGTCTCGACAAATCTGGTGTTCGCCGACAAAGTCGACGACTGTATCGTCGATGCGGTACGCAAGCTTAGTCCAACGATGACGGTTGGCGAAATCCGCGCGCTGTGTCGGGATCACGATGTGTCGGCAGCAACATCGACGGGCGAGCTTGCGGAGGCCATAAAGCCGGCAAGCGCGATCACGCGCCGCTTCGTGTCCGAATTCGATACCATGGATCGGCCGTACACCCTGACCGCCCACCGACCGAATTACGTATTGCCGTATACGTATAACTGGCACCCGAACAATGCGCCGTTCGAGTTTCTGGAATCCGGCGATGTTGTGCAACATGAAGAAGCGAAGTTCCAGGTAAGCTTTAAACTTCCCCTGGCGCACGATCTATGGTTACCGGACAGCACCCTCTTTTTCGCATATACCAATCAATCCTGGTGGCAGTTATATAACAAAGATTTTTCGTCAGCGTTTCGTGAAAGCGATCATGAACCGGAGCTTTTTGTACGTCACTATGGCGGCCCGAGTTTGGGCGGCGTTAACATCGTGGGTTGGGATATCGGCTTTGTGCATCAGTCCAATGGCCGCCCGCAGCTTTTGTCTCGTAGCTGGAATCGCCTGTTCGCGAATGTCGCTATTGACGCCGGGGATTTGGCAGTGGCTTTAAAAGCCTGGTATCGCTTGCCGGAGGATGCAAGCCGGGATGATAACCCTGACATCTATCGATATCTCGGCTATGGCGAGATCCGTGCATTCTATACGCCCAATAGGAATACATTCGGCTTGATGTTGCGCCGGGGCACCGACAAAGGCGCGGTGGAAGTCACGTGGAGCTATCCGCTAGGAAATTTATTGAGGGTCTACGCTGCCTATTTCAATGGGTACGGGGAAAGCTTGCTTGACTACGACCATCGCGTTGAGCGGTTCGGTATTGGTATTGCACTGAACGATTACCTGCAAAAATAGGATGAGCGGTGGGCGTCGGGAGCGGTGTCAAGCTTTGAAGATCGTCAGCGGTTTTACGCTGATACAACGGACGATTCGGTGAAGGTCAATCGACCCTGTCCAGTCAGTTCCAGTTCTCACAATGGCTTGGCAGGCAAAGCGGACAATGCTAGCGTTGCCGGTCATCATTTGCAGGGAGAACTGAATGCCTGGTTTATTGCCGAACGTCGATCCGGACGGCTTGCTCGAATACTCCGTGGTCTATACAGACCGCGCGATCAATCACATGTCGGGCGTGTTCCAGACGGCGATGAAGGACATTTCTTCGACGTTGAAGAAAGTCTATGGCGCGGAAGCGGTGGCGATTGTGCCGGGCAGTGGCACTTTCGGTATGGAGGCCGTAGCGCGGCAATATGCGCACGGCAAAAAGTGCCTGATTATTCGCAATGGCTGGTTCAGTTTCCGCTGGTCGCAAATTCTGGAGATGGGGAATATTCCGGCCAGCACGACTGTGCTAAAAGCACGCCGGATCAGCGATGAGCCGCAAGCACCGTTCGCACCGCCACCCGTCGAAGAGGTTGTCGCGACGATAGAGGCCGAGCGGCCGGACGTTGTTTTCGTGCCGCACGTGGAAACGTCCTCCGGCATGCTCCTGCCCGACGATTATCTGCGGAAGATTGCTGATGCTGTGCATGCTTATGGCGGTTTGTTCGTCCTCGATTGCATTGCGTCTGGCGCGATCTGGGTCGACATGAAAACCGTCGGCATTGATGTATTGATCAGCGCGCCACAAAAGGGCTGGAGCGCATCGCCATGCTGTGCGTTTGTCATGTTGAATGGTGCTGCCATTGATGCTGTAACGTCGACCACCAGCAGTAGTTTCGCCTGTGATCTGGGAAAATGGCTGGAAATAATGCGTGCTTATGAGCGCGGCGGACACGCTTATCACGCAACGATGCCGACAGATGCACTGACCGCATTCAGGGATGTGATGCGGGAGACCGAATCTTACGGTTTCGAAAAAGTTCGCGCAGAACAACAGGAACTGGGCGAGCGGGTGCGGGCACTGCTGGTCAGCCGCGGTTTTCGGAGTGTCGCAGCAGCCGGGTTTGAAGCGCCGGGCGTAGTGGTTTACTACACGGATGATCCGGAAATAAAGACCGGCAGCAAATTTGCGCAGCAGGGGCTGCAGATTGCGGCGGGTGTGCCACTGCAATGCGATGAGCCTGAAGATTTTCAGACGTTTCGGCTGGGCTTGTTTGGCCTGGATAAGTTGCACAATGTTGATCGCAGCGTTGCAAGCCTGGATGCAGCATTGCGAGAGATTCAGGACGATCCGGCTTAGAGGGTCGCGCCTCAGGAGACGCTCCTACTGTTAATCTGTTGGCACTTCTGTAGGAGCGTGACCTGACACGCGACTGGGCTTAAGAGGGTCGCGCCTCAGGTGACACTCCTACAATTATCCTATTGGCACTTCTGTAGGAGCGTGACCTGACACGCGACCGGGGCTAAGAGGGTCGCGCCTCAGGTGACGCTCCTACAATTATTCTATTGGCACTTCTGTAGGAGCGTGCCTTGCGCGCGACCACCACAAATCTCAGGTCATCCCGGCGGGCCGGGCATGGACGGTCATCAACGCCCAGAACCCATCGATTTTTTTCGTCTTGCTGTCGACAAGTTCAAACCCGGCTGAGACGAGGTTCTGTTCCAGCTCACTGCGGCCAAGCGTGTGGCCGTGTGCGTGACGGGTCCATGGCAAAACACGGTTTAGCACTTTCATCCAGAGATAATCCCGGCACCAGTCCGTAATGACCAGGTTGCCGGACGGGTCAAGTACCCGTCTGATCTCGGTCAATGTAGCCGGCACATCCGCAAAGTAGTGCAGGGCGTTGGTTGTCGTGACCAGTTGAAAGCGACCGCTTTCGAACGGCAGCTCCGCCGCGTCGGCTTCCAGAAGCGTGGCCCGCTGACCTAGTCTGCGTTGAGCAACTTCCAGCATCGCCGGTACCCTGTCGACGCCGAACAATGCTGCATCACTGTATTGTTGCGCGAGTATTTCCAGCCACAGCCCGGTCCCGCAGGCAACGTCCAGAATTCGCCTGGCAGGCAGGCCGGCAACAGTCTTGAGTGTCATGGAGAGCGATGCATCGATGTAGGTCGACCATCGCTGGTCGTAGGTGGGCGCGAGCGAGGTGTATTCCCTGAGGAGCTTGCGTGTTCGGTTCTTGGCGGTTTGCATTGATGGCAAATGTAAGGACTACATTGAAATGGAACCATCGCGGAAATTTGAACGTCCCAGTATAGCGTTGATCAACACCGGTTGGCCTTCGCTGGCCGCTTGTTTAGCCTGCAGCAGTACCGGCTGAATATCATCCGGCGATTCCAGCAAAAACCCCCTGGCACCGAAACTTTCTGCAGCGAGATGATAGTCACTGTGCTGCAACGTCGTGCCAACATCGTCCTGTAGCAACTTGACCTGTTCCCGGGCGATCTGGGACCAGCTGGCGTCATTGCCGATGACGGCGATCAGCGGTATTTTCAGGCGGGCAAAAGACTCAAACTCGATCAGGCTATAGCCGAAAGCGCCGTCACCGAAAATGGCCCAGGTTTCACTGTCCGGTCGGTGCAGTTTAGCGCCCATCGCAAAACCGGCACCCACTCCGAGCGTGCCGAATGCGCCCGGATCGAGCCAGGAAAGCGGCCCTCGAGGTCGAACGGTGTATGAGGCCGTGGCCACGAAGTCACCACCATCGGCGACGATGATACTGTCATCATCCAGCACGGCGTCGATTTCTTTCAGCAACTGCAGTGGATTGATGTGCTCCGTCCCGGCCTCGGACTCAGTCCGGATTTCGTCTTCCCGTTGATCGTCTCTCGTGCGTAATGTCTCCAGCCAGTCGCTGCAATCTACTTTGCAGGTACTGCCCAGGGCGCGCAGGAAGTGACCGGCGTCAGCGAGAGCGCTGATCGTCGGTCGACGATTCATCGTCATATCATGACGACTTCGATTGATCGACACATAAGTTGCTCGTCGTGGAATATGAGATCCGTAGTCGAGCCGAAAATCGCAGGGGACACCCGCCAGCAGCACGCAATCCGATTCTTTCAGGGCGAGACGGCGCTTATGACGCAGGTGCAGAGCATGCTGCGGACCGAGCAATCCTCGCGCCATTCCGGAGAGATAAACCGGCACACCCAAAGCCTCAATCGCGCTCACCAGCGACGACATTTGATCGGCCTGCAACATTGCCTGGCTACCGATCACCAGGACGGGACGTTGTGCGGTTCTAACGGCCGTTGTTACACGGGCGACCAGCTCTGCGGTGGGGTGCAGCGCCTGATCCCGGTGTTTTTGCGTGGCCGGTCGCTCAACATCGGTCGCGAATTGCCGCTTCAAGTGATAATTCAGGTACGTTCTCTGCAGTCGTGCCGAGAACGAGTGACCGGACGGTGTTGCCTGTCCGTACCAGCCGCGAATGATGGATTCGTCGTATAACAGATCGATCGGACATTCCACGAACACCGGCCCGGGGACGCCTTGCTGAGAGAGTGAAAAAGCCTGCTCGAGCATGGGTGCAAGATCACGCACACGTCTCACCGCTTGCGCATACTTGACGTGCGGCCGCATCAGTTTCATCTGGTCAATATCCTGTAATGCGCCTTTGCCTTTCAGGACGGTTGGTGCCGCTCCACCGAGGATTACAATGGGTGACTGGGCGAGCTGCGCGTTTTTGACAGCAGTGATCGTATTAGTGAGGCCCGGACCGGCAGTGACCGCCGCAACACCCGGAATTCCGCTCAGGCGGGCGCTTGCGTCGGCGGCAAATACAGCGGTCGCTTCATCACGAACATCGATGATTCGAATACCGCGTTTCTTCGCACCGGTGAGTATGGGCGAGATGTGTCCGCCGCAGAGGGTGAACAAATGCTGCACACCCTGTTCCAGCAAAACCTGTGCAACTCGATCACCGCCGTGCAATTCTTTTTCTCCTGCCGTCGCGTCAACGGGCCGATCGGGCGGCGCGGCGCAATAATTGTTGCACGATCTTTGGGCCGCGACCCGGAATACTCCACGGGCAGGCAGCGATACAGATGGCGCAGCCGGAATTTTCATTGAAGAACGGAATGCATTTATCGAAGTCGACATACCATTTGGTATTCCCGCGGACCATCACTTTCTCCGGCAGTATGGCCTCCGGTGGGCAGGCATTGGCACAGACCTGGCAGCGCTCGCAAAAATCATCGACATGGTAGGTCGCTTTTGGTGTTGGTATAAGTGGTATGTCGGTAACTACGGCGGCGAGACGAAAGGACGATCCGTATTCCCTATTGATTATCGAGCCGTGTTTTCCTAATTCGCCGAAGCCACACTCAATAGCATGCGGAACGAGCAGCAACGGTCCGGCCATCGGTCCACCATGACAGTCTGCATCCCAGCCTCGGTCATGAATCCATCCCGCAATATCCTTCACCGCTTTACTGCCGCGTCCGTATTGCTTAATGACTTCGGCACCGGCGGTCATTTCGGGCGCCGTCGCGATCTGCTCATAGTCATGCGCGACGCCTACCATGATGACCCAGTTTTGCGTGAGTCCCGCACCCTCATACGTCCAGTCCGGATTAAGCGCCGTGATACCGAACAATTCACAGTCGATTGATTCGACAAACGCGGCCAGCTCCTGCGTCCACTTTTCGGCCGATTGCTGCAGCGGAGGTCCGCTGACCGGGGGGACTTCGATATTGAGGATGCTGTTACGTGCAGCACGAGCCTTGTTGATAGCTTCGTTATCCGGGTTCTGCGTGTAAAACCATTTCTGCAACTCACCGTGATGGAGTGTTTCCGGTTCATGCCAGTAGATCGGCGCAGCGCGACGGAACGGCGTTTCACCCAGGCCATTGATGGTGTTGCCGGAAACCGATGGCATGAGGGCAATCTGTTCGGGGTTCGGATGAAAAGGCCGGTAGGGAGATTTTGCCATACGATTCGTTGGAGTGAGTCTGGAATCCCGATAATGCCATGTTTAGGCGTCATTCTGAATCGTGCGATGATAGATTGGCAGGGAATGAAGAACGATCGTCTCACGGCACGGCAATATCCGCACTCATTTAGCGACACTATTGAAAGTGCCGCATGCATGCGGAGAGTATTCAGGCATTTTCGGAGAAGTGAAAGAATGACGCAAATTCATGCTACTGACAGGGATGGTTCAAAACATGAACTTGCCGGGAGGGCAGGTTCCAGCCTGATGGAAATCTTGCGCGATGGGGGTTTGGCGATCGAGGCGCTTTGTGGCGGATCGTGTCAGTGTGCAACGTGCCATGTATTCATAGAAGAACCGTGGTTGACTGCACTGCAGCCGCCGACAGATTTCGAAGCGGCGGCGCTGGAAGACCAGGGCAGTGAAATGCAGGCGAACTCCCGCCTGGCGTGCCAGATTCCATGGATGGCTGAACTGGACGGTATCGTCCTGACCGTGGCCGCGGAAGCCTGATGGTTGTCTGAGGAAATGACTGTAGAACCGTTCTGGGATTTTTCCGTTCGTACCTATCGGGTCGACAGTGTGGCGCAAGCCTGCCTGTCATTGCAGGACGATTGCGGAGTTGACGTGAACATGCTGCTGTTTTGCTGTTGGTTCGGTCTGCGGGCCGGCCGCTTTGACGATACGCTGTTCAATGCCGCATGCGGTTTCTCCGATAACTGGCGTGAAAACGTTGTGGTGAAACTGCGAGAGGCGCGCCGCTGGATGAAACATACCGGATGTCAAACGCTGCCGATGACGGCCGATCCCTGTGGGGAACTGCGCGAGCAAATTAAACAGGTGGAACTGACCGCCGAAAAACTACAGCAAGAAGCGCTGGAATCGCTGCTTGCTAACCGGCTGCCAGGAAACTCGCTCGATAAAGATATTATCGTAGATACGGCGTCCAATCTGAGCCGCTATTTCGACCACATCGATCAAGCCCTGTCTGACGAAGTGCTGCGCAAGCTGACCATTATCATTTGCGCCGCATTCCCGGGCGCTTCCCGGGAAACGGTCACTGCGACCCTCAACTCAGGGTGATTCCCGCTATCACTCCACGACCGAACGTACGCCACTCCAGCGCTTGACCAGTCCGGAATCGATCCCGACCAGATCAAGCAGGCGGCCAACGGTGTGGTCGACGATGTCATCAACCGATTGCGGGCGCGTATAAAATGCAGGTACCGGGGGAGCAATGTCGATTCCCATTTCGCTGGCTTGCAGCAGCAGCCGGCAGTGCCCAATATGCAACGGTGACTCTCGCGGTACCAGAACCAACCGACGTCGTTCCTTCAGCATGACGTCTGCTGCCCGGCATAAAAGGTTGTCGGCATAGGAGTGGACGATTGCCGACAGTGTTTTCATCGAGCAGGGAGCAACGATCATTCCATCGCATTGGAACGAACCGCTCGCGATGCTCGCACCGACATCGTTGTTGCGATGGACAAAGTCCGCAAGTTCTTCTACTGAGTTCGGTTTCCGGTCAGTCTCAAGGCTGATGTTCATACGCCCGGTCGTCGACATGACGAGATGCGTCTCAACATCGTCGTTATCTCGCAACACTTCAAGCAGGCGTATGCCATACACCACACCGCTTGCACCGGATATACCAATAATCAAACGCATTACCGTTTCCTCGCGAAAATTGGAGCCAAAAGAGAATGTTGCTTTTGGTTACGATTTTTTCTAGCATAACATTTTAATATAGAATATTTCTATATTATAGATAGTCGATGTAACGACAGCACGGGCTGCGGAGGAAAGATCGCTATGGGTGTTTTCGATTTTCGCGAATTTCTCGATAATCTGGATAAAAACGATGAGCTATTTCGCGTTCCGGTCGAGGTCGACACTCTGGACGAGATGGGTGCTTTCATAGCCCGTGCGGACTATGAGGATATCGACAAGCCGATACTCTTCGAAAAACCCAGGGGATTCGATATTCCGGTGCTTGCCAATACAGTCGGGCATACCTACCGCCGTATGGCCGAGGCGTTTGGCGTTCCCGAGGAGAATGCGCTGCCGGGTTCGGCTTTGAAAATGATGCAGGTACTGAAGTCAGGTGGTGTGCCGCCCGTTTACGTCAATGAAGGCAAGGCGCCCTGCAAGGAAATTGTCCTGCAGGGTGACGACGTCGATCTCTCGATTTTGCCGGCATTGCGACTGAACCCGAAGGACGGTGAGGGCAGCCCGGACTTTGCCGAGGGACGCTATTTCACAAGCCTGTGTGTGTCCAAGCCAAATGAAAAAGCACACAACCTGTCCTATCACCGATTCGAAATTACCGGCAAGAACACCGGCACAATCTGGATTTTCCGTGGTACCGGCGATGCCAAAAGTATGGAGGAAGCCTGGGGAAGCGAGATCGATGCTCCGTCTTCGAGCTGGGATAGGGAGAACGCCAAACCGTTTCCCATGGCGTTCGTTTTCGGCGTCACACCGGAGTTTATCCTGGCGGGTGCGAACTCAGCGCTACCGCATGAGAACGACGATTTCGCATTCATCGGTGGTTTGAGAGAGACCGCTGTCGAAATGGTCAAATGCGAAACGATTGATGTTGACGTTCCTGCAACGGCCGAGATCGTCGTGGAAGGCGTGTTCAAACCTTTTAACTGGGCGATGCAGGGTCAGTTCGCATCTTTCAATGGCTTTTACGACAAACCACGCCGCCGCCCCGTTTTCGACGTCACGGCGATCACGATGCGCAAAAACGCGATCTACCAGCATGTTCATATCGGTCGGCCGCTCAACGAATGCAATTCGATTGCGGCATTTTTTCGTTCGGTGCGCACTTTT